>NZ_JBIWFN010000002.1:120737-443443 GCF_044763085.1 Streptomyces sp. NPDC096311
TTGTTTTTGTGACTACCCCGTCTGGGGGGCCCGCCTCGCCGCGGGGGGGGGGGGGCACCCCCCCCCCCCGCCCTTCTGCGTGTGTGCCGTACGTGCGGCTCAGCCGCTGTGGGAATGCTGGTGGTGGTCGGTCCCGACCTCCATGTCACCGCCGAGCGTGCCGCGCAGCTCCGTGACCACCTTCTGGTCGGCGACGGCGACCCACTTGGCGCCGACGAGGTAGAACCCGCCGTAGTCCTTCGCATCGTTGATCCACTCGCGCTGGCCGCGGTCGGTGGCGAAGGTCGCGAGGACGAACTTGCCGTCGGTGTTCTTGCAGATCGCCTGACGGATCTCGTCGGCATCCGTCTGTATGTCCGGCTTGCACTTCACCTCGGCCGCCAGATCCTCCAGACTGCCGGTCGCGGTGGCCGGGACCCGGTCGGCCGAGTCGCTCTTGGTTCCTCCCCCGCCCGACCCGCCGCAGCCGGTCAGCGCCAGCAGAGCCGCGGCCGCGACGACCGCAAGGCCGTGCCCGCTCAGCTTTTCGCGTGTCAACCTCATACGTTCCTCCGGTACCTGTCGGCGCCCACGCCGTCGAGAGCCCCGGCGAGGGCCCTGGTCTTCGATACGGCTGCGGCGCGCCAAGTGCTCAATCTCCCCCGTTACGGACGGAAAGGCATCCGGTGGGAATGCCGATGCCGCAACGGGCACGTGTGTGCGAAGGTGTGGCCGTGACCGAAGACTGGGAAGAGCGTACGGCGGCGGCCTGGGCCACGTTCGACGACTATGAAGAAGCGGACGCGGCGGACTTCAGGGCGGTGATCGACGCGCTGGTCGCCGAACTGCCCGCGGACAGCCCCGTCGGCCCCTTCGAGCGGGCCTGCGCCTGGGACTCCACCGGCCACTCGGACCAGGCGGTAC
The DNA here is from genome assembly GCF_044763085.1 of Streptomyces sp. NPDC096311. NCBI lineage: Bacteria > Bacillati > Actinomycetota > Actinomycetes > Kitasatosporales > Streptomycetaceae > Streptomyces > Streptomyces sp. NPDC096311. The sequence goes on from NZ_JBIWFN010000002.1 coordinate 121,641, forward strand.
CGCTGTACCGGGAGGCGCTCGCCCGCGGCCTCGGCGGCTACCGCGCCCGCCGCACCAAGATCCAACTCTCCAGTTCCCTGCGGAACATCGGGCAGGCCGAGGAGGGCGTCAAGCTCCTCACTCCCGAACTCGACGCCCCTTCCGACGAGTTGGACGATGCCGTACGCGCCACCCTCGCGCTCTGCCTCGCCGACCTGGGCCGCGAACGCGAGGGCCTCTCGCTGGTGATCGCCGCTCTCGCGCCCCATCTGCCGCGCTACCAGCGGTCCATGGCGAACTACGCGCGGTTGCTCGTACCACCCGGGGAGTAACTCTCCGGAGCCAGGTGACCATCCACCGATTCGCTCGTTTTGCTGAACGTGCAGTCACAGGATGTAGCCCCGCGCTCCGCAGCCTCCCCAGGACCGGTCGTCGACGTCGAGCAGGCCGAGGCCGCTCTCGTCGAGCACTACCCGCGGCTCGTCCGGCTCGCCTATCTGGTGCTGCCGCCGAGCCTCGGCCGCAACCGACGGGTGCTGACCGCGCACGCCCTCACCCAGCGCGCCCTGCCCCGGGGGCGCACGACCGCCACCCTGATCCCGGCCCAGGCCACCGGCCGCGACGGCGACCCCGGCTACGCCCTCGTCCGCCTCAAGGTCGTACGTACGGCGCTGGAGGCGGGGGTGCCGCTGCGGCGCGCGGCCTGGCCCAAGCGGTCCCAACTGCCTCCGTTGCTGCCCCAGGTGTGGGGCCTGAGGCTCTTCCCGCGCTCGGGCGGCGCCGACGAACTCGCCCTGGACCAGCGGCTGTCGGCCCTGTCCAGTCCCGCCCGCGCGGCGTATGTCCTGCGCGGCCTGGAGAAGCTGCCCGACCCCGACGTGCGCAAGGTACTGACGGCCGCGGGCGTCGACGACCCGGGCGCGGCGCTCCAGGAGGCGGGCGGTGTCGAGGCCAGGGACGCCCTGCTCCTGTCCCCCGAGTTCGACCCCTGTTCGCTGCACGCCCGGCCCACCGACCTGATGCGGCGCAGACAGCACATGAAGGCCGCGCTCGCCGCCGGCGTCGCGGCGGCCGTCTGCGGCGCGCTGCTCGCCCTGCCCAGCGGTGGCTGGGGACCCGACGGCGCCGCCGCCCCGTCGTACGCGCAGAACCCGGCCGCCGAGGCCGCTCTCGACCCCGGGAAGGTGACGCGGGTCGCCCCGACGGCGTGGCGGTCGTCCGCGCGCACCGACTTCTCCGTGTGGCCCGCGCGCGGCAACCTCGCCGGGGACACCGCGCTGCTGCGCCGCGCGCTCGCCGTCTGGGCCAGGCCCGGCGAGTCCGTGCAGGTCTCGGCGACGCCCGGCACTCCCTCGGGTGCCCCGGCCGGACCGCCGCAACTGCTGTACGCCGGTGATGCGGACCAGGCGCGCGTGGTGCTCTTCTACGACGGACTGCGCATCGCCCGGTACGCCGAGTCGCGCGCCGACACAGGCGGCGCGGCCCTCGACTTCGCCCGGGTCGACGGCGCGACCGGGGCCGAGGCGGAGGCGCTGGTCCTCGACCGGGCCGACGGCAACGTCCGCTATCTGACCGCCCCCTGGGTGACCAGGGCCGCCGAGCGCGACCTGATGAAGCCGACCGCGGGCCCGACGCCCCTCACCCTCTCGGCCGAGGGTGTCAGCACGCCGCTGGCCGGTCCCGCCCCGGCCGGCACCTGCACCTCGTGGAACGTCATGGAGGTGACCGACACCTCGGGCCCGCACCTGCTGACCGATCTCGGCGAGCTGATCCCGGCCCATCTCACCTCGGGGCCGCCCGCGACACCCCACGAGGCCGCGGGCCCGGCGGCGCTGCGCAACTGGGCGCCGTTCGCCTGCTCCCTGGCCGCCGTGCGCTCCCAGGGCGTGCGGACCGTGAACGCCTGGCAGTACGCGCAGCAGCCGCTGCCCGACGCGAGCGGGCAGGCCGCCTGGGTGTGCACCCGGGCCGACACCTGGCGGGGCGACGGCACCCGTGTCCTGGCCCAGTTCCACACCCCGGACGGGGCGTACGGCGCCATCGCGGCGAAGGCCGAGAACTCGCCCGCGTGCGGCAGCCGTGACCCCCATGTGCTGGCGGGCGTGCTGTGGAAGTCGGGCACGGGCGACTGGTACCTCCTCGCGGCGGGCAGCAAGGACACCGCCTCGATCAGCACGACGGGCGGGGTGAGCGGGTCGGCCCGGGGCGCGCTGCTCGCCGTACGGACGAAGCGGGGGGATCAGGCCGGACTGAAGGGCACCCTGACGGACGGACGGGCGGTCGACGGACTGCGCTGAGCGCTCCGCCGGAAGTGCCGGGATGTGCCGTCGGTCGTCTGCGGCGCCGTCGTGGCTGGTCGCGCCCACGCGGCGGAGCCGCTCAATGTCACGGCCCCGCGCCCCTTCAGGGCGCCGACGTACCGCGGCGGACTTCGTTCGGCCCGCTCAGGTCCTGTCCGGCCCGTCCTCGGGTGTCACGGCCGGCCCTCGCGTCAACAAGTGGGCGCACAGGGGTTCTCCCGACCCCTACCCGTCAGTACATTGACGGCATGTCTAACAAGCATGCCGCCCTGCCGCCCCGGCCGGTCGAGTCCGAGCGGATACCGCTCAAGGCGCGGAAGGTGTCGTTCTCCTGGGAGGACACACCGCTGCACTGGGTGCCGGGTGAGCCGTTCGCCACGCACACCATGAACGTGCTGCACCTGCTGCTGCCGGCCGGTGAGCGCTGGTTCGTGCACGTGTACAAGCAGGTACTGCCCTACATCCGGGACGAGCGGCTGCGCGCGGACGTCATCGGGTTCATCGGACAGGAGGCGATGCACTCGCAGGCCCACGACGAGGTACTCCCCCACCTCAGGGAACTCGGGCTCGACCCGACGCCGTACACCGCGCAGGTCGACTGGTTCTTCGAGAAGCTGCTCGGCGACCGCACCCTCCCGCCGGGCAGGGCCCGCAGATGGTGGCTGATGGAGCGCGTCGCGATCATCGCGGCGATCGAGCACTACACCGCCTTCCTCGGCGACTGGATCCTGAACGCCGAGGAGCTGGACCGGCGCGGCGCCGATCCCACCATGCTGGACCTGATGCGCTGGCACGGCGCGGAGGAGGTCGAGCACCGGTCCGTGGCCTTCGAACTCTTCCTCCACGTCGACGGGAGCTACCGGCGCCGCGCCCGGACCTGGGCCACGGCCTTCACCGCCCTGGTCTTCCTGTGGCAGCGCGGGGCGCGGTTCTTCATGGAGAACGACCCGACCCTCACGGCGGGCAGGGCGAGCTTCAAGGACTTCTACCTGGGCGGGAAGCGGGGTGTACTGCCGTCGACCGGCGACATGCTCAAGTCCATTCCCCGCTATCTCAGCCGCACCTACCACCCCTCCCAGGAGGGTTCGACCGAGCAGGCGGTCGCCTATCTCGCCTCGTCACCGGCGGCGACGGCTGCCGAGAGGAGAGCCGGATGACGCCCCGGCTGCGGACCGTCGTCGCCGTCGCCGGTACGGCCCTGCTCGTCCGGCGGGCGCTGCGCCGCCGGATCGAGGTCTCGCCGCTGTGGCCGCTGCCCGCCCTGGAGGAGCCGATCTCCGGCCGGCCGCGCTCCCGGGCGCTGCGGCTGCTGGTCACCCGGCACGAGCGGGTCGCCGACGGGGTCGTACAACTGCGCCTGGAGGGGCACGGTCTGCCGCGCTGGGAGCCCGGCGCCCACCTCGACCTCGTCCTGCCCTCGGGGCTCGTACGGCAGTACTCGCTGTGCGGGGACCCGGAGGACACCTCGTCGTACACCGTCGCCACCCGGCTGGTCGAGGACGGGCGGGGCGGGTCGCGCGAGGTCCACGAACAGCTCGGGGAAGGCATGGAGGTCGAGGTGCGGGGGCCGCGCAACCGGTTCCCCCTCGCGCCGGCGCCCGCGTACGTCTTCGTCGCGGGCGGCATCGGGATCACACCGATCCTGCCGATGCTGCGGGCGGTCCAGGACCACGCGGAGTGGCGGCTGCTGTACGGCGGCCGGTCGCGCGCGTCGATGCCGTTCCTGGAGGAGATCGGGAAGCTGCGCGGCGGCCGGGTCACCGTCGTGGCCGAGGACGAGGACGGACGGCCGGATCTCGACGCGCTGTTCGCGGACGTGCCGGCGGGCGCGGCCGTCCACTGCTGTGGCCCCGAGGGGCTGATGGAGGCGGTCGGACGCCGCCTGCCCGACGGTGCGGCGCTGCACCTGGAGCGGTTCACGCCGGGCACCTCCGCCGAGGGCAACGGCGCCTTCGAGGTCGAACTGCGGCGCAGCGGACGTACGGTGAGCGTCGCCGCCGACACCACCGTGCTCGCCGCCGTACGCGCCGAACTGCCCGACACCGCCTACTCCTGCGAGCAGGGATTCTGCGGAACCTGCCAACAGCGCGTGCTGGAAGGGGAGATCGAGCACCGCGACGAACTGCTCACCGACACGGAGCGTGGTGACTCGATGCTGATCTGTGTGTCGCGGGCGCTCGGTGATCGCCTCGTGTTGGACATGTGAACGACCATGGCCGGACCGGCCCGTTCGGGGCCGGATCCGATCGGTAAGGTGTTCGTATGACAACCGGGGTACGCCGCAGGATGGGTGTCGAGGAGCGGCGGCAGCAGTTGATCGGCGTCGCCCTCGACCTCTTCAGCCGACGCTCACCCGACGAGGTCTCCATCGACGAGATAGCCGCGGCCGCGGGTATCTCACGGCCGTTGGTCTACCACTACTTCCCCGGCAAACTCAGCCTGTACGAGGCGGCGTTGCAGCGCGCCTCGGACGATCTCGCGAGCCGTTTCGTGGAGCCGCACGAGGGCCCCCTGGGCTCGCGGCTGCTGCGGGTCATGCGCCGCTTCTTCGACTTCGTGGACGACCACGGGCCCGGTTTCTCGGCGTTGATGCGCGGCGGTCCCGCGGTCGGCTCCTCCAAGACCAACGCGCTTGTCGACGCGGTGCGGCAGGCCGCCTACGTCCAGATCCTGTCGCATCTGAAGGTCGAGGACCCGCCCGCCCGCCTGGAGCTGGTGATCCGCTCCTGGATCTCGCTCGTCGAGTCGACGGCGCTGATCTGGCTGGACGGGCGGCGGATTCCGCGCGGCGAGCTGGAGGTGCAGCTCGTGCAGGACTTCGCGGCGCTGGCCGCGGTGAGCGCCACGCAGGACAAGGAGCTGGGCGAGCTGCTGCGCCGGGCGCTCAAGGGCGACCCGGGCGACGGGCCGTTCACCGACCTCGCCGTCCGGTTGATCGCGCTGGCCTCACCCCCGGCCGCCGCATAGCGGTTACTGCACGTACTTCCGGTACGACGGGTCGAGCTCGCGCACCTCGGCGGACACGTGCAGCGTGCGCCCGTCGGTGGGTTCGACGTGCTTGCGCAGCAGCTCAAGGGTGGCCTCGGTGAGCTTCGCCTTGGTCTCCTCGGTGCGGCCGGCCAGCAGGGCGAGGGTGACATGCACGATGGCGTGCGCGTCCGGGTCCGCCTCCGCTCCCACCACCTCGTCCTCGGTGCGCAGCGTCCGCGTCTTGCACGCCTCGATCTTCGCGGCGGCGGTCTCGACGACCACCGGGTGCAGCGCGAGGGCGAAGGCGCGCCAGTCGACGTGGTCGAGAGCCGGGGAATGCTCGACGGTGATGTTCGGCATGGGCACTCCTGTTCTAGGGTTTCCCGGTCACCCTAGCCGCAGCGCCAGCAGTGCGATGTCGTCCTCGCGGTCCCGGCCGAAACAGTCGAGCAGGGTGTCGCAGAGGGCGTCCAGGCCGGGCAGGGCGCCGGTGGCGGCGGCGCGGAGGTGCTCCATCGAGACCGCCAGATCGGTGCCCCGGGTCTCGATCAGGCCGTCGGTGACCATGAGGAGCCGGTCGGTGGGTTCGAGGAACAGCTCCGTGGGCGACGGGTGGGGCAGGCCCACACCGAGCAGCGGGCCGGCGGCCTTGGAGTAGTCGGCGCCCCCGTTGTCCCGGATGATCAGCGGCGGGATGTGGCCGGCGTTGGCGATGCGGGTGCGTCCGGTGGCGGGGTCGACCAGGACCAGGCAGACGGTCGTGGTGATGCCGGGGTGGTAGCGCTGGAGCATCCGGTCGAGGCGCTCGGCGAGCACGGCCGGGTCGCTCTCCTCGACGCTGTAGGCGCGCAGCGCGTGCCTGATCTCCACCATGACGGTGGCCGCCTCCAGCGAGTGCCCGACGACGTCGCCGACCGCGGTGAGCACGCCCTCGCCGGTGCGCAGGGCCGCGTAGAAGTCGCCGCCGATCTCGGTCTCCGCGGACGCGGGCACATACCGGACCACGACGTCGACGCCCGGCAGTTCGGGCAGCCGGTGCGGCTGGGGCAGGAAGCTGTGCTGGAGGGTGAGGGCGACGTGCCGTTCGACCTGGTACATGAGCAGTGGTTCGGCGGCGAGCGCGGTGGCCTCGGCGAGCCGGGCCAGCAGGGCCTCGTCCTCGGGACTGACCCGGCGCACCCCGCGGGTGGGCGTGGCGAGGCACACAGAGGCCCGGCCTTCCTGGATGGGGATCAGCGCCAGGCGGGCGTCGTGCTGCACGCCCGGCCGGAAGAACCCGGCCGGCCACAGCGGCGCGGGCACCGTGGTGATCTGGACGCCCGACTGCCCCCGGGTGAGCCGTCGGAGCAGTCCGGCCACGGACCGGTGGGCGCCCTCGTCGGGCATCGCGAGCGAGGTGCGGTCCCGTGAGGTGCCGCGGTACAGCTCGTCGTCCGGGCCGAGGACGAAGACGGCGGCGGGAGAGCCGGTGAGCCGCGCGGCGCCGTCGGCGGCGGCGTCGGCGAGTTCCTGCGGGGAGCGCGCCGTCTGGATGGCGACGACCGTCTCCGCCAGCCGGGTCAGCCGCCGTGCCAGCGCCTGGTCGTCGGCCCTGAGACGGGCGGCGCGCACCGCGGCCCGGACCACCGCGTCGATCTCCTCGGGCTCGGCGGGCACCGTCAGATACGCCTCGCCGCCCACGTCGAGGCCCCGGCAGCGGTCACCCGCGTCCACGGCGGCGGCCGAGAAGTGCACGACGGGCAGGCCGGCCATGTGGGGCCGGGCCTTGAGCCGACGGCACAGTTCGAAGCCGCTCATGTCCGGCAGGTCCACATCGACGAGCGCCACGTCGGGCAGGGTGCCCTTGCGCAGCCGTACGTCGAGTTCGACGAGCGCCTCGGAGCCGCTGGCGACCGGGACGACCTGGTGACCGGCGCGGCGCAGCACGGCGCTCATGGCGTACCGACTGGCCGCCACATCGTCCACGACCAGCACGGTCGTGTCTGTCCGCTTGCCGTTGACTTCCATCTGCCAGCCCTTGGACACGCCGGTGGGACAGACCGGGTTCGAGGTCTGCCCCACCAAGGTAATGCCCTTTCAGGAGGTCCGGGAGAATACCGCCACAGTGCGCCCCGGAACGGCGAACGTGCCCGTTTTCCCCTTGTAAGAGGAGGATTTGACGATAAGGTCGGCGCCCGCCGCCTGCACCGGGTGCAGCGCGTACGCCGTCCCGGCCAGGGCGCCGATCGTCTGCTCCTGTGCGGTGGGAGTCGCGTTGAAGACGACGACGAGGTCGCCGAGTTCCATCGTGATCACGCCGGGCGTCTCGTTTTTGCCGGACAGCGGGAAGGAGAGCTTCGACTGCACCTGCCCGGCGGTGGACAGCGAGAAGACGCTCTCGGTCGTACGGATCCGCTCCAGGTCCTGGTACGCGGCCGAGCTGCCCTCGATCTGCGGGCATCCCACCTTGACGGTGCTCAACAGGGGTGTGGCGTAGGGCCACTTGGACGCGTTGTCGGCCGCCATCGGCAGTCCGCGTCCGAAGCCGTTGCCGTCCCGGCAGTCCCAGTGGATGGCGTTGAACCAGTCGCCGCTGTCGAACGAGTTGCGGTCGAGGGACTTGGAGCGCAGCAGGTCGGAGCCCGCCTGGGAGAGCGACGGGCCCTGGGAGAGGGCGGCGGTCGCCATGGCGAGGACCTGCATCCGCGCCCGGTCGTCCGCGCCGGTCGTGGCGGGCAGCTTGTAGGTGAGGGCGTCGTACAGGGACTCGTTGTCGTGCGCGTCGGCGTACGCGAGGGCGTCACCCGGTGCCGCCGCGTATCCGGCGGGCTGACCGTTGTAGTCGACCTCGGAGCCCTTGACCTCCTTGCCGTCGGTGTCGGTGAAACGGTAGGTGGCGAGGTTGCCGCTGAGCCCGATCTTGATGAGGTCCTGGTAGTGCAGCAGCCGGGCCTTCTGTTCGGCCGAAGTGCCGTTGGCCGTCGAGGAGTTGGGGTCGGTGTACAGCCCCGAGGCGAAGCCCTGGACGCCGGGGTCGGAGTCGAAGGGGCTGCCGCCGCGCACCGCGTCACGCGCCCGGTCGGAGAAGGTCGCGATACCCGTGCCGGCCATGTTCTTCTGGGTGGCCTGCACGAAGCGGGCGTCGTCGGCGACCTCGCCGAAGTTCCAGCCCTCCCCGTACAGGATGATCTTCTTTCCGTCGACCCCGTCCTTCGCGAGGGTCAACGCGTCGAGGGCCCCCCGGACCGCCAGGATGTTGGCCTTGGGGTGGTGCCCCATGAGGTCGAAGCGGAAGCCGTCGACCTTGTACTCCTTGGCCCAGGTGACGATCGAGTCCACCACCAGCTTGCCCATCATGGCGTTCTCGGTGGCCGTGCCCGCGCAGCAGGTGGAGGTGGCGACGGACCCGTCGGCGAGGAGCCGCTGGTAGTAGCCGGGCACGATCCTGTCGAGCACGGAGGTGTCCGCCTGACCACTGGCGGCCGTGTGGTTGTAGACCACGTCCATGACGACCCGCAGGCCGTCCTCGTTCAGCGACTTGACCATCTGGCGGAACTCGACCGTACGGCCGGTGCCGTCCGGGTCGCTCGCGTACGAGCCCTCCGGGACCGTGTAGTGGTACGGGTCGTAGCCCCAGTTGTAGGCGTCCTTCGCGGCGATCGCGGCGACGCACTCCTGCTGCTTCTGGGAGTCGGCGGGGTAGGAGGCGAGGTCGCAGCCGGTGGTCGCCTGCTCGGACTTCCTCTCGGGGACGGTGGCGATGTCGAAGGCGGGCAGGAGGTGGACGTACGAGGTGCCGGACGCGGCGAGGGCCCGCAGGTGCCTGGACCCGTCGCTGTTCTTGTCGGTGAAGGCGAGGTAGGTGCCCTGGTCCTTCGCCGGGACGGTCTTGTCCGCCACCGAGAAGTCCCGGATGTGCAGCTCCTGGATCTGGGCGTCCCGCAGCGGCACGGCCTTGGGCTTCTTGAGGGAGGACCAGCCGCTCGGGGCGAGGGACTTGTCCTTCAGGTCGACGACGAGACTGCGCTCGGAGTCGGCGGTGAGGGCGAGCGAGTACGGGTCGGTGACCTTGTTGGTGACGACCTTGCGGACGGTGGGCGCCCACACCTTCACGACGTACCGGTAGGGCTTGTTCCGCCAGGACTTCGCGCCGGTGACGGACCAGACGCCGGTCGTGTCGTTCCTCTTCATGGCGACCGTGGAGCCGTCGAGCTCCAGCGCCACGCTCTGCGCGGTCGGCGCCCACACGGCCAGCGTGGGACGACCGTCACGGAACGTCGGACCCAGCTGTGCCTCGGTCGCGTCGTACAGATCGTCCAGTACGCCGGCGATCTGGACGCCGGTCGCCGCGAGCACGGCACCGTTCGCGGCCCGCTGGGAGGCGACGATCTGACCGTTCAGGGCCTCCTTCACCCGGCCCCGGTCGCGCGGGTCGACGGACCAGGCGGTGTAGTCCTTGAGGTGCGGGAACGCGGCCTTCTGGGCGTCGGTGAGGGTCGTCCTGGAAAGCCGGAGCCAGCGCTCGTCGTCGCTGGTCAGCGTCCCGTCCTTGACCGCGATCGAGCCGTCGTGGGAGTACAGCAACTGGGTGGAGGCCGCGGCCTCGGAGCCGTTCCAGGCGACCGTGTTCCGGTCGATCCAGACCGCCTTGGAGGTGGTCGGGTCGAGCGCGGCCGCGCTGCCCGCGGGCTGCGGGAGCAGATACTTCTCCTGCCCGTTCACCAGCCACACCTCGTGGCCGTTCGCGGTGAGGTCGAGCGACTGGTCGGTCGGGAGATCCTTCTCGTCGCCCTTGTGGAGGATGTAACTGAGGCTGGTGGCACCCGCGGTGAGCGGCACCTCGAAGACGGCGCCATAGGCGTCGGTCCTGACCGGTTCCAGGGGCTTGGACCAGTCCGTGGGTGTCGCGGCCCCGGTCCAGACGTGCAGTCCCCAGCCGGTGTAGTCGCCGTCGGCGCGGTGGTAGTGCAGTACGGCCTTGGTGGTGTCCTGCGCCGGGTAGTCGGGCCGCTGGGTCTGTACGGCCTCCTTGCCCTGCTCGACCCAGACCTCGCCCGCCTTGGTGACGTCGATCGTGCGGTCGGTGGCGACGTCCTTGTTGCCGTCCTTGTCGATGACGAGGAAGCCGACACTGGAGGCGCCGGGCTTCAACTTGACGTAGGCGAAGGCCCCGTAGGCGTCCCGGCCGATGAAGTCGTGGCCCGCGGGCCAGGTCGTCGACTCGCCGTCGGCGAGGTCGCCCCAGGCGTACAGCCGCCAGTCGGTGTAGTCGCCGTCGGTGCGCTTGTAGTGGACGATCGCGTAGTCGCGCGAGGAGGCGGTGGGGACTTCGGGGGCGGGCGGGGTCCCGGTGGTGCTCGTGGCCGTCGCACTCGCGGTCCGCCCGGCCGAGTCGACGACCACCGCCTTGTAGCGCAGGGCGGTTCCAGCGGGTACGTCCTTGCCGATGACCTGGGTGACCTTGTACGGGGCGTGGTCGGCGGAGCCGAGCGTCCGCCACTTCCCGCCTCCGACCTGGGCGGCGAAGACGACACGGTCGAGCGAACCGCCGTTGACGTCGGCGCCGAGCTCGACGGTGCCGGTGGCGCCCGCGTCCGGCGCCTTCAGGGTGAGCGAGGGCTTCGCGGCGGGGGCGCCGAGCGGGCGGGCCGCCTTGAGGACGACGGCGGAACCCGCCGGGACGGTGACGGTGACGTTCTTGCCGGCGTCACTCGTCAGCCGGGACGAGGTCCCGTAGATCCCCTGGAAGGTCATGTCGGCGGAGCCGGTCGCGAAGGTCGCCGTCTTCGCCTCGCCCGCGTTGTTGAGGGCGACGAGGTACTCGGTCTTGTTGCCGCCCGTACGGGAGAAGGCGTAGATGCCCGCCCCGTCGGCCGCGTACCGCTCCGTCTGCACCCCGTCCGCGAGGGCCGGGTTGTCCTTGCGCAGCTTCGAGAGAGCGGCGATCTCCTTGTAGAGCGGCGCACTCGTGTCGTAGGCGTCGCTCGCATGCGTGCGGTCGGTGCCGAGCTCGTCGTCGTCGAGGTAGTCGGCGACCTTGGAGGCGAACATCGTCTGGCGGGCGTCCTTGTCGCCGCCCGCACCGGTGAAGCCCTGCTCGTCGCCGTAGTAGACGACCGGGTTGCCGCGGCTGAGGAACATCAGTTCGTTGGCGAGCTCGTCCTTCTTCACCAGCTCGGCATCGGTGGCCTTCGGGTTGTCCTGGTTCAGGAAGTATCCGATGCGGCCCATGTCGTGGTTGCCGAGGAAGGTGACCTGCTCGTACGCGTTGGCCTTGTCGGTCGTGTACTTGTAGTCGTCACCGAAGACCGAGGCGAGCTTCTTGGCGCTGCCGCCCTGGGAGGCGTACGAGCGTGCCGCGTCCTGGAAGGGGAAGTCGAGGGTGGCGTCGAGCCGGCCCTGGGTGACGTACGGGGAGGTGATCGACGTGTCGGCGGAGTAGACCTCGCCGAACATGAAGAAGTTCTTCCGGCCCCGCTCGGCCGCGTACGCGTCCAGCGCGGTGGCCCACTGCGTCCAGAACTCCATGTCCACGTGCTTCACGGTGTCGATCCGGAAGCCGTCGACGCCGAAGTCCCTGACCCACTTCTCGTAGATCTTCTCCATGCCGCTGACGACCTCGGGACGCTCGGTCCACAGGTCGTCCAGGCCGGAGAAGTCGCCGTAGGTGGTGGACTCGCCGGCATAGGTGGAGTCGCCGCGGTTGTGGTACATCGTCGGGTCGTTGAGCCAGGACGGCACCTTGGCGTTCTTCTTGGCGGCGGGCACGACGGGCGTACGGGGGAAGGACCCGGCGCCCACGGACGGGAACCCGGCGCCTCCCGCCGCGTAGTCGGCGTCGTCGAAGGGCTTCCCGTCCTTGGTCAGATACGGGAAGGCACCCTTGGAGAGGTAGTCGTAGGACTTCTGCTCATAGTCGACGACGTCGGCGGTGTGGTTGGTGATGACGTCGAAGAAGACCTTCATACCCTTGGCGTGCGCCTTGGAGATGAGGGTCGCGAGGTCCTTGTTGGTGCCGAAGTGCGGGTCGACCTGGGTGAAGTCGGTGATCCAGTAACCGTGGTACCCGGCCGAGGCGTTGCTGCCCTCGCCCTGCACGGGCTGGTTCTTGAAGATCGGCGCCATCCAGATGGCGGTGGTGCCGAGCCCCTTGATGTAGTCGAGCCTGCTGGTCAGCCCCTTCAGGTCGCCGCCCTGGTAGAAGCCCTTGTCCGTGGGGTCGTACCCGGTGGCGAGGCGCGAACCGGTCAGCCCGCCCCGGTCGTTGGACGTGTCGCCATTGGCGAAACGATCCGGCATCACGAAGTAGAACTGCTCGCGGGTGTCGTCGTGCCGGGCCGGCTCGGCGGCGAGCTTCGCGTCCGAGGGCGGCGCGGGCGGGGTCTGCGCCCGCGCCGCGATCGGCTGGAGGAACGCTGCCGCGAGGGCGGCCACGGCGACGGCGGCGATTCTTCGCCGGGGTGGGGTGCGGCGGCGCGCCCCGGGCGCCGGCCATCTCGGTATCAGGGCCACAGGCGTGAACTCCTAGTGAATACGGCTCAGTACGGCTACGGCTCGAACAGCTCGTCCGGACCGGCTTCAAGCCGAGACACGGCCTCGATGCCGGGCGACCGGCGCGACGGTATCGCCCACGCAAGCCTTACAGCAAGAGTCTTGAAACTCTGAGCAAGAACTTTCAGTGCCAGGTGTCGCTGACGCTGTAACCCGTTCCCGAGCCGGTGCTGTAGGCGCGGTTGGCGCCGGACTCCCACGTCACGTTTCCGGAGGAGTCCTTCTTGATGTACTTGTACGCGAACGACGTCGACTTGGGCACGATGACCAGTCGGCCCCAGTACGGGTACGACGCCGAGGACAGCGGGATCGCGTCGGCGGTGTTCCAGGAGCCGAGGGAGGGGAGGGAACCGACGACGTACACGTTGGTGCCGTAGTCGGTGGTGGCGTTGACTGCGAAGGTCACGTCCGTGGCGTCGGCGTCGGCCACGTTCCAGGAGTTGTCGACCTCGACCGCCGAAGTACCCGTCGTGAGAGCCCGGTTGGCGTTGGACTCCCAGGTGACGTTTCCGGACGAGTCCTTCTTTATGTACTTGTACTCGATGCTCGTGCTCGCCGGAACGGAGACGTCGGCCTTCCAGATCGGGTAGCCCGACGCCGCCAGCTTCACCGCGTTCGCCGTGTTCCAGCTGCCCAGCGCGGCGACCGAACCGACCACGTACACATCGGTGCCGGTGGTGGTGGAGGCGTACTCGTCGAAGGTCGCGGTGACGCTGGTGGAACCACCGCCGCCTCCGCCCCCACCGTCTCCGCCGCAGTTCACCGTGCAGATGTAGTCCGGGTCGTAGAAGGCGACCGCCGACTTCGCGGGCACGGTCAGGGAGGCCTTGCCGCCCGTGACGGTGACGGTGGTCGCGCCACCGTCGATCACGTTCGGGTACGTCCCGTCGGCCAGGCCCGTCGTGTACGTGTACGTGCTGGCGCCGGAGCTGTTGTTGATGGCGACGAAGCCCGCGCCACCCCTGCCGAAGCCGATGACGTTCGAGGACGGGGACTGCCAGTTGGCGACCGCGTAGCCGCTCGCCGCGTTGTGCCAGCCGATCATGCCGGAGACCGCGGTGTTGCGGTCGAGGCAGTACCAGCCGCTCGCGCAGGTGGTGTCGGTGACGAAACCGGCGGAGTTCGGCGGGGCCTCGTCGCTCTGGCTGAAGGTCCAGCCGGAGTAGACGGACGGGCGGCCGTAGCCCCGGGCCAGCTGGAAGACGTTGGCGAGGACCGCGGTGTCGCCGTCCTTGTAGCTGAGCGAGTAACCGTTGCGCTCGGTGTCGTGGTTGGTGACGAAGGTGTTGGAGTTGGCCTCGGCCGTCAGGCCCCAACTGCTCCCGAAGCCGGCCAGGTTGGCGATGTCGCCCTGGAACTGGGACTTCATCTGCGCGGCGAAGGTGAAGTCGAGGACGTCACCGGTGCCGTAGTACTCGTCCTGCGCGGGCGGGGTGCCGGGGTAGATCTCCTGGGTGATGTACGGCGCCGTGCCGGAGGTCGTGGTGTGCAGTCCGGCGACGATGGCGCTCAGGTCGGCGGCGTCGATGTGCTTGGCCGCGTCGACACGGAAGCCGTCGACACCCAGGTCGATCTGCTGGTTGAGGAAGCCGATGATCTTCGTGCGGACGCCGCTCTCGGCGGTGTCCAGGTCGGGCAGGCCGAGCAGTTCGCAGTGCTGGACCTCGTACCGGTCGGACCAGTTGGAGATGGTTTTCGTGCAGTCGTCGCTGTCGGCGGGGTCGTAGTCGGGGGTGTCGTACTTGTTGGTGATGACCGTGCCGTTGTAACCGGTGCCCGTCTGGGCGGCGGTGTGGTTGATCACGGCGTCCGTGTAGACCTTGATGCCGGCCGCGTGACACGTGTCGACCATGGTCTTGAACTGGGCCGCGGTGCCGAAGCGGCTGTTCAGGTTGTAGGCGTAGGGCTGGTAGACGTCCCACCAGTAGTAGTTCGTCTGCTTCAACGACTCCGCGGGCGGGGCGACCTGGACCGCCCCGTAGCCGGCCGGGTCGAGCACGTTCGTGCACTCGGCGGCGACCGACTTCCAGTTCCACTCCCAGAGGTTGGCGATCACATCGCCGTTGGGGATGCCGGTGTCGAAGACGGCGGCGTGGGCGGCCGGGGCGGGCAGCGCGGCGGCTCCGCCGAGGGCCAGCAGTCCGGCTGTGGCCAGGGGTAACGCCCGTGATCTGATCCAGCGCATGACGGCAACTCCTTGCGGGGGACGGAGGTGCGGGAATGCGGCCAACTGGGTTGCTGGGGAAGCAAGTTGACCGCGGTGCGAGAGTGGGCGCGGTCAAGGGGCCACGTCAATACACGCGTTGGAAGTTCTTTCGACATCTTGCTGAAACCCGAACCAACGGATAGCTTCCGTTCCCCCCACCCGCACGACGAAGTGCAGGAGCACCCACATGGCAGGAAACATGGCCAGGAAGACACTTGCCGCCTCGTTCGCCCTCGCGGCGGGCCTGGCGGTCTCGGTGGCCCTCCCCCCGGGTGTCGCGGCGGCTTCCCCGCCGGGCACGAAGGACGTCACCGCCGTTCTGTTCGAGTGGAAGTTCGACTCGGTCGCCAAGGAATGCACCAACACGCTGGGCCCGGCCGGTTACGGCTATGTCCAGGTCTCGCCACCCGCCGAGCACATACAGGGCTCGCAGTGGTGGACCTCGTACCAGCCCGTGAGTTACCGGATCGCCGGACGGCTCGGTGACGCGACCGCCTTCCAGAACATGATCAACACCTGTCACGCGGCAGGCGTGAAGGTCGTGGCGGACACGGTCGTCAACCATATGGCGGCGGGTTCCGGCACCGGTACCGGCGGCTCCTCGTACACGAAGTACAACTATCCGGGCCTGTACTCCTCGTACGACATGGACGACTGCACGGCGACGGTCAGCGACTACACCAACCGCGCCAACGTCCAGAACTGCGAGCTCGTCGGGCTCGCCGACCTGGACACCGGCGAGGAGTACGTCCGCAAGACCATCGCCGGGTACATGAACAGCCTGCTCGGGTACGGCGTGGACGGCTTCCGCATCGACGCGGCCAAGCACATCCCGGCGACCGACCTCGCCAACATCAAGTCGCGGCTGACCAATCCGTCGGTGTACTGGAAGCAGGAGGTCATCTACGGCGCCGGGGAGGCGGTCCAGCCGACCGAGTACACCGGCAACGGCGACGTACAGGAATTCCGGTACGCCTACGACCTCAAGCGGGTCTTCAACAACGAGAACCTCGCCTACCTGAAGAACTACGGCGAGGGCTGGGGCTATATGAGCAGCTCCGTCGCGGGCGTCTTCGTCGACAACCACGACACCGAACGCAACGGCTCGACGCTCAACTACAAGGACGGGGCGAACTACACCCTCGCCAACGTCTTCATGCTCGCCTACCCGTACGGCGCCCCGGACATCAACTCCGGCTACGAATGGTCGGACGTGGACGCCGGCCCGCCCAACGGCGGCACGGTCAACGCCTGTTGGCAGGACGGCTGGAAGTGCCAGCACGCCTGGCCGGAGATCAAGTCGATGGTCGCCTTCCGCAACGCCACCCGGGGCCAGTCGGTCACCGACTGGTGGGACGACGGCAACGACGCGATCGCCTTCGGCCGCGGCGCCAAGGGGTACGTGGCCATCAACCACGAGTCGGGCTCGCTGACCCGGACCTATCAGACATCCCTCGCGGCGGGGACGTACTGCAATGTCCAGAACAACACCAGCGTCACGGTGAACGGCTCCGGGCAGTTCACGGCGACCCTCGGCGCGAACACGGCGCTGGCGCTCTACGCGGGCAAGACCAGCTGCTGAGCGGCTTCCGCGAGCCGCGCGGAAGCCTGTAGCGAAAGCGCCGTATCGGACATACCCGATACGGCGCTTTCCTCTTTGCGACCTCTTTGCGACACCTTGCGGTAACGGGAACGTCACGCTTGCGGGATCTTGCGGAAATTTCCTTGCAACGTCTTTCGCAAGGACTTGCAGCGCTGTTAGTTTCCTCCCCAGCCCGGCGGCCGTCGATGGGACAGACGGCACCCGCGGTCCTCCCAAGGGAAGATCCGGGCAAACCCTCTTCTAGGAGTTCATATGCGACGTGGCATATCGATCGCCGCCGCGGTGACCGTCATCGCGCTGACCGCGACCGCCTGCGGTGGTTCCGACGACAACTCGTCGAGCAAGCCGAAGGCCGCAGGCGACATTTCCGGGACGATCACGTACTGGGACACATCGGACGCGGCGACCGAAGCCCCGACGTACAAGGCTCTCATCAAGAAGTTCGAGGCCAAGTACCCGAAGATCAAGGTGAACTACCAGAGCGTCCCGTTCAGCGACGTCGAGCAGAAGTTCAAGTCGGCGGCGAAGAGTGGCAAGGGCGCCCCGGACGTCGTCCGCACCGACGTCGGTCTGATGGCCGAGTACGCCTCGCTCGGTTACATCGCCCCCCTCGACGGCACGATCGCGCTGAAGGACACCTCGGACTTCAACTCGGGTCCGCTGAACACCACCAAGTACAACGGCAAGACGTACGGCGTCCCCTCGGTCACCGACACCCTGGGTCTCCTCTACAACAAGGACCTCCTGAAGAAGGCCGGCATCGCGCAGCCGCCGACCACCTGGGACGAGTTCATCTCCGACTCGAAGACCATCAAGAAGAAGACCGGGGCGTACGGCACCTACCTCAACCCGGACTCCTACTTCCTGCTCCCGCTGCTCTACAGCAACAACGCGGACATGGCCGACACCTCGGCCAAGAAGATCACCATCTCCGACGCCAACGCCGTCACCGCGATCACCACGGCGAAGAAGATCCAGGACGAGGCGTCGATGAAGGTCGACTACGCCAACGCCTACCAGAACATGCAGACGGCGTTCAAGACCGGCAAGGTCGCCATGCTGGTCCAGGGTCCCTGGTCGGTCAGCGAGGACCTGAGCGGCAGCGCCTTCAAGGGCAAGGAGACCAACCTCGGCTACGCGCCCGTCCCGGCCGGCCCCGGTGGCAAGGCCCAGGCGCCGACCGGCGGTCACAACCTCGCGGTCTACCAGGGCTCCAAGAACCTGGACGCCGGGTACCTCTTCACCCAGTTCATGACCTCGACCGACAGCCAGGTCGAGATCGCCAAGGGCACCGGCACGCTGCCGACCCGCAAGTCGGCGTACACGGCCGAGGTCACGGCGGACGCCAAGATCGCCGGCTTCAAGCCGATCCTGGAGCAGACCGCCCGTCCGCGCGTCGCGCTGCCGCAGGTCGGCTCGCTCTTCACGCCGCTCGCGCAGAACTACGTGAAGATCCTCCAGGGCAGCGAGGACGTCAAGACCGGTCTCGACGCCACCGCCAAGGAGTTCCAGAAGCTCCTGCCCGGCTACACCATCGGCTGACCGGGCAACCCCTGATCCACCGGTAACCGAAGAACGCGCAGCCCCGGGGAACGTTTTCCCCGCTGCCGCCCCGAATGGGGCTCCCCCGGGGCTGCGGTCACCGGTTCCCTCAGGACCACCGGCCCCACCGGCCCCCGGACCCAGCAGGCCCCGGACCCGGATCCCCGGACCCCGGGTCCACCAGGCCCCGGAACCCCGGAACCCGGACCCAGCAGGCCCCGGACCCGGATCCCCGGACCCGCCAGGCCCCGGACCCGGATCCCCAGATCCCGGACCCACCGGGCCCTGGACCCCGGATCCACCAGACCCCCAGGGCCCCGGCCCCGCGGGTCGACCGAGTCCCGGATCCCTGATCCGCAGGCCCGGGACTCTGGACCTTGGGCCCGCCGGATCCCTGGATCCATCAGGCCCCGGACTTCGGACCCCGGGCCCACGGGATCCCGGGCCCCTGGACCCGGGTTGACCAGACCCCCAGACCCTCAGACTCCCCGGACCCCGGGTCCACCCGCCCCTGGACCCCTGATCCACCAGACCACCAGACCCTGGCCACCCGAGCCTCTGGACCCAGGACCCACCAGCCCCAGACCTCGGATCCACCGGACCCCGGGCCCACAGACCCACCAACCCCCGGGCCCACGGACCCACCAACCCCCGGACCCGGACCCCGGGCCCACCGGCCCCCGGACCCACCGAGCCCCGGACAACCCCGGGCCTACCGACCCCCGGACCCACCGGCCCCCTGACCCACGGACCCCGGACTCCGGACCCCGGGCCCACCGAGTCCCGGATCCACCGGACCCCGGGTCCACCGGGGCAACGGGGCCAACGGGGTCGCCAGACCCCGGGGCACCAGATCTCCCCCGCCCCAGACCTCCGCATTTCCGCCGCGAAAGAGCCGATGAGGATGACGACCGCAGCGAGCACCGAGAAGACCGATCAGCCAGCGCCCGGCAAGAACGCCGCGCGCCCCCCACGCGTTTCGGCGCTCCGGCGGTCCTGGGACAAGTACTGGTACGCCTGGGCCATGGTGACCCCGGTCGCCATCGTCCTCACCGTCCTCGTCCTGTATCCGCTCGGGTACGGCATCTACCAGTCGCTGACCGACGCCAACGAGTCGAACGTGGCGTCCACCATCGGCGCCTTCCACCGCCCGGCCACGTACAAGTTCGTGGGCCTCGACAACTACTGGCACGTGTTGTCGGGCGCGGACAGCGACTTCTACCCGCGCCTGTGGTGGACGATCATCTGGACCGTGGTCGGCGTGGGGGTGATGGTCGGCCTCGGCATGGGCCTCGCGGTGCTCCTCAACCGCAAGGTCCGCTTCCGGGGCTTCTACCGCGCGATGCTGATCCTGCCGTGGGCGGTTCCGTCGTTCATCGGCGTCTTCGCCTGGCGGCTGATGCTCAACTCCCAGTACGGCGTCTTCAACGAGATCATCACCGCGTTCGGCCTGCCGGCCCAGGACTGGCTCGGCACCCCGCTCGCCCAGAAGGTCGCCGTCATCATGGTGAACGTATGGGTCGGCGTCCCCTTCAACATGGTCGCGATCCTGGGCGGTCTGCAGTCCATCCCCAAGGAGCTGTACGAGGCCGCCGAGATGGACGGTGCCTCCCCCTGGCAGCGCTTCGTGAACGTCACCTTGCCCGGCCTGCGTCCGGTGACCAACACCGTGATCCTGCTGGGCTGCATCTGGACGTTCAACATGTTCAACATCATCTACCTGCTGCTGGGCAACAACACGAGCGGCGACGCCGACATCCTCGTCACCTTCGCCTTCCGCAAGGCGTTCACCGGCGTCTCGGACTACGCGGGCGCGGCGACGTACGGGATCATCATCCTCGCCCTCCTGCTGGCCTTCTCGACCTTCTACCGCCGCAGCACCCTGAAGTCCGAGCAGGCGTAAGGAGCCCTCGCCATGACCGCAGCAACCCACGAGTCCTCCGCGACCGCCACCGCCGGCCGGTCCGCCATGGCCACCCCCCGCAAGGTGCGCGGCCGCGAGGAACGCAGCCTCGGCTCCTCGATCGCCCTGCACGGCACGCTGATCGTCGCCACGGTGATCGCGGCCTTCCCGGTGATGTGGATCCTGTTCATCTCGCTCGGCCCGAAGAACGCCTGGCAGCAGCCGAGCGAGGTGTTCTCGCACCTCAGCCTGCACAACTACAGCGATGTGCTGTCCCAGACGGACCTGCCGAAGTGGTTCCTGAACACCGTCGTCGTGGCGGGCGGCACCACCGTGCTCGGCGTCTTCCTCGCGGCGACCGCCGGATACGCCGTGTCCCGGATGAAGTTCCCCGGCAGCAGGCAGCTGATGTGGACCTTCCTGGTCACGCAGATGTTCCCCAGTATCGTGCTGATCGTGCCGCTTTACCTGCTTATGTCCGAGCTGAACCTGCTGGACAACTACCTCGGTCTGATCCTGGCGTACGCGACGACGGCGGTGCCGTTCTGCGCCTGGATGATGAAGGGGTACTTCGACACCATCCCCAAGGAGATAGACGAGGCGGGCCGGGTCGACGGGCTCACCCCGTTCGGCACGTTCTGGCGGCTGATCGTGCCGCTGGCCAAGCCGGGTCTCGCGGTGACCGCGTTCTACAGCTTCCTCACCGCCTGGGGCGAGGTCGCGTACGCCACGCAGTTCATGCAGTCCGACCACTACACGCTCGCCGTCGGCATCCGCACCTTCGCGCAGGACCAGCGGCCCGACTGGGCGTGGACCTCGGCCACGGCGATCATCATCACCCTTCCGGCGGCCCTCGTCTTCATGCTGGTGCAGCGCAGCCTGGTCTCCGGTCTGACGGCCGGAGGCACGAAATCCTGACGGCCCGCCCGCACTTAGCGGCCCCCTCGTACTCAGCAAGCGCCTCCGTCGTTCCCCCCGCACCCCTAAGGGAATCCATGACCCAGCACGTCACCGACGCACTCCCCACCGACGCCTCCTCCGCCGCCTCCGGGCGCCGGGAGTGGTGGCGCGACGCGGTCATCTACCAGGTCTATCCGCGCAGCTTCGCGGACGGCAACGGCGACGGCATGGGTGACCTGCCGGGCGTCCGGGCCCGGCTCCCGTACCTGAAGGAACTCGGCGTCGACGCGGTGTGGCTGTCCCCCTTCTACGCCTCCCCGCAGGCGGACGCGGGCTACGACGTGGCCGACTACCGCGCGGTGGACCCGATGTTCGGCAACCTCACAGACGCCGACGACCTGGTGCGGGACGCGCACGGGCTGGGGCTGCGGGTGATCGTCGATCTGGTGCCCAACCACTGCTCGGACCAGCACGAGTGGTTCAAGCAGGCGCTGCGCGAGGGCCCGGGTTCGCCGATCCGGGAGCGCTTCCACTTCCGTCCCGGCAAGGGGGAGGACGGCGAACTGCCCCCCAACGACTGGGAGTCCATCTTCGGCGGGCCTGCCTGGACCCGCGTCGAGGACGGCGAGTGGTACCTGCACCTGTTCGCGCCGGAGCAGCCCGACTTCAACTGGGACCACCCGGCCGTCCACGACGAGTTCCGCTCCATCCTGCGCTTCTGGCTGGACCTCGGCATCGACGGCTTCCGCATCGACGTCGCCCACGGTCTCGTCAAGGCGGCGGGTCTGCCGGACATCGGCCACGACGAGCAGGTCAAGCTGCTGGGCACCGAGGCCGTGCCGTACTTCGACCAGGACGGCGTGCACGAGATCTACCGCAGCTGGCGGCGCATCCTGGAGGAGTACGCGGGTGAGCGCATCGCGGTCGCCGAGGCATGGACGCCGACCGTCGAGCGCAGCGCCCTCTACCTGCGCCCGGACGAGCTGCACCAGGCCTTCAACTTCTCCTATCTGACCACCGGTTGGAACGCGACGGACCTGCGCGAGGTCATCGACCGCTCGCTCGGCGCCATGAACGCCGTGCACGCGCCCGCGACCTGGGTCCTCTCCAACCACGACGTGGTACGGCACTCCACGCGTCTCGCGGAAGGGGACGAGGCGCGTGGTCTGCGCCGGGCACGGGCGGCGACCCTGCTCATGCTGGCGCTGCCCGGCTCGGCGTACCTCTACCAGGGCGAGGAGCTCGGGCTGCCCGAGGTCGTCGACCTGCCCGACGAGGTCCGCCAGGACCCGGCGTTCTTTCGCAGCGCGGGCCAGGACGGCACCCGCGACGGCTGCCGGGTGCCGCTGCCGTGGTCCGGCGAGGTCGCGCCGTTCGGCTTCGGCCCGGTCGAGGGCGGCCCGAGCTGGCTGCCGCAGCCGGCCTCCTGGAAGAACCTCACGGTCGAGGCGCAGGAGGGCGACCCCACCTCGACGCTGGAGTTCTACCGCAGCGCGCTCGCCGTGCGCCGCGAGCACCCGGCGCTCGGCGCGGGCCGCCAGGTGACCTGGCTGCCGACGCCCGACGGGGTCCTCGCCTTCCGCCGGGACACCGCCGAGGGCTCGTTCGTCTGCACGGTGAACCTCACCGCGGACCCCCTCTCGCTGCCCACCCCGGGCACCCTGCTGCTCGCCAGCGCGGACGTCGAGCCGGGTACCGAAACGACCGAACTGCCCGCAGATTCAACGGTCTGGTGGGCAGTCTGAGATGCGACCGGTACAGTCCAATCCTGTGACCACACGGCTTGCCGACATCGCAGCCCAGGCGGGGGTCAGCGAGGCGACTGTCAGCCGCGTCCTGAACGGGAAGCCGGGCGTCGCCGCGACCACCCGCCAGTCCGTCCTGGCCGCGCTCGACGTCCTGGGCTACGAGCGCCCGGTCCGGTTGCGGCAGCGCAGCGAGGGCCTGGTGGGCCTGATCACCCCGGAGCTGGAGAACCCCATATTTCCGGCCCTGGCGCAAGTCATCGGCCAGGCCCTGACCCGCCAGGGCTACACCCCGGTCCTCGCCACCCAGACGCCGGGCGGCTCCACCGAGGACGAGCTGACGGAGATGCTGGTGGACCGGGGCGTCGCCGGCATCATCTTCGTCTCCGGTCTGCACGCCGACACCTCGGCGGACATGCAGCGCTACGAGCAGCTGCGCGCCCAGGGCGTCCCGTTCGTCCTGGTCGACGGTTTCTCGCCGAAGGTCCAGGCGCCCTTCATCTCCCCGGACGACCGCGCGGCGATGGCCCTGGCGGTCACGCACCTCGTCTCGCTCGGGCACACCAGCATCGGACTCGCCCTGGGTCCGAAGCGGTTCGTGCCCGTGCAGCGGAAGATCGAGGGCTTTGTGCGCACGATGCAGGAGCAGTTGGGGCTGAGCCCGGCCGACATCGAGGAGCGACTGGTCCAGCACTCGCTGTACACGCTGGAGGGCGGCCAGGCCGCGGCCACCGCCCTCATGGACCGGGGGTGCACGGCGGTGGTCTGCGCGAGCGACATGATGGCCCTCGGCGCGATAAGGGCGGCGCGCCAGCGGGGTCTGGAGGTGCCGAAGGACATATCGGTCGTAGGCTTCGACGACTCCCCCCTGATCGCCTTCACCGACCCACCCCTGACGACGATCCGCAAGCCGGTCCCGGCCATGGGACAGGCTGCCGTGCGGACGTTGCTGGAGGAGATCGGTGGAACTCCGGCGCCGCACAGTGAATTCGTGTTCATGCCGGAGCTGGTGGTGCGCGGTTCGACCGCTTCGGCCCCTGGGGACCGGAATCGTCCCTAAGGAGGAGCGCATACGTTGCGCGGAGGACTCCTCCTGTCGTAGAACGTGCGGCCAGGACCCAACCAAGGGATGATCGGTCGCGGAACGCTTTTCTGGCAGACTTTGTGCCTATGGGTGAGACGACCGTGACGACACTGGAAGGCCAGGACCGGGCCGCTCCACGCCCCGTCGCGGAGGAGAACGCGGGGAAGGCGTTCCTGCGCCGACTGCGCACCCCGCGTCGCCCCCGCTTCTGGTTCGAGATCCTGCTCATCGCCGTGAGTTACTGGACGTACTCACTGATCCGCAACGCCGTGCCCGAGCAGAAGCAGGAGGCGCTGCGCAACGCCGACTGGCTGTGGCGCATGGAGCACCACCTCGGGATCGCCGTCGAGCAGTCGGTCAACCACGCCGTGAACTCGGCGACATGGCTGATCATCGGGATGAACTACTACTACGCGACGCTGCACTTCGTCGTGACGCTCGGGGTCCTGGTGTGGCTCTATCGCAGCCACCCCGGCCGGTACGCGGCGGCGCGCCTCGCGCTCTTCGCCACCACCGCGGTGGCCCTGCTCGGCTACTACTTCTTCCCGCTGGCCCCGCCCCGCCTGATGAACGGCGGCGACTTCGTCGACACGGTGGTCGTCCACCACACGTGGGGTTCCATGGCCTCCGGGGACCTCAAGCACATGTCGAACCAGTACGCCGCGATGCCGTCGATGCACATCGGCTGGTCCCTGTGGTGCGGTCTGACCATCTTCGCCCTGGCCTCGGTGCCGTGGGTGCGCGTCCTGGGTCTGCTCTATCCGGCGGCCACGCTGCTGGTCATCGTCTCCACCGCCAACCACTTCTGGCTGGACGCGGTGGGCGGCATGCTGTGCCTGGCCTTCGGCTTCATGGTCGCCCGCCTCTGGTACGGGGCTCTGCCCTACGCCCTGCCCCGCTGGGTTCCGGGGACGCGTGGCGCGCCCCTGGTGCCGCTGGAGGCCTGACACCCGGAGCTGTCGTCGAACGGGCCCGTCGGTGACCGACGGGCCCGTTCGCCGTCCACCGGAGCGATACGTCCCGTCTCGCGCCCCTCCAGCGCCTGGAGCCGGAGCCGTCATGAGCCGTCACCGGTCGGGGTGGGCCGCGCCCCGGAGCGCGTCCAGCAGTCCGCGCAGCGCCGTCCGTTCGGCCGCGCCGAGACCCGCCTCCCGCACCGCCGCGTAAAGGACCCGCACGGGCTCAGGAGCACGCACCTTCCGCACCACCACACCGGGGTGCCGGCTCCCCAGCCCGAGCCGGGGAATCAGACTCACCCCGAGCCCGGCCGCCACGAATCCCTGAGCGGTGGCGTAGTCCTCGCTCTGCACCGCGAACGAGGGCCGGAACCCGGCAGTCGCACAGGCGTCCAACTGAGCGTCGAGGCAGGGCCCCGGCCACTCGCTCCCGACCCACGGCTCATCCGCCAGCTCCGCCAGTTCGAGCAGCCGCCGCCCCGCGAGCCGGTGCCCCCTGGGCAGCACGACCCGGTACGGATCATCGAGCAGACGTACGAGCCGGATGCCCTCGGGACCGGCAGCGTCGGCCCGCACCACCAGGGCGAGATCGGCCCGCCCCTCCTTCACGTCGGGCAGCGGATCCTCCACGTCGATCAGCTTCAACTCCACCCGTACGCCGGGGTGCTCACGCCGAAACCGCGCAACGGCGGGAGCGACCAGCGCGGCCCCGGCCGTGGCGAAGTACCGCATCGCGAGCCGCCCCGTCCGCCCCGCCCGCAGATCCGCGAGGGCGGTCTCCGCCTCGGCGACCTGCCGCCCGATGGCGTCCGCGTACTCGGTCAGCAGCAGCCCCGCCGCGGTGGGCCGCACCCCGCGCCCCACCCGCTCCAGCAGCTCGGTCCCCGCCTGCTTCTCCAGCGCCCCGATCTGCTGACTGACGGCGGACGGCGTGTACCCCAGATCCGCCGCGGCCGCCGTCACCGACCCGCTGCTGACCACAGCCCGCAGCACCTGCATACGCCGCACATCAAGCATGAAGCACACCTTAACAGTGCATGCAAAACACTTCACTTGTCCTCAATCCAAAAACCACGGACGGTAGGACGCATGGCAAGCCCCGTCACCGCCTCGCCCTCCTCCCGCCGCTCCTCCTTCCGCTCCTCTCTCCGCATGGCCACCCTGGCGCTCCTCTGGGGCTCCGGCTTCCTCTGGATCAAGGTGGCCCTCGACCACGGCCTGTCCCCCGCCCACCTCACCCTCGCGCGCTGCGCCCTGGGCACGGCGGTCCTCCTGCTCCTGGCCCGCGGAGCGCAACAGCGCCTCCCCCGCTCCCGCGCCCTCTGGCTCCATGTCACCGTCGCGGCGCTGTTCTGCAACGCGATCCCCTTCGCCCTCTTCGCGCTCGGCGAGCAGACGGTCGACTCGGGGGTCGCGGGCGTCATGAACGCGACCACTCCCCTCTGGTCGCTCCTGCTGGGCGCGGTTCTCGGCACGGACCGCGCCCTCCACCCCCTCCGCCTGACCGGCCTGTTCCTCGGCTTCGCGGGCGTCCTGCTGATCTTCGCTCCCTGGCAGCACGGCGGCCTGGCCGGCTGGGGCGCCGGAGCCCTCCTGGCCGCCGCGGCCAGCTATGCGATCGCCTTCACCTACATGGCCCGCCACCTCACCCCCCGCGGCGCCCCCCTGGCCGTATCGGCGGCCCAACTCCTCATGGCCACGGCGTGGACGACGTCGGCCCTCCCCACGGCGGCCCCCAGCCACCCCGACAGCACGGCCCTGCTGGCGGTCGCCGTCCTAGGCGTCTTCTCCACCGGCCTGACCTTCTACCTCAACTACCGCATGATCGCCGAAGAGGGCCCCACCAGCGCGGCCACGGTCGGCTACCTGCTCCCCGTGGTCTCGGTGACGCTCGGCGCCCTGGTCCTGAACGAGGCGCTCGGCCCCCGCACCCTGGTGGGCATGGCGGTGGTCCTGGCCGGAGTGGCGGCCACCCGCACCCGCCCCCGAACGGAAGGGGCCGTGCCGGTACGTCAAAGTCCGTCGCTTACGTCCGGGCCTGGAAGCGGCTCCCCACAGGGCAACGCCTGATCCGGCGGCGACGGGCTGACGTACCGGCACGGCCCCGGCACCCCCACCGGGCCGCAGGCGCCCAAGGCTCACGCCCCGTAGAACAGCACCTCCACCACGGCCCGAGCCCGCCGAGTGATCCGCCGGTAGTCCTCGAGCATGTCGCCGACATGACCGGGCCCGTACCCCAAGTACCGCCCGACCGCGGCGAGTTCACGCCCGTCGGAGGGAAACGTGTCCCCGGCCCGCCCCCGCACCATCATCACCGCGTTGCGCACCCGCGTGGCCAGCACCCACGCCTCGTCCAGGATGGCCGCGTCCTCCCCGGACACCAGCCCCGCCGCGCACGCCGCGCCCAGCGCCTCCCGTGTCCGAGTGGTCCGCAGCCCCGGCTCCACCCACCCGTGCTGCAACTGGAACAGCTGCACCGTCCACTCCACGTCGGACAGCCCGCCCCGCCCCAGCTTGGTGTGCAGCGTCGGATCGGCTCCCCGGGGCATCCGCTCCGACTCCATCCGGGCCTTCAGCCGCCGGATCTCCCGTACCGCGTCGTCACCGAGCCCCTCCGCGGGATACCGCAACGGATCGACCAGCTCGATGAACCGCCGCCCCAGGTCCTCGTCCCCCGCGACGAACTCGGCCCGCAAGAGGGCCTGCGACTCCCACACCAACGACCATCGCCGGTAGTAGGCCTCATAGGAGTTCAGCGTCCGCACCAAAGGCCCGGACTTCCCCTCGGGCCGCAGATCGGCGTCGATCAGCAACGGCGGATCCGCGCTGGACACCTGAAGCAACCGCCGCATCTCCGAGACAACCGCGTTGGCCGCCCGGGATGCCTCCTGCTCGTCGACACCCTCCCGGGGCTCATGCACGAACAGCACATCCGCATCGGACCCGTAACCGAGCTCGTGCCCCCCGAACCGCCCCATCCCGATGACGGCGAACCGCGTGGGCAGCGTGTCCCCCCACTTGTCCCGCACCACGGCCCGCAGGGTCCCCGCCAGCGTCGCCGCCGTCAGGTCGGACACGGCACCGCCCACCTGATCCACCAGCGCGCCCTGATCGGCGACGGCCGGCGTCTCCTCGGTGCCGTACGAGGCGACGATGTCCGCGGCGGCCGTACGGAACAGCTCCCGCCGCCGCACGCCACGCGCGGCGGTCACCGCCTGCTCGCCCCCGTCGGCCCGCCTCACCGCGGCGAGGATCTCCTGTTCCAGATGGGCACGGCTGCGCGGTTCGAGCCCGCCCCCGTCCCCGTCGCCGAGCAGCGCGACGGCCTCCGGCGCCCGCATCAGCAGGTCCGGAGCGAGCCTCCCGGCCGACAGCACCCGCGCCAGGTTCTCCGCCGCGGCCCCTTCGTCCCTCAACAGCCGTAGATACCAAGGGGTCTTGCCCAGGGCGTCCGACACCTTGCGGAAGTTCAGCAACCCGGCGTCGGGGTCGGCGGAATCCGCGAACCACCCCAACAGCACGGGCAGCAGGGTCCGCTGGATCGCGGCCTTCCGCGAGACCCCGGAAGCCAGCGCCTCCAAATGCCTCAGCGCCGCGGCCGGATCGGCGTACCCGAGGGCGACGAGCCGCTCCCGCGCCGCGTTCGGACTCAGCCGGCTCTCACCCGGGGCGAGTTGGGCCACGGCGTCCAGCAGCGGCCGGTAGAACAACTTCTCGTGCAGCCGCCGTACGACGGCCGCGTGCCGCTTCCACTCACGGTTCAGCTCGACGACGGGATCGGCCCGAAGGCCGAGCGACCGCCCGATGCGCCGCAGATCGGCATCGTCCTCGGGCACCAGATGAGTCCGCCGCAGCCGGTAGAGCTGTATGCGGTGCTCCATGGACCGCAGGAACCGATAGGCGTCGTCGAGCTGCACGGCGTCGGCCCGCCCGACATACCCACCGGCCGCGAGTGCCTTCAACGCGTCCAGCGTGGTCCCGCTGCGCAGTGAGGTGTCGGCCCGCCCGTGCACCAACTGGAGGAGCTGCACGGCGAATTCGACATCGCGCAGTCCTCCCGGTCCGAGCTTCAGCTCGCGGTCGATCTCGGCGACGGGGATGTTCTCCACGACCCGCCGCCGCATCTTCTGTACGTCGGCGACGAAGTTCTCCCGCTCGGCGGCGTGCCACACCAGGGGCGCCAGCGTGGCCACGTACTCCTCGCCGAGTCCAAGGTCCCCGGCCACCGGCCGCGCCTTCAACAGGGCCTGGAACTCCCAGGTCTTGGCCCACCGCTGGTAGTAGGCGAGGTGACTGCTCAGGGTCCGCACCAGCGGCCCGTTCCGCCCCTCGGGCCGCAGATTCGCGTCGACGGGCCAGATACTGCCCTCGACGGTGGTCTCGGAACAGATCCGCATCATGTGGGAGGCGAGCCGGGTGGCGGCCTGCAGCGCCTTGCGCTCGTCAGACCCGTCCACCGCCTCCCCGACGAAGATGACATCGACGTCGGACACGTAGTTCAGCTCGTGCCCCCCGCACTTCCCCATCGCGACCACCGCGAGCCGGCACAGCGCGGCGTCGTCGGGCGCGGCTCTGCCGGCTATGGCGAGCGCGGCGCGCAAGGTGGCCGTGGCGAGGTCGGCGAGTTCGGCGGCGGTCTGGGCGAGGTCGGTGGTGCCGCACACGTCGCGTGCGGCGATGGACAGCAGGCAGCGCCGGTAGGCGACGCGCAGGGCGACGGGATCGGTCGCCTGCGCCAGCCCCCGCTCGAACTCCCGTACCCCGGGGTGGAGGTCCTGCGGCTCGTACGTCACGAGCGCCTGCCAGTCGCGCGGGTGCCGGGCGAGGTGGTCGGCGAGGGCGGCGGAGGCACCGAGGACGCCGAGCAGCCGGTCACGCAGCGGCTTGGCCGCGATCAGGGTGTCGAGGAGTTCCCGCTCGGCGATGTGGCCGTCCTGCGCCTCGACGAGCCGGACGAGCCCGAGCAGCGCGAGATCGGGATCGGCGGTGGCGCCGAGCGCGTCGAGGAGCACCGGATCGGACCGTACGGGCTCGAGCTCCGCACCGTCCAGGAGCCGCTCGGCGGCCGACGGATCGGTGAAGCCGTGTCGCAGCAGCCGCGTGAAGGTACTGCTCCTGCGCCCCGGCGCCATCATCCTGGGCCCTCCCGTCGGATCAGGTCGCACGACCGGTCCGATCAAGGTCGTACGAGCCCGAGCCTAACCCCGGTCCCCACGGTGGCGCCCCGCGCCGGAATCGGCTTCCGTGGAAGGTGTCCTCGGATGTGGCCCGTGCGAGCGGCGGGGAAGGTAAGAAAAGTAAGAAGGCGAGCGGGGTGGCGACGACCGCGCAGGCCGGGAAGTAAGCAGTTCATCAGGTCTTCACCCCGCCGGTTGGGTGGCTTGACGCAGGGGAATGTTGGCGTGTGCATGCTCTGTCCGCACCGCCACCGTCGTCTTCCCCCCACCGGAGGTCTGAAGTGTCCGGCAGAAACGTGTACCGCCGCAGTCGTGCCGTCGTGGCGTCCGCCCTCGCCTTCACCGCAGCCGCGGTGGGCCTGTGGACCGGCCTCGGCGGCTCCACGACCGCGCACGCCGCGGCCGGGGTACCGACCCCGGACCACGTGGTCGTCGTGGTCTTCGAGAACCACGCGTACAGCCAGGTGATCGGCTCTTCCAGCGCCCCGTACATCAACTCGCTCAAGACCGGCGGCGCCAACCTCACCTCGTCGTACGCCGAGACGCACCCGAGCCAGCCCAACTACTACGCCCTCTTCTCCGGCTCCACCCAGGGCGTCACGGACGACAGCTGTGTCACCCCCGGCTTCTCCTCCGCCGCGAACCTCGCCTCCGAGGTGATCGCGGCGGGCAGGACCTGGGCGAGCTACAACGAGACGCTGCCCAGCCAGGGCTCCACGACGTGCAGCAGCGGCAACTACGCGCAGAAGCACAACCCGTGGTTCGGCTTCAGCAACGTACCGACGTCGACCGCGAAGACCTTCACCCAGTTCCCGACGGACTACACGACGCTTCCGCAGGTCTCCTTCGTGGTCCCCAACCTGTGCAGCGACATGCACGACTGCTCGGTGTCGACCGGTGACACCTGGCTGAAGAACAAGCTGGGCGCGTACGCGACCTGGGCCAAGACCCACAACAGCCTCCTCGTCGTCACCTTCGACGAGGACAACCGGCTCAGCGGCAACAAGATCCCGACCGTGCTCTACGGCCAGCAGGTGACCGCGGGATCCACCAGCTCGACCACCTACAACCACTACGACCTGCTGCGCACCCTGGAGGACTCGCAGGGCGTGTCGACACACGCGGGCAACGCCGCCTCCGGCAAGGACATCACCGGCATCTGGACGTCCTGAGATGTACGTGGCGGACAGCCGCGCCTCCACGAGTGCGGCGTCCGCGGAAGGCGCCGTCCGGCCTCGTGCCGGACGGCGCCGTGCCGCGGTCGCGCCCACGGTGCTGGCGCTCGGCGCGGTCAGTCTCATCACCGACGTCTCCTCGGAGATGGTCACGGCGGTACTGCCCCTGTACCTGGTGACGGGCCTCGGCCTGTCCCCGCTGGGCTTCGGCCTCCTGGACGGCATCTACAACGGCTTCTCGGCACTCGTACGGCTGATCGGGGGCCACCTGGCCGACCGCGGCGGCGGCCGCCACAAATGGGTGGCGGGCTTCGGCTACGCCCTCTCGGCGGCCTGCAAACCGCTGCTGCTCCTGGCCCACACGCTCACCCCGATCGGCCTGGTCCTGGCCGCCGACCGCACCGGCAAGGGCCTGCGCACGGCCCCGCGCGACGCGCTGATCTCGCTGTCGAGCACGCCGGAGACACGGGGGCGCGCGTTCGGCGTGCACCGGGCGATGGACACCGCGGGCGCGCTGTTCGGTCCCCTCGTGGCCTTCCTGATCCTGCGGGCCACGGTCGACGGGTACGACGCGGTGTTCACGGTGAGCTTCTGCGTGGCGGTGGTGGGCGTACTGGTCCTGGTGCTGTTCGTGCCGAACGGTGCGAACGGCACTCGTACGAAGTCGGGTGCGGACGGCGCTCGTACGAAGTCGGGTGCGGACGGCGCTCGTTCGCCGGCGACAGGGACGGCACCGCAGGGAATCTCCGGGGACACCGCACCCCGCCCCACCCTGCGCGCGGCCCTCGCCCTCCTCGCCCGCCCCGACCTGCGCCGCGTCACCCTGTGCGCGCTCCTGCTGGGACTCGCGACGGTCAGCGACTCCTTCGTCTACCTGCTCCTCCAGCGGCGCCTGGGCGTACCGGACCGCTGGTTCGCGCTGCTGCCCCTCGGCACGGCCGCGGCCTTCCTGCTCCTGGCCGTCCCGCTCGGCCGCCTCGCGGACCGGGTCGGCCGCTGGCGGGTGTTCCTGGCCGGTCACGGCGCCCTGCTCCTCGCGTACGCCCTCCTGCTCACCTCCTGGCACGGAACGGCACTGCCGTACGCCGTCCTGCTCCTGCACGGCTGCTTCTACGCCGCCACCGACGGCGTACTGATGGCAGTGGCCTCGGAGAGCGTGCCCGAGGAACTGCGCTCGTCCGGTCTCGCCCTCGTCCAGACGGGCCAGGCCCTGGCCCGTTTCGTCTGCTCGCTCGGCTTCGGCGCGGCATGGACGGCTTGGGGCGACCGTACGGCGCTCACGGCGTCGACGGTGGCGCTGGCGCTCTGCGCCCTGTTCGCGCTCACACTCCGCCGTCCCACCCCCTCCGCCCCATCAGAAGGCCTCGCATGACCCTCCGTACCCGCATCCTGGTCCTGATCTCGGCGCTGGTCGTCCTGGCGGGCGTGGCCACGGCCTCCGTCCTGCACGCCTCGGCCCGCGCGGACCGCAAGAACCAGACACAGCCCGGCGGCCCGAGGATCACCGCGGGCACGGTCGCGCTCGCCACCGGGTCCGGGAGCCGCATGATCTTCCGGAACATGGCCTGGGGCCCGCACCGCGACGAACTGACGACGGTCCCGGCGTCGAACCCCTCGGGGCCCCGCACGGCGTCGAAGGTCAAATGCCTCCGCTTCTACGCGGCCGCGGGCACCGGCGTCTGCCTCCAGTCGGTGCACGGCCCGGTCCAGGACACCTACCGGGCCGTCATCCTCGACACGCGCCTGCGCGAGACGGCCCGCTACGACGTCCCCGGTATCCCGTCCCGCGCCCGCGTCTCCCCCAGCGGCCGGTACGCCGCGTGGACGGCCTTCGTCGGCGGCGACTCGTACGCGGGGACGAACTTCTCCACGCGCGCGGCGATCGTGGACACGAGAACGGGGAAACTCACCCCCTCCTTGGAGGCGTTCCGCGTCGTGAAGGACGGCAGGACGTACCACGCGGCGGACGTCAACTTCTGGGGCGTCACCTTCGCGGCCGACGACCGCACGTTCTACGCGACGCTGGCGACGAAGGGCAGGACGTACCTGGTCCGAGGGGACCTCCGGGCCCGCACCCTCACGACCCTCCACACCAACGTCGAATGCCCGTCCCTCTCCCCCGACGGCACGCGCGTCGCCTACAAGAAGCGCGTGCCGGGCCTGTCGAAGGACGCCCCCTGGCACCTGTACGTCCTCGACCTGCGCACGATGCGCGAAACCCCGCTGGCCGAGCCCCGCAGCGTCGACGACCAGGTGGTCTGGCGCGACGACCGCACGATCGTCTACGCCCTCCCCGGCGACTACGGAGCCGACCTCTACACCGTCCCCTCCGACGGCACGGGAAAGCCGCGCCGCATCAGCACCGCGGCGGTGTCACCCGCGTACGTGAACTAGCCGACGGCGTACGTGAACCTGGCGACGGCGTCCGTGAACCGGGCGAAGGCGTAAGTGAACTAGGCGAAGGCACCCCGGGCGTTGAAGACCAGCTCGGCGAAGCGTTCGCCGATACGGCGGTGGGTGGCGGCGTCCGGGTGGAGCTGGTCGGGCAGCGGCAACTCGGCGAAGTCGGCCTCGCCGTAGAGGCCCCGGCCGTCCAGGTGGTGCAGGTTCGGATCCTCGGCCGCCCGCTGCTCCACGATCCGGGCCAGCTCGTCGCGGATGACACGCAACGTCAGTTTCCCGCTCGCGCGCTCCGCCGGATCCCCCATGGCCACGAACCGCAGCCGCCCCGCACCGAGATCGGAGAAGTCCGGGGCGGTGGGCCCGGGCGTGTCCTCATGGAGGGGACAGAGAAGAGGCGAGACGACCAACAGCGGCGTGGTGGGATGCCCGTCACGGACGGTGTCGAGAAAGCCGTGCACCGCCGGGCCGAAGGCACGCAACCGCATCGCGTCGGCGTTGACCAGGTTGATCCCGATCTTGACGCTGATCAGATCGGCGGCGGTGTCCCTCATGGCCCGCGCGGTGAACGGATCGAGCAGAGCGCTCCCGCCCAGCCCCAGGTTGATCAGTTCCACACCGGCGAGCGAGGCGGCGAGCGCGGGCCAGGTGGAGGTGGGCCCTGCGGCGTCGGAACCGTGACTGATCGAGCTGCCGTGATGCAGCCACACCTTGCGTCCCCGGTCCGGCGCGGGCTCGACGGGGGCGTCGGTGCGCAGGGCGACGAGTTCGGTGATCTCGTTGTGCGGCAGCCAGATCTCGACGTCCTTGACGCCGTCGGACAGACCGTCGAAACGGAGGGTCCCGACCGCTCCGGATCGGGTCTCGACAGCTCCGGAGGTCAGGTCGATGACCTTCGCGTTGCCGCCGACGACACTCCCCTGCCCGGCCGGCCGGCCATCGACGACCCACTCGTACACCCCGTCCGGACGCGGCGGCGCACCCACGTAGACGAGCTTGGTCGGCAACGTGTCCAGTTCGACGGCGGTGGCCCGGGTACGGAAGACCAGCCGTACGCCGGAGGGCTGGGCCTCGGCCATGGCGAGCTGTCCGTCGGGGATCTGCCTGCGAGCCCGTGCGGGCAGCCGGTGCGGGAGGAGACCGTGTTCGGTGGGCTCCAGGTCGAGGGCACCGCGCAGGAGACCGGCGGTGATGGGCGTGGTGATGGGGGTGGTGATCCAGTCGTGGTCGGTGGTCATGGCCTCGGTGTCTCCCTCAGAACTCTCGGGTGCCGGAATCGACCGGCGGGACGATTCTGGCGAGACGATCAGGGGGCGGATGCGGGCGCGGTAGCTGTTTCTGTCGCACTCGCGGGCCAGTTCCGCAGCAGCGCGTCGAGGGCGTCCAGCATCCGCACCCAGGTCTCCTGCGTGTCGGGGGCGCTGTGGCTGAACCCTCCCCCCATCTCCAGACTGACGTAGCCGTGGAAGAAGCTGCCCAGCAGCCGAACGGCGTGTGTCTGGTCCGGCTCCGTCAGCGCGTAGCCACGCAGGATCGCCCGCGTCATCTGCGCGTGCCGCCCACCGGCGCTGGCGGCGGCCGTTGCCGGATCGAGTCTGAACTGGGCGGCGGCATACCGGCCGGGGTGCTCCCGGGCGTAGTCGCGGTAGACGTTCGCGAGAGCGGCCAGGGCGTCCTTGCCGGCCCGACCGGCCAGCGCGGCGGCTCCCCGGTCGGCGAGTTCCTCCAGGGCGAGCAGGGCGATCCGGGTCTTGAGGTCCTGGGAGTTCTTCACGTGCGAGTACAGGCTCGCGACCTTCACGTCGAAGCGTCGGGCGAGCTCCGAGACGGTCACCTGATCGAAGCCCACCTCGTCGGCCAGCTCCGCCCCCGCGAGGACCAGACGTTCCGTGGTCAGCCCGACGCGCGCCATGACCTTGCTCCCATTCACCACAACAGCTAATACATTTGCCTAACACTTTTAGGCAATTTACCATGTCTCTCATGAAGCCGCTGACCGAACAAGAGATCCGCGCCGCGTTCGTGAACTGCACCAAGGGCGAGGCGAAGCGCCTGTCCGTCCCACGCGACCTGGCCGACCACCCCTGGGACGACCTGGACTATCTCGGCTGGCGAGACCCCCAGTCCCCCGAACGCGCCTACCTCGTCCTCGAACTGGACGGCCACCCGAAGGCCCTGGCCCTGCGCAGCCCCAGCCCCACCTCCTGGCAGACCCGGCGCAGCATGTGCTCGATGTGCCTGACCACCCACACCGGCGGCGTCTCCCTGATGGTCGCCCCGAAGGCGGGCAAGGCCGGCCAGCAGGGCAACTCGGTCGGCGCCTACATGTGCACCGACCTCTCCTGCTCCCTGTATGTACGAGGCAAGAAGGACGCGGGCCCCGGCGCCCGCCTCCACGAGTCACTCACACGGGAGGAAAAGATCCAACGGACGGTGACGAACCTGACGGCGTTCCTCACGAAGGTGACGGCTTGACGTCGTACGGCCCCTGGCGCGCTCCAGCGAGGAGGCCCGTAAGAGGGCCCGCGAAAAGGCCCGTGCGCAGAAGATCGCCACTGGCCACCGGATCTATTCTGCTCCGGTGACCAACCAGCCGCTTGAGGGCACCGTCGTCCGCCTCGTCCGCCTGTCTCCCGACCACGCCGAGGCTCTCTTCCCGTCGGCGTCCGACCCCGAGGTCTGGCGGTGGATGCCCCGGGCACGACCCGAGACCGTGGACCACCTGCGCGAGTGGCTCGGCGAGATGACCGCCGACCCGACGCGGCGCTGCTTCGCGGTGCAGCGCCGTGACGACGGCACAGTGATCGGTTCAACCAGCATGTACGACCTCGACCTGGCCGAGAGCCGCACCGAGATCGGCGCGACCTGGTTCGACCGTTCCTGCTGGGGCGGCCCCTACAACGTCGAGTCCAAACTGCTGCTGTTCACCCACGCCTTCGAGGACCTGCGCCTGGCCCGGCTGGCCCTGCGCACCGACAACCTCAACGTGCGGTCCCAGCAGGCCCTGACCCGCCTCGGCCTGGTCCACGAAGGAACCCTGCGCAGCCATATGCGCCGCCCGGACGGCACCCGCCGCGACTCCCTGTACTACAGCCTGCTCGCCGAGGAATGGCCGACCGTCCGCGAGACACTACGCGCCCGGGTCACCACCAAAACAGCGCCCTGAACCGACCTTCACGCACGGATCCGGCACGCATCTCATCGATGCTGTGTCTGTGTCTGTGTCTGCGGCTGCGGCTGCGGCTGCGGCTGCGGCTGCGGCTGCGGTCGTGGAGTGTCCGACTGCGTGACAACGGCCACGCACAGCGGCGGACAACCACGTACGCGTGTGGACCATCGCAGCAGGTGCGAGGCAGTCCGGCCTGAGGTGAAGCGCTCGCCCAAGACACGACGCTCCATCGCTGTCTGCCGAAGCCTGTTGCTTACTTAACCTTACGTCAGTGGTCATATAATGCGCCGGTTACTGGCGGACCCTCGAAGGGCTACGGCGAAACCCCATGTCTTTGCCAGGCATACGGGCGGTGGTGACACCTCTCCCCAAACGCCTCGACTCCCTCACGAGCCTGCGCTTCTTCGCGGCCTGCGCGGTCTTCACCACCCACTTCACCGGGAGCGGCGGCAAGACCGGACTGGGACGGGCGCCGTTGATCTTCCCTTACGCGCAGTTCGGCGGAAACGGCGTCAGCCTCTTCTTCGTTCTGTCCGGCTTCCTGATGACCTGGGTCTTCAAACCGAACGAGCACCCAGGCGCCTTCTACTGGCGCCGGGTAGGCCGGATATGGCCCGCCCACCTGGTCGCCCTGCTGCTGGGCACCTACGCCTACTACACGGCGGCGCACCTCGCGATCAGCTGGCCCAGCCTGATCTCCTCCGCCTTCCTGGTGCAGACCTGGTCCCCGAACGTCACCCCGGCCCTCCCCGGGAACGAGGTCACCTGGACGCTCAGCGTCGAACTGCTCTTCTACGCCCTCTTCCCGCTGCTGGGCCGGATCGCGGTCAGGCTGCGCACCCGCTGGCTCGGGGCGGTCACGGCAGGCGGACTGGTGGGAATGTGGGCCGTCGACTGGTTCGCCACCACCCACTACTCGCCCGCCCACGCGGCCTGGGTGATGCGCCACCCCGTGGTCTACCTGCCGGAGTTCCTGCTCGGCATGACGCTCGCGCTCGCGGTCAAACGCGGCTGGCGGCTGCCGCTGCACCCCTCGCTGCCGGTGGTGCTGCTGGCGGCCTACGTCTACTGCTACTACCAGGGCCAGGCCCGATTGCCGGCCGGGGCCGCCTCGCAGCTCGACTATCTGGTGCGGCCGGTGGTCGCGGTCCTGGCCGCACTGATCATCCTCGCCTTCGTCCAGCGCGAGGTCCGCGGACTGCGCGGCGTACTCAACGCCAAGCTGATGGTTCAGCTCGGCCTGTGGTCGTACTGCTTCTACCTCCTGCACCACTCGATCAGCCGGCTGGCCATCTACCAGTGGGGCCGCATGCCCGACAACAACGGCACGCTGTTCGCGCTGGTCGGCATGGGCGTGGTCGTCATCGTGCTGGCCTGGGCGTTGTACTCCGCGGTGGAGGAGCCCGCGGAGAAGTGGTGGCGGCGGCACACGCCGCAGCGGTGGCTGCGGCAGGACCCGCCCGGCGGGCGAACAGTGGCAGTTTCGCCGCCTCGCCGGCCAGAGACCGAACCGCGCGAGCCGGTCCCCAACTGACGAGACGCGGGTGAGCACACAGGGCCCTGAGGACTCCGTTAGTTGTGAGGGCGGCTGTGCGAGGGCTTTCGGTCCAGAGCGGGCGGGCTGCAATTCGGCGCGGCTCCGTAGTCGCCTTCCGTTGGAGTGTGGCGCGTGACCAGCGACGTTCCGGCCTGTCCTGAATGCGGCCAGCCGATGAAGTCTGGTGGCCTCGTGCTAGCGGAGCGGAAGGATGACGGTCGGCGGACGTGTCGATCGCTGTGGAGCTGTGCCCGTCGGCACGTCTGGTGGAGTTGGGCGGATCGGCCGGACGAGCCGTTGGAGATCTGCCCAGTGCCGGAACTGTTCCACTGACATCCAACGCCGACATCAACGACCACGCACAGCCGCAGCCTTGGGCGCATGCACATGGCTCCCGTGCGCGCCTCCAAGGAGGCGTTCCGGTACACGCTCGCGCGGACACCCGCCGTCAGGGAACCGTGGCTGCGGGCGATCTACGACCGAGGATGCTGACCCGTCAGGCGGGTTGATCGGGCACTCGGGCGCGAAAGGTTCCCCAAAACGGATGAAATGACCTAGATTATTCGGATGAGAGTGGGTGGAGGGATGTAGATCGCCGCAGGTCCCGATCACATGCGGCCCAGCGGGTACCCAAGCGGTGAGCGGAGGCGACAGTCGGCGGTGGTTAATTCCAGAGGCGGCGATGCCGACAGCAGCGGTCCGTCCATGTCTCGCGCCCTCCGTCCGCTGCACCAGCCGCAGGGGCTGCGGACCATGCAGACCGTGCGGCCCTTGGAGGGCCACCGCGTGCGGATGCTGCTGCTCGACGCCGTGGACGAGGACCGGCACGATGTCGAGGTGCTGCTGACCGCGCTCCAGCAGGCGGTAGCCGAGGTGCACGGCCTGGGCGGCATGGTGCATCTCCCGGGCGGCGGCATGAGCGGCATCCTCTACATGGTCGCCAGCAGTGGTCTGCCGGAGTCGATGACCCGACCCTGGCTGATCATCCCAGCACGGGGCGCGGCGCCGCCCAGCAGCGCCGCCCGCACCGACACCACCACCTGGCAGCCCGACCTGGCCCCTCCTGACCCGGTGCCCGGGCGGGACCCCGCCTCCCTGTGGCCTTCCCGACTCCCCGTCGGCATCGGTCACCTGGCCGCGCCCATTCCGGGCGATGGCCGGCGACGCGGCGCGCTCTCCGTCCTCTTCGCCCCGGGCGCCGAGCCCGGCGCGGCGGAGCGCGCGTTTCTGAACGAGGTGGCGGCCTGGATGTCCGAGAGGCTCAGGTCGTCCGGGATCCTCAATCCGTCCCTTACTCTGCTGCGCGCCCTGGAACACGGGCCAGGACCGCAGGAGGCCCCGCCGTGGGACGTGAAAGGGGTGCCCTCCATCACGTACACCTGGGACCTGCGCACCGGCGAGCTGACCTCCGACGGACCCGTCGAGGAGGTGCTGGCCGGCATCGATCCGGAGGTGATGAGCGGCGGCATCGAGGCGTGGGCAGCGCTGATCCACCCGGACGACCTGCCAGGGGCGGTAGCCGGCTTCGACACGGGCATCCGGCTGCGCGGCGGCTTCCAGAACGAGTACCGGATCCGCCGCCAGGACGGCACATACCTCTGGATCGAGGCCCGCGCCCGGACGATCACGGACGAAGAGGGGACACCGGTGAAGGTGATCGGCGCCCTCCAGGACAGCAGCGAAACGCACACCGCCGCCGAGTCGGTGGGGCGGGCGCTGCAACACATGAGCGACGGCTTCGTCTCGCTGGACACGGACTGGCGCATCGGATTTCTCAATCAGGCCGCCGAGCGGCTCTTCGGCGCCGCGGGAGATGTGGCCGGAGCCCTGCTCTGGAACGTTCCCGCGGTACGTGCCGTGCCGGGGCTGGAGCAACAGTGCCGGGCCACGGCGGCCGAGGGCCGGCCGGCCGGATTCGACGTACCGTGGCCGGACGGGACGTCCTGGTACCACCTGCGGCTGGTGCCGGTGCCGGAAGGCCTCACGCTCTACATCACCGACACCACCGAGCGGCATCTGCGCGAGGCCGAGCGCGCCGCCGCGGAGCGAGCGGCCGCGGAGCGGGCGGCCCTGGTGCAGCGGATCACGCGGGAGCTGGCCGAGGCTGTCACGGCCCAGGATGTGATGGCGGCGGTGGCCGACGGCGTGATGACACCCCTCGGGTCCACCGGACTCATCATGCTCGGCGTGGTCGGCGACCGGCTGACAGTGGTCGGCTCCCGGGGATATCCGGAGCGCTTCACCCGACTGCTGGACGGGGCGTGGACGGTCGGGGACACCACGAACCCAGTGGGGGACGCCCTGCGCACCCGCACCCCCCTCCACATCTCCTCCCCGGAGGAGTTCCTGAAGCATTACCCGGGAACCGAGACCTTGGTCCGGGAGGGCGGCAAGCAGGCGTGGACCTTTCTGCCGCTGGCGGTATCGGGACGGGGGATCGGCGCGGCGGTGATCTGCTTCGGTCGACCGCGGGTGCTGGACGACAACGAACAAACGTTGCTGACCGCGCTCAGCGGACTGATCGCGCAGGCCCTGGAGCGGGCCGGACTCTACGACGAGGCGACGACCCGGGCCCGTACCCTCCAACGCAGCCTGCTGCCGCAGGCACTTCCCAAACTGCCCGAGGTGACGGCGGCAGCGCGTTACCAGCCGGCCAAGCACGGAGCCGACGTCGGCGGCGACTGGTACGACGTGATCCCGCTCTCCGCGGCCCGGGTGGCGCTCGTGATCGGCGACGTCATGGGCCACGGCATGGCCGAGGCCGCCACCATGGGCGGACTCCGCACGGCCGTCCGCACCCTCTCGGAGCTGGAGCTGCCGCCCGACGAAATCCTCGGCCACCTCAACGACATCGTCGGCGAGCCGGGCACCGATGCCTTCGCGACCTGCCTGTACGGCATCTACGACCCGGTGACCCGGCGTCTGTCGTACGCCAGTGCCGGTCAGCCGCCCCCGGCAGTGGCCCACCCCGATGGCACCGTCACCTTCCTGTCCATGACCCCGGACCCGCCGCTGGGAGTGGCCACTCCCCCCTTCGAAACCCTCGAGACCCTGCTGCCCGCCGACAGCCTGCTCGCCCTCTACAGCGACGGCCTGGTCGAGAGCAAGGACAGGGATGTCACCACCGGCATGAGCCGCCTCGCCGAGCTCCTCTCCCAGTCCGTGAACGCCATACCGACCTCACCGGCGGATGCGTCCGACCTGGACGCCCTCTGCGCCACCATCACCTCCGCTCTCCTCCCCGCCCACGGCGCGCTGATCGACGACGCCGCCCTGCTGCTGGCCCGCACCCACCCGCTGGACGCGGAGAACGTCGCCGAGTGGTCGTTGCCGGAGGACCCGGTGGCGGCGGGCGAGGCCCGCGGCCTGGTCCGCGCCCAGCTCGCCGAGTGGGACCTGGCCGATGAGGACCTGATCATGACCACGGAACTCGTGGTCAGCGAGTTGGTCGGGAACGTCATCCGGCACGCTTGCGGCCCCATCCGGCTGCGCATGCTCCGCAGCCGCGCACTGATCTGCGAGGTCGCCGACGCCAGCCTGACCACGCCGCACATCCGTCACACCTCCGCCACCGACGAGGGCGGCCGCGGCCTGCAGCTCATCTCCGCACTCTGCGAGCGCTGGGGCACCCGCCACACCCGCACCGGCAAGTCCATCTGGACCGAACAGCCCCTCCCCACCGTCCCGATCTGATTTCTCACCTCGCACGTAACCCGACCTGCCGAGATCTCCCGTACGACGCCGTGAACGCCGTAGGGCCGACGGTCGGCGACCGTCGGCCCTACGTGCCGTTCTGGCGGGATGCCCGCTTCGACCTGCGCCTACAGCACCGGCAGGTTCTTGCGGAGCTCGAAGGCGGTGACCTCGGAGCGGTACTCCTCCCACTCCGACTTCTTGTTGCGGAGGAAGAAGTCGAAGACGTGTTCGCCGAGGGTCTCGGCGACCAGTTCGCTGCGCTGCATGAGGGTGAGAGCCTCGCCGAGGTTCTGGGGCAGGGGCTCGATGCCCATCGCGCGGCGCTCGGCGTCGGAGAGGGCCCACACGTCGTCGTCGGCGCCGGGCGGGAGCTCGTAGCCCTCCTCGATGCCCTTCAGGCCGGCGGCCAGGAGCAGGGCGTAGGCCAGGTACGGGTTCGCGCCCGAGTCGATCGAGCGGACCTCGACGCGTGCGGAGCCGGTCTTGCCGGGCTTGTACATCGGGACGCGGACGAGCGCGGAGCGGTTGTTGTGGCCCCAGCAGATGTACGAGGGGGCCTCGCCGCCGGCGCCCGCGGTGCGCTCCGAGCCGCCCCAGATGCGCTTGTAGGAGTTGACCCACTGGTTGGTGACGGCGGAGATCTCCGCCGCGTGCTTCAGCAGGCCCGCGATGAAGGAACGGCCGACCTTCGAAAGCTGGTACTCCGAGCCTGACTCGTAGAACGCGTTGCGGTCGCCCTCGAAGAGGGAGAGGTGCGTGTGCATGCCGGAGCCGGGGTGCTCGGAGAAGGGCTTGGGCATGAACGTCGCCTGGACGCCCTGCTCCAGCGCGACCTGCTTCATGACCAGGCGGAACGTCATGATGTTGTCGGCCGTGGAGAGCGCGTCGGCGTAGCGCAGGTCGATCTCCTGCTGGCCGGGGGCGCCCTCGTGGTGGGAGAACTCGACCGAGATGCCCATCGACTCCAGCATGGTGATCGCCTGGCGGCGGAAGTCCATGCCGACGTTCTGCGGGGTGTGGTCGAAGTAGCCGGAGTTGTCGGCCGGGGTCGGGCGCGAGCCGTCCAGCGGGCGGTCCTTCAGCAGGAAGAACTCGATCTCCGGGTGGGTGTAGAAGGTGAAGCCCAGGTCGGAGGTCTTCGCGAGGGCGCGCTTGAGGACGTAGCGCGGGTCCGCGAAGGACGGGGAACCGTCCGGCATCAGGATGTCGCAGAACATGCGGGCCGTACCGGGGGCCTCCGCACGCCACGGCAGCACCTGGAACGTCGACGGGTCCGGCTTGGCGATCATGTCGGACTCGTATACACGGGCGAAGCCCTCGATGGCCGAGCCGTCGAAG
This sequence comes from Streptomyces sp. NPDC096311, assembly GCF_044763085.1. Lineage (NCBI taxonomy): Bacteria > Bacillati > Actinomycetota > Actinomycetes > Kitasatosporales > Streptomycetaceae > Streptomyces > Streptomyces sp. NPDC096311. Next base: position 164,851 of record NZ_JBIWFN010000002.1, read on the forward strand.
CCGATGCCCTCGTCGAAGGCCTGCTCCAGCTCGGCCGGAGCCACGGCCACCGACTTGAGGAAGCCCAGCACGTCCGTGAACCACAGCCGAACGAACCGGATGTCTCGCTCCTCCAGTGTCCGGAGCACGAACTCCTGCTGCTTGTCCATCTTCCGCTTCCACCCATCGTTGCTGGTCAGGTCGCCTGCTCCCACGCCTCGGGGACGGTCGGGGCACCTGAGCATCCCACCACAACACCATTTCGTACGCGTTGCGGACCATGATCGCCCGGGCGACCGCGGTCTGAACGCCTCGCGTACGGCAGGTGTCCTGCTCTGGTGCCCATACTGCCTGCTCATCCGCCTGTCTGTAATGGCCGACTCCCAGAGTCCCGCCCTGTGAGCTTTAATTTGCATCTTAGATGCAAGTTTTATTACTGTGCGGGGCAGAAACGGGGACCGCAACCCCCGTTCCGCCCCAGGCATTTGAGGAGCCCCCATGCTGTCCGAGCAGTCCACCGCCACGGTGCACGCCACCCTCCCCGCCGTCGGCGCCGCCATCGGCGAGATCGCCGACCGCTTCTACGAAAGGCTTTTCGCCGCCCACCCGGAACTGCTCCGCGACCTCTTCAACCGCGGCAACCAGGCCTCCGGCACCCAGCGCCAGGCCCTCGCGGGATCCATCGCTGCCTTCGCCACCCATCTCGTCGAGCGGCCGGACGAGCGTCCCGACGTGCTGCTGAACCGCATCGCGCACAAACACGCCTCCTTGGGGATCGCCCCCGAGCAGTACGCGATCGTGCGCGAGCACCTCTTCGCGGCGATCGCCGAGGTCCTCGGCGACGCGGTCACGCCCGAGGTCGAGGCCGCCTGGGACGAGGTCTACTGGCTGATGGCGAACGCCCTCATCGCCATCGAGCGGCGGCTGTACGCGCAGCACGGCGACGGGAGGGGCGGGTGGCGGGTCTGGGAGGTCGTGGAACGCGTCGAGGAGACCGCCGACGTCGCCACCTTCCGGCTGCGCCCGGCCGACGGGGGGCCGCTGCCGGACTTCCGGGCGGGCCAGTACGTGTCCGTACGCGTCGAGCTGCCGGACGGCGCCCACCAGATACGCCAGTACAGCCTCTCCAGCGCCCCCGGCTCCCCCGTACGGCAGATCGGCGTCAAGCGGGTGCAGGGCGAGGCCTCGGGCCCCGACGGCGAGGTGTCCAACCACCTCCACGCGCGTGTGCACGTCGGCAGCACGCTCGAGCTCTCCGCTCCGTACGGCGATCTGGTGCTCGACGACACGCACGCGCCGGTGCTGCTCGCCTCTGCCGGCATCGGCGTCACCCCGATGATCGCCATGCTGGAACAGCTCGCGCTCACCGGACACCACGCCCCCGTCACGGTCGTCCACGCCGACCGCTCCCCCGCCGACCACGCGCTGCGCGCCGACCACGCGGCGTACGCGGGGAAGCTCGCGGACGCGGCCGTCCACTTCTGGTACGAGCAGGACGCCGAGGGCGCCGGCCGCCCCGGGCGCGCGGACCTCTCCTCCGTGGCCGTCGCGTCGGGCACGCGCGCGTACCTGTGCGGGCCGCTGCCCTTCATGCGGGCGGTGCGGGGGCAGCTCATCGAAAAGGGGGTGGCTCCGGCCGACATTCACTACGAGGTGTTCGGGCCGGATCTCTGGCTCGCGCAGGACTGAGGCGGTTGACGGACAACGGATACCTGACGGCAGGCGGCGGACTTCAGGTATCAGGTATCAGATGACAGACGGCAGATGACAGATGGCAGATGACAGATGGCAGATGGCAGATTTCGTCAGGTGTCAGCCGTCACTCCGATGTCAGAGCCGAGGTCGGCCTGCCGGAGATCCCCAGCAGCAGCGGCCCCGTAGGCGCGGCGACCACGTCCGCCACCGTCAGTGGGTCCAACGAGGCGAAGAACGCCTCCTGAGCCCGCCGCAGCGCACCCCGCAGTCGGCACCCGGAGTTGAGCGGGCACGGCGTGGCCCCCTCGCAGTCGACCACGTCACCGTCGCCCTCGAAGGTGCGGACGATCGCGCCGACCGAAGCCGTACGCCCGGCTTCCGTGAGGCCGAGGCCGCCGCCTCGGCCGCGACGGGCCGCGAGCAGTCCCAGGTGCTGGAGCTCGGCGACGACCTTCGCGGCATGGGTATAGGGGACGTCCATGTCCGCGGCGACCTCGCGGGTGGTGGGGGTCGACCCGTCGGCGACGGTGAGCCGCATCAGGACACGCAGGGCCAGATCGGTGGAGCGCAGCAGCCTCATACCGCCAGCGTAGTTAATACGCATCTGTCGCTCAAATTATCCGCGGATCATCCGAACAGGGCCGTCTCCCCCCTTTGCGGGGCTGCGCCACAGAGGTCTCCTTTGGACATTCCGTGACCTCCCTTCGTACTGAGCGCCCTCGTCCCATTACCATCAGCGGACCCGACCGTCCCATCCCCATAAGGACTCGCCATGGGTTCCGTCAAGAACACCACCTCCGCGCAGCGCAAGGCGCGCATAGAAGAGATGCGCAAGGCCGAGCGTGCCCGGGAGCGTCGTAACCGGATCCTCACGATCACGGCCAGCACGGTCGTAGTCGCCGGTCTTGTCGTCGGCGGTGTCGTCCTGGTCAGGTCGCAGTCCGACGACAGCAGCACCTCGGCGAGCGACTCGAAGGGCGGCTCGGGGCACTTCGTCACGGGCAAGGACGGCGTGGAGACCTGGTCGGGGACGCTGTCCCGCAACCACGTCACCAAGACCGTGAAGTACCCGATGGAGCCCCCGGTCGGCGGCAACCACAACCCCGTGTGGATGAACTGCAACGGCGACGTCTACGGCAAGGCGATCAACAACATGAACGCCGTGCACTCGCTGGAGCACGGCGCGGTGTGGGTGACGTACAACAGCAAGGCCTCCGACGCCGACGTGAAGGCGCTCGAAGCGAAGGTCAAGAAGACGCCGTACACCCTGATGAGCCCCGTCGAGGACCAGAAGGACCCGATCATGCTGAGCGCGTGGGGGAAGCAGCGCACGGTGACGAGCGCGAGCGACCCGAACGTCGACAAGTTCTTCTCGGAGTTCGTGCAGGGCAAGCAGACGCCCGAGCCGGGCGCCGCCTGCACCAACGGTCTGTCGCAGTGAGCCAGATGCGCCAGGTGGGCTGGATCGCGGGCACCACGGCGGCGGTGCTGGTGGCCGCCGGGGCGATCACGTACGCGGTCGCCGAGAGCGACGGCTCGGGGCCCTCGGGGACGAAGGTGCCGTCGGCCGGCTCGGCGGACGCGGGTTTCGCGCGGGACATGGCGGTCCATCACCAGCAGGCCGTCGAGATGTCGTACATCGTGCGCGACCGTACGGACAACGTGGAGGTACGGCGGCTCGCGTACGACATCGCGCAGACGCAGGCCAATCAGCGCGGCATGCTGCTGGGCTGGCTCGACCTGTGGGAGCTGCCGAAGGTGTCGGCGGACGCGCCCATGACGTGGATGGGCATGGGCGACATGGCGTCCGGCAAGGACGGCGCGCTGATGCCCGGCATGGCGACCAACACCGAGATGAAGAAGCTGAACACGCTGAGCGGCAAGCAGGCGGAGGTCTTCTACCTGCAGTTGATGACCGACCACCACAAGGGCGGCATCCACATGGCCGAGGGCTGCGTCGCGAAGTGCGCGGTCGGCGTGGAGAAGAAACTCGCGCAGGGCATGGTCGACGCGCAGCAGTCGGAGATCCAGCTGATGGCGGACATGCTCAAGGAGCGGGGCGCGAAGGCCCGCGACTAGGCCGAGGACGGCCGAGTGTGAACGGCTGTGTGTGAACGGCTGTGTCTGAACGGCTGCTTCTGAACGGCTGTGCGTGAACGGGTCCGGGGTATCGAATCCCGGACCCGCCCGTCCCTCTCCGCCGGGTGCGCGGCCACGCCGCCCTCGGCACCCCTGCCACCCCGGCCGTCCTCATCAGGCGTGGACCCGGCCTTCATGACGCGATCGGCCCCGGGGTGCCTTCCCGTCGCCGGGGCGAACCACGAACCTGCCGATGTCGCCATACGCTCACAGAAGCTGGGAACCCCTTTACAAGAAAACGAGGGATATCCCTACATCCGGGGCGAGGGTGACGTCATACCGTCCCAAATGCCCTTCATTCGCGGCCACTTGGTGTTTCCTTGGCCTTCTCATTCCCCTGGCATGAACGGTTCATCGCCAGAGTGACCCCAGCGTGATCCATTCCCTGTGTCCGCAATTCCGGCACACGGTTTCGCACATCACGAACGACCACACATGCGACGAACCGCATCGCAGGGGGTTTTATGAGATCCAATCGCGCCACCATGCGCGCCGGAGTGAGCATGGCAGCGACACTGCCGCTGCTCGCCGGCGCGCTGGCGCTCGGTATACCCACGGCCAACGCCGCGGACGGTCCCAGCCGGGACACCCTCACGGGCACCAAGCCCGCGTGGGCCACGGCGAAGGCGGACAAGGGGGCCGCGTCCGACAACTCCCAGGTCTCCGCCCGGGTCTACCTGGCCGGCCGGAACGCCGCCGGTCTGGCCGCGTACGCCAAGGCCGTGTCCGACCCGAACTCGGCCTCGTACGGCAAGTACCTCAGCGCCAAGCAGACCCAGGCCCGCTTCGGTGCCACCAAGGCGCAGGTCGCCGCGGTGACCTCGTGGCTGAAGTCGGCGGGCCTGAAGGTCACCGGCACCACGCAGCACTACGTCTCCGTCACCGGTGACGTGGCCGCCGCCGAGAAGGCGTTCGGCACCCAGCTGCACAACTACACCAAGGGCAAGAAGACCTACCGGGCGCCGTCGAAGACGGCTTCCGCGCCGGCCGCCCTCAACGGCGCCGTCCTGACCGTCACCGGCCTGGACAACGCCCCGCACAAGGCGACGCACGACGACACGCTGCCGCCCCCGGACGCGGTGTTCAAGAACTCCGGGCCGTTCTCCTCGTACTTCGGCTCGAACACCGCGAGCACCCTGCCGGACGCGTACGGCAAGAAGATCCCGTACGCGGTCGAGGGCTACACGGGTAAGCAGCTGCGCGCCGCCTACGGCGCGGGCAAGCGCACCGGCAAGGGCGTGCGGGTCGCCATCACCGACGCGTACGCCTCGCCGACCATCGCGTTCGACGCGGCCACGTACGCCAAGAAGCACGGTGACTCGGCGTACAGCAGCAGCCAGCTGCGTCAGGTGCTGCCCGGCACCTACACGCAGACCGAGGAGTGCGGGGCGGCCGGCTGGTACGGCGAGGAGACCCTCGACGTCGAGGCCGTGCACGCCGTCGCGCCGGACGCGAACATCACGTACGTGGGTGCGGCGTCCTGCCTCGACAACGATCTGCTCGACTCGCTGAACAAGATCGTCGACAACCACCTGGCCGACATCGTCTCCAACTCGTGGGGCGACATCGAGGCCAACCAGACGCCGGACCTCGCGGCCGCCTACGACCAGACGTTCCAGTTCGGCGCGGTCGAGGGCATCGGCTTCTACTTCTCCTCCGGTGACAACGGTGACGAGGTCGCCAACACCGGCACGAAGCAGGTCGACACCCCGGCCAACTCGGCGTGGGTGACGGCGGTCGGCGGTACGTCGCTGGCGGTCGGCAAGGGCGACACGTACCAGTTCGAGACCGGCTGGGGCACCGAGAAGGCCGCCCTCGCGGCCGACGGCAAGAGCTGGACCGGCTTCCCGGGCGCGTTCACCTCGGGCGCGGGCGGCGGCACCAGCAAGACCGTGGCGCAGCCCTTCTACCAGAAGGGTGTCGTCCCCGGCGCGCTCGCCACGGCGGGCGGCACGACGGCCATGCGCACCGTGCCGGACATCGCGGCGGTCGCCGACCCCAACACCGGTTTCAAGGTCGGCCAGACGCAGACCTTCCCGGACGGGTCCCAGCAGTACAGCGAGTACCGGATCGGCGGCACCTCGCTCGCCGCGCCGGTGATCGCGGCCGTCCAGGCCCTGGCCCAGGAGGCGCGCGGCGGCAAGGCGATCGGTTTCGCCAACCCGTCGATCTACGCGAAGTACGGCTCCAAGGCGTACCACGACGTGACGGACACCCCCACGGGCTCCGAACTCGCCGTGGCGCGCGTGGACTTCGCCAACTCCATCGACGCGTCGGGCGGTCTGCTCACCTCCGTCCGCAGCCTCGGCAAGGACAGCTCCCTGAAGGCCGTGCGCGGCTACGACGACGTCACCGGTGTGGGCACGCCCGCCTCGGGCTACGTCGAGTCGTACCGCTCGCACCACGGTCGCTGACGGTCCTCCGTCACCTCTCCGCTGCGCCCGCCCCTCGTCGAGGGGCGGGCGTCCGCGTTTCCGGGCGGACCGGCGGCCCAGCCGTGCCGGATACCCCGTGGGGGTAAGTTGTCCGGGTGGGGCGCCCCACACCCCATTGTGTCGCTCTGACGATTACACTGGGCCCGTGCCTCAACTACGCCTCGCCCTGAATCAGATCGACTCGACCGTCGGTGATCTCGCCGCCAACGCCGAGGCGATCGTCCGTTGGACCCGGCACTCCGCCGAGCAGGGAGCGCATCTGGTGGCGTTCCCCGAGATGGTGCTGACCGGGTATCCCGTCGAGGACCTGGCCCTGCGGTCGTCCTTCGTCGAGGCCTCCCGCGCGGCGCTGCGCGCGCTGGCCGCGCGGCTGGCCGACGAGGGCTTCGGGGAGCTGCCGGTGATCGTCGGCTACCTCGACCGGTCCGAGACCGCCCAGCCGAAGTACGGGCAGCCGGCCGGCGCCCCGCAGAACGCCGCCGCCGTGCTGCACGGGGGCCGGGTGGCGCTGACGTTCGCCAAGCACCACCTCCCGAACTACGGCGTGTTCGACGAGTTCCGCTACTTCGTACCCGGCGACACCATGCCGGTCGTACGGGTGCACGGGGTCGACGTGGCCCTCGCCATCTGCGAGGACCTCTGGCAGGACGGCGGGCGCGTGCCGGCGGCCCGCTCCGCCGGGGCCGGGCTGCTGCTGTCCATCAACGCCTCGCCGTACGAGCGCGACAAGGACGACACCCGCCTCGAACTGGTGCGCAAGCGGGCCCAGGAGGCCGGCTGCACCACCGCCTACCTCGCCATGATCGGCGGGCAGGACGAGCTGGTCTTCGACGGCGACTCCATCGTGGTCGACCGGGACGGGGAGGTCGTCGCACGCGCGCCGCAGTTCGCGGAGGGGTGCGTCGTACTGGACCTGGAGCTGCCGGCGGGCGCCGCCGAGCCGGTGACGGGTGTGGTGGACGACGGGCTGCGCATCGAGCGGCTGGTGCTGTCGCAGGAGCCGCTGCCCGCGTACGAGGCGGAGCTCGCCGGCGGGTACGCGGAGCGGCTCGACGCCGACGAGGAGGTCTACTCGGCGCTGGTCGTCGGACTGCGGGCGTACGTCGCGAAGAACGGGTTCCGTTCCGTGCTGATCGGGCTGTCCGGCGGCATCGACTCGGCACTGGTCGCGGCGATCGCGTGCGACGCGCTGGGCGCGCAGAACGTGTACGGGGTGTCGATGCCGTCGAAGTACTCCTCCGACCACTCCAAGGGGGACGCGGCGGAGCTGGCGCGGCGGACGGGGCTGAACTTCCGGACGGTGGCGATCGAGCCGATGTTCGACGCGTATATGTCGTCGCTGGGGCTGACCGGGCTGGCCGAGGAGAACCTCCAGTCGCGGCTGCGGGGCACGATGCTGATGGCCATCTCCAACCAGGAGGGGCACATCGTGCTGGCGCCGGGGAACAAGTCCGAGCTGGCGGTGGGGTATTCGACGCTGTACGGCGACTCCGTGGGCGCGTACGGGCCCATCAAGGACGTGTACAAGACGTCGATCTTCCGGCTGGCGGAGTGGCGGAACCGGGCGGCGGCCGAGCGGGGGCAGACCCCGCCGATCCCCGAGAACTCGATCTCCAAGCCGCCGAGCGCGGAGCTCCGTCCCGGCCAGGTCGACACGGACTCCCTCCCGGACTATCCCGAGCTGGACGCGATCCTCGAGCGGTATGTGGACCGGGACGAGGGGGCGGACGGGATCGTCGCGGCGGGGTTCGACCGGGAGCTGGTGGTGAAGACGCTGCGGATGGTGGACACGGCGGAGTACAAGCGCCGGCAGTATCCGCCGGGCACCAAGATCTCCGCCAAGGGGTTCGGGAAGGACCGGCGGCTTCCGATCACCAATCGGTGGCGCGAGCACGCGTGACCTTGCCGGGGGGCGGCAGGGGGTGTTGTGCGGGTGGGTGAGGGCTGGGCGCGCAGTTCCTCGCGCCCCTCAAGGCCGCTGTCCGTCCGTCGGCGTTTGACTGACCGACGGTGGGGGCTGGGCGCGCAGTTCCCCGCGCCCCTCAAAGCCGCCATCCGCCCGTCGGCGTTCGGCCGACGGACGGTGGGGGCTGGGCGCGCAGTTCCCCGCGCCCCTCAAAGCCGCCGCCCGCCCGTCGACGTTTGACTGACCGACGGTGGGGGCTGGGCGCGGGGCCTTGTGTCAGTGGTGGGCGTGTTCCGGGTGTGGGGGGACGTGGGTTGCGACCAGGCGGCCCGGCGTGGGGGCGGGGACCTCGGCGCGGCGGCGGTCCACGGCGTACGCCGTCGCGGCGACCGCGAGGCCGAGGACGGCGAGCAGAGCCCCCGCCAGCGCGGGCGACGTCGTACCGAAGCCAGCGGCCAGCGCGACGCCGCCGATCCACGCACCGCCGGCGTTCGCGAGGTTGAACGCGGCCTGGTTGGCGGAGGACGCCAGGGACGGCGCCGCGGAGGCCTTCTCCATGACCATCAGCTGGAGGGGCGAGCCGGTGATGAAGGCGGCGGCACCCAGGAGGGTGACCGCGACGGCCGCACTCCACTGGGCGCTCATGAGGACCGGGAAGAGGGCGAGGACCGTGACCAGCGAGACGAGTCCGCCGAAGAGGGTGCCGCGCAGGGAGTGGTCCGCGAGGCGGCCGCCCACGAGGTTGCCGACCGTCGCTCCGACGCCGAACAGCGCGAGCAGCAGCGTGACGCTGGAGTCGGCGTACCCGGCGGCGTCCGTGAGCATCGGCGTGATGTAGCTGTACGCGGAGAAGAGGGCGCCGAAGCCCGCGACCGTCGTGCCGAGGGCCAGCCAGACGGGGAGCGAACGCAGGGCGGCCAGCTCGCCGCGCAGACCGCCCGTGGGGCCGTGCGTGTGGTCGCGCGGGATGAGGAACGCGAGTGAGGCTATCGCCGCCAGACCGATCGCGCTCACGCCGAGGAAGGTGGCCCGCCAGCCGAAGTGCTGTCCGATGAAGGTGGCGACGGGGACGCCCGCGATGTTCGCGACGGTCAGGCCGAGGAACATCAGCGAGACGGAGCGCGCCTTGCGCTCGGGGGCGACGAGGTTGGTGGCGACGACGGCGCCGACGCCGAAGAAGGCGCCGTGCGGCAGACCGCTGACGAAGCGGGCGGCGAGCAGCCAGTGGTAGTCGGGGGCGAAGGCGGAGAGCGCGTTGCCGGCCACGAAGAGCCCCATCAGGGCGATGAGGACCTTGCGGCGGGACATCCGGGCGGTGGCCGCGGCGAGCAGCGGGGCGCCGATCACCACACCGAGGGCGTAGGCCGAGACGAGGTGTCCGGCGCTGGGGATGGATATGTGGAGGTCGTCCGCGACGTCGGGCAGCAGGCCCATCATCACGAACTCGGTGGTACCGATGCCGAAGGCGCCCACGGCTAGGGCGAGCAGGGCCAGAGGCATGAGGGGCCTTTCAGAGGAGCGGAGTGCAAAGAGGAGAACAAGACGGGCGGGGACGCGACCGGGTTCGTGGGCGTGCGCCCCAGTGGCCTGGGGCACATGCGCGCACGGACGCGCCCGTGCACACCGGTGTGCACGGGCTCTGTAAGTTCACCTGTGGAACAAAGTCTCGCAGGCCCAGTATTCCAGGAGGTTAAGATCCGATTGCCGCGAGCTTGACCCGGGCTGCGATCGGGAGGTGATCACTGCCGGTCCTGGGCAGGGTCCAGGAGGTCACCGGCTCGACGCCCTTGACCATGATCTGGTCGATCCGGGCCATCGGGAACGACGCGGGCCAGCTGAACCCGAAGCCGCTGCCCGCCGCGCCCTGGGTGGAGCGCATCTGCGAGGTGACACCGTTCAGCGCGCGGTCGTTCATCGTGCCGTTGAGGTCGCCGAGCAGGATGACCTGCTGCAGTGACTCGTCGGCGATCGCCTCGCCGAGCGCGTCGGCGCTCCGGTCGCGCTGGCGGGCGGTGAACCCGGCCTGCAGCTTCACCCGGACCGAGGGCAGATGGGCGACGTACACCGCGACCTGGCCGTTCGGGGTCGTCACCGTGGCGCGCATCGCGCGAATCCAGCCGAGCTTGATGTCGACGGGCTTGGTGCCGCTCATCGGGTACTTGCTCCACAGCCCGACGGTGCCCTCCACGGAGTGGTACTTGTACGTCGGGGCGAGCGCCTTCTCGTACGTGGGGACCGCCGTGGCCTTCAGCTCCTCCAGGGCCACCACGTCGGCGCCGGACGCGGCCACGTCACGGGCGGTACCGGAAGGGTCCGGGTTCTCCGCGTTGACGTTGTGCGTGGCGACGGTCAGGTCGCCGCCGGCACCGGTCCGGTCGGTGAGCAGTCCGCCGAACAGGTTCAGCCAGACGATCGCGGGCAGCACGACGGCGATCAGGGCGGTCGCGGACTTCCGCACGAGGCCGAGGACCAGCAGGACGGGGATGAGGATGCCGAGCCACGGCAGGAACGTCTCGGTGAGACTGCCGAGGTTGCCGATCCTGTTGGGGATCTGCGCGTGCAGCAGCATCACCAGGGCGAGGATCAGGGCGAGCGCGGCCAGGATCAGTCCGCGGCGCCAGATGCCGCGGTCGCCGCGCCATGAACCCAGCGCGCGCCTGAGCTTGTCCAGCAGGCGCCGAAGCCGGGGACCTCGACGCTCGGGCCCCGAGCCGTCGCTGCCCGTCTCCGTCACGTACGCCTGCGCCATACCGTCGCCTCACAACCTGCCGTGCACACCGTCAGCCCCTCGGCTACGACCCTAGGGGATGATCGGCGTCGATCTCGCCGTCCGGGGACGGCCGTACGGGCACGAGGACGAACAACTCGGCGTCCGGAGTTCCGAATACGGGGCGGAGCGCGGCCTCTGTGACGAAACGCGCACATTCGGCGCATCGGCCGAGAGGATGAATGCGAGGATGGATGAGAGGACGCCCTAGGGCCGGTCGGGACGCAGTCCCGCGAGTACCGTGTCGACGATCTGTTCGGCCAGGTCTTCGGGGAGTTCGGCGTCCGGGCGCATGACGGCGCGTACCAGCATGGGGCCGACGAAGAGGTCGTTGATGACCTCGATGTCCACGTCGTCGCGGAGCTCGCCGTCCCGCTGTCCGCGGCGCAGGACCTCGAAGGTGGTCAGGCGCCGCGGTTCGATGACGATCGCCTGGTACGCGGCCCAGATCTTGGGGCTGGACTTGATCTGGGCGTAGACGTTGTGCAGGAGCGCCGAGGAGCGGCTGGCCAGGCCCCGCTGGCGCAGCGGCTCCAGAAGGGCTATCAGGTCGTCGCGCATCGAGGTGCCCGGGAGTTCGGTGTCCGGGGGCTCGGTGGCGCGCATGACGTCGACGAAGAGTTCCTCCTTGTCGCTCCAGCGGCGGTAGATGGTCGCCTTGCCGACGCCCGCGGTCCTGGCCAGGCGTTCGATGGAGATCTCCGCGAGGGGGACGCCGTCCTCCAGGAGTTTTATCGCGCCCTCGATGATGGAGCGCTCCACGGCCTCGCTGCGGGGACGCCCCCGGGGGGACCCCTCTTGCCTGGCTCGGCTGTCCGCGAGGCTCACGTGTCGCTCCTTTCCTTGGTGGTGCTGGCGCAATTCTCCCTGCAGCGCCCCGTCAGTGCTCGGCGGCCACCAACTCCGTCTCCTCCTTGCCCTGTTGCGGGGTCGAACTGCGGCCCGGCAGGAACAGGGCCACGATCACGGCGCCGACCAGCGCGATGCTCGCACCGCACAGGGCGGTGACGTGCATGGCGTGCAGGAAGGCGTCGTTGGCCGGGGTGATGAGGGCGTCGCCCCGGGGGCCGAGCTTGGCGGCGACGCCGAGGGTGGCCTCGATGGACTCGCCCGCGGTGTGCCGCAGGCCGGCCGGCAGGAGGGTGAGCTTGTCCTCGATGCCGCTGCGGTAGGCCGAGGAGAGGACCGAGCCGAGGACCGCGATGCCGAGGGCGCCGCCGACCTGACGGAAGACGTTGCTCAGGGCGGAAGCGGAGCCGGCCTTCTCACGCGGCAGGGCCTGCATGATGACGACGCTCGTCGGGGTCATGATGTGCGCCATGCCGGTGCCCATGAGGAAGAAGATGACCTCGAGGAGCCAGATCGGCGTGTCCGCGTCCAGGGTCGCGAAGGCGCCGAGCATCGCGGCGAGCAGCACCAGGCCCGCGGTGCACGTGGCCCGGTTGCCGAAGCGGTCGACGACGAGGCGGGCGCGCGGCGCGAAGAAGAGCTGGGCCGCGGCGAGCGGCAGCAGCAGCACACCGGTCTTCAGCGGCGAGTAGCCTCGCACGCTCTGGGTGTAGAAGACGGAGAAGAAGGTCACGCCCATCATCGCGAAGAAGACGAGCGCGATCGCGGCGATGGCGGCCGAGAAGACCTTGTTCTTGAAGTAGCTGATGTCGATGGACGGATGGTCGCTGCGCTTCTCGTAGATGACGAAGCAGGCGAGAACGGCGATTCCGGCGCCGATGGTCGCGAGGACCGCCGCGTCGGTGAAGGAGGCGAGCTGGCCGCCCTTGATGATGCCGTAGACGAGCAGCACGAGCCCTATGACCGAGAGGACGACGCCGACGAGGTCGATGCGGCCGGGGCTCGGGTCGCGGGAGTCCGGGACCAGCCAGGACATCAGGCCGAGCGCCAGCAGCACGATCGGCACGTTGATCAGGAAGACCGAGCCCCACCAGAAGTGGGCGAGGAGCACGCCGCCGGTGATCGGGCCGATGGCGATGGCGATACCGACACCGCCGGCCCAGATGCCGATGGCCTTGGGCTGCTCCTCGCGCTCGAAGACGTTCATGAGGACGGCGAGGGTGGCGGGCATCACGAAGGCGGCGCCGAAGCCCATCAGCGCGCGGAAGACGATGAGCTGGACGGGTGAGCCGGCCTCCGCGGCCAGCGCGGAGCCGGTGCCGAAGACGGCGAGTCCGGCGAGCAGGACCTTCTTGCGGCCGAACCGGTCGCCGAAGAGGCCTGCGGTGAACAGCAGCCCCGCGAAGACGAGCGTGTAGGCGTTGATGGCCCACTCCAGCTCGCTCTGGGTGGCGCCGAGTCCGGTGGGCGCCGGCGTCGAGATCGTCTTGATCGCGACGTTGAGGATGGAGTTGTCCAGCACCACTATCAACAGGCTGAGCATGAGCACGCCGAGAATGGCCCAGCGGCGCCGATGGACCGCCTCGGGCACGCGCCGTTCGACGTGGGCTGCGGGAGTTGTCATGGGGCCGAGCCTAGCGATTTTCGATACGGGACCGTCTCGTATCGTAAATCCTTTACAGAGACCTTACGAAGAGATGGGTCTACGGTCCACCCGCGACCTACATCGCGGGTGGACCCGAGACGTACATCGCTCGACCCGGTCTGGCCCCCGGTGGCACGAGGTGCCACCATGTAGGGGGTCCGGGGACGCCGTCAGGGCGCCTCGAGATGACAGAAGGAGCCGTTGCGATGACGCAGCTTTCGGCTGCCCCGAAGCAGCCCGTGGAGGGTGTGCGGGCGACCACCGACAGCAGCAAGGCGCTGTACGGGGGCAAGAGCACCCGCCGCATCACGGTCCGCGACATCACCACAGCCAAGGAACGCGGCGAGAAGTGGCCGATGCTCACCGCCTACGACGCGATGACCGCGTCCGTCTTCGACGAGGCCGGTATCCCGGTCATGCTCGTCGGTGACTCGGCGGGCAACTGCCACCTGGGGTACGAGACGACCGTCCCCGTCACCCTCGACGAGATGACGATGCTGTCCGCCGCGGTCGTGCGCGGCACCAGCCGCGCCCTGATCGTCGGCGACCTGCCCTTCGGGTCGTACCAGGAGGGCCCCGTCCAGGCCCTGCGCTCCGCCACCCGCCTGGTCAAGGAGGCCGGGGTCGGCGCGGTGAAGCTGGAGGGCGGCGAACGCTCGCACCGCCAGATCGAGCTGCTCGTGGAGTCCGGCATCCCCGTGATGGCGCACATCGGCCTGACCCCGCAGTCCGTGAACTCCATGGGCTACCGCGTCCAGGGCCGCGGCGAGGAGGCCGCCCAGCAGCTGCTGCGCGACGCCAAGGCGGTCCAGGACGCGGGCGCGTTCGCGGTCGTCCTGGAGCTGGTCCCCGCGGCGCTCGCCGCCGAGGTCACGCGCACCCTGCACATCCCTACCGTCGGCATCGGCGCGGGTCCGGAGACCGACGCGCAGGTCCTGGTGTGGACCGACATGCTCGGCCTCACCGGCGGCAGGGTGCCGAAGTTCGTGAAGAAGTACGCCGATCTGCGCGAGGTCATGGGCAACGCGGTGCGCGCGTTCGCTGACGACGTCGTCGGCGGAACGTTCCCTCTTGAGGAGCACTCGGTCCACTGAGCACCTGGGGCCCAGGACTGCCTGGACCCACTGAGCCACTGCGGCACCAGGACAGCCCGCCGATTTCCCCCGTCGGCGGGCTGTCGCCGTACGTGAAGGGCACGCACCACGGCGACAGGCGCGAACGTCTGTCAGCGATATATCGGTGAGCGTACGGCGCTGTAGGCGAGCTGTAGGTGGTTTGTCGGTGGGCGCTGGCACCTTGATGGGCATGACGCGAATCGACAAGAACCCCGACAGCGGCGCCCGCAGCGCCGTCTCCGTGCGGGGGCTGGTCAAGCACTACGGCGAGACCAAGGCTCTGGACGGCGTGGACCTGGACGTCCGCGAGGGAACCGTCCTCGGGGTGCTCGGTCCCAACGGTGCCGGCAAGACCACCCTCGTCCGTATCCTTTCCACCCTCGTCACCCCCGACGCCGGCCGGGCCACCGTCGCCGGCTACGACGTGCTCACCCAGCCCCGCCAGCTGCGCCGCGTGATAGGCCTGACCGGTCAGTACGCCTCGGTCGACGAGAAGCTCCCCGGCTGGGAGAACCTGTACATGATCGGGCGGCTGCTCGACCTGCCCCGCAAGGACGCCCGCCGGCGCGCCGACGAGCTCCTGGAGCGCTTCTCGCTCACCGAGGCGGCCAAGCGCCCGGCATCGACGTACTCCGGCGGTATGCGCCGCCGTCTCGACCTCGCCGCCTCCATGATCGGCCACCCGTCCGTCCTCTATCTGGACGAGCCGACCACCGGGCTCGACCCGCGCACCCGCAACGAGGTGTGGAAGGAGGTCAAGCGGATGGTCGCGGACGGCGCCACCGTGCTGCTCACCACCCAGTACATGGAGGAGGCGGAGCAGCTGGCCTCCGAGCTGACGGTCATCGACCGCGGCAAGGTCATCGCCAGCGGCCGGATCGACGAGCTGAAGGCCCGGGTCGGCGGCCGTACACTGCGCATCCGCCCGGTGGACCCGCTGGAGCTGCGCCCGCTGGCCTCCCTCTTCGACGAGCTGGGGCTCACCGGTCTCGCCGCCTCGGTCGTGGACACCGAGACCGGCACCGTGCTGGTCCCGATCCTCAGCGACGAACAGCTCACCGCCGTGGTCGGCGCGGTCACCGCGCGCGGCATCACGATCGGCTCCATCTCCACCGAACTGCCCAGCCTGGACGAGGTGTTCCTGTCCCTCACCGGCCACAAGGCCAGTGTCCCGCAGGACGCCGCCCCCGCCCGCGCCTACGAGGAGGTCTCCGCATGAGTACCGCCGTTGTCGAAGCCCCCCTCGCCGCGAAGGGCGACCCCCGTATCTCGCCCCGCGCGCACGCGCGCCACATCGGCGCGCTCGTCCGCCGCAACCTGCTGTGGATCCGCCAGGACCCGGAGTCGATGTTCGACGCCGTCCTGATGCCGGTCGTCTTCACCCTGCTGTTCGTGTACGTCTTCGGCGGCTCCATCGGGCAGTCGCTGGGCGGCGGACAGGACGCCTACGTCCAGTACGTGGTGCCCGGTCTGATGGCGATGACGGCGATGAACATCGCCACAGCCGTCGGCACCGGCTTCAACGAGGACTTCCAGAAGGGAGTGATGGACCGCTTCCGCACCCTGCCGATCGGCCAGGGCTCCGTGCTCTTCGCCAAGATCGTGGTGGAGCTGATGCGGATGCTGGTCGCGACGACGATCCTCATGATCGTGGGAGTGCTGGTCGGCTTCGACATCACGAACTGGCCGGGTCTGTTCGCCTCCGTGGGGCTCTCCGTCCTCTTCGGCTCGTCCCTGATGTGGATCTTCCTGGTCCTCGGGGTGACGATGAAGAACGCGCAGTCCGTGCAGGCGATGGGTTTCCTGGTGCTGATGCCCCTGCAGTTCGGTTCGTCGATCTTCTCGCCGACCGGGACCATGCCCGGCTGGCTGCAGGCCTTCACCGACTACAACCCGCTGTCCGCGCTCGCGGACAGCACGCGCGGCCTGATGGTGGGCGGCCCGGTCGCGCACAGCCTGTGGGTGACCCTCGCCTGGACGGCAGGGCTCACCTTGGTCATGGCGCCGATCGCGATCCACAAGTTCCGCACCAAGAGCTGACGTGCGCGCACGGGACCACGGAACCCCCGGTCCGCGTCATCCCCGGTCCGCGTCACACGAGGGCGGCGGCCTCCTCCAGGGAGAGCCCGCCGCCCTCGGCGTACGCGGCCTCGTACGTCGCGTCGTCCAGCACGGCCCGTAGGTCGGCCTCCGCCTGGGTGCGCACCTGCTCCTCCATCGGGCCCACGAAATGCCCGGGCGGCAGCAGATGGTCGGCGGCCCCGAGCAGCACGGCCGCGTCGCGGACGCGGCGGCCGCCGTCCAGGCCCGTGAGGGCGATGGCGGCGGTGGTCAGATGCGCGGAGGGCATGTGCGGGGCGATGATCTGCGACAACGGGTCGCCCGCCCGCGCCAGCGCCTCCCGCACCTTCTCCAGGGCGGACTCGTGCAGCCCCTCGAGCGCGTCCAGCCAGGCCTCGACGCCCACCACGAACCCGTCGAAGACCACGAAGGTGACCGCTTCGAAGTTCTCGCGCAGTATCCGCATGTGTTCGCGTGCCTCGGCGACCCGGCCGCTGCGGGCCAGCCACATCGCCAGGAACAGCCGGGAGGCGGGCATGGCCTCGTTGTAGGCGCCGTCGCCGCTCTCCAGGACCTCCCGCAGCAACCGCTCGCCGCGTTCGGTGTCGCCGGACTCGATGAGCACACCGCCGAGCCGGGTGTTGAGGACGGCCGTCTGGGCGTGCGCGCCGAGCCCTTCGGCGTGGGTCATGGCCTCCGTGTAGTCCGCGGCGGCGAGCGTGAACTCACCCCGGCGCTCGCGGGCCTCACCGCGTGCGGAGAGCGCCTCGGCCGCGCCCCAGGCGTCCCCGAGCCGGGTGAAGAGTTCCAGTGCCTCGTCGGCGTCCTGGGTCGCGTCGCCCGCCCAGGTGGCCCGGTTGGCGAGGATGTTGGCACGCATCTGGAGGGCGACGGCGAGTTCCCACTCGTAGCCGAGTTCGCGGCAGGTCTGGACCGTCGCGTCGATGACGGAGCGCATCCGCTCGATGTCGCCGGTCAGGATGACGGCGTAGAACCAGAGGTTGCCGGGGTTGCGGCAGGTCTGCGGCTGGCCCGGGCGGTAGGTCTCGCTGATGACGCGCAGTTTCCGCTTGGCCTGCGGGGTGTCCCAGGCCCCCATGTCCATGTCCATGCAGGAGAGATGGACGAGGTGGACACCGCGGCGGGCCTCTTCGAGGACCTCGGGGCGCATCGGCGGCGGGGTGTCGGTGCAGCTCTCCAGCAGCGGGGCGGCCGGCCGCGCAGGCTCGGCGAAGGGGTCAGGGCCGAGGGCCATGACCTCGCGGGACCAGTGGCGGGCCATCTGCCGCAGATCGCGCATCTGCCAGTACCAGGCCAGGGAGAGGACCATGCAGAGCGCCTCCTGCTCGTGGCGGGCGGCGACGGCGTGCTGGAGGGCGGCGCGGATGTTCTCCGACTCGGTCTCCAGCCGTGCGATGGCGGCGCGCTGGCCCGGGCCGCGCAGCCGGGGGTCGGTGGTGCGGGCCACTTCGCGGTAGTGCGTGAGGTGGGCGCGCTCGGCGGCGGGGCGCTGCCCCGACTCGTCGAGCCGCTCGCCCGCGTACTCGCCGACGGTCTCCAGGAGCCGGTAGCGCATCTCGCCGTCCCCCCAAGGGGCGGCCACGACCAGGGACTTGTCGACGAGCGAGCCGAGCGTTTCCAGGGCGGCCGGTCCGCAGACGGCCTCGGCGGCGGCGAGGTCGCAGCCGCCCGCGAAGACGGACAGCCGCCGCAGCACGTCCCGTTCGTCCTCGTCGAGGAGGTCCCAGGACCAGTCGACCACGGCGCGCAGGGTCTGCTGGCGCGGCAGGACGGTACGGCTGCCGGAGGTCAGCAGCCGGAACCGGTCGTCGAGCCGGTCGGCGATCTGACGCGGGGTGAGCATCCGCAGCCGGGCGGCGGCGAGTTCGATGGCGAGCGGCAGCCCGTCGAGGCGGCGGCAGATCTCGGCGGTGGCCGCGGGGTCGTCCTCGACCCGGAAACCCGGGCGGGCGGCGGCCCCCCGGTCGGCCAGCAGCCGCAGCGCGAACGGCTCCGGCAGCGGCTCCACGGGGCGCAGCAACTCCCCCGGTACGCCGAGGGGTTCGCGGCTGGTGGCCAGCACCGTCAGGCCCGGGCACCGCTCGAGCAGCTCCTCGACGAGACGCGCGGCGGCGTCCACGACGTGCTCGCAGTTGTCGAGGACGATCAGCATGCGGCGCTTGGCGCAGTACTCGGCGAGCCGATGGAGGTCGTCGTGCCGGTCGGCGACGGCCCGCAACTCCTCCGCACCGGCGCCACGCAGCACGGTCTCGCGGGCTCCGACGGCGGTGAGCACCGCCTCGGGCACGGCCTTCGGGTCCTCGACCGGCGCGAGTTCGGCCAGCCACACCCCGTCCGGCGCGGTGTCCGCCACGGTCTCCGCCGCCTCCTGCGACAGCCGCGTCTTGCCGGCCCCACCGGGCCCGAGCAACGTCACGAGCCGGGCCGTCGCCAGATCCTCCCGGATCGTGTCGATGTCCGCCGTCCGCCCGACGAAGGAGGTCAGCCGGGCGCGGAGGTTGCCGGGCGGCGCGAACGCGGAGCGGCCACGCCCGGCCGGTGCGGTCCGGCCCTCGGTCCGGTTCTCGGTCCGGTTCGTGGAGCGGGGTCGCGGGCCCTGGGCGTGCGCCCTGCCGCCGTCGTCGGCCGGGCTGAGCAACTCCTTGTGCAGGGCGCGCAGTTCGGGGCCGGGGTCGGAGCCGAGGCGGTCGGCCAGCAGCTCCCGAACGGACTCGTAGGCGGCGAGGGCCTCGGCGGGCCGGCCGGCGTCGCGCAGGGCGCGCAGACGCAGGAGGTGCAGGGGCTCGTCCAGGGGGTGGAGGTCGCACAGGGCGGTGAGCTCGGGCAGGGACTGTTCGGCGTGGCCGAGGGCGAGGGCCGCCGCGAACCGGGCGCGCCGTACGTCGAGACGGCGGGTCTCCCAGCGGGCCGACTCGGCGGCCCGGTCCGGGAGGTCCGCGAGGGCCGGCCCGCGCCACAGGGCGAGGGCGTCGTCGAGGGCCTCGGCCGCCTTCGTGGGGTCGCCGTCGGCGAGCGCGCGTACGCCCTCCCCCGCGAGCCGCTCGAAACGGTGCAGGTCGATGTCGTCGGCGCCCGCGGCCAGCCGGTAGCCGCCGTCCCCCGAGTCCACCGCCTGCGGACCGAGCGCCCTGCGCAGCCGTCCCACCAGGGCCTGGAGCGCGCCCGGTGCGTCGGCGGGCGGATCGCCGTCCCACACCTCGTCCACCAGAACGGCCGCGGGCACGGTCCGTCCGGGCCGCAGCGCGAGCACGGTCAAGAGGGCGCGCAGCCGCGCCCCGCCGAGCACGACGGGCGTGCCGTCGGGGCGGAGTGCCTGGGTGGTGCCAAGGATCCGGTAGCGCACGGGGTCCATTGTCTCCGGTGACGTGACGATCTCAGCCCCTACCCTCTCCGGAACCAATGACCGACCGCGAGACGTTTTCCCCGTGAGCCCGGTACGGTCGGGCAGGCCCAGCACCATGCGTACCAGTCCGAGGAGCCCCATGACCACCGCCGCTTCCCGTCGCAGCAGCGACCGGAGGATCAGCCCCGTCTTCGTCGGGATCGTGGCCGTGATGGCGGTGACCGGGTGGGCGACATGGACCGGGTTCGCCGAGCAGCCCGGTGTGGCCGTGTTCCTCTTCGTGACGGCCGCCTGGATCGTCTCCCTGTGCCTGCACGAGTACGCGCACGCGCGCACCGCCCTGCACAGCGGCGACATCTCGATCGGCGCGAAGGGCTATCTGACGCTCAACCCGCTGAAGTACACGCATGCGCTGCTGAGCATCGTGCTGCCGGTGATCTTCGTGATCATGGGCGGGATCGGTCTGCCGGGCGGGGCGGTCTTCATCGAGCGCAACAGGATCCAGGGCCGCTGGAAGCACAGCCTGATCTCGGCGGCGGGCCCGCTGACGAACGTGCTGTTCGCCGTCGTGTGCACGGCGCCGTTCTGGCTGCACGCCCTGGACGGCGTGCCCCGGGACTTCCAGTTCGCGCTGGCGTTCCTCGCGCTGCTCCAGGTCACGGCCGCGATCCTGAACTTCCTGCCGGTCCCGGGCCTGGACGGCTACGGCGTGATCGAGCCCTGGCTGTCGTACAACGTCAAGCGCCAGGTGGAGCCGTTCGCCCCGTTCGGCCTGCTGTTCGTGTTCGCGGTGCTGTGGATCCCGTCGGTGAACACGGCTTTCTTCGATGTGATCCACTCGATCCTGAACAGCCTGGGGATCAACGAGATCCAGACGTACTGCGGTCAGGAGTTCTACCGCTTCTGGCAGGGCACCAACGAGTTCTGCTCGGTCAGCTGACGGACCTGCCGCGCCGCGCGTAGTACCACGTCATGTTGGACGACAGTCCGGCCAGCAGCACCCACACGATCCCCAGCCAGCTGCCCTGGACGAAGGAGACGACGGCCGCGGCGACGGAGAGGACGCAGACGGCCAGGGCATAGAGGGCGAGGCGGGGCATGGGGGTCGGCTCCTGTCGGGACGGTTCGGACGAGGTCGTACGAGATCTACGAGGTCGTACGGCGTCCAGTGTCCCTCATGTCCCCCATGCCCGTACGCCCGCTATACGTCCGTCACCCGGAGGCCGGCGTGGGCCTTGTAGCGGCGGTTCACGGAGATCAGGTTCGCCACCAGTGCCTCGACCTGGTGGGCGTTGCGCAGCCGGCCGGCGAAGACACCGCGCATGCCGGGGATGCGGCCGGCCAGCGCCTGCACGATCTCGACGTCCGCGCGCTCCTCGCCGAGGACCATCACGTCGGTGTCGATCTCGTCGACCTCCGGGTCCTGAAGGAGGACGGCCGACAAGTGGTGGAAGGCGGCCGCGACCCGCGAGTCCGGCAGCAGGGCGGCGGCCTGCTCGGCGGCGCTGCCCTCCTCCGGCTTCAGGGCGTAGGCGCCCTTCTTGTCGAATCCGAGCGGGTTGACACAGTCGACGACGAGCTTGCCGGCCAGCTCCTCGCGCAGTGATTCCAGAGTCTTGCCGTGCCCCTCCCACGGTACGGCGACGATCACGATGTCGCTGCGCCGCGCGCACTCGGCGTTGTCGGCGCCCTCGACACCGTGGCCCAGCTCCTCGGCGGCGGTCTGCGCGCGTTCCGCGGCACGCGAGCCGATGATCACCTTCTGGCCGGCCCTGGCGAGCCGGTAGGCCAGGCCCTTGCCCTGGGGGCCGGTGCCGCCGAGCACGCCGACGACGAGCCCGGACACGTCGGGAAGGTCCCAGGGGTCCTTCGCGGGGGCCTTCTGTGCACTGTCAGTAGAGGTCATGGGCCGACTTTACGTGTCACGGTTCCCGCCTCGGGGGCTTCGGGGGCTCAGGTGAGGGCCGTCACGGGGATTCGGCGGAAGGTGATCGTCTCGTACGGCCCGAAGTCGCCCGTCTCGTAGAGGAGCCCCACGGTCGCCCCGTCGACGCGGACGAGGTCGGAGTAGGCGGCGGGCAGTGCGTCGACGGTGTGCGCGGGCCGCCAGGTGGTGCCGCCGTCGGCGGAGGCCCGGACGGTCATGAGGGCGCGGGCGGCGGGGTCGGCGGGCCCCGAGTACAGCAGCAGGTCCGGGTCGCGGAGCTGGAGCACGCTGCCCTGGACGACCGGGGTGACCAGGCCCGCCCGCGGCCGGAAGGGACTGACCAGGGTCCTGCCGCCGTCCGTGGAATGGGCGTCGGCACGGTTGCCGGGGGACGGGGCGGACGGGGCGGACGGGCGGGAACTTCGCGTTTCGTTGCGGGTGTTGAAGTAGACGCGCCCGTCGGGGAGTTCGGCGGCGGTCGTCTCGTTGGCGTTGACGTATCCGTCGGTGTTCTCGTCGACGTACCCGAGGGACCAGGTCTCGCCGCGGTCGTCGCTGAGCAGGCAGTGGCCGCTGTTGTACTTCGCCTCGGTGCCGGTGTCCGTGCCGGTGGGCGGCAGGGTGTGGTTGCCGGGGACGACGA
The DNA here is from genome assembly GCF_044763085.1 of Streptomyces sp. NPDC096311. Lineage (NCBI taxonomy): Bacteria > Bacillati > Actinomycetota > Actinomycetes > Kitasatosporales > Streptomycetaceae > Streptomyces > Streptomyces sp. NPDC096311. The sequence continues at coordinate 187,376 of NZ_JBIWFN010000002.1, forward strand.
CCCGGCCGGTGCCGAGCTGGATGGCGTGCCCGGGCGTGGTCGCGTACCACCGCCAATCCGCCTTCTTCACCTGCCCGGTGATCTCCTTCGGGGCGGACCAGGTGACGCCGTCGTCGTCGCTGTGCTGCACCCAGACGCGGCGCCCGTCGGCGGGCTTCACCCTGCCGCGCAGGATGGCGTCCTCGGTCGCGCCGGCGGCGGCGCGGACGTGCACGAGCAGGATCCGGCCGGTGTCGAGGACGACGGGGGCGGGGTTGCCCGCGAGGTCGTTCCCGTTCCGGGCGACGGCCTGGAGCGGGCCCCAGGTGCGGCCGCCGTCCGTCGACCGCTTCAGGACGATGTCGATGCGGCCGTGGTCGGCGGCGGAGTCGACCCGGCCCTCGCAGAAGGCGAGCAGGGTGGGTGTACGGGTGGTGACGACAGCGGGGATCCGGAAGCTCGCGTAGCCTTCGCGGCCCGCGTGGAAGGGGGTGCTGGTGACCGCGGTTGTTGCCGTGGTGGTTCCGGTTGTTTCCGTCATGCGCCGGGATCTGCCCCACTTGGGCGAATTCATGGTGAACTCCGCCTGATCAGTTGCCGATTGGGGCAGGATGCGTGCGCATGGATGCCGTACGGGTCGCATTGCTGCGCGAAGTCCTCGCCGGGACCGAGTGGTTGGGTGCCACGCGGCGGTTCGCGGAGGGCCTGCGAGGGTCCGTGGTGTCGTACGGGGGCGGGCTGCTCCTCGTGGGCACGGCGGAGTACGAGCCGTGGCACCTGGCCGCACATCTGGTGGACGAGGCGGCCTGGTCGGGGACGCCGGAGCTGTCGCCGACGCTGGTGCGGCACGGGGCGCGGGCTTCGGACCCGGCCCATCTCGCGGTCGGCCTCGGCCGTATCGAGGCGGCGCGGCGCGGCGAGACGCTGCTCGTGGTGTCGCCCGCCGCACCCGGGGCGCCGCTCCTGGAGCGGGTCCACGACGCGCGGCGGGCCGGGGCGACCGTGCTCGCGCTCGACGCCGGTGACCGGGAGCTGGGGGCGATGGCACACGAGTCGCTGACCGTGCCGCCGGATCAGGAACTCGACCTCGACACCGTGCAGCACCTCGTCAGCGCGGCGGCCGGGGAGAACTCCCTGCCCTCACCGCGGGGGCGGCGCCGGTTCCGCGACCGGCTCTCCCGCCTCGCGGACCAGCTGACGGCTCCGCCCGCGGCACGGTGGTAGACCGCGGCGGGCGGAGGGGCGGCTGAGCGGCGGAAAAGCAGTTGCCGCCGTGGTGGGCGGCCGCTCAGCATGAACCGTCGTGACCGACGACGCCCCCGTATCCCCCGCCGCGCTGCCCGCGCACGCCGAACCCGCCGCCGGTGACGGTGCCGGTGCCGGTGCGCGACTGCGGTCGCTGTTGCCCGATCTCGCGCCCTGGCGCGCGTCGGCAGACTTCCGGCGGCTGTGGCTGGCCGGGCTGATCACCAACTTCGGCAGCTTCCTGACCTTCGTCGCGCTACCGGTGCAGATGAAGGTGCTGACCGGGTCGGCGGTGGCCGTGGGGGCGATCGGGGCCGTGGAACTCGTACCGCTGATCGTGTTCGGGCTGTACGGCGGGGCGCTCGCCGACGCCCTCGACAAACGGAAGCTGATCCTCTACACGGAGGCCGGGCAGGGGCTGCTGTGCGGCGGACTGCTCGTCAACGCGCTGATGCCGCGTCCGGCGGTGTGGCCGCTGTACGTGGTCGCCGCGCTGTCCTCCGCGCTCGGGTCGGTGCAGCGGCCCGCGCTCGACTCGCTCGTCCCCCGGATCGTGGCGCACGAGCACCTGCCCGCGGCGGCCTCCCTCAACTCCCTGCGCTGGTCGGTCGGCGGGGTCGCGGGGCCGGCGCTCGCGGGCGTCGTGGTGGCGTACGCCGGGCTCGGCTGGGCGTACGCCGTGGACCTGGTGACGTTCGTGGTGTCGGTCGTACTGATCGTCGGACTCGCCGCGTCACCGGCCGCGCAGGAGGCCGCGAAGCCGTCGCTCGCCTCCATCGCCCAGGGCGCGCGGTACGCGTGGAACCGCAAGGAACTCCTCGGCACGTACGTGATCGACCTGGCCGCGATGTTCTTCGCGATGCCGCTCGCGGTGCTGCCGTTCCTCGCCGACGAGCTGCACGCCGCGTGGTCGCTCGGGCTGATGTACGCCGCGCTGCCCGCCGGGGCGATGCTGGTGACGCTGACCAGCGGGTGGACCTCGCGTGTGCACCGGCACGGGCGGACGGTGGCGTTCGCGGCGGCGTGCTGGGGGCTTGCGATGGTGGGTGCGGGCGCCGTGCACAACGTGTGGCTGGTGCTGCTGTTCCTGGTCCTCGGCGGCTGTTGCGACATGGTGAGCGGGATCTTCCGGGCCGCGATGTGGGACCAGACGATTCCGGACGAGCTACGGGGGCGACTCGCCGGGATCGAGCTGCTCTCGTACTCCGTCGGGCCCCAGCTGGGGCAGGTACGGGCGGGCGGGATGGCGGCCTGGACGGGGGTACGGGCGTCGATCTGGGCCGGGGTGTGATCTGCGTGGGAGCGGTGGGGGTGTTGGCGTGGTGCCTGCCGCAGCTGATGAAGTACGACGTACGGACGAATGAGCACGCGGTACGGATGCGCTCCGCTCGGGGCCAGGCACTACTCTCCCACCCGCACCACCCGTGACGGTCGCTCGGATGGTGCGGGTCGCCCGCGGGGGCCGGCCACCGTCGGCGCCCGCGGGTCCGCGCGCCACCACATGGCTCAGCCGCCTGGCGTCCCGGTGGCTCGGGGCTTGTCAGTCGTCTTCTGGGGTCGGGCCCGTTGTGTCGTGCCACTTGGGGTCCGTTTCCCACTCGAGGTTGCGCTCCTGGGCGGTCTCCATCGCGTGTTCGGCCTCCTCACGGGTGGTGTACGGGCCGAAGCGGTCCTTCGCGGGGCACTCGGGGCCCTCCTCCACCTTCTGGTGGACGAGGCAGTAGTACCACTCGCCCGGCTTCCCCACGGTCCGCTTCTTGAAGAGGGCCATGACCTGCTCCTTTCGCCACGGACATAGTGCCCCCATGCCCGCTGGTTAGACTCCCTGGCATGTCTGGCCAGTCGCTGCTCGTACCAGGAGAGCTCTCTCCCACCCGTCCCGTTCCGGGAAACATCAGGCGCCCCGAGTACGTGGGCAAGCCCGCCCCCACGCCGTACACCGGTCCGGAGGTACAGACCCCCGAGACCATCGAGGCGATGCGGATCGCCGGGCGGATCGCCGCGCGGGCGATGGCCGAGGCGGCGAAGCTCATCGCGCCGGGCGTGACGACGGACGAGCTGGACCGGGTCGCGCACGCGTACATGTGCGACCACGGCGCCTATCCGTCCACCCTCGGTTACCGCGGTTTCCCCAAGTCCCTGTGCACCTCGGTCAACGAGGTCATCTGCCACGGCATCCCCGACTCCACGGTGCTGCGCGACGGCGACATCATCAACCTCGACGTGACGGCGTACATCGGTGGCGTCCACGGCGACAACAACGCGACGTACCTGGTCGGGGACGTGGACGACGAGTCGAGGCTCCTCGTCGAGCGGACCCGTGAATCCCTCGACCGCGCGATCAAGGCCGTCAAGCCGGGCCGCCAGATCAACGTCATCGGGCGCGTGATCGAGTCGTACGCCAAGCGGTTCGGATACGGGGTCGTACGGGACTTCACGGGGCACGGGATCAACTCCTCGTTCCACTCAGGACTGATCATCCCGCACTACGACAGCCCGCACGCGACGACCGTCATCCAGCCCGGGATGACCTTCACGATCGAGCCGATGCTCACGCTCGGTACGCACGACTACGACATGTGGGACGACGGGTGGACGGTCGTGACGAAGGACCGCAGGCGGACGGCGCAGTTCGAGCACACGCTGGTCGTCACGGAGAGCGGTACGGAGATCCTCACGCTGCCGTAGCCGCGTGCGCGTAGCTCACACCTCGCCCGCCCTGATCACAGGGCGGGCATTTTTTGTCGCCCGACGGGGTACGTTTTTACCGACAGGATGTCGGTAACGTGCCGAGAACCCATTGACTTAGGTAAGCCTAACCATAAGAGATTCTCACTGGTTCTCGTCCCCTTCGGCACCGGAGGTCCCATGAATACGGCGTTCTCGACGCTGATCCGCACCGCGTCGCACGAGCAGCACATGGAGGCTGAGACCTCGACGTTCATGAGCGACCTGCTCGGCGGCAGGCTCGGTGTCGAGGCGTACGCGCGCTACACCGAGCAGTTGTGGTTCGTGTACGAGGCGCTGGAGGCGGACGCCGGGCGATTGGCGTCCGATCCGGTGGCCGGGCCGTTCATCCTGCGGGAATTGCTGCGTCGCGGTGCGCTGGAGCGTGACCTCACGCATCTGCGGGGTGCGGACTGGCGGGCGACACTCACCGCGCTGCCCGCCACCGAGGCGTACGCGGCGCGGGTCGCCGAGTGTGCGCGCGAGTGGCCCGGCGGGTACGTCGCCCACCACTACACCCGCTACCTCGGCGACCTCTCCGGCGGTCAGATCATCCGGGGCAAGGCGGAACAGACCTGGGGCTTCGCTCGGAAGGGTGACGGCGTCCGGTTCTATGTCTTCGAGGACATCGGGAATCCGGCCGCGTTCAAGCGGGGGTATCGCGCGTTGCTGGACGGGGTGCGGGCGGACGAGCTGGAGCGGCAGCGGATCGTCGCCGAGTGCAGGCGGGCGTTCGCCCTCAACACAGCGGTCTTCCACGCCCTGGCCGAGGAGTTCCCCCTCACCGCCTGACCCGTCACCGACGACTTGCTTCACCCTCGCCGCCCCTGCCCGTCCCCTCCCCACTCGGGGGCTGCGCCCCCGAACCGCCGACCGGCCTGAACGGCCTCGCCCTCAAACGCCGGACGGGCCGAAAGATGCGCGTCGGCGCTCTCAAGAGGCGCGGGGAACTGCGCGACCAGCCCCCACCGGGCCGCAGCCAGAACACACAGCGTGGGCCGGGGATGCGGGGGAAAACCCCGGCCGCAGGCGCGCGGGGAACTGCGCGGTCCGCCCCCACCGGCCCGCAACCGGCAACCGCACCTGGGGGCGTTCAGGCTCGGAGCAGTCGTACGCGGCCCCCCACCTCCACCCACCCACCCGGCTGCGGCGCGGTGAGGATCTGGGAGCCGGCGCCCTGGACGATGTTCAGGGCCCGGCCCAGCCGGTCGGTGAGCAGCAGCGCCGCCGCCCCCGTCGCCTCGTCCTCCACGATGCCGTCGTCCCGTCCGGGAAAGCCCCGGGCCCGCACGCGCCCGGCCAACTCGTCCTCCCAGGCCCAGGCGTACACCCACTCCCCCGGCTCCGGCACGGCCAGCGCGTCGACCTCGTCGGCGGACCCGTACTGCCGCAACGTACGCCCCGGCGCCCACTCCGCCCGCGCCTCGATCCAGCTGAACTCCCCGTCCAGCCGTACCCCCACCACCCCGGCGGGCGTGACCAGTTCGGGGATGTCCAGCAGCCACCCCACCCCGACGCAGGGATGCCCGGCGAACGGCAGCCGCAGGGTCGGGGTGTAGATGTCGACGACCCCGCGCTCGGGGTCGTCGACGAACACGGTCTCGCTGAACCCGAGCTTCGCGGCGAACGCCTGCCGCTCCTCCGGATCCGGCATCACCGAACCCTCGCGCACCACACCGAGCTCGTTGCCGTGTCCACCACCGGGCCCGCAGAAGACACGCAGCACGTCGAAATCAGTCACCGTTCCTATGGTAATCGGCCGGTGTTGGCCCATCACACATCCCGAACAGCGTGAGGTGCCGGTCTGGAACGCTGGACCCCGAACGGTGGTGGAGCCGTGAGGCGGGCGCTTTCCGGGCGGGCGCGCTCGCGTCTGACGCACCATGAGCGTGGTGCTGCGCGTCGTCCCGGCCGGAGCTGTCCGCTCCGCACGGCCCGCGGCGCGGTGACCGCGACCGCACGCCCGCGGCCGCCGCGCCGGCCAGGGTGACCGCGCCATCGTCAGAGACGATCGCATCACCCCCGACGGGACGACTGACTCATACGTGACCATTCCATGGCGTTTACTTTCGGCCACCGTGATCAGGCCGTGCCTGTGCGTCAACTGTGAGAGCTGAATCACCGTAGGGGTGGGTAGGACTGAGGTAAGCCTCAGGTAAGTTAGGCCAGCCTCACCATGCCGGCGGAGATCTTCCGCCTGGTTTGTCCGTCGTTCTCTTGGAGCCTGAATGCGAGCCGTCCGACTCTCAGTTGTCACCGCCGCCGCGACCGCGGCCGCTCTGGCCGCCGTCACGGGCTGCACCGAGAAGAGCGACGCCGGGTCCGGCGAGGCGATTCAGGTGACCGCCGCCGACTCCAAGTGCGAGACCTCCTCGAAGTCCGTCCCGGCCGGCCAGGTCACCCTGAACATCGTGAACAAGGGCTCGAAGGCCACCGAGGTCGAGATCCTCTTCCCGGACGACCGGATCGTCTCCGAGAAGGAGAACATCGGCCCGGGCACCAAGTACACGCTGACCGCCGAGGTCAAGGCCGGTTCGTACGAGATAGCCTGCCGCCCCGGCATGAAGGGCCTCGGCGTCCGCCAGAAGCTCGCCGTGACCGGTGGCACGGTCGCCAAGCGCGACCCGCGCCTCGACAAGGCCGTCGCCGCCTACCGCGAATACGCGCAGGAGCAGGCCGACGCGACGATCCCGAAGGTGCAGACGTTCGCCGACGCCATCAAGGCCGGCGACATCGAGGCCGCCCAGCAGGCCTACGCCCCCTCCCGCTTCGGCTGGGAGAGCACCGAGCCGATCGCCGAGTCCTTCGGGGACATCGACCCCAAGACCGACACCCGCGTCAACGACCTGGAGAAGGGCCAGAAGTGGACCGGCTGGCACGCCCTGGAGAAGGCCCTCTGGCAGGACAAGAAGATCGGCGCGGAGCAGAAGACCCTCGCCGATGAGCTGGTCACCGACCTGAAGGACTGGCAGAAGCGGGTCGGCAAGGCCGAGATCACCCCGACCTCCATGGCCAACGGCGCCAAGGAACTCCTCGACGAGGTCGCCACCGGCAAGGTCACCGGCGAGGAGGACCGCTACTCGCACACCGACCTCAGCGACTTCAAGGGCAACGTCGAGGGCGCGCAGAAGTCGTACGAGCTGCTCAAGCCGGTCGCACAGCAGAACGACAAGGCGCTGGCCGCCGAGCTCGACAAGCAGTTCTCGGCGCTGAACACGCTGCTCGACAAGTACCGCACGGACGATCCGCAGGAGAAGGCGCAGAACGGCTTCGTGTCGTACGACAAGGTCACCAAGGACCAGCGCAAGGAGCTCTCGGACGCGGTGAACGCGCTCGCCGAGCCGCTGTCCAAGCTCGCCGCGGCTGTTGTGAAGTAGGCGGGGCACATCATGACGAACGACGCCACACAAGCAACGAACGGACCTTCGCCCTCCCGGCGTTCGCTGATCGGCTGGGGCGGTGCCGGGCTCGCGCTCGGGGCCGCCGCGGCCGGCGGCGCGGTGGCGATGACCCGCACCGGCAACGACGTGGACCCGGCGGGTGCCGAGACCGGCGCCGCGATCGCCTTCCACGGCGCGCACCAGGCGGGCATCGCGACGCCGGTGCAGGACCGGCTGCACTTCGCCTCGTTCGACGTGAAGACGGAGGACCGCGCCGAGTTCGTCCAGATGCTGAAGGACTGGACGGCCGCCGCGCGCCGGATGACCGCGGGGCACGCGGTCGGCGAGGGCGCGTACGGCGGACTGGCCGAGGCACCGCCGGACGACACCGGCGAGGCCCTGGGCCTCAAGCCGTCCCGGCTGACGCTGACCATCGGTTTCGGGCCCTCGCTGTTCGAGAAGTACGGCGAGAAGTTCGGGCTGGCGGGGCAGCGGCCGGAGGCCCTCGTCGACCTGCCGTCGTTCCCCGGCGACAACCTGGAGAAGACGCGCAGTGACGGCGACCTGTGCGTCCAGGCCTGCGCGGACGACCCGCAGGTCGCGGTGCACGCGATCCGCAACCTGGCCCGGATCGGCTTCGGCAAGGTCGCCATCCGCTGGTCGCAGCTCGGCTTCGGCAAGACCTCCTCGACGACCCCCGACGCCCAGACCCCCCGCAACCTCATGGGGTTCAAGGACGGCACCCGCAACATCGCGGGCACCGAGCCGGACCGCCTGAAGAAGTTCGTGTGGGTGGGCGAGGACGAGGGTCCCGCCTGGATGACCGGCGGCTCGTACCTCGTGGCGCGCCGCATCCGGATGAACATCGAGACCTGGGACCGGACCTCGCTGCAGGAGCAGGAGGACGTCTTCGGCCGGGACAAGGGCGAGGGCGCGCCGGTCGGCAAGGCCAAGGAGCGCGACGAGCCGTTCCTGAAGGCGATGAAGCCCGACGCACACGTACGGCTCGCGCATCCCGACTCCAACGACGGGATCACCCTGCTGCGCCGCGGCTACTCCTTCACGGACGGCACGGACGGCCTCGGCAGGCTGGAGGCCGGGCTGTTCTTCCTCGCCTACCAGCGTGACGTGCGCAAGGGGTTCATCCCGGTGCAGCGCAGCCTCGCGCGCTCCGACGCGCTCAACGAGTACATCCAGCACGTGAGTTCGGCGGTCTTCGCCGTCCCGCCCGGCGTCCTCGACAAGGACGACTGGTGGGGGCGCGCGCTGTTCTCCAAGGAGGCGTAGCCCGTGTTCGGCAACTATCTGATCGGCCTGCGCGAGGGACTGGAAGCCAGTCTCGTCGTCTGCATCCTCATCGCCTACCTGGTGAAGACCGACCGCAAGGACGCCCTGAAGCCCATCTGGATGGGCATCGGCGTGGCGATCGCGCTCGCGCTCGGCTTCGGCTGCGCGCTCGAATTCGGCTCCCAGGAGCTGACGTTCGAGGCGCAGGAGGCGCTCGGCGGTTCGCTGTCGATCGTCGCGGTCGGCCTGGTGACGTGGATGGTCTTCTGGATGCGGCGCACCGCCCGGCATCTGAAGTCCGAACTGCACGGCAAGCTGGACGCGGCGCTGGCAATGGGCACGGGCGCGCTGGTCGCGACCGCGTTCCTGGCCGTCGGCCGGGAGGGCCTGGAGACGGCGCTGTTCGTGTGGGCGTCCGTGCACGCGGCGAGCGACGGCACCCCGCGCCCGCTGGTCGGGGTCGCCCTGGGCCTGGCCACCGCGGTCTTCCTCGGCTGGCTCTTCTACCGGGGCGCCCTGAAGATCAACCTCGCGAAGTTCTTCACCTGGACCGGCGGCATGCTGGTCGTGGTCGCGGCGGGTGTGCTCGCGTACGGCGTCCACGACCTGCAGGAGGCCGACTGGATCCCGGGGCTGCGGAATCTCGCCTTCGACATCAGTGGCACGATCCCGCCGGACAGCTGGTACGGCACGCTCCTCAAGGGCGTGTTGAACTTCCAGCCCGACCCGACGGTCCTTCAGGTCACGGTGTGGGCGCTGTACCTGGTCCCGACACTCGCGATCTTCCTCGCCCCGGTAGGGTTCGCCTCCGGGAAGGGGAAGGTGAAGGTACCTGATGAGCAGGGATCGCGCGGGTCGCAGCCCACGAAGGCTTCGTAGTCTCAACCGGTTCGCCCTGACAACGGGGGCGGTGACCGTTCTGTCCTTGACGGCGAGCGGCTGCGTGGTGGTGCACGGGGAGCGGGAGGTCGTACCGACGGCGACCCGGACCGAGGCCGCCCGTGCGCTCAAGGACTTCACCGCCGCCTACAACAAGGCGGACAAGGCGAACGACAGCTCCCTGGACGCGGATCGCGTCACCGGCGCCCTGGGCGCCATCGACGGGGCGAAGCTGACGGCCGGACAGAAGAACAATCCGGGCGGCAACCCGTCCTATTCGCCGCTGTCGCTGAGCGACGCGAAGTTCTCGATACCGGCGAAGGCGGGCTGGCCGCGCTGGTTCGTGGCCGACGCCGAGGCCAACAAGGGTGTGGCGGGCTACCGTTGGCTGCTCGTCTTCACCCGGGGCAGCGCGAACGACGTGTGGCAGGCCTCGTATCTGACGGTCCTCGCCGCCACCGACGTACCGAAGTTCCAGCAGGACAAGGACGGTTGGGCGCAGCCCGTCACCGGGAACGACACGGCTCTGGCCGTCGCGCCGGCCAGGCTGAGCCAGTCGTACACCACGTATCTGAAGAGCGGCGGCGACACCTTCGCACCGGGCCTGCACACCTCGCAGTGGCGGACCCAGCGTGCCAAGAACGCCACCAAGCCCGGTCTCGCCCGGCAGTACATCGACGAGCCGCTGACCTCCGGCGACTACGCCCCGGTGGGGCTGCGCACCGCGAACGGCGGCGCGCTGGTCTTCTTCACCACCCGCCGCTTCGAGAAGCAGACCGCCGCGCAGGGTACCGAGATCCCGGCCCCCAGCGCGGACGTCAAGGCTCTGACGACCGGTGACATCAAGCAGTCCCTCACCCTGGAGTTCGTCTCCAACCAGGCGGTCCTGGACCCCGGGAAGAGCGCGCGGAAGCAACAGGTGGCGGTGCTGGGGCGGATCGAGGGGCTGACGGGGGCGAAGGGCGGATAGCCGGCCCGGCCCCGCCGGCTCCTGTCGGTCAGTTGCGGTGGGGCCAGGCCGTCAGCTGGTCGTCCGACTCGTTCTCGCCCGCGTAACGGGCGCAGGCGTCCGTCAGGTCCTCGAGCAGGCTCAGGGGGTCGGGGAGGGGGTGTTCCGGGCCCCGTACCCAGTCGACCGTCAGGCCACCGGGGAGCTGGGCCGGCGGCACCAGGACGTACGAGCCTCGGCAGTGCCAGCGCAGACCGGGGTGCTCGTCCGTCGTCTCGGGGTGCGAGTCCAGCTCGCACGGCCACCACTCGTCCTCGTCCTCGGGCGTACCGCGGGTGAGCGTGAAGAAGAACATGCGGCCGTCGCCGCTCTGCGCGACGGGTCCCACCTCCACACCGGAGGCGAGCAGCCGCTCCAGCGCCTCGCGGCCCGCGTCGACGGGCACGTCGAGGACGTCGTGCACCATGCCGGTCGCGGTGATGAAGTTGGCCTGCGGCTGGTGCCGGACCCACCGCTCGATCTGGGCGCGGTCGGTCGTGGACTGGGTCTGCCAGGCGAAGGAGACGGGGTGGCGCGCGGGGGTGGGGCAGCCGACGCGGTCACAGGAACAGCGGTAGCCGGAGGGGTACGCGGCCTGCGCGAGCGGCAGCCCCGCGGCGGCAGCGGCGATCAGCAGGGCCTCGCGCCCGCCGTCGGCCGCGATCTCCGTCGCACCCTTCGGACGGCGACCACGCAGCCACTGGGAGATCCTGCCCTGCGCGCCGGAGCGGCGGCCGAACTCTGCGCTCATCAATCCCCTCGCCAAGCAGTTGTGCCGACAGCGGTCGTGTCGCGGCGTCCCCGTCCATCACGTTCACGACAGTCACTTTCACGTCGTTCACGCTCACGTTCACGTCAGTCAATCGTGCCGACGAACGCCTTCAACAACCTCTATGGTCCCACTCTCCCGCGCCCCGAATGGACAGAGCCCCCCATCCGGGGCGCTTTGGCGTGATTCATCCCCGTGGAGCGAGGCCGTACAGCGCGTAGTCGACGAGGGTGTCCGTATACGCGTACGAGATGGGGCCGGTGTGCTGGAGCCAGCGCTGCGCGAGCGGGGAGACGAAGAGTTCCAGGGCGATGCGGGGGTCGATGTCGGGCCGCACGTCGCCCTTGTCCTGGGCGGACCGCAGCCGCTTCACGTAGAGCTGGAGCTGGGGTTCGAGGAGCCCCGCCACGAACTCGGCGCCGAGCGGTTCGTTGACGAGGCCTTCGGCGGCCAGGGCGCGGGCGGGGATCTCGAACCTGGGGTCCAGCAGTTCGTCGACGGTGGCGCGCAGGACCTGCTTGAGGTCGGCCGCGAGATCGCCGGTGTCGGGGATGTCATACGACGCGTGGCCCGCCTCACGAGCGGTCCGCTCGCCGAGGTCCATGAAGGCGTCCAGGAGCACCGCGGCCTTCGAGGGCCACCATCGGTAGATCGTCTGCTTGCCGACGCCCGCGCGGGCGGCGATGCCCTCGATCGTGCTCTTGGGGTAGCCGACCTCGCCGACGAGGGCGAGGGCGGCGTCGAAGATCGCACGCCGGGACTTCTCGCTGCGGCGGGTGGAGTCGGGGGCGGGTTTGGCAGAGGCGGGATAGGCAGGGGTGGGATGGGCGGAGGGGCGGGGCGTGTGGGCCATGGGGCGAATTTAACAGGCTGACAAGACGGGGCGTCTCGCGACTGGCTGACGGCCGGCGGGGGCCGGTCGCGCGGTTCCCCGCGCCCCAGAAAGCCTCACGTCGTCCGGCGTTCGCGGGCGTGGGCGGGCGGCCTCGGCGAAGACCACCCGTTCGCCAGGCGGCCGACAAGGCCCGCGGACCGCACCATGGGCATCACCTGCCCCTGCGGTACGTGAGGAGCCCTCCTTGCAGCCTCCCCGCCGCGCCACACCCCGGCGCTATCTGATGTGCCCACCCGCACACTTCGACGTCACCTACGCCATCAACCCGTGGATGAACCCCGCCAAACCGGTCGACGTGCCGCTCGCCGTCGCCCAGTGGGAGGACCTGCGCAGCCGATACCTCGCGCTCGGCCACACGGTCGAGGAACTCACCCCGCGCCCCGGCCTGCCGGACATGGTCTTCGCCGCGAACGGGGCGACGGTCGTCGACGGCCGGGTACTGGGCGCCCGGTTCGCGCACCGCGAGCGCGAACCGGAGGCGGCGGCCCACCTGGAGTGGTTCCGCGCGCACGGCTTCCCGGACGTCCACGAGCCGGTCCACGTCAACGAGGGCGAGGGCGACTTCGCGGTCACCGCCTCCTACGTACTCGCCGGCCGGGGCTTTCGCGCGAGCCCCCTCTCGCACGGCGAGGCCCAGGAGTTCTTCGCGCGACCGGTGATCGGGCTCGACCTGGTCGACCCCCGCTACTACCACCTCGACACCGCCCTCGCCGTCCTCGACGACACCACGGACGAGGTCATGTACCACCCGCCCGCCTTCTCCCCCGGTAGCCGGGAGGTGCTGCGGCGGCTGTTCCCCGACGCGCTGATCGCCGGTGCCGAGGATGCCGCCGCGTTCGGCCTCAACGCGGTCTCGGACGGCCTGCACGTGCTGCTGCCGCAGGCCGCGACGGGGCTCCTCGGTCCGCTGCGGGAACGTGGCTTCGAGCCCGTCGGCATCGACCTGAGCGAGTTCCTCAAGGGCGGCGGCAGCGTGAAGTGCTGCACACAGGAGCTGAGGTGCTGAGGAGCCGCGGTGTTGAGGTTCTGAGGTTCTGAGCCCTGGCTGTCAGTCCTCCGCGGGCGGCGGTGGCCAGGCGTCGCCCCAGTCCGCGTCGCGGGCCGCCCGGTACAGCGACCCGTGACGCTTGGTCACCGTCTCGCGGTGCAGGGCCTCGTCGGGGCCGCACAGGTCCAGGAGTACCTGACCCTTGCGGATCTGCGGCTTGCGTACGACGCGGGAGGGGGCCGGGGCCGGCGGGAAGCGGGTGGCAGCGACGTAGCTGAACTTCTCGTCCTCGTAGGGCAGGGAGCCGCCCTTGACCTGACGGTGCAGGGAGGAACGCGCGACCCGGGCGGAGAAGTGGCACCAGTCCTCGCCGGGGACGATCGGGCAGGCCGCGCTGTGCGGGCAGGGGGCGGCGACATGGAACCCGGCGGTGATCAGACGGTTCCGCGCCTCGATGACACGCGCGTAGCCGTCGGGCGTACCGGGCTCGATGATCACGACGGCCTGAGCGGCGGTCGCGGCGGCGGTCACGACGGAGGCGCGGTCGGCGTCGGTGAGCTCGCCGAGGACGTAGGAGACGGTGACGAGATCAGTGCTCTCGATGGTGAGCGCCGATCCGATACGAGAGCGGTGCCATTCGGCGGACTTCAGCTCCGGGTTCGCCGCGGCGATCTCGCGGCCCAGCGCGAGGGCGGGCTCGGCCCAGTCGAGCACGGTCACGGGGCGGGTGCCCGCCCAGGTCGCGTTCACCGCCCAGGTCGCGGCGCCCGTGCCGCCGCCGACGTCCACGTGGCTCGCCGGCGTCCACTGCCCGACCGCGTCCGCGAACGCCTCCAGCGCCGATCGCACCGCCTCGAATGTCGCCGGCATGCGGTAGGCGGCGTACGCGACCACGTCGGAGCGGTCGCGGAGGACCGGGGTGTGGGTGGGGGTCGTTCCCCGGTAGTTCGCGATCAGCCGGTCGACCGCCTGTGTGGCCGCCTTCGGCGGGAGGCCGTCGAGGAGTCCGGCGAGGGCGGCACGCAGGGTCTCGGCGGGATGTACGGGGACGTTCACCCGCCGATTCTACGGTCGCCGTCAGGAGGTCCTCGCCCCCGCCGCCCCTGCCCGTCCCCTCCCCAGGGGCTCCGCCCCTTCGACCCCGCCACGATGCGCGCAGCGCCCCTTCAGGGGCGCGGGGAACTGCGCGAGCAGCCCCCACTCACCCGCGGTGAACAAGACCCCCGGCTCACGCGCCCCGTACCGCCCTCGCGAGCCGCGTCGCCGCCTCTGCCCGGGGCGCGCTGTCCGGCGCGCGTCGGCGGGGATGCACCGTGTTCGCGAGGAGCACCAGGAACGTGTCCGTCGCGGGGTCCAGTACGAGGGACGTACCGGTGAAACCGGTGTGCCCCGCGGCGCCCCGCCCGGCGAGCGCACCCATGAACCAGGGCTGGTCGACGGCGAAGCCGAGGCCCGGCGGGGTGAGCATCAGCTCGACGAAGTCGGGGCCGAGGATGCGGGCGGGGCCGTAGGAGCCGCCCGCGAGGAGGGTCCGGCAGAAGATCGCCAGGTCGTGGGCCGTGGAGAAGAGGCCCGCATGCCCGGCCACCCCACCGAGCGCCCACGCGTTCTCGTCGTGCACGACCCCCCGCAGCATCCCCCGGTCCGCCTTGCCCCACGGCCGCCGCTGGTCCTCGGTCGCCGCCGCCCCCGCGCACGGCCCGAAAGACGTGGCGGTCATCCCGAGCGGCCGGGTGATCCCGTCGCGGACGAGGACGTCGAGCGTGCGGCCGGTGACGCGTTCCAGGACGTGTTGGAGGAGGAGCAGGTTCAGGTCGGAGTACACGTACTCGCCCGGCGGGGACGAAGGGGCCTCGGCCCGCAGCAGGGCGAGGCGCGCCGCGTCGTCCGGGCAGTCGTACAGCGGGAGTTCGGGGCGCAGCCCAGAGGTGTGCGTGAGCAGCTGTCGTACGGTGATGTCGTGGGCGGAGGCCGCGCGGAACTCCGGCAGATACGCCCCCACCCGCGCGTCGATCCCCAGCGTGCCCCGCTCCAGCTGCTGCACCGCGGCGACCGCCGTGCACAGCTTGGTGAGGGAGGCCAGGTCGAAGGGGGTGTGGACGGTCATCGGCCGCCGGTCCCCGGGCGGCAGTTCGACCCCGGTGTCGGTCTTCTCGTCGTACGAGGAGTAGCGCACAGCCCAGCCCGCAGCTTCCTCGACGGCGATGACCGGGCCACGGCCGGCGACCAGCACGACGCCCGCCGCCCAGGGGCGCGGCCCACGGGTGAGGGTGCGGACGTCCCGTACGAGGTGGCGCAGTTCCGTCGGGTCGAGTCCGGCCCGTTCCGGGGTGTCCACGCGCAGTCTCGGTGCGCTCAGCTGCCCGCCGCCTTTCCGTCCACGGTGTGTCCCGTCTGCCAGGGACGGCACAGTCCCACGAAGAAGGCGATGGCCACCAGTACCGCCGCCAGTTGGACGACGGCCATCGGGACCGCGGTGTGCTCCCCGGCGATGCCGACGAGCGGGGAGGCGATCGCGCCGATGAGGAAGGAGGAGGTGCCGAGCAGCGCGGACGCGGAACCGGCCGCGTGCCGTACCCGCATCAGGGCCAGCGCCTGGGTGTTGGGCATGGCGAGGCCCATGGCGGACATGAGGACGAAGAGGGCCGCGGCCACCGGGACGAGGCCTGCCGTGCCGAAGACGCCGGTGGCGAGCAGGAGCAGCGCCGTCGCGGCGAGGGCGATGAGGGCGAGGCCGACCGCGAGGACCTTGTCGAGGCTCACCCGGCCGACGAGGATCTTGCCGTTGATCTGGCCGACGACCACCAGGCCGACGGAGTTGATCCCGAAGAGCAGGCTGAAGGTCTGCGGGGACGCGCCGTAGATCTCCTGGATCACGAAAGGAGAGGCACTGATGTAGGCGAACAGTGCCGCGAAGGCGAAGCCGCCCGCCAGCGTGTAGCCGGTGAAGACGCGGTCGGCGAGCAGTCCGCGCATGGCGTGCAGCGCCTCACCGACGCCGCCGCCGTGGCGCTGCGCGGGTGCGAGGGTCTCGGGGAGCTTCGTCCAGACGAGCGCGGTGAGTGCGATGCCGACCGCCGTGAGGAGGACGAACACGCCCCGCCAGTCGGTGGCACGCAGGATCTGGCCGCCGATGAGGGGCGCGACGACGGGGGCGACGCCGGAGATCAGCATGAGGGTGGAGAAGAAGCGGGCCATGGCCATGCCGTCGTATAGGTCGCGTACGACGGCTCGCGCGATCACGATGCCGGCCGCGCCCGCGAGGCCCTGGGCGAGTCGGAAGGCGACGAGGAGTTCGACGTTCGGGGCGAGGGCGCACAGGGCGGTGGCGAGGACGTAGACGACGAGGCCGACGAGGAGCGGGCGTCTGCGGCCCCACTTGTCGCTCATCGGTCCGACGACGAGCTGGCCGAGCGCCATCCCGGCGAGGCAGGCGGTCAGCGTGAGCTGGACGGTGGCGGCGGGGGCGTGCAGTGCGCGGGTGACCTCCGGCAGGGCCGGGAGGTACATGTCCATCGACAGCGGGGGCGTGGCGGTGAGTCCGCCGAGGATCAGGGTGACGAGGAGTCCGGTGCGACGGAGGGCACCGGGGTCCGGCGCTTCGGGCGCCGCGAGGGCGTCGGCCACCGCCGGTGCGTCGGCCACCGCCGTGTTCGGTATGTGCCCCTGCGGGGCTTCCGGGCCCTTCGGGTCCCGCCTGGTGTGCCCGCGCTCGGGCATGAGCCCCTCCCTCTTCGAGTAATCCGCCACCTATGCTCTCAGTTCGAACGGAGTGTTCGGGGTCACAGAACTTCAAGTGGCAGAGCGAAGGGCCGGGAATGACGGGCGTGGGCGAGCGGGTGCGGTGGGGGATTCTGGCGACCGGCGGGATCGCGGCGGCCTTCACGGCGGATCTGGTGGACATGCCGGACGCCGAGGTCGTAGCCGTGGCCTCGCGGACGGACGCCTCGGCGAAGGCGTTCGCCGAGCGGTTCGGGATTCCGAGGGCGTACGGGGACTGGGCCTCGCTCGCGGCGGACGAGGACGTCGACGTCGTGTACGTCGCCACTCCGCACTCCGCGCACCGGGCCGCCGCCGGGATGTGTCTGGAGGCGGGGCGCCATGTGCTGTGCGAGAAGGCGTTCACGCTGAACGTGCGCGAGGCGCAGGAACTGGTCGCGCTCGCCAAGGAGCACGACCGCTTCCTGATGGAGGCCATGTGGATGTACTGCAATCCGCTGGTCCGGCGGCTCAAGGGCCTCGTCGACGACGGTGTGATCGGTGAAGTCCGCACGATTCAGGCCGACTTCGGGATCAATGGCCCGTTCCCGCCGTCGCACCGGCTGCGGGACCCCGCGCAGGGCGGTGGCGCGCTGCTCGATCTCGGCGTCTATCCGGTGTCGTTCGCGCAGTTGTTGCTGGGGGAGCCCTCGGGCATCACCGCCAGAGCGGTGCTCTCCGACGAGGGCGTCGATCTCCAGACCGGAGCACTGCTCACCTGGGAGAGCGGCGCTCTCGCTTCGGTGCACTGCTCCGTCAACGGCGGCACCCCTGTCTCGGCCTCCGTGACCGGTTCCCAAGGCCGCATCGACATCCCGGGCGGTTTCTTCTTCCCGGACCGGCTCGTGCTGCACCGCGACGGCCGCGACCCCGAGGAGTTCACGGCCGACCCGGCGCACGGCCCGCGCACCAGCCTCAAGCACGAGGCCGCCGAGGTGATGCGCGCCCTGCGGGCCGGCGAGAGGGAGTCACGGCTCGTCCCCCTGGACGGCAGCCTCGCCGTGATGCGCACGCTCGACACGATCCGCGCCCAGATCGGCGTCCGCTACCCCGGAGAGACCGACTAGAACGGTCCCACCAGACGGTTCCACCACACGGTCCGACCAGGACGGTCACGACCAGGATGCCGACACCGCACGGCAGCTCCTCCCGATTACGCTGCGGGCCCATGAATGCCCTCAACGACTCGAACGCCCTGCCCGCCTCGCAGGCGAAGATCGCGGTGGTGACCGGCGCGGGCTCCGGCATCGGCCGTGCGGTGGCCGTCGAACTGCTGCGCACCGGCTGGTCGGTGGCGCTCGCCGGACGCAAGCCGCGGACGCTGGAGGAGACGGCCGCCCTCGTCCCCGAGGCGCCCTCCCTCGTCGTACGCACCGACGTCTCGCGCCCCGACGACGTGGCGGCCCTGTTCGACGCGGCGCGCGAGCGCTTCGGGCGCCTGGACCTGCTCTTCAACAACGCGGGGACGTTCGGGCCCGGCGGCGTCCCGGTCGAGGAACTGCCGTACGAGGCATGGCTGCACGTCGTGAACACGAACCTCAACGGCGCGTTCCTGTGCGCGCAGGCCGCGTACCGGCAGATGAAGGAGCAGGACCCGCAGGGCGGCCGGATCATCAACAACGGCTCGATCTCGGCGCACACGCCCCGCCCGCTGTCGGTGGCGTACACGGCGACCAAGCACGCGCTGACGGGGCTGACCAAGTCACTGTCCCTGGACGGGCGTCCGTACCGGATCGCCTGCGGTCAGATCGACATCGGCAACGCGGCGACCGACATGACCGAGCGCATGCAGACGGGGGCGTTGCAGGCGAACGGGGAAACGGCGGTCGAGCCGGTGATGGACGTGGCGGACGTGGCACGCACGGTGCGGCACATGGCCGAGCTGCCGCTGGAGGCGAATGTGCAGTTCGCGACGGTACTGGCCACCGCGATGCCGTATGTCGGGCGCGGCTGACGGGCCCCGGACAGCTCGTCAACGGCTCAACCTACACAAACGGAAGCTGAACGTCCGTACCGTTCGGGCCGGTGGCGGGCTTATGCTCGTGACTTCTCCACCAGAGCTTCACACTTGGAGTGGAGGACTTCGGTACGACCACGGTCCACACCGAGGGGGGTGGTGGCAGCCGTTCCGCGGCCCGGGTGGGGGGCGGACCTCGCGCGGGACCGCGAGGTGAGCTCCGGGCCTCGGAACGGCTGTCCCAACAACGGCCGACCCCCAGCGGCCACCGCGGTCAGCCCTGGTGACGTTCCTGACCGTCCTGACCTTCCTGGCGTCCCCCCGGGGCCTCGTCCCCCACCACACGCCGCCGCCTGCGCCACGCGTACGCCCCGCCCGCGAGCAGCGCGACCGCTCCCCCGGCCCCGCCGACCAGCCCCCACGACGACGAGCCGCCGTCGCCCGCGGCCGCCGCGGGAGCCCCGGCCGCCGCCTTGCCCGCCTTCCGGGTGGGAGCCGCGGAGGCGCCGCCCTCGCTGAGCGGATCGACGAGGGCGCCCACCGACCGGGCCTTCGCGCCCTCCTTGAACCCCCAGTCGAGCAGCGCGGCCGTCTCCTCGTAGACGCCGCTGCCGCCGCTCTTGGGGTGCATCACGGTGACGAGAAGGGTCCGCCCGCCACGGGTCGCGGCGCCGGTGAAGGTGTTGCCGGCGTTGCTGGTGTAGCCGTTCTTCACGCCGATGAGTCCGTCGTACGTCGGCACACCCCACGCGCCCGTCAGCAGGCGGTCGGTGTTCTGGATCTGGAAGGTCTTCTTGCCGCCCGCCGGGAAGTTCGCGGTCTTCCTGTGGCAGTAGGCGCGGAAGTCGGCGTCGGCGAGGCCGTGGCGGGCGAAGAGCGTCAGGTCGTAGGCGGACGACACCTGCCCCTTGTGGTCGAAGCCGTCGGGGCTGACCACATGGGTGTCCAGGGCCTGCAGGTCCTGGGCCTTGGCCTGCATCTGGGCGACCGTCCTGGCGACGCCGCCGTTCATGTGGCTGAGGACATGCACCGCGTCGTTGCCGGAGCGCAGGAAGACGCCGAGCCACAACTGCTCGACCGTGTAGGTGATGCCGGGCTTGACGCCGACCATGCTGGAGCCCGAGGGGATGTCGGCGAGGTCGGCGTCGGTCACCCGGTGTCGCTCGGTCCGCTCGAAATTCTTCAGCACGGTGTCCGCGAAGAGCATCTTCAGCGTGGAGGCGGGCGCCAGGTGCGTGTGCGCGTGGTACGAGGCCAGCACCTCACCGCTCTGGTGGTCGGCCACGAGCCAGGAGCGGGCGGTGAGCCGCTTGGGCAGTCCCGCGGCGCCGCTCACCTGGACGCCGGCGCGGGCGAGCCGCTCACCGCCGATCACGGGCGTGGCGGCCGACGCCGGGGAGGCCACGGCCAGCGGGACGGCCGCGGCGAGGCCGAGGGCGGCACGGCGGGACAGCCGAGCGTCACGCGGGGGGACGGGAGAGGAATCGCGCATCCCGGGACCGTACAAAAGAAGTTCGCGCATCCGTACGCCGGGGTCTCGAAGTCGCCCCGCGTCGGGGTCCCAAAGAAAGGCCACAGCGCACCCGAAGGCAGCGCGAAGGAACACCCCCGCCCCCGCGTCCGGCCGGCTCCTGCCCTCAGCACCCCACCCAACAGGGGTTTCCTGGCAATAGCCCCTCCGGACCTTAGGAATCAGCTGTCTTACGGAATATTGATTCCTGACCCTGCTTTCTCAGCTCTCACACATCTCTTACTCAGCCCCGCTCAAAGGTTTCTCCATAGCTTGTGGCCGCGCCCACAGCGGGCGCCAAGAACCTTTGGGGAACGGGATGTTTGGCATCTATCTCAAGCGTGAGCTGAGCCGGCGCAAGAAGGCGGCCCTGGTGATCGCCATGGGTCTGGCGCTCGGTATCGCGCTGGTCATCACCGTCAACTCGGTGTCGGCCGGCATGCAGCAGGCACAGGACAAGGTCCTGAAGTCGCTGTACGGGCTCGGCACCGACATGACGGTGACCAAGGCCCAGGCGGCGCCTTCGAGCAACTCGTCCGGCAGACCGAAGTTCGACTTCAACGCCAAGTCGAGCAGCTCCACCAAGCAGAGCTCGGACCGCGTGATGACGCAGGGCGGACAGTCCCTGGCCTCCTCCCTGGTCACCAAGGTCTCCGCACAGAAAGGCGTGGCGAGCGCGGTGGGCGCGCTGAGCCTGAACGTCACCAAGGTCGACGGCTCCTTCACCCAGGGCACCGCGAAGTCCACCACGTCCTCGGGGTCCGGCGGCTCCTCCCAGCAGGGCGGCCCCGGCGGCGGCCAGGGCGGCGGCAGCACGGGAGCGCCCCAGGTGCAGGGCGGCGGCGCCTCCTTCGACGTGAACTCCTACTCCGTCGCGGGCGTCGACGTCACCGACCAGGACCTCGGCCCGCTCGCCACCTCGAAGATCACCTCGGGCAAGACCTTCACGGCGGCGCAGACCGACGCGAAGGTCGCGGTGGTCAGCAAGTCGTACGCCAAGGAGAACAAGTACACGGTCGGCAAGACCTTCAAGATCTCCGGCACCAAGTACACGGTCATCGGGATCGCGACGCCGGACAGCAGTGAGTCGACGACCGACGTCTACCTGCCGCTGAAGCAGGCGCAGACGCTGGGCGACGCGAAGAACAAGGTCACCACGATCTACGTCAAGGCGACCGACTCCAAGCAGATCACCACGGTCAAGACGACCATCCAGAAGAACATCTCGGGTACGACGGTCACCACCTCCGCCGACCTCGCCTCCACCGTCTCCGGCTCCCTGTCGACCGCCTCGAACCTGGCGACCAGCGTCGGCAAGTGGCTGTCCATCGCGGTGCTCGTGGCCGCGTTCCTGGTGGCGGCGCTGCTGACCTCCTCCGCCGTGTCCCGCCGGGTGCGTGAGTTCGGCACCCTCAAGGCGCTCGGCTGGCCCTCCCGCAAGGTCACCCGGCAGGTCGTCGGCGAGTCCATCGTGAACGGTCTGATCGGCGGCGCGCTCGGCATCGCCATCGGCCTCGGCGCGGCGTACGCGGTGACGGCGATCAGCCCGAAGCTGACCGCGGAGCTCGGCAACACCGGTGGTGGCGGCGGTGGCGGCATGGGCGGCGGCCCCGGCGGCGGCGGTCCCGGGCAGCAGGCGGTCAAGAACACCATGGAGATCGCGCTCTCCGCGCCGGTCTCGGTGACCACCATCGCGCTCGCCGCGGGCCTGGCCATCGCGGGCGGTCTGATCGCCGGTGCGATGGGCGGCTGGCGCGCCTCGCGGATGCGTCCGGCGGACGCGCTGCGCAGCGTGTCCTAGTCCCCCGCGGGCGATCCCCTTGCCCCTTCGGGCGGTGCCCTTCGCGCCCCACCCCTTCCTCTCTTCCCTCTCTCCTCTTCCACTTCTACGCCTTCTTCATCTTCGGAGAACCTCATGTACAAGCTCACCGGCGTCACCAAGCGCTACACGCGGGGCAAGGACACGGTGGAGGCGCTGCGTGGCATCGACCTCACCATCGAGGACGGCGACCAGCTCGTCATCCAGGGCCCCACGGGCGGCGGCAAGTCCACCCTGCTCCAGATGATCGGCGGCCTGGACCGTCCCTCCGCCGGCAGCGTCGAGCTGGACGGTGTCGACCTCGCCTCCATCAGCGAGGCCAAGCTGACCCGGCTGCGCGCCGAGAAGATCGGCATCATCTTCCAGTCGTTCAACCTCATCCCGACGCTGACCGCGCAGGAGAACGTCGAGACCGCGCTCGTACCGCTCGGGGTGAAGCCCGCGGAGCGGCGCGAGCGGGCCGCCGAGGCGCTGCGTTCGGTCGGTCTCGGCGAGCGGCTGACGCATGCGCCGTCCGAGCTGTCGGGCGGTCAGCAGCAGCGTGTCGCCATCGCCCGCGCGCTGGTCAAGAAGCCGAAGGTGCTCCTCGCGGACGAGCCGACCGGAAACCTCGACGAGGGCACCCGCGACGACATCATGGGCCTGTTGGAAGGGCTGTGGCACGAGTACGGGCTGACCTTCATCATGGTCACCCACGACTCGTCGATCGCCCGCCGGGCGCCGCGCCTCGCGACCATCAAGGCCGGGCAGATCACCCTGACCGAGCAGGGGGGCCGACGCCCCCTGTCCCAGCAGTACGCCCAGCAGTAGGCGCGTCCCGGGCCGCTCACCGTCCCGGCACGCGGTCGGCCTCGGCCGGCTGCGCGGCGGTGAGCGGCCCTCGCGCGTTCGCGCCGCCGCTGGTGAGGACGCCCCTGTGCAGCTGGTGGAGGTCGGCATGGTCGGTGTCGAGGCGTCACGGTGAGGCGGTCGGGGCACGGCGGACGTACGCGGGGGCAAGACCCCGGGACGGTCGGGCTACGCCTGGCCGGTCTCGAACCGGATGATCCTGCCGCCGTCGTCGACGATGAAGCTCCACCTCGTCTTCATCTCGCCCCAAGTGTCGTTGCTGTAGCGGGCGATGAGGGCACGGCCGCCGTTCGACTCGTTGTCGACCTCCATGTGGCCGCGGGAGGAGAAGATCTCCCGATCGGTCCAGTCGGCGAGGTCTCGGTCGGCACCGTCGTCGGACATGGTCGCGCCGGGTGCGAGGAGGGCCTGGAAGGCGTCACGGTCATGGGCGTTCACAGCGGTGACGAAGGCCCGGACGGCCGGGTCGCTGAGTTTCGCTACCTGAATCGTCATGGGAGTCACCCTCACACCGGTCCCGGGCGCCCGCCACCCGAACGACACCCCGAACACGTCGGTCACGCGCCATCGGTGCCACGGTGGACCCACGGGAGGGACCGTTGACCATTGCCGCCGTCCGACTGCTCTGGGAGCCACCGTGACCTGTTACGACCGAAGCGATCTGGGACTGCTGTTGCTCCGTCTGGGTACGGGCGGAGTGCTGGCCGCGCACGGGACGCAAAAGCTGTTCGGCTGGTTCGGCGGGGGCGGCCTCGAGGGGACCGGGACCGCCATGGAGGCCATGGGCTACACGCCCGGCAAGGCGAGCGCGATGGCGGCGGGGCTGGCCGAGGCCGGCGGGGGCACCCTGCTGGCGCTGGGCCTCGCGACCCCCGCGGCGGGTGCGGCGGCGGCCGGGAGCATGGTGGGCGCGGCCGCGGTGCATCTGCCCAACGGGTTCTTCGCGATGAACGGCGGCTACGAGTACGCGGCGTCGCTGGCCCTGACGGCGGCGGGCCTCGCGGTGGCGGGCCCCGGCCGCCTCTCGCTGGACCACGCGCTCGGCCACACCGTGAACCGCGGCTGGATGGTCCCCGTGGCGCTCGGCGTGACGGCGGCGGCCACGCTGGCCGTGGTGGGCGCCCGGAACAAGAGGGTGCGCGAGGCGGCCGAGGGCAAGCAGGAGGCCCTGTTCGAGGAGTAGGCGCAGGAGC
This sequence comes from Streptomyces sp. NPDC096311, assembly GCF_044763085.1. Lineage (NCBI taxonomy): Bacteria > Bacillati > Actinomycetota > Actinomycetes > Kitasatosporales > Streptomycetaceae > Streptomyces > Streptomyces sp. NPDC096311. The sequence continues at coordinate 211,600 of NZ_JBIWFN010000002.1, forward strand.
GGGGGTACGGGCGGGCCGGGGCGCACGGCCGGTGCGGGAAGCTTGCCCCATGGCTGATGACGACGTCTGGGAATCCATCGACCGCCTGCACTCCTGGCTGGACGCCCACCGCGCGCACGGCGGCCAGGAGGGCCTGCTGCTGCGCATCCTGAAACTGTCGGAGGAGGTCGGCGAGGTCGCCGAGGCGGTGATCGGCGCGACCGGCCAGAACCCGCGCAAGGGCGCCAGCCACAGGTGTTATCTCTAGTGAGTCCTGAAGTTCAGTTACCTAAGTGACGTCTGCGCGTTGTCTACGTGACAGACAACTATCTTGGGGGACTTCAGTGACGTTAGCCGGGCTCTCTTCCATGCCTCGCGCCTACCGGGCTGAGAAGGCCATCAGGCCCTCCGACGGGGCAACGACGTGGATCGTCGTCAGCAAGGACTACGAGATCCACCCTGAGGCGACTTCGTACCTGACTGCGCTTGCCTCTCAGGAGGACGCATCCGTCAATACCCTGCGCACCTACGCGGGCCGAGTGGCGCTGTACCTGTCCTTCTGTGAGGAGTTCGGCATCTGCTGGTCGGCACCCACCGTCGTGCAGCTTGCTCGGTTCCTGCACTGGCTGGTTGACGTACCCCTGCCGGCCAGGAGTCAGAGAGTGCTCGCCGAACCCCGGCATCGCAGCAAGAAGACCGCGAACGCGATCGTGACCACCGCATGTCAGTTCCTGAGGCACTGCTCCCTGCACGGGTGGGTCGCCGCAGACCTGATCGCCCTGCTGACCGAACCCAGGCTTCTCCACCACATGCCGACTGGTTACAACACCGGTGAGGACGATCAGTACCGCACTGTCCAAGCACGAAAGTTGAAGTTCAAAGTTGCGGTCTCCGGATACGAGCACCTGGCCGACGAGCAGATCCTCCGCATCATCGACCTCACGTCCCATGCTCGCGACCGGTTCCTCGTGACGCTCCTGGCCGAAACTGGCGTGCGCATCGGGGAAGCACTGGGCCTGCGGCGACAGGACATGCATCTGCTGTCGAACTCGACGGCACTTGGGTGCCCCACGATCGGCCCGCACATCCATGTGCGCCGCCGCCAGAACTCCAACGGAGCCCTGGCCAAGTCACGACAGCCTCGATCGATCCCCGTCAGCGACGACCTGGTCGGTCTTTGCGCCGACTACCAGTGGGAACGAGAAGCCGTACCCGAGGCCGCGTCTTGCGACATGACGTTCGTCAACTTGTTCCGTGCGCCTCTGGGCTCGCCGATGAAGTACCAAGCCACGTACGACCTGTTCGCGCGGCTTGCCAAACGAGCGGGCTTCGCTACCCGACCGCATATGTTCCGGCACTCGGCTGCGACCCGGTGGATTCGGCAGGGCAAGCAGCGCCATGTGGTGCAGAACTTGCTCGGTCATGTCAGCGAGCAGTCGATGGAGATCTATCTCCACGCTAGCGACCAGGAAAAGCGTGACGCGGTAACGGCGGTTTCAGAGATGCGAAGGGCCGCGCGGCGGTGAACGTCAGGGCCGACCTGGCGAGGAACGCGGACGCCGCGGCACTGCCGACTGATGATCACCTGCTCGGACCCTGGAACGCCTGGCTTCAGGACGCCGTCGACATGAGCTGGAGGCCCAGTGAGTGGCGTCCTCATGATCTGCTGTTCGTTGGAGACCCGGACAATCCACTCACTGGATCTCGAAGCTGCCGTCACCCTCTCTGCGACTCCCCGACCGAGGGGCCGACGTACTGCGGAAGCTGCAATATCGACTACCGCAAGTCGAATCAGACGGAGACGGAGTTCGACCGGACGTTTGTCCCGCGGCGCAACCGCAGGTTCCACGCCACGCCTGAGCGATGCGTTGTCCCGGCTTGCGGACGCGACGGGATCAAGGGGCGACTCTGTCATAGCCACTACTCGCTCTGGCGTGATCACGTGCGCAGGACGTACGGCCACGATGCCCGGATCGGCCGCTACGCAAGCGAGCGCGAAGCCTGGGCAGCCACTCAAGAACCATTCTCGGGGCTTCCGCTGTGCGCGGTTCGTGGATGCCGAAGCGAGGAGAGCCTGCCGACCCGCCTGTGCTACCCGCACCGCAACTTGTGGGCGGCTTACGCCCGCGAGAGTGGGCGAGACAGCGACAGGGACCTGGCCGAGTGGACCAAAGCGCGGGTGCCGTTCCTTCTCCAGAACGAGTTCAGCCTCGTTCCCCTTGAAGAGACGACGCGTCTTGAGCTGCTTTACGCCCTTCAGCGCAGAGACGCACGTGGACAGGTTCTCCGCCCGACTCTGGTCAGGAAGATCGTCAGGCTGTTCGCCGGGATCCCCTCTGTGGCTCTCGCGGTTGGCATCACACCGGAACCCTCCGACGTCACATGCACCGGAACTCGGTCCCTGATCAAGGAGGTCAAGCGGGACATCAGCAGGGCACTCGACGCGTACCGCGGCATCGACGAGACCGCCAAACCGGTGTGGGACCTGCGAGCGCTCAACACTCCTCTACCGGCGCGCACGCGGACTGGGTATCGCGTGCGTGAGGGCGAGATCGACTTCACTCCCATCCTCCAGCCATGGCTTCGTGAAGTAGCCATGCACTGGGCTCGCACGACGAGTCCGGGTTCTTCAGCTCTTCGAGATCGGCTTCTGGCCTGCACGATCGCCTCTCAGGCCCTCGCTACGCGAAGGGCAGGCGATGCCCCTGCCGCACTGGGCTTCGCGGACATGACGGCGGTTGTCAACGAGTTCAGGGCGGCCGTTCGCAGAGACGGGAAACCCCGCAGCAACGACTCACGGGCCCGGCTGCTGAAGCTCTTCACGGAACTCTTGGAATTCGGCCGCGCCGAAGGCGTCCTTGATTCTCTCTCTTCTCGGTTCGTCCTCCATACGAACGAGCACCGCATCAAGCGGGACAAAGTCGATGAGGACAACATCGGCAAGGCCCTCCCCGAGTCGGTGGTCGCCCAGCTCGACAAACGCCTCGACCTCATCGGCGTAGGGATGACTTACGGCAGCATGCCGACCGACTGCGTCCGGACCATGTTCCGCATGGTCTACGTACTGCTGAGAGACACCGGACGCCGCCCCAACGAGATCGGGGCTCTCGGCCTGAACTGCCTGGAATACGACGGCGGCGGCGAATACCAGCTGATCTGGGACAACACCAAGGCAGGTCGGCTCCGGCGACGCCTTCCCCTGGACAGCGAAACGGTTAGCGCGGTCAAACAGTGGACGTCGGTCCGAGAGCGACTCAACCTGCCTTCTCGGGCCCTCCCCTTCCTCTTCCCGGCGGTCACCGACAACGCCGCCACTGGTCACCTGACCACCGGGAACATTGGTGCTGCCATCCGTTCCTGGGCCGATTCAATTCCGGAGATCCACTCCGAAGAACTCGGCCCGGACGGCACACCATTGCCTTTCAAACGGTCGCTGATCTACCCCTACGCCTTCCGTCACACCTTCTGCCAGCGATACGCCGACGCCGGTATGCCGCAGCACGTACTCCAGGATCTGATGGATCACAAGTCTGCCGACACCACCGCGGCTTATTACAAGGTGAGCATCAAGATGAAGCGGGAGGCAATCAACACCATCAAGAGCCTGACCACCGACCGCTTCGGTAATCCTGCCCCGATGAGATCGAGCACGGCGTACGAGATGAGGTCGGTAGCGGTGGCGTTCGGAAACTGCATCGAACCCACCAACGTGAAGGCCGGCGGGAAGGCGTGCCCCATCCGATTCCAATGCGCTGGCTGCGGCTCGTACCGACCCGATCCGTCATACCTGCCCGCTGTTGAGGAGCACATCCGTGCGTTGAAGGCGGACCGTGAGGTCGCTGCCGCGGCAGGCGCCGCCGAGTTCGTCATCCGGAACCTGGACGACCAGATCGCCGCGTTCCAGGCCGTCCGTGAAAACCAGAAGGAGAAGCTGGCTTCGATGCCCGATGAGATGAGACACGAGGTCGAGGAGGCCAGCAAGGTTCTGCGAAAGCTCCGTGCTGGGGCCTCAACGGGGGCTGTCAGCCTGGGCATGCCCGCATTCGGTCCTCCGGAGGTAGTCGCATGACGGCGGAGCCGCGTACACGAGCTCAAGTACTGCTTGAATCCCGACAGAAGGCCAGCCGCGAGAAGCGCGCAAGGGTACTTGCTGTAGTGGATCAGATGAAGGCCGACGGCGACCCGATCACGTTCCTCGCAGTCGCCAAGCGGGCTGGCGTCTCAAACTGGCTTGTCTACGCCGAAGGGGTCCGCGAGCAAATCGAAGCCGCTCGCGCGGGCCAGGCGGCCGGCATAATCCGGCAGCGCAAGGAAGGGACGGCGGCCAGCGCCGCGAGCCTGGCAACCGACCTTGAGTTTGCGCGTGCCCAGGTCCGGGCGCTCACCGAGGAACGTGACCGGCTCAGGGCCGCGGTGCAGCGCAGCCTCGGCGAGCGGGTCGACGCCGTCTCCGCCAAGGACTTACTCGCCCGTGTTCAGGAGCTGACCATCGCCAACCAACGGCTTGCCGCAGAGTTGGCCCGAGCCGAAGCAGACCGCGACGGCCTGCAGGATGATTTGGCCGAGGCACAGGACGACCTGGCCGCCGCCCGGACGGCCCTGCGGAACATGATGCGCGACCAGAACCGCGACTCGACGTGATCGCCCCTCAGGTTGCTCGCAGGCGGGCCCAGGCCCCAGCAGCAGCCGTGCGAAGCTGGGGTCGTCCCTGTCGACGCTGATCGCGCACATGCCACGACGTCCCCCCTCCGCACGGAAGACACGCCAATGAGCCGACCCGCGATACCCGACCTGGCCTGGTGGCGCGGGGACCCCGAGCGATGGGAACTTCTGGAGTTCGATGGGCAGCACACTGAGGATGGGCTGCCCATGGACGCCCGCTGGGAGGACAGGCAGCAGGTCCTCGAAGCCCTGAACCGGGACCCTTGTCAGGAAGACGGGAACTTCGCCCGGTTCCTGCTGCTTCAGGAGACACGGCGGCATGGGCACTCCTGGGGATTCAGCCACAGCATCGAACTCGCCGCCCTGCGGATCGCCGAAGAACGCCGCGTCGAGGACGTCTGGCTCCTGTGGGAAGCCGTCTGCCGGAGCTTCGACACCTGGTGCGGCCTTCCCCACCACCTGCTGCTCGCCCCCGGAGTGTCCATCACCACGGAGTACGTCAAAGGCTCTGACCATCCCCAACGGGACAACCTCTTGGAGCACCTCGGGAAGATCTCCCAGGTCACAGACGACGAGGTCGCCCAGACACTGAGCCAGCGGCGCCGCTACTACGGCGAGATCCTCGACGAGCTGTGCGGGGAGTGAGACGGCGTGGAGATCACCGTGCAGTGGGTACGGACATCGTGGACCAAGGAGTCTCGGGGAGGTGAGAGTGCCGCGCGCAGGAATGCCGCCCCGATCGGGTTCCCTCTTCCACATGCATCGAGGTCGCTGGCGCACGTGGTGCGCATGCGTGAGGAGGACGGTTTTCAGCCTCATGGCACTCTTGAGGACCTGACCAAGGTCGATGTCCAACTCCGTGAATCCGAAGGACGCCTGCGGGTCTTTCCACGAGTGCAGCCTTTGTTTGCCCTGCCGCCGCGGCGACGACGCCTGCCCGCCGTGCGACTTGTTCCCGGGCAGTGGGTCCGCTGGCAGCTGAACTACCGCTTCAGCAGCGCACTGGGAATCCGGGACTGGTCCTACTGGCTGGACACCTTCAATATCGCCTACGGACCGGTGACCACTGACCTGTTCTGTGGAACGCCTGACTTCTTCATCGACGAGCAGGGCCCCGTCCGCTAGCACTGGCTGACTTGACCAGCGAGAGGTTGTGTCTCCCCTGCCATCATGTGCCCGTGGTCACCATGGATTTCTCAAACGCCCCCGACCAACTACTCCGCGCCCAGCTGATGCAGGTGCTCAGCGGCATCGAGCCCTGGGACGATCAGGAGCAGACACACCTCGCCGCAACAGCAGAGTGGATTACCAGCGGAGCGCCTCTCTACAGGACGCTGAAGCCCGCCACCCCCGCGAAGCACCTGGTCAGCTACTTCGTCGTGCTCGATGAGACGCGCGAGGAGCTCCTACTCGTTGCCCACCGCAAGGCCGGCTTGTGGCTTCCCAGCGGCGGCCACGTCGAGCCGACAGAGGATCCGTGGCACACGGTCCGTCGTGAATGCCGCGAAGAGCTGCGCATCGAGGCCGTACCCGCCTCGATCACCGGGGACCGCCCGATCTTCCTCACCGTCACACGTACTCGCGGCCAGGGGCAGCACACTGATGTGTCCTTGTGGTATGTCCTGCGGGGAGAGGCAGGCCAGGTCACTTCCTTCGACGAAGCCGAGTTCGACGCGATCAAGTGGCTCTCCTTGGACCAGGTCCTCGCCACACCAGAGGACACCCTCGACCCCCACATGCACCGGTTCACTCGCAAGCTAATGAGCTTGCTGGCCCTACGTAGGAGCACGCGGTGATGACCTCCGGCCACCAGGAGGAGATGTGCCTCACGTAACTGACATTCATAGAGCGCTTTGACCAGCATGTATTTGAATACAACCCCAGATAACAGGTGGGACGACGTACGGTCCGAGCTCTGCGACGTCGTCATCACGGCGCTGATCGCGCTGCGCACGCTGACGCCGGACGCGCGCGAGGTCTTCATGGCCCATCTGACGGGCGTCACGCAGCGGTCGCTCGGTACGGATCCAACTCCGTGAGCCGCGCCCGCACTTGTTCACCCCGTGGACGTGTGCGGGCCGTCGGCAGTTGGTGATGACGGCCGAGCCTTCTCGTCGACATCACGCCGACGAAAGGGTCCCCGTGCAGGACTACCTTCTCCCCCGTGGCCGCAGGACGCTCGCCGTCGCCAGCGGGGTGCTCGCGCTCGCCGTCCTGGGGCTGGGAAGCCAGGCCCGAGCGGCGAGTTACGGGACTCCGACGCTGTCGCTGTCGGCGTCCTATCTGTCCGGCGCGGTGGGGGCGAGCGGAGATCCGGTCGTGAAGGTGACGGTCGCACAGAGCGGCGCGGACGCCGGAGCGCTCACGGTCACGGTGACCAAGAGCAGCAAGACCTCCGTGGCGACCACCGCCGACGCCACGGTCACCGGCACCGGCGCCACCCGCCAGGTCGCCATCGCCGCGCGCGGCCGGGGCTACACCGACCTGACCGTAAAGGTCACCGGCGTGGACGGCACGACCGCCACCAAGACCCTGCACTACGCCGCGTCGGCCGCCGTCCAACAGGCCGCGGACAGCAGGTACTTCACGGGATCCAGCGACGCCTCCGCCGCCGTGGACGTCGGGGGCGGCTATGCGGTGGTGGCGGACGACGAGTCCAACACCCTGCGGCTGTACGACCGTTCGGCCTCGGGCGCGCCCGTGAAGACCTGGGACTTCAGCTCGAACATCGGTGTCTCGAAGGAGATCGACATCGAGGCCGGCACGCGCGTCGGCGACACGATCTACTGGACGGGCTCGCTGGGCAACAACAAGGACGGCGAGTACAAGTCCGCCCGCAACACCGTCTTCACCACCAAGGTCAGCGGTTCGGGCGCGGCGACCGTGCTGTCGTACGGCGGCTCGTACGGCAAGCTCCGCGACGACCTCGTGGCCTGGGACGAGGCCCACGGCGACCGCTACGGCTTCGCGGCGGGCACCGCCGACGGCCAGGTCCCCAAGCAGATCGACGGGTTCAACGTGGAGGGGCTGGAGTTCGCGCCGGGGTCGACGACGACCGCGTACCTCGGCTTCCGCGCGCCGCTCGCCCCGGCGGTCGCCGGCGGCAAGGCGCTCCTCGTGCCCGTCACGAACATGGACAAGGTGGTGGGCAGCGGCGCCAAGGCCGTCTTCGGGACGCCGGTCGAGCTGGACCTCGGCGGCCTCTCCGTGCGCGACCTGCGCAAGAACGCCGCGAACCAGTACCTGATCGTCGCGGGCTCCTGGGCCGCCGACGACAACTCCGACCCGTACGCCCTGTACTCCTGGGACGGCGACCCGGCGCACGCCCCGGTCAAGCGGCTCGACCTGCCCACCTCGGACCCGGGCGGCTGGGAGTCGGTCGTCGACGTCCCGGATCTCACCGTTCCCGGCGCCCGCGCCCAGCTGATCACCGACGACGGCTCCGCCGACCTGTACGGCGACGGCACGGAGGCCAAGGACCTCACCCACCCCGAGTGGAAGAAGTCCCGGGCGACCTGGTTCACGGTCGGCAGCTGAGGCACGGGGCGGGCGGCCGGGGCACGGGGCTGCTCCGTCCTGCGGGGGCTACTCCGTCCTGCGGGGCGGCTCTTCCCTGCGGGGCGGCTCTTCCCTGCGGGGCGGCTCTTCCCTCCGGGGCGGCTCTTCCCTCCGGGGCGGGCCTTCCCTCCAGGGCGGGCCTGCCCTCCAGGGCCCGGGCGGCCCTCCAGGGCCCGGGCGGCCCTCCAGGGCCCGGGCGGCCCTCCAGGGCCCGGGCGGCCCTCCAGGGCCCGGGCGGCCCCGCCGCCCGGGCCGCCGCATCCGTCGTAGCGCCGTCTGAGAAGGTGACCGTATGCGCCTGATCCTCATCCGCCACGGCCAGACCCCGTCCAACGTCGCCTTCCTCCTGGACACCGCCGTCCCCGGCCCGGGTCTGACCGGCCTCGGCGAGAAGCAGGCCGCCGCGCTGCCCCAGACGCTCGCGGACGTGGACATCGACCTGCTGTACGTCTCCACGCTGACCCGTACCCAGCTGACGGCCGCCCCGCTGGCGGCCTCCCGCGGCCTCGAGGTGGTCGTACGCGACGGCATCCGTGAGCTGGAGGCCGGCGACCTGGAGATGATGCGCGGCGACACCGAGGCGGCCAGGACGTACTTCACGACGGCGTTCGCCTGGGTGGCCGGGGACACCGGGCTGCGGATGCCGGGCGGCGAGAACGGCACCGAGGCGCTGGGCCGGTTCGACGCGGTGGTCGCGGAGGCCGCGGCGACCGGCGCGGGCAGCGTCGCCATGGTCAGCCACGGCGCCGCGATCCGGGTGTGGACGGCGGCTCGGGCGCACAACGTCGACATGTCCTTCGCGACCGAGCACCGGCTGGACAACACCGACATCGTGATCCTGGAGGGCTCACCCGAGGAGGGCTGGACGGCGCTGTCCTGGGCGGGCACGGACATCGGCGGCGCGGCGCACGCACGGGAGAGCGGCCCCGCGGGACAGCCGTTGGGCCCGACCGCGTAGACGTCCGCCTGTCCCCCGCGGGTACGGGATCCGTACCCCGCGGATGCGGAACCCGTCCCCGCGGATGCGGAACCCGTCCCCCGCGGATGCGGAACCCGTCCCCAAGGATCCGGGATTCTCACACCGACGGCACGTTGTACGGCGGCATGTTGTACGGCGTCACCACCTGGATCGCCGACGGCAGGAACGGACCCTCGTCCGGCAGCGCCTGCTGGGCCCGCATGATGGTCTGGCAGGCGCGCCGCATGTCCTGGCGCAGGTCGTGGTGGAGCACCGCGGACAGTTTCCCCTCCGCCAGCAGCCGGGTGTTGTCGTGGTCCAGGTCGTGCGCGACGAAGGCCAGCACCCCCCGGCCGAGCGCCGCGAAGGCGTCGATGGTCGCGGTGTTGCCGCCGCCGATGGAGTAGACGGCGTTGATCTCCGGATCCCGCTCCAGAGCCGCCAGGACCAGGGCCCGCTGGGTGGAGTCCAGCCCGTCGCTGTCCGTGACCTCGACCAGTCGGCGTAGGGGCCCGCCGCCGCGCATCCCGCTGCGGAAACCCATCTCGCGCTCCTCCTCGTTGCGGAAGGACCCCCGGCTGATCGTGACGAGCACATGCCCCGGACGGTCGGCGAGCCACTGGCGTATCAGGTAGGCGGCGGTGGCTCCGGCGGCCCGGTTGTCGATGCCGACGTACGCAAGCCGCGGGCTGCTGGGCAGATCCGTCACCAGCGTGACCACCGGGATGCCGGCCGCCACCAGCCGGCCGACCGCGGCGGTGACCTCGGGGACCTCCGGGGCCTTGAGGATCACTCCCTGAGAACCGCGCGCGGCGATCCTGTCCAGGTCCTTCACCAGCTCCGCCGCGGGGTCCGTCTCGCGGAAGTGGAACCGTGAGCGGACGATCGCCGGGTGCAGGGACGGCAGTTCGGCCTCCAGGGCCTCGCGTACCGCCGAGGAGAACCGCTCCGGGGTCTGCATCACGATGTCGATCATGAAGGTGCGGCCGCCGATGCGGACCTGGGTGCGCTGCCGGTCCAGGTCCTTGATGGCCTGCTGCACCTCCCGCGCCGTGCTCTCGCGCACGCCGCCGCGATGGTTGAGGACCCGGTCGACCGTCGCCTCGCTCAGGCCGGCCTGCCGGGCGATCTCGCGGATCGTGTACGGATGTCCCATGGCTTCCTTCGCTGCGTCCCGTGATCGAGGAGATCAATGAGGGGTTTTTGATGGTTCTCTGCGGATTGCTTGACGGTCCGAGTCTCATGAGACTGGCAGAAATGTCACCGCGCCGGAAGGCGGCAGCACTCTCATGAACCAACTGCTCGAGGACAAGGTCGTCCTCGTCAACGGCGGCAGCCAGGGCGTCGGCGCGGGCATCGTGCGCGCGGCGCTGCGCGAGGGCGCCACGGTCGCCTTCACGGGGCGCCGCACCGAGCTCGGCGAGAAGTTCGCCGCTCAGACCGGCGCCACGTTCGTACGGGCCGATCTGACCGATCCCGCGCAGGCGCGTGGCAGTGTCGAGCAGGTCGTGGCCGCCCACGGGCGGATCGACTGCCTGGTGAACGCGGCCGGGCTGACGTCACGCGGCACGCTCCTGGACACCACACCGGAACTGTTCGACGCGCACATGGCGATCAACCTGCGGGCGCCGTTCTTCGCGATGCAGGCCGCCGTCCAGCATCTGGTGGACCGCGGGGCGCCGGGCACCGTCGTCAACATCATCACGTCCTCCGCGCACGGCGGGCAGTCCTTCCTCGCCCCGTACGTCGCCGCCAAGGCCGGGCTCATGGGCCTCACCCGCAACGCCGCCCACGCGCACCGCTGGGACCGGGTCCGGATCAACGGCCTCAACATCGGCTGGACGGACACCGAGGGCGAGGAGGAGATCCAGCGCGCCTTCCACGGCGCGGGCGACGACTGGCGGGAGAAGGCGGCGAAGACCCAGCCGATGGGCAAGCTGGGCCAGGTCGACGAGATCGCCGACTTCGTCGTCTTCCTGCTCTCCGACCGCAGTGGCGTGGTCACGGGCTCGGTCATCGACTGGGACCAGATCGTCTTCGGCGGCCTCGACTGACCCCCTGATCCCCTGCCCCTCACCGCACTCCCCCTCCTCCCTTCTCTCCCCCCTCCTCTCCCCCCTCGCCCCTCGCCCCTCCCTCGGCGGGCACACCCTCACTGGCTTTAGGAGCAATCTCATGCGTATCGGCATCCTGGGACTGGGCCGGATCGGCGCCTTCCACGCGGCGACCCTCGCCGGGCTCGACGCGGTGGACACCCTGGTCGTCAGCGACCCGGTGGCGGCGGCCACCGCGGCGGCGGTGGAGCGGTTCGGGGCGACGGCGGTGGACTCCCCCGAAGCGGTGCTCGCCGCCGGGGTCGACGGCATCGTCATCGCGGCCGCCACCGACGCGCACCCCGCGCTCATCCTCGCCGCGGTCAAGGCGGGTATCCCGGTCTTCTGCGAGAAGCCGGTGGCGCGGACCGTCGAGGAGAGCCTCGACGTGCTGGAAAGCGTCCGGGACAGCGGTGTCGAGGTGCAGATCGGCTACAACCGGCGCTTCGACGCGGGCTGTGTGGCCGCCCGCAAGGCCGTGGTGAGCGGCGAACTCGGCAAGCTGCACACCGTACGGTCCACCACGCTGGACCCGGCGCCGCCGCCCGCCGCGTACGTCGCGGTCTCCGGGGGCATCTTCCGTGACTGCAGCGTGCACGACTTCGACATCGTGCGGTGGGTCACGGGCCGCGAGGTGGTCGAGGTGTACGCGGCCGGTGGCAACCGGGGTGCCGAGTACATCGCCGAGGCGGGTGACGTCGACACCGCGTCCGCGATCCTCACCCTCGACGACGGCACCCTCGCCCTGGTCTCCAACTCCCGCCACAACGCGCGGGGTTACGACGTCCGCCTAGAGCTGCACGGCATGCGCGACAGCATCGCCGTGGGCCTGGAGGACAAGCTGCCGCTGCGTTCCGTCGAGCCGGGCGCCACCTTCCCGGCGGGCCCGCCGCACGACTTCTTCATGGACCGGTTCGCGCCCGCCTACCGCGCCGAACTCACCGCCTTCACGGAGGTCGTCGCGGGCCGCGCCACCTCGCCGTGCACGGTCGCCGACGCCATCGAGGCCGGCTGGATCGCCGAGGCCTGCGCCCTTTCACTGGCCGAGCACCGTCCCGTACGCCTGGAGGAGGTACGCGAGGCCTGACCGCCGGACGCGGGAGGGTCGGGGGCGCGCCCGAAGACTCGGGGGCGCCCTCCGACCCTCCCGCGTTGCCGCCGTCAGGCCAGAACAGCCGGCTTGAGGATCTCCTCGCACCACTGCCGGAACGTGGTGGGGGAGGTGGCCCCCGGGGTGCGCGGTTCGGCGTTGTCGAGGCCACGGTCCTTGGCCGTCGCCATGTCGGCCATGCCCTGCGCCATCGCCTCGGACATCCCGCGCTGCGTCAGCGTGTCCTTGAACGACTCGACCGGGACGTGCTGGAAGCGCACCGGCTTCCCCAGCACCTCGGACATGATCCGCGCCATGTCCTCGAAGGACAGGTCCTCGGGCCCGAGCACCGGGACCTCGCCCTGCCCGCTCCAGGAGTGGTCGAGCAACAACCCGGCGGCCACGGCGGCGATGTCACGGGTGGCGCAGGTCGGCGCCTTGAGGTCCCCGGCGACAGGCTGGAAGAACACACCCTGGTTCTTGATCGCCTCGACCTGACGCAGCAGGTTGTCCATGAACGAGGGCAGCGTCAGCGCCCGGTAACCCACGCCCGTGCCCGCGATCAGGTCGTCCATCGCCAGGGACGCCGACACCAGCCCGGCGTTCCCGGGCACCCCGCGCCCCAGGGCCGAGATCCCCACGACCCGCTCGACCCCCTGCCTCTTGAAGGCCTCGCACGCGGGCCGGCTGAACTCCACATAGACGTCTTCGACGCGCTCGGCCCGCGGATTCGGCGGCGCCAGCCAGAAGACGCTGTCCGCTCCGGCGAACGCCGCCTCGACGACATCGGGGTCGCCGTGCGAGCCGGTCACGACCTCGACCCGTTCGCGTAGCCGCGACGAGAGCCGGGCGGGATCGCGTGCGATCACCCGAACCGACTCCCCGCCGTCGAGGACGTCGCCCAGGACGATGTCGAGGACCTGGCGGCCGATCTGCCCGGTGGGCGCAGTAATGACGATCACGAAAAGGAACCTCCTGACAACCGGCGAACGGGCTGCCCGAACACCGCGCCCCGTCACTCTGCGCTCACCCGACGTCACGCGTCCAATACCTCTTCGGGCACATTGATACCCTCAGGGCATGGATCTGGACCTGCGCAAACTGCGGTACTTCACGGCCGTCGCGCAGCACGAGCACTTCGGCCGCGCCGCCGCGCACCTGCACATCGCACAGCCAGTGTTGAGCCGTCAGATCCGCGCACTGGAACAGGAATTGGGCTGCACGCTGCTGGTGCGTACGACCCGCAGCGTGCGTCTGACCCCGGCCGGCCGCCAGCTCTACGAAGACGCGCCGGGCGTACTCGCCGCCGCGCAGGCCGCCACCCGCCGGGTGCACGGCGCCGCCCGCGCCGACCGCCTGGTCGTCGGCTTCGCCCCCGGTCTGAGCGTCTCCCCCGCGGTCCGCGCCTTCGCCCGGACCCACCCCGACGTCGAGATCGAACTGCTCCACCTGAACTGGTACGAGAAGGGCGAGGCGCTCCGGGACGGCCGGGCCGACATCGGCTTCCTGCGCCACCCCTTCGACACGGACGGGCTCCACACCGTCCCGGTGGGCAGCGAGCCGAAGGTCGTCTGCCTGCCCACCACGCACCCCCTGGCGTCCCGCCGCCGGCTGACCCTGGCCGCCCTCGACGGCGAGACGATCCTGGACTTCCACGCGCGCCGCACCGCGACGGTCGAGGAGAAACTCGAGCTCATCGCGGCCGGGCGCGGCATCGCACTGCTGCCGCGCAGTGTCGCCCGCTCGTACGCACGCCCCGACCTCGTGAACCGCCCGGTGACCGACGTCCCACTGACCGAGATCTGCCTCGCCGTACTCGAATCCCGCCGCGCCGGGCACGTGGACGACTTCCTGACCACCGCGACACGCACGCTGTCCGAACGCCGCCCCTAGGTCCACACCGACGACGTTTGACTTCCTGCGAAAAAGGGGGCCATGACGCGGCTCAATGAGACGGGCGCGGCGGTCGTGGTCAGTACAGCCTCGTACCGGGCCGTATTCAGCTGTTTGGCCAACGAAACGAGATGCCGTTCCGGGCGTCGCGAGCCTCAAAGGTCTTCGACCTGTGATCATGGAGCGTTCATTGAAAGTGATCGACGCGGAGCTCCAGGTCGCGGGGGCCGATGTACCGCCGCCGTGTGGCGCTCGCGGCAACGCGCTGTAGGTGATGCGGTGAACTGGTTGACCTCGCTACCGGCGGTGGTGCTGGTTGTGGGCTGGCTCTTCCTTGCCTTACTGGTCGCGGCCGTGGCGCGGGTCGGCGTCCGGGCGCTCGTACCGGTCGAGGAGCGGGATCGGGTGCCGCAGATCGCCACGCCCCTGATGCCGACACTCGGCGCTGCCTTCGCGATCTTTGCGGCACTCACACTGGCCAGCGAGGCCGGCTACCTGCGCGCAGCCGAGGGGGTGGTGAGCGACGAGGCGGCCGCGGCCTCCCGTCTGGGGTGGGCGGCGACAAGTCCGCGCGTCCAGTCGGAGCCGATCCATGCGGCACTGCTGGACTATGTGCAGACCACGCGTGCCAGGGAGTGGGAGGCTACAGCAGCGGCGTCCGGTGACGACCCCGCCACCGCTCTCGCGATCGCACGGCTGGAGCGGAGTGTGCGCGCCGAGGCGGCCCGGCCCGAGGTAGGAACCCCGACAGGCACGGAGCTGGTGGTTTCCATGGACGGTGTCACCAGTAGTCGTCGCGCCCGCATTGCGGCCGCCTCGCGCGATGTTCCCGCGCTCTACGTCGTCACGCTTGTGGTCAGCGGACTGGCCTTGATCGTGAACTCCGGCGCACTGGTCTTCCGCAGCAGCCTGCGAACGTCACTGCTGATCGTAGGTGTGGCGAGTGTGGTCGGACTGAGCCTGGCGTTGCTCTTCGCACTCAGCGCGCCCTGGAGCGGACCGTTCATCGTCAGTGGGCATCCACTCGACGACATCATCGAGAACCTGAAGTCCGGCTTCTTCCACAGCGGCCCGTAGGCGACGAACGCGATCAGTACGCCGACAACTGCTCACCGGCGGCCGTGACTTGCGGCCGATCAATCGATCAACGCCCTGACCTGCTGTCGACGTTGGTCGCCATTGAGCGCCCTTTCACGGCCCCAGAACGGCCCGGGAGGGCGCTCATGCGCGAGCACCGCATCAGGAGTTCGATCCTGCCCCGGCGTGGTCGCAGTCCCCGACGCGCACAGGTGCCGCACATGGCCGCCGGTTGTCACCGCCGTCCGTGGTCGTTGATGTCAACGTTGGATGTCAGCGGAAGCCGATCACTGCCCTGGTGGACAGCCTGGTCAGAACGCCATGCCATGCTGAGCGACTGCCAGGGGGTGCCCATCCCGCCCCACCTTGTCGCCGCGCTCCGCGAACATCTGGCCACCTTCGGCACGTCAGACGACGGGCGGCTCTTCAGTGAGAAGGGCTCGGTCGTCCCGTCCTCGACCTACTACCTGTGTGGCGGGAGGCTCGGTTCCTCGCCCTTCCACCGGCCGCCGCGTCCTCACCGCTCGCAAGTCGTCCGTACGACCTTCGGCACTCGGCGCTGTCGACGTGGCTCAACGCGGGCGTCGACCCCACCGAGGTGGCCGAGCGTGCTGGCAACAGCGTCGAGGTCCTGCTGCCCCGCTACGCGAAGTGCCTCGACGGAGGACAGGACGTCGCCAACCGACGTATCCAGGACGTGCTCCGCGAGTACGAGTGAGATCTGCTGCCCGAGTCCGAGGCCCTGGGATCCTTCAGGGGCCCTTTCGTCGGTCACGTGGTGGCTGTTTCCACCCGCCCTCAGAACTTGGGGCAAGATCGCGAAGTCAGGCAGGTGTACTAGGCCTGTTCGGACGATTGGGTAGTTGTCCCACTCGCCTCGCCTGCGCGCTCGAAGGTCATCACCCAGCGCTCCTTGGGACGTGAGGAATCTTCATGGATACCGGCCAGTTTCCAGCCCTCGGACTCGATCACCGAGGTATACCGGTCCTGGATCTGCTGATTCGAACTGGCCAGTCTGTGAACGTAGCTGGTTTCGCCCCGTTCCCGTGCTGCGATGGCGCCTTGAGTCATGCGCTTGCGCGCCCACTTCTGCAATATCCCCATGACTGACCCCTCCCTGCCAAGTCGGGCCCCATGGCCCAACCATGGGGACGATAACGGCAGGACACCCCCGGTCGTGACCGGGGTGGGGGCGTTGATTTGTGCTGTGCCGTACCTGACGTGGCCGCCGACGCCGGGACGAGGCCAGCTGGCGTGATCTGGCCCGGACACTATGGGCGATCTTGCCCAAAAATCTGTGCCCTGTGCTGCGCTGAGTCAGTGGCTCGCGCGCGTTCTGCGGCGACTAGACGCTCAAGGCTTCCGCGGGCGGTGTCGAGCGAGGTGAGCATCTGCATGCGGATCTGCTCGAAGTGGGGGTCGACTTCAACGCCGAGGTCATGTCGCAAGGTGACCCGTAGCAGCCACACACCATCGGACAGGGGGCCGCTGAACCACACCTTCGCCCGCTCATAGGCCTCGGTGAGGTCGGGGCTGCTAGGCAACTGTTTCACGACTGAGTACCCGACTCCGAGCGCCCTGTTGAGCTTCGAGGCTACCTGCAGGACATCCTTCGCCAGTGCCATCTGCGCTTGGGAGTACTGGTCGCCCCAGGCATCCTTTGCGGCGTCAAGGATTGCCGGGTCGACACTTTCACCGCGTTCGGCCGCCCGGACGGCGTCTTGGGCGGCGACCCGGTAAGCGCGAGCCGCGTTGTTCAGATCGGCGTAGAGAGCACGCTTGGCTTGCAGCGCTTGCTCATCGCGCTCCAGCTCCCGTGCACGATCTGCACGCCAGGGCACGGACTTCCACAAGGCGTACGGCCCCCACGTCAACCAGATCGAGCAGTCCACCAAGATCCTGGCGGAGGGCCTGGCCAGCATCCACGAGGCCATGTCCGACATGGCCGACGGCCACATCGACAACGAAGAGCTGATCCGCGCCATGTTCACCAGGATCAGGGTCGAACGCGACTCCACGGGCGCCGACTCGACCGGTCACGACAAGTGAGCGTCGCGGACAAGGCCCGGAAGGTCCTCCAGGACGTCACCGGCATGTGGTGGCCGGACGCCGACGAGGGCGGGCTGCGGGACGCCGCGAAGGCGTGGCGGGACTTCGCCGACGACGTCGAGGACGTCACCGCCGCCGCGAACAAGGCCGCCCGCTCGTTGATCGAGAACAACAAGGGCGAGGCCATCTCCGCCTTCGACGACCCGTTCTGGCGCCGCTACTACTACGACAAGCACGGCTGGCTCAAGGACCTGTCCGACGCCGCCCGCGACATGGCCAAGGCCCTGGACGCGTACGCGGACGCCGTGCACCACGCAAAGAAGAAGCTCGAACACGAGCTGGAGATCGTCGGCGGGACCATCCTCGTGGGCACCGGTCTGGCCATCTTCACCGGGGGTCTCTCCGAGGGCCCCGCCCTCGCCGCCGCGACGACCGTCACCGAACTCGCGAGCACCCTGGGCATCGCGGTCTCCGCCGAGGTCGCGTCCATCGCGGGCACCACCCTGGCCACCGCCGCCATCGCGGGCATCGAGTCCGTCAGCGTCGATCTCGCCGTCGCCCAGCCGATCGCGATCGCGACGGGCGAGCGGAGCGGCGGCCTCAGCCTCGACGAGGCACGCCAGGCCGGCGTGTACGGCGCCCTCACCGGCGGCCTCCTCGGCGGAGCTGGCGCCACCTTCCGAGCCGCCCAGAACGCGGGCGGCTGGACGGAACTGCTGGGCGGCGTCCGCGTACCCGGCCTGAGCCCTCAGCTGGCCATGCCCGGCGGGCTGACCGCCGGTGCCGACGACCTCGGCATGCTGCTCCGAGACGGTGAGCCGAACGCCTGGCCGCGCAGCAAACGGAAAGGTCCGCAGAAGCCCAAATACACCACGGACCTCGCAGCCGACGAGGGTAAGAACGGCGCCCATACCGGCTCCCGGCATGTCGAGGTCACCACCCGGGACCTGAGGGCACGGCTGCGCGCCGCGCCCGACCTGGATGACGCCTCCCGGTACATCGACCATGCCTCGGCCCAAAAGCACGCCGAGGCAGTCGTGGGCAAGCATCAGAAGGAGATCGAGGACTGGCTGAACAACGGCAAAGCGACCGGTAAGAAGGACTTCACGGATGACCTGGGGGCACCCACCGGGCTGAGCCTGTCCCGGGCCAACTTCAGGACCGGCCAGCCTCCAGAATGGGTGACAGGGGCGACCGTAGTCCTCAAGAAGGATCCGACGGCCCCTCTGGGCTATCGAGTCCTGACGTCCTACCCCACCGCCCCGTAGCACTCAACCGGACAGGTCTCCAGATCCATGACGCCCCCAGACCGCTTCAAGGAACTGCGCGAACTCCTGCGCGCCTACGAATGGACCGGCCACGCCTTCGACGACACAGTGGAAACACCCGGCATCGCACTGAGCGCATACATGCGGACTGCGTCCTATGCCCCCGAGCGCGTGACCGCAGCAGTGCGGGAGATCGACGATCTCCTGACGGTGGGTCTCTTCAACGACGACATCGCGGACGACGTCGACCTGCTCCCGCACATCGACCCGCCCCGGGGCATCGGCGTCGAGGACTGCCTGCGCGTTGTCCGACAGCACCTGGAGCACTTCCTCGCCGCGCCACCGGCTCCCCGGCCCTCGGCCCGACCGAAGATCTCATGGGAGTGGCGGGAGCGCTTCCCGGCACTCGCCCACTTCCTCGGCGCGTACTTCTACCAGGGCAGCTTCGAGGTCGAGTACCAGTCACACGCCGAAGCAGTGGACGACTACCTGTCCGCCGAAGCCCCCGAGGACCACCGAGCCGCCGTCCACGACATCGACGGCGTCCTCGCCATGAATCCGACCGATGATGAACTGAAGGAAGGGGCACGCGTACTCGGCCTGAGAGAGCCCCCGCCCGAAGGCGTCTCCCTGCGCCAGTGGCTCACCGACATCCAGGGCATCATCACGCACCACCTGCGCACCTGACCTGGCGGGCAGCCGATCAGACGCCCCGGACACGATCCCCGGCAACCAGCCGCACGGGCGACCCTGCTTCCAGCAGCACAACTCCGGTGGAGACCGGAGACCGGCCCTTTCCGGTCTGTCGGAGGCTTGCCGCGATAGGTGGCGAAAAGCACCTCGGAAGTCCCGCTTCTGGAGCGTCTGCATGCGCCGAGCCTCGCTACGGCTGCCCGAGCCCGACGCGGCTCTCGTCAAGCGTGAACTGCAGCCGCTGCTCAAGCCGTACAGCGAGGCCGGCGGCGACTACGCCCTTCAGCGGCGGTGAGCTGCGTCTCGCCCGGTCTCTACGTGTCGAGATGATCAACGAAGATACCGATCAGGACGCGGCCGCCGAGACGCTGCTCCGGCAGGCTGAAGTGCACCCGGTTGCGGTGCCCTTCCTTCTTGGCGTGCCACTCGCAGCGGTATGTCTCGTCGTCGTGCTTGACGTCCCGCTGCCGCATGATCTTCTTGTTCTTGTGTGTCTTGGGGCTCTCCGGCGACAGTGTGAGCCCGTGCCGACCCAGTTCGGCCTGGACATCGTTGGGCTTGCCCGCGTGCTTGCGCACGGCATCGGCGAAGTGGTCCTGCACCACGGACAGAACGTCCACAACCCAGTCCCGCAGCTCCCGGTACGTCCCGTCGAACTTGCGGAAGGAGAGCGAGTCGGCGAGGACCAAACCCGGGAACGCCTCCCTGGCGCGGTCGAGGAAGTCTGGTTCCGCGACATCCTCCCGGAGGAAGAGCGACCGCCAGAAGTCGGTCAGCGCTGCGGGCTCGGCGAGGAAGAAGACCTCCACGGCCACCGGTTCTCCACTCGCGCCCTCTACTGCCGACACGGGTTGCCAACCACGCCCGTGCGCGACGGGAAAGACCACGCACGCGGTGTGGTGGCCGTGCCGGGTGCGATACCACGCATAGCCGAGGGACCCGGCCTCCTCCTTGGCTTCTCCTTCCACTTCGACCCGGCCGGGACGGCCGGACAGCTCCGTGTCCCAGGACGGGCACTTGTCCATCAACCTGACTGTTCTCAAGCGGGCGTCGCGCCCCACCTTCGGCGTTCCGCCCTCGTACAGGACGTCATACAGCTTCCTTTCGTCCGTACAGTCCACCTCGTACCAGGACTGCGAGCGGGCGACCTTGTAGCCCTCCTGTAACTCCTCAAGGGAGTCGTTGAAGTTGTCGAGCAGATCCGTGAGGTGCTGCTCCGTCAGTTCCCGGAAGTCGAACGACGTCTCGTCCACGACGAACCGGTACGGCTCACCGCCCCCTGCGTCTGGCACGCGCCAGCCTCCCCAAGTCCCGCTCGATCTGGTCGAAGAAGCCCTGCGGCCAGTCCGTCAGCTCGCCGCTCCCGGTGAACTCGATCGGGACGGAGCCGACCTCGTCCGCACCGAAGTAGTGGACGATGGCGGCCTCCGGAGCCAGCACCTGTTCCTCCGCAACACCGAGTCTGGCGCCGTTGAGGACGTGGTCGCTATGGGTCTCCACGATCACCTGAGCGCCGGTCCCCGCGACCCGGGCGAGGAACCGGCCCAGCTTGGACTGTCCCCCCGGATGCAGATGCGCCTCCGGGTTCTCCACGATCAGCAGGTCGCCGGGCCTGGCAAGCAGGCCGGCGACGATCACGGGCAGGGCGTAGGAGAATCCGAAGCCCATGTTGGTGGGCCGGATCGGCTCACTCAGTAGACCCGGCTCCTGGAACCGGATGGTGCTCGCCGTGATGCCGGGCGGCCACTGAGCAGTGATCTTGATGGGGCGGATGATCTCGGAGGCCCAGGTCTCGGTCTGGGTGCGCAGGATGGTGACGCCGTGGGTCGCTTCGGTGTCCGGATGCAGGAGCGCCTCGGGCACCTGCTCGCTCTCGCGGAGGGCGAGGACCTGCGCTGTGAACTCGCCCTGCACACCCACGCCGATGGCGTTCGGATGCTCGGCGGACACACCAAGCTGGTCCCTCGGACCGAGCCGCTCGGCGCAGAGGTACGTGAACTCACTTCCCCACCCACGCAGTTCAGGCAACATGACCCCGGGGTCGAGCACTTCGAGATAAAGGGCCTGCTCGTCCGGCACCTCGAATCGGTGGGCAACAGACGCGCCGTCGTCGTTGTCGAGGTGGATTTCGATGACCGAGTCGGGCGCGTCAGGATGCAGCACCTCATGTGCCTCGCCCAGCGCCAGCCCGTACGGGCCGTTGAGCTGCACCACACTGCTGTTGCTGTGCACATCCGCCAGCTGACGGGCCAGCAGCAGCGCTTGGATGGCCGTACTCTTTCCCGTGCCATTGAGGCCGGTGAGCACGGTGAGCGGACGCAGCTCGAACGACGCGTTGGCGAAACGTTTGAAGTGACGAATGCCCAGAGAGGTGATCACCTGCCAACCTCCGCAGCCTTCGCGGTGGCGCGGAAGCGGTAGACGACCCGGCTGACGTCACCGGTGGACGACGTGATGGCATCCAGGTAGTAGATGTCACGCGTCATCAGACTGCGGGCCTCTGCCACGATCGCGTCCTTGCGGCGTTCCAGGTCCTCGGGGTCGTACCTGGCGAGAGTGAGGGACCAGCTTTCAAAGAGCGGACGGTTGATCGGGTTCCGCCACGAGACCCCTTCGGGCCACTTTCGAAACGCATGGTCCCCGAAAACCAGTCGCGCGTTCGTCATGGCCTTGCTGAAGTCCGCCATGAGGCGGGATGCCTTGTCGTCATCGACCTCGTCGTCCGAATCCAGGAGGCGGGTTGCCCGTTGCAGGAAAGGATCCATGGCGGCCTGCTCCACGTATCCCTCCACGTCCATCAGCCAGAACGCGGCGAAGCGTAGAGCCATTTCCCGGTCGTTCATCCGGATGTGGTCACGCATGCCCGTCGCCTCGTAGAAGGCGTCTGTCGCGGTCATGGCCTTGAGGAGGTCACGGCTTCGGTCGCGGCTCATGCAGTGCCGGATCTCCTGTGCGTTGAGCGGAGTACCCAGGGTGTTGATCCGCCTGAAGATGTCGTACATGACCTCCGGCGGAGTCGTGGGATCGATCACGTGGGCCATGATCTGGGCGTTGTTGATACGCCGCTTCCATGGTGCGGGAAGTTCATCGAAGCGTTTCCCCTCGACCACTCCGTCCAGGTATTCGAGGCCCTTCAAAGCAAATCCTGACTTATCCCCGCCGCGGACGAAGTCATGAATGGTCGAAAGTCGTTGCAGGCCGTCCACCACGCGCAGGAGTCCGTCCGCGTCCTCTGCGAAATAGAACGCCGGCAGGGGAATCTGCAGCAGGACCGATTCGATGAGCTGAGACTTCTGTACGAGCTTCCAGACCCGCCCCCTCTGAAAATCCGGGGCCAGCTCCAGCGAATCGTCGTCAATCATGTCCAGCGTGTTGCGCAGCGAGAACTGTTTCGTATTGACTCGGATCTGCTCCGGATTCCATGGCCTGGCGATCTCAGGTGTGGTGTCGTCCGCCTCGGTCTCGGCCTCCACATCTGTGCCGTCGTCGAGGAAGTACTCCTCTCGAGCCGCCTGCGCCTTCTGGATCTCCGGGGTGGTCATGAGGCGATCGTAGCCGTGACCTGCATCCGGACCAGGTCCTTGGCGAAACCCCCAGTCGCAAGTGGTGGCTCGGCGTGCGGCCGCACTCTGACGACGCAGCGCAGGATGTCTCGTCTTGAGCAGTCGGCCGTCATCCATGTGATCGCCGCGGGCAGGCGGGCCCGGTCCGTCGGCATCCACGCGACGGCGCAAGACGCGTGCGGGCACGGCATGGCTGGGACCTCTCGATGGCCAGGATCTTGGGCGTCACGCGATTTCCCGTAAGTGAACGGATCGCTCGCCAACCTTGCCGGGCAGCCCCCGCAGGGGAGCTGGAAAGTTCCGAAGAACCCAGCAGGCGACGGACATCCACCGTGAACCAAGTGCCGCCTGCTTCCCTGTCCCCGAAGTGATATCACCACCGCAATGTCATTGAGACTGCTCCAGCCCCTCACCCAAGACCGCGACGACCGCGCACTTCCCCCACCTGCAGCAACAGCCCAGAGAGACGGCCCGCCTCGACCGCCTGTGTCACGGTGGTGGGCTCTTCGGCGCCTGTCCCTCTGGTGCACCGATGTGTGCGGCAGCTTGAGCAAGTCGGCGGTGACGACCCGGTGCGTGCCCCCGGCTACGAGGTTGTCCCCTTACCGGCCGACCGGTTCCGACCCGTGGTGGGGTGGCAGGCCTGCAGGAGAGCCGCGCAGGGTCCCAGGAAGGAATCGGCGCCTCCGTCACCACCCTCCCTACTGGCAGTACCTGGATCTGCTCCGCCTCGGCGGGGCGCCCTGCGCATTGCGGGCGTGCTGCTGGGTGAGTTCCGGCGTACGGCGGTCCTGGTTCCGCTCGAGGACGACCCCGGCCTCGACGGTGATTACGGCCTTTTGACTGCGGACTTGGGCGGCATCCGTTTCATCCTCGCGTTCTCCGACGAACAGTCCCTGGCCCGTTACGCCCAGGCGCGCGGCGAGATGGCACGCTAGTGGACGTACCAGACGATCCTCGGCGCCTGGCTGCGTGGCGGTACCGGCGGCCGGAGTGCCGTGCGGGGTGGCCCTGTATTGCGCGGACGGTTTGGACGGTGTGCTCTTCCCGCCGGTGCCGACAGGGCGAGGACATCGTGAAGCGCTCACCAGGCCGCCGGTGGACGGAGCCATGGCTGTCGTGCCTCCGCCGACGACGCCGTATACGGGCGTCTGACTGGTATCTCTTCGGGATTCGAACCCGAGACGCCGACCATCCGCGGGCAAGCTCACCAGACGTTGTGCTGCAGCCACAAGTGATGGCATCCCGCCCGTGTGCACCCTGACGAGCCAGGCTGTGACGAGGACTGGAACATCCTGCACGAGCACCTCATACAGTGGCCGACCCGAAGGGGTCGCCCGTCCCTATACTTCTGGGACTTTTCAGGGACTTTCAGCGCTGTCTGGGGGACTTCCGAGGGACTTTTCGCCGCCTGACGCGGCAAGCCCCCGAAAGACCGGAAAGGGCCTCCGACACGGGTCGGAGGCCCTTTCCCAAGCAAAACCGCAGGTGGCGGCAGACGAGTCGGGCTGTACGCCGGGTTCTGTCGCCCGGGCGCCTCGCGGCGGCCGGGGAGACGGCCATCCATCTAGGACCGGCGTTGCCGCCGGTCTCGTGCGGTCTACCCGCGGACTCGGGCGGGCAGCCCTCGATCGTCCGCGCAGAAACACCGAGATGTTTCCTTTTGACCTTGCTCCAGGTGGGGTTTACCTAGCCGCCTGAGTCACCTCAGGCGCTGGTGGTCTCTTACACCACCGTTTCACCCTTACCGGGAACCGAAGTTCTCGGCGGTCTGTTTTCTGTGGCACTGTCCCGCGGGTCACCCCGGGTGGCCGTTAGCCACCACCTTGCCCTGTGGAGCCCGGACGTTCCTCGGGAAGGTCCACAAGGACCTCCACGCGGCCGTCCGCCCGGCTCGTCTGCCGTGTGGACCATGGTACCGGGCGTGTGGTGCGCCTCGGGCCCGCCGTCGCCGTCGCCAGGACCGAGCCGGCCAGGATGAGGGCGAAGGCGGCGAGGACGCCGGGGGTCAGGCTCTCGTCCAGGAAGGCGGCTCCCGCCGCCACCGCGACGGCCGGGTTGACGTACGTGATCACCGTCGCCCGTGTCGGGCCCGCCTCCTTGATCAGTTCCAGGAAGGCCACGAAGGCGACCGCGGTGCAGATGACGCCGAGGCCGGCGAGGGCGGCCAGGATCTGCGGGGAGGGGAGCCCGGAGGGGCGGGTGACGACCGCCGCGGGGGCGTAGAGCAGGGCCGCCAGGGTCAGGCAGGCGGCCGTGAGGTGGAGCGAGGGGACGTTCTTGAGGTGGCGGGCGGCTATGACGGGGGCGGTCGCGTATCCGATCACCGTCAGCAGTACCTCGGCCAGCGAGCGGGCGTCGCCGCCGGTCAGGTGCGGGACGGTGAGGACCGCGACGCCGGACAGGCCGAGGGTCAGGCCCGACACGCGGCGGGCGCCGAGGCGTTCCGTGTCGCCGAAGAGGCGGGCGGCGGCCACGCCGACGATCGGTACGCCCGCGATCAGCAGGCCGGCCGTGGAGCTGGAGAGGTGGCGCTCGGCGTCCGTGAGGGTCCACCAGGGGACCATGATCTCGATGCATGCGAAGGCCAGCATGGGGCGCCAGTGGGTTCGTACGGTCCGGGCGAAGCCGGCAAGGCCCCCTTGGCGGATCGCGAAGGGGAGCAGCAGCGCGGCGCCCACCGCGCAGCGCGTGAACACCACCGTCGACGGGGACACGCCGTCCACCGCCACTTTGATCATCAGGTAGGGGATGCCCCAGACGACTCCCATCAGGGAGAACAGGAACCAGCCGCGTGCGGTCATGGGGGGAGTTTCGGCCGCCGTGCGGTCAGCTGTCTTGAACGCTGTTGCGGTACGCCGTCGGCGACACGCTTGTTCGGTACGCCGCCGGGGTCACCCCCAGCACCCTGCGGAACCAGCGCGTCAGGTGCGCCTGGTCCGCGAAGCCCACGAGCGGGGCGACCTCCGCGGGTCGCAGGCCGCTCTCCAGCAGGGCGCGGGCCCGGTTCACGCGGTACTGGGCCAGCCAGGCGTACGGCGGTATCCCCATCGTCGTACGGAAGGCGCGCAGGAGCTGGTAGCGGGAGAGGCCCAGGTCGGTGGCGAGGGAGGCGAGTGACGGGGGAGCCTGGAGTTCGTCGGCGAGACGGTCGCGTACGGCGTGGGCTATGGGGGCCGCTCCCGGGACCGTGTCGCACGCCGGGCGGGCCGTGGAGTGGCGACGGGCGAGGGCGGCCAGCAGCCAGGGGAGGCGGGACTCGGCCTCCAGGGGGTCGGGGCAGGCGCTCAGGTCCGCGTGGGCGGTGCGCAGGGCGGCGGCCAGTTCGGGGTCGTCGAGGACGGGGTCCCGGAAGTGCGGGAGGCTGCCCAGAATTCCCTCGGTGAGCAGGGAAGGCTCGGCGTACAGCGCCCGGTAGGCGTAGCCGTCGGAAGCGGCCGGGCCGCCGGTGTGCATCTCGCCCGGAGCCAGCACGACGATCGAGCCGGGGCCGGTGTGGATGCGGCCGCCCCGGTAGTCGATGATCTCGGAGCCGCCGACGCAGACTCCGATGGTGAACTCGTCGTGGGCGTGCGGTGCGTAGCGGTGCTGGTCGAAGCGTGCGGTCAGCAGGTCGAGGGGCGGACCTTCATGGCCGAGAGTGGCCCGGGTCCAGCGGGCCTCTTCACGTCGTGCCCCCATGGCCACCTCCCCTGGTCTCGTCAAGGGTGCAACGCCGCAGGCCCGCGTTTCCATGCCGGCGAGGACCTCCTCGCTTGACCTTGCCGCAACGTCAACGTTTCTACTGAGGGCATGCGGATCGGAGAACTCGCCGTCACCGTCGGTGTCACCACGCGGACGGTACGGCACTACCACCATCTCGGGCTGTTGCCGGAGCCCGAGCGGCGCCCCAACGGCTACCGGGACTACACGCTGCGGCACGCCGTCGTGCTCGCCCGGATCCGGCGGCTGACCGAGCTGGGACTCGGGCTCGCCGAGGTGCGGGACGTGCTCGCGGACGACGCGGGGCGCGATCTCGCCGAGGTGCTCGAGGAACTCGACGCCGATCTCGCCCGGCAGGAGGCGGCGATCCGGGAGCGGCGGGACCGGCTGCGCGCCCTGCTGGACCGGGAGGGGAACCTGCCCGCCGAGGGCCCCGTCTCTCCTGAACTGGCCGCGCTGCTCACGGGGATGGCGCACGGCCCCGAGTCCCCCATGGCCGTCAGGGACCGCGAGGTGCTCGCTCTGATCGACACCGTGGCCTCGCCCGAGAGCCGGAAGCGGCTGATGGCGGCGCTGGGCAGCGCCTTCGAGACGCCCGCCGCCGTGGCACGGGCGCACGAGGTGTACGCGCTCCTCGACGCACTCGCCGAGGCCGACCCCGACGACCCGCGCGTGGACGAGGCGGCCCGGGCACTCGCCGACTGCCTGCCCGATTCCCTGCTCCTGGAGACCGATCTCGCTCCCGGCCTCGACGACGGCTTTCTGCGCGCCCTGTACGCCGACGTCGCCCCGGCCCAGGCGGAGGCGATCCGGCGGGCGATGCGGATGTTCACGGAGCGCGGGCGATGAGGATCGTGCGCGGCCTCGTACGGCATGAACTGCGCCTGTTCGCGAGCCTGTTGCTGTGGGTGACCCGGCGCACGCACGGCACGCGCGACGGCCGCCCCTTCGGTCACGCGCGGGGCCAGGGCGCCATGATGTGGGGGCTCGCCTTCGTGTGCGTCGTCGAGACGGCCGGGATGGCGGTGCTGCTGCGCGGGTGGCCGGTCGTCCACGCGGTCGTCCTCGTCCTCGACGTGTACACCGTGCTGATGGTCGTCGGCTTGCACGCGGCCGGTGTGACGCGCCCGCACATCCTCGACTCCACGCACCTGCGCGTCCGCAACGGCGCGCAGGTGGATCTGCGGATACCCCTGGTGGACATCGCGGCGGTGCGCCGCGAGCTGCGCACCACGCACGAGCGCGCCGGGGGCGAACTGAACCTCGCCGTGGGCGCCCAGACCGACGTGACCATCGAACTGGCCGCCCCAGTACCGCACTTCACGCTCCTGGGCCGGGAACGTCGGGTCCGTCTCGTACGGCTGCACGCGGACGACCCCGACGCACTCGCACAGGCCCTCACGCGGGCGCGAACCGTACCTTCGCCGTCCCCGGGTCGGCCTGGGTGAGGCGGACCCGCAACCGCTCCCCCAGCGGCAGCGTCCCGGTGCCGCCCTCGATGCGGGCGACGACCGCGGGGGACTCCAACTGGACGGTGCCGACCGTGGGCTGACGCTCCATCACGTCCACCACGCATCCGTCGAAGATGTCCCCGACCCGGTCCTTGAGGAGCGCGGCCTCGACGATGTCGACGCACTCGCGTTCCACGGTGCCCGCGCGCCGGGAGCCCTCGGCCATCTCCTTGGGGAGGGTGTCGAGGGCGGTGAGCACCCAGTCGGGGGGTGGTTCGTCCGCGGCGGCGGCCAGGCAGAGTTCCGAGGCGTAGCGGTCGACGAGACGGCGCAGGGGGGCCGTGCAGTGGGCGTAGGGCGCGGCCACGGCGGCGTGCGAGGTGACGTCCGGGAGGGCGCCGCCCCGGAACACCGTGTAGCCCGCGCCGCGCAGCAGCGTCGTGCACTCCTGGAGGAAGGCCGCGTGGCGTGGCAGGTGCGGGTCGAGGGAGCGGACGAGCCGCGCGTACGAGACGTGGTGCGGCCAGTCGATGTGCAGGGCCCTGGCCGTGCGGCGAAGGCGGCCGACCGCGCCGTCGGGGGCGGCGGGCAGCGTGCGCAGGACGCCGGTGCCGTGCGCGAGCATCAGGTCGGCCGCCGCCATCCCGGTGAGCAGGGAGATCTGCGCGTTCCAGGCGTCGGCGGGAAGGGGGGCGCGGTAGACGAGTTCGTACGTCCCGTCCGTCTCGACGATCTCCTGCTCGGGGACGTTGAGGGAGATCCCGCCGCGCTCCACCTCCAGACGCTCGCGCAGCGTCCCGATCTCCTTGAGAAGGGCGAGCGGCTCCTCCGCCGTGCCGTCGTCGATCCGCTTCTGTACGTGCGCGTAGTCGAGCTTGGCGCGGCTGCGGACGAGGGCCCGGCGTACGTCGACGCTCTCCGTGCGGCCGTCCGCGTCCAGGTCGATCGTCCAGAGCACGGCCGGGCAGGTCTGGTCGGGCAGGAGGCTCGCGGTGCCTTCGGAGAGCCGGGTCGGATGGAGGGGGACCTTCTCGTCCGGGAAGTAGAGGGTCGTCACGCGGCGGTGCGCCTCGGCGTCCAGGGCGCCGCCGGGGGCGACGAAGGCGGCGACGTCGGCGATCGCGTACCGGACGCGGTAGCCGCGGCCGTTCTCGCGGCGGGACAGGTGCATCGCCTGGTCGAGGTCGGCGGACGTCGGCGGGTCGATGGTGAGGAAGGGGATGTCCGTCGCGTCGTGGGGAGGCAGGCGGGGTGGCCGGGCGGCCTCCTCCAGTACACCGGGCGGGAAGCCCCCGGGCACACCGAGACCGGTCCGCAGGGCGGACAGGGCGGCCTGCAGAGGAGCCCCCGGTACGCAGGTGGCGCGGATGTGGCGGCACGGCATGGGTCGAGCGTAGGTCGCGCGCACGCGGCGGGCACCCCGACCGCACCCCTTAGGCTGGCGCCGGGCCACACCCACCGTTAGGAGAACACCACCGTGCTCGTGCTGCTGCCGCCTTCCGAGGGCAAGGCACCCTCCCGCCGGGGAACCGCGCTGAAGCTGGAGTCGCTGTCCCTGCCCGGGCTCACCGAGGCGCGTCGGGCGGTTCTCGACGAGCTGGCCGAGCTGTGCGCCGGCGACGAGGAGAAGGCCCGCGAGGTGCTCGGACTGAGCGAGGGCCTGCGCGGCGAGATCGCCAAGAACACGGAGCTGCGCAGTGCGGGCGCGCGCCCGGCCGGGGAGATCTACACGGGGGTGCTGTACGACGCCCTGGACCTGGCCTCGCTGGACACGGCGGCCAAGCGGCGCGCGAGCCGCTCGCTGCTGGTCTTCTCCGGGCTGTGGGGCGCGGTCCGGGTGACGGACAGGATCCCGTCGTACCGCTGCTCGATGGGGGTGAGGCTGCCGGGGCTCGGGGCGCTGGGCGCGCACTGGCGTACGCCGATGGCCGCCGCGCTCCCCGAGGCGGCCGGCGACGGGCTGGTGCTCGACCTGCGGTCCTCGGCGTACACGGGCGCGTGGAAGCCGAAGGGCGAGGTGGCCGGGCGGACGGCGACGGTCCGGGTGCTGCACGCGCCCACCCGGAAGGTGGTCAGCCACTTCAACAAGGCGACGAAGGGGCGGATCGTGCGGAGTCTGCTTTCGGCGGGGGCCGCGCCCGCCGATCCGGCAGAGCTGGTGGAGACCTTGCGGGACCTGGGGTACGAGGTGGAGGTGCAGGCGCCCGCGCGGGCGGGGACGGCCTGGGCGCTGGATGTGCTGGTGAACGAGGTGCATTAGAAGCCCCATGGAGGTGTCGTTGCAACATGCGCAACGCTCTTTGCGCATGTTGCGCGACGAGGGCACGATGAGCCCATGAGCTCACCGCTGCCCTCGGTTCCCGCCGCCTCCGTGCTGGATCTCGCCCCCGTGGTTCCCGTCGTCGTGGTGAACGAGGTCGCGGACGCCGTACCCCTGGCCACGGCACTCGTCGCGGGTGGGCTGCCCGCGATAGAGGTGACCCTGCGGACGCCGTGCGCGCTCGACGCCATCCGGGCGATCGCGGACGGGGTTGCGGGCGCGGTGGTCGGCGCGGGCACCGTCATCACGCCGGCTCAGGTGACGCAGTGCGTGGCCGCGGGCGCCCGCTTCCTGGTCAGTCCCGGCTGGACCGACGTACTGCTCGATGCCATGAAGGCGTCCGGGGTGCCGTTCCTGCCGGGGGTGTCCACGACCTCGGAGGTGGTGGCGCTGCTGGAGCGCGGTGTGCGGGAGATGAAGTTCTTCCCGGCGCAGGCGGCCGGCGGCACGGCGTATCTCAGGTCGCTCGCCGGACCGCTGCCGCAGGCCAGGTTCTGCCCGACGGGCGGTATCGGCCCCACCTACGCGCCGGACTACCTCGCCCTCCCCAACGTCGGCTGCGTGGGCGGGACGTGGATGCTTCCCGAGGACGCGATCGCCGCGAAGGACTGGGGGCGTGTGGAGAGCCTGGCGCGCGAGGCCGCCGCGCTCAGGCCACGCGGATGACGACCTTGCCGAAGGCCACACCGGACGCGTAGTGGCGGAACGCCTCGTGGACCTCGTCGAAGCCGAAGACCCGGTCGATGACCGGGCGGGCACCGTGCAGGGTGAGGGCCCGGTTCATGGACTCGAAGTGGGCCCGGCCGCCCACGAACACCCGGCGGATCGTCGCCAGACTCGCCGCGTACACCGGGCTGGAGATCTCGATACCGGGCCGGCGTGGGTTGCCGGTGGTCAGGAGCACGATCTGGCCGTAGAGCGCGGCGGCGCGCATCGACTGCTCGATGGTGTCGGGGCCGTTGGTCTCGACGACGAGATCGGCGCCGCGCCCGCCGGTCGACTCCCGCACAGCCGTGCCCCATTCGGGGTTCTCGCAGTAGGTGACGACGTGGTCCGCGCCGAGTGCCTTGAGGTGGATGCGTCCATGCTGCTCGGACGGGGTACGCCGCTCAATTCCCCGTGAGGTATGGCCGGACGGTCGTACCCGTGACGTACAACTGAGCCATGACCATCAGCACCGCCGCCTCGGTGACCGAACCTCCGCCCTTCGCCCGGGAGCTGCTGCGCTGGCGCACCGCGCGCCGGGTCAGTCAGCTGGAGCTCGCCTCGCGGGCGGGGACGACCCAGCGGTACGTCAGTTTCATCGAGCGTGGGCGGTCGGTGCCCGGCAGGGAGATCGTGATACGGCTCGCCGAGTCGCTCGGCCTGACGCTGCGGGAGCGCAACTCGCTGCTGCTGGCGGCCGGTTACGCGCCCGCGTTCGCGGAGTCACCGCTCGACGCGGTCGCGCTGAAGCCCGTACGGGAGGCGTTGGACAGCATCCTCGAAGGGCATCTGCCGTATCCGGCGGTGGTGGCGGGGCCGCGGGGTGAACTCGTCGCGGCGAACGAGGCGTTCGACGTGCTCACCGAGGGCGCGGACCCCGCGCTGCTCGCGCCGCCCGTCAACGTGCTGCGGCTCGCGCTGCATCCGCGTGGGATGGGATCGCGGGTGGTGAACCTGGACGCGTGGGGGCAGCACATCGTGGAGAACCTGCGGGCCCGTGCCGTGCGCAGCCCCGATCCCCGACTCGCCTCCCTGGTCGAGGAGTTGGCGCACTACGTACCGGCGAGTGAGCCCAGCGCCGACTATCTCGGCTTCGCCGTGCCGCTGCGACTGCGGTGCGCGGAGGGCGAGTTGAGACTGCTCACCACGCTGACGTCTTTCGCGACCGCGGTCGACGTGACGCTCGCCGAGCTCCATCTGGAGGCGTTCCTGCCGGCGGACCGGGAGACCGCCGAGATCCTGCGGGCCCGGGCCGCTCGGCGCGGGTGACCGCCGGGCCCGGGCCGCTCAGCGCAGGTGAGAGGTGTCGTTGAAGAGGCGCAGGCTGGCGTTGCCGTCCGCGTAGTACGCCACCGCCGACAGGGAGGCCGCGGACAGCTCCATCCGGTACAGGGACTCCGGCGGGGCGCCGATCGCGAGCCGGACGAGGCTCTTGATCGGGGTGACGTGGGTGACGAGCAGGACGGTGCGGCCCGCGTAGGAGGCGATGAGCTTGTCGCGGGTGGTGGCGATACGGCGGGCGGTCGCCGCGAAGCTCTCGCCGCCGCCGGTCGGTTCGGCCTTCGGGGAGGCGAGCCAGGTCCTCAGGTCCTCGGGGTGGCGTTCCTGCACCTCGGCGAAGGTGAGTCCCTCCCAGGCGCCGAAGTCCGTCTCGCGCAGGCCGTCCTCGATGGCGACGTCCAGTCCCAGGCGGGCGGCGACGGCGGCGGCGGTCTGGCGGGTACGGGTGAGTGGCGACGCCACGATCGCCTGGACGGTGCCGCGTGCGGCCAGCGCGGCGGCGACGCGCTCGGCCTGTTCCCGGCCCACGTCCGAGAGCGACGGGTCGGTGCCGCCGCTGCCGGAGAAACGCTTCTGGGGGGTGAGGGGGGTCTCGCCGTGGCGCAGGAGCACGAAGGTGGTGGGGGCGCCCATGTCGGGGGCCGCGCCCCAGCCGACGGTCGGTCGCGGGGCGGTGGCCACGTGCTGCGCGGCCCGCACATCGGCGTCGGCCTTCGCGGCTTCGCCACCGGGGTCCGTCGGAGTGCGGGGCTGTGGGGGCTGGTCGCGCCCACGCGGCGGAGCCGCAATGGTCACAGCCCCGCGCCCCTCATGGGGCGACCACTGTTCGCCCCGCTTGCCGGCGTCCATCGCCTCGTTGGCCAGTCGGTCCGCGTGCTTGTTCTGTTCGCGCGGCATCCACTCGTAGGTGATCCGGTCGGGCGGGAAGACGCGGGCCGCCTCCGCGGCCAGGGGCTTCATGTCCGGGTGCTTGATCTTCCAGCGGCCGGACAGCTGCTCGACGACGAGCTTGGAGTCCATCCGGACCCGGACGCGCGCGGCCGGGTCCAGTTCGTGGGCGGCACGCAGGCCCGCCACCAGGCCCCGGTACTCGGCGACGTTGTTGGTGGCGATGCCGATGTACTCGGCACGCTCCGCCAGCGTCTCCCCCGTGACCGCGTCGATGACCACCGCGCCGTACCCCGCGGGTCCCGGGTTGCCCCGGGAACCGCCGTCGGCCTCGACGATGAACTCCCGCACGCCCCGCGCCCCTTACAGACCGGACTCGGACGTACGCACCAGGATGCGACGGCAGTTCTCGCAGCGCAGCACGGTGTCCGGGGAGGCCGCCTTCACGTCGTTGACCTCGGTGATGTTGAGCTCCAGGCGGCAGCCCTCGCAACGGCGCTGGTAGAGCCGCGCGGCGCCGACGCCGCCCTGCTGCTGGCGCAGCTTGTCGTAGAGCTTCAGCAGGTCGGCGGGGATGGAGGCCGCGACGACCTCGCGCTCCTTGGTCACCGAGGCGCTCTCGCCGTCGAGGGACTCGAAGGCGGCGTCCCGGCGGCCGGTCGCGTCGTCGATCTTCGACTGCACGGAGGAGGTCCGCTCGGTCAGCTCGGCGACCCGCTCCTGCGCGGACTCGCGGCGCTCCATGACCTCGAGGACGACGTCCTCCAGGTCGCCCTGCCGCTTGGCGAGGGAGGTGATCTCGCGCTGGAGGTTCTCCAGGTCCTTGGGGGAGGTGACGGCACCGGAGTCCAGGCGCTGCTGGTCGCGGCCCGCGCGCTGGCGCACCTGGTCCACGTCCTGCTCGGCCTTGGTCTGCTCGCGGGCGCAGTCGCTCTCCTCGGTCTGCGCGGCGACGAGCAGGTCGCGCAGCTGCGTGAGGTCCTTGTTCAGCGACTCGATCTCGGCGTGCTCGGGAAGGGACCTCCGCTTGTGCGCGAGCTGCTGCAGGCGTACGTCGAGGGCCTGGACGTCGAGAAGTCGGATCTGGTCGGCGGGCGCGGCGTTCAGTTGGGGGCTCCCATTGCGTTAGGTGTTTCGGTGGACGCCGCGTGGGCGGTCCAGGGGTCGGTGACCGTCTTGGAGACGTGGACCCGCAGGCCCCATCCCTCGCGGTCGGAGATCTCGTCGAGCTGGGCGGCGGCCAGCTCGCACCAGGGCCACTCGGTGGCCCAGTGCGCCGCGTCGAGCAGCGCGAGAGGACTGTGGGCGCGGGCCTCTGATGCCGGGTGGTGGCGCAGGTCCGCGGTGAGGAAGGCATCGACGCCTGCGGCGCGCACGTCGTCGAAGAGGCTGTCGCCGGAGCCGCCGCTGACCGCGACGGTCCGGACGACCGCGTCCAGGTCACCGGCGACGCGGATGCCCTGCGCGGTGGCGGGCAGTCGCCCGGCGGCGCGCGCGGCGAGTTCACGGACGGTCAGCGGGTGGTCCAGCTCACAGACACGGCCGAGGCCGCGGCGGCCCTCGGGGTCGGTGGGGTCCGGCACGAGCGGCCGTACGACCCGCAGGTCGAGCGCCCCGGCGAGGGCGTCGCTGACTCCCGGGTCGGCGCGGTCGGCGTTGGTGTGGGCGACGTGCAGCGCGATGTCGTTCTTGATGAGGGTGTGCACGACCCGGCCCTTGAAGGTGTCGGCCGCGACCGTCGTCGTCCCGCGCAGATAGAGCGGATGGTGGGTGACCAGCAGGTTCGCGCCCAGCTTCACCGCTTCGTCGACGATTTCCCGAACGGGGTCGACGGCGAACAGGACGCGGGTGATCTCCTGGTCCGGCTCGCCGCACACGGTGCCGACCGCGTCCCATCCCTCGGCCCTCTCGGGGGGCCAGAGGGTGTCGAGCGCGGCGATGACTTCAGACAGACGGGGCACGGGGAAAAGGCTACCTGGCTCGGGCCGGTGTCCCACCGGTCGCGGGCCGGTCCCCGGGTGCGCGACCAGGGATCCCGGCGGCGGGCGGCCCCCGGCGATCCGGGCCCCACCCCCTTCTCCACGCACCGTTCAGCACACGCGTCCCCGTTCCCTCAGGCGAATCGCGGCACGGCCACCCTTATGTGTGAAGCGCCCGCCCGCCGGTCCCACGTCTGTGCGTGCGAAAACTAGCTTCGTCGCCGGAGGTGACCGAACGATGACGGCCTGTGCCACCGAACCTGCGGCGGAACCCGGGGACGAGCGGGCCACTCGCCCCACGGATGCGACCGCCCACCCCGCGGACGCGACCGCCTGCCCCATGGATGCGATCGTCCGCCCCGCGGCTGCGATCGCCCGCCCCACCTGTGTGATCGCCGCGGACGGAACCTACGCGGCCCGCCTCGCCCTCGACGGCGAGTGCTGGTTCCCGGAGCGCTGGACGCTGGACGGCCCCGAGCCCTACGCCGTACCGCTGCCGTCCCATCAGCCGGAGGAGCCCGGCACCGAAGTGCTGCCGATGTCCGACGGGCGGGTGCTGATCCACCGCGTCGCGGACGGGCGGCACACGTTCTCACTGTTGTACCCGACCGGTCCCGGCACCGGGGAGCTGCTCCTGGGCGCGGTGGAGTGCCACGACGAGCACACCCGGCTGCGGCTGCTGCCGCCCGCGCCGGACGGGGAGTACGCGTACGCCCTCGCCACGGGCCGCGGCTCCACGGCGGTGTGGCTGGTGGTGGGCGGGGCGTTCGGGCCCGAGCACCTGGCCGAGGTGCCGGGCCGCTGTTCGGGCGGGGTCTGGCTGGACGGCACGGGGCGCCTGCTGGCCCTGGACCGCCACCAGGACGGCCGCACCAAGACGGTGGTCGTCGACCTGGGGCGCGGCGGTGAAGTAACGCCACTGCTGCAGATCGCCGAGGACAGCGACGACCGGCTGCTGCTCGCGGACGCCGACAGCGGACTGCTGCTGGTCCGCTCCGACGCGCCGTCCCCGGGCCACGACCGCCTCGGCTGGGGCGTCCTCGGCAGCACCCTGCCGATCCGCTTCCCCGACTGTCTGCGCGCCACCGACTGCACGGTGACGCCGTTCGCGATCCAGCCGGGGCAGGTACTGACGCCGGAGCGCTGCGCGGTGGCCCTGTGCATCGACGGGCCGGCCGGCAGCTGGGTGGGTGTGTGGCGGCCGGTCGAACGCCAGGTCCACCATCTCGCGGCCCCGGAGGGCTGGTTGGCGGGCGCGGGCCTGTGGACCAGGGAGGGGGTCCTCCAACTGCCGTACGCGACGGGGTCGGTGCCGTGCGGGGTGACGAAGGTGACGGCACCCGTCGCCGCGCCGACGGCGGAGGCACCCCCTCCGCCGGAACGGCCCGCGACGCGCCCGGTCCCCCTCCAACAGGCACCGCTGAGCGGGCAGTCCCCCGTGAAGAGGCGGCCCCTTTCCACCCGCCCGGCACCCGAGGACGAGGCCGTCCGGGCCGAAGGGGGGCCCGGGGGAGAGAACTGGTCACCCGCCCCCGTTCCCGCGTGAGCGACCGGTTAGAATCCCCCGGCTGCAAAGAAGGATCTTGTTGACGGGGTGAACACTTCCACATGAGCGAAACCAGCACCATGGAACCGCCGGCCACCGACGCCCACGAGGCGACGGTCCAGGACGAAGGCCACGGCAAGCACCGCGGCCCGGTCTCCGGCCAGGACGACGAGGCGACCCCCCACGGCCGCCACCGCAAGCCGTCCGACCAGCAGAACACATCGGCCTGACGGTAAGCAGGACCAGCGATACGGCCCCGCCCGCGCTCGGCGCGAGCGGGGCCGTTTCGTGCGGGGCGGACGGGCCGGGGGAAGCAGGGGGAACTGCGGGAACTAGAGGTGCTTGAGTCCCAGTACCTCGGCCGCCGCGAACGTCTCCCCCGGTGGCCGCTCCGCGTAGTACGGGCCGAGCAGTGCGTCGAGTTCGTCGTAGGTGAAGGCGTCCTGCTTGGTGTCGAACTTGGCTGCCACCCGCGGCCGTTCGACGACCGCGACCATGCCGCCGTGCACGACGAGCAGCTGTCCGTTGACGTGCGCGGCGGCGGGCGAGGCCAAGTAGCCGACGAGGGGCGCGACATGCTCGGGGGCGAGGGGATCGAGGCCCTGCTCGGGCACCTCGAAACCGTGGAACACGTCCTCGGTCATCCGGGTCCGGGCACGCGGGCAGATGGCGTTGGCCGTCACGCCGTACTTCGCGAGCGCCAGCGCGGTCGAGGTCGTCAGACCGACGATGCCGCCCTTGGCCGCCGCATAGTTGGGCTGTCCCGCCGAGCCCGCGAGGAACGCCTCCGAGGAGGTGTTCACGATCCGCCCGTACACCGGCCCGTCCGCCGCCTTGGACCGCGCCCGCCAGTGCGCGGACGCGAAGTGGGTCGTGTTGAAGTGGCCCTTCAGGTGCACGCGGATGACGGAGTCCCACTCGTCCTCGGACATCGAGAAGACCATCCGGTCGCGTAGGATGCCCGCGTTGTTGACGAGGATGTCCAGCTTCCCGAACGCGCCGATCGCCAGGTCGACCAGCTCACGGGCCCGTTCGCGGTCGGAGACGTCCCCGGTGTGGGCGAGGGCGTGGCCGCCCGCGGCGCGGATCTCGGCGGCGACCTCTTCGGCGGGGGTGGCCGAGGCCGCGCCGGAGCCGTCCCGTCCGGGCTGCCCGTAGTCGTTGACGACGACGGCGGCACCCAGGCGGGCCAGTTCCAGCGCTTCGGTGCGGCCGAGCCCGCGTCCCGCGCCGGTGACGATCGCGGCGAGCCCTTCAAGTGGCAGTGACATCGAAGTCCTCAGCAATCGTGGCAACGGTCGTGGGGGCAGTCGTGGGGGTCAGCCGGCAGCGGCCGTGGGGGTCAGATCTCGATGCACGTACGCAGCGCGGTTCCCGTCCGCATCTGGTCCAGCGCCTCGTTGATCCCGGCCAGCGGCACCCGGTGGGTGATCAGGCTCTCCAGGTCGATGCGGCCCGCGCGCCACAGGGCGACCGTCCGCTCGTACGACCGCAGAACGTCTCCGCCGCCGTACATGGACGGCAGGATCCGCTTCTCGTCGAAGAACAGCTCGAACATGTTGAGCTGCAGGAAGTCGTCCATGGCGCCCGCGCCGACGATGACGAGGGTGCCGCCGCGGCGGGTGTTCTCGTACGCGGTGCGGGCGGTGGCGGAGCGGCCGACGACCTCGAAGACGTAGTCGAAGCCCTCGCCGCCGGTCACCGACTGCTTCGCGCCCGGGAGTTCGTCGGGCGAGACCGCCTTCGTCGC
This sequence comes from Streptomyces sp. NPDC096311, assembly GCF_044763085.1. Lineage (NCBI taxonomy): Bacteria > Bacillati > Actinomycetota > Actinomycetes > Kitasatosporales > Streptomycetaceae > Streptomyces > Streptomyces sp. NPDC096311. Next base: position 250,105 of record NZ_JBIWFN010000002.1, read on the forward strand.
GCCGAACCGCAGAGCGGCCTCCCGGCGTGAGGCGACCGGGTCGACGGCGACGATCTCGGCGGCGCCCTTGAGGCGCGCGCCCTGGATCGCGGAGATGCCGACGCCACCGCAGCCGATCACGGCGACCGAGGAACCGGCCGCCACGTCCGCGGTGTTGAGGGCGGCGCCGAGGCCGGTCGTCACTCCGCAGCCGATGAGGGCCGCGATGTCGAAGGGCACGTCGTCCGGGATCGGTACGGCGGAGCCCGCGTCGACCACGACCTCCTCGGTGAAGGTGCCGGTCCCGGCGAAGCCGAAGACGTCTCCGCCGGGGCGCCTGAAGTTGGGCGTGCCGGCGTTCATGAAGCCGGCCAGGCACAGCTGGCTCTGGCCGCGCTTGCAGGCGGGACAGACGCCGCAGGCGGGCAGCCAGCAGACGACGACCCGGTCGCCGGGCTTGAGATGGGTGACGCCCTCGCCGACCTCGACGATCTCCCCGGCGCCCTCGTGGCCGGGTACGAACGGCGCGGGCTGCGGCAGTACGCCGCTCATCGCGGACAGGTCGGAGTGGCACAGCCCGGTGGCCCGCACCCGGATCCGCACCTTGCCCGGCCCGAAGCCCACCGCCTCGATGTCGTCGAGGACTTCCAGCTTGTCCTGGCCTATCTCGTGCTGTACGGCTGCGCGCATGGTGCGGCTCCCCTCGACAACGGGCTGATCACTGACGGGCTGGGCTCAGGAGTGTGTGACGACGGTGTCGGCGAGGACCGGCGCGTCATCGCGCTCGGCGGCGCTCACGGCCACCCGGACGCTGCCTTCCTGCCGCCACATACGGATGCGCAGGGTCTCCCCCGGGTACACGACCCCGGCGAAGCGCGTGGTGTACGAGCGGACGCGCGCCACGTCCCCGCCGAGCAGCGTGTCGACGACCGCCTTGACCGTCATCCCGTACGTGCACAGCCCGTGCAGGATCGGCCGGTCGAACCCGGCGAGCTTGGCGAACTCGGGGTCGGCGTGCAGCGGGTTCCAGTCGCCGGACAGCCGGTAGAGCAGAGCCTGTTCCTCGCGGACCGGGCGCTCGACGGTCCGGTCCGGCGCACCGGCGGGCTCCTCGAGGCGGGTGGAGGGGCCGCGGTCGCCGCCCCAGCCGCCCTCTCCCCGTACGAAGATCTGGGCGTCGTTCGTCCACAACGGTCCCTCGGCGTCGGCGACCTCGGTGCGCATGACCAGGACGGCCGCCTTGCCCTTGTCGTATATGGCGGCGATCCGCCCGGTGGCCAGGGCCTTGCCCTCGACCGGGATCGGGCGGTGCACTTCGATGGTCTGGCCGCCGTGCAGGACGCGGGCGAGGTCGACGTCGACGCCGGGCATGGACAGGCCGCTGATCACTCCGGGGGAACCGGCGCCCGCGACGGTGGCGAAGCTCGGCAGGACGTGCAGCTTCGATTCGAGGGTGTAGCGCAGTTCGTCGGGATCCGTCGCCGGGACGCCCGCTCCGAGGCCGAGGTGGTAGAGCTGGACGTCCTTGCGGTCCCAGGTGATCTCACCGCTGCGGGGTTCGGCGGCGAGGGCCTTGGCGGCGTCGATGGGCATGGGGCTCCTGATCAGTAGCGCGAAAGACCTCGGTGCGGCCGTCCGCACCGTCGGCCGCACCGAGGTCGACACTGGCCGATCTAGAACGCGTTCCAGTCCGGCGACCCTTGTATAGCCCAGCACTCGGCAGTTGTGAAGGCTCCTGACGCCCTGTCAGGTCAACGGCCCGTCCGCCCGGCCGTGACATTTGTCCTGCCGGAGTCCGTACAAGCGCATCTGCCGGGCAGGGGCCGCGGATTCGTACCGTCTCAGACATGACACAGACAGGTGGGACAGAGCGTGCCGTGTCCTTCACGGGGGCGGTCAAGGCGTTCGGCGCGGTGCGCGCCGTGGACGGGGTGGATCTGGAGATCCGCCGCGGCGAGACGGTGGCGCTGCTGGGGCGCAACGGCGCGGGGAAGTCGACCACGATCTCCCTGCTGCTCGGTCTGAACGAGCCGGACGAGGGGACGGTCGCGCTCTTCGGCGGCCCCCCGGAGGCGGCGGTGCGCGCCGGGCGGGTCGGCGCGATGCTTCAGGAGACCCGGCCGGTGCCCCGCGTGAGCGTGCGTGAGCTGGTCTCCTTCGTCGCGGGCCGCTATCCCGCGCCGCTCCCGGTCGCCGACGCGCTGGAGCTCGCGGGGATCGCGGATCTGGCCGGACGGCGCGTCGACCGGCTCTCCGGCGGACAGGTGCAGCGGGTGCGGTTCGCGGTGGCGCTCGCAGGGAACCCCGACCTGATCGTGCTCGACGAGCCCACCGCCGCGCTGGACGTGGAGGCGCGGCGCGCGTTCTGGGACTCGATGCGGTCCTATGCGCGGCGTGGCCACACCGTCCTGTTCTCCACGCACTACCTGGAGGAGGCCGACGCGCATGCCGACCGGATCCTCGTCATCGACCACGGCCGGCTCGTCGCCGACGGGACCGGCGAGCAGCTCAAGCGGTCGGTGGGCGGCAACCTGGTCTCCTTCGACCTCGCGGGCCGGGGCACCGAGGGGCTGACCCTGCTGCCCGGTGTGGTGTCGGTGGAGGTGCGCGGAGACCGGGCCCGGCTGCGCACGGACGACTCGGACGCGACGGTGCTCGCGCTGGCGGAGCTCGGTGCGATCCGCGGCCTGGAGGTCGTCCCCGCATCCCTGGACGACGCGTTCATGACGCTCACCTCACATGTTCTGGAGACGGTGTGATGCTGGACTATCTGCGCCTCGAAGTGCGCCGGACGCTGCGCGACACCGGCTTCGTCATCGGCGGCATCGCGATGCCCGTGATGATGTACCTCCTGTTCACCAACCTCGGTGACGGCAGTGACGGCGGCTGGCAGACCGGCTCGATGATCGGCATGGCCGCGTACGGGGCGGTGGGCTCGGCCCTGAACACCGGCGGCGGGGTCGCCGAGGACAAGTCGATCGGCTGGCTGCGGCAGCTGCGGGTGACCCCGATGACCCCGCGCGAGGTGGTGCTCGGGCGGACGCTGACCGGCTCGGTGACGGTGCTGCCCGCGATCGCCGCGGTGCTGGCGGCGGGCGGCCTGGTCAACGGCGTACGGCTGGAGGTCTGGCAGTGGGCCGCCGTCGCGGTGCTGCTGTGGCTCGGCTCGATACCCTTCACCCTGCTCGGCCTCGGCAACGGCTACCGGCTCACCGCGCAGACGACCGGTGTCGCGAACATGGTGTGCAACCTGGGGCTCTCGGTGGTCGGCGGTCTGTGGTTCCCGCTCACGCTCTTCCCGGGCTGGCTCCAGTCCCTGTCCGGCTTCACCCCCACGAACCGCATCGCCCAGCTCGGCGTGTCCGTCGCCGAGGGCGGCGCACCGGCGCTCGGCGCGGTGGCGGTTCTCACGGCTTGGCTACTGGCCTTCGGTTCGTACGCTGTGGTCTCGTACCGCAGGGCCGCGCGGACCATCTGAAGCGGACCGTCCGAAGGGGGAGCGGGGACATGTCCTGGATACGAGAGGTCACTTGTCAGGTGAAGGAGTGGCGAGCGGCGCGGGCGCGCTGGCGGGCCGACATGGAACGCTTCAAGGCCGAGCAGCGGGCCGCCCGCAGAAGCGGCGGGAAGATGCCCGAGAACCCGGGCCCGCCGCCCACCGGCTTCGCGCTGCTGCCGTGGCTGCTGATGGGGATGGGCGCCTTCTCCAACCTCCTCCAGGGCAAGACCGCGAACCCCTGGATCGGCGGCCTGGGTCTGTTCATCTTCAACTCCCTCTACATCTACGTGACGTTCCGCGCCTTCGTGAAGGAGGCCCGCGAGGCCCGGTCCACCAAGGTGGCGCTCGCCTTGATGGGCCTGGTCACCTGTGGGCTGGCCCTCGGATACGGCGGCAGCTGGCTGTACTTCTTCCCGCTCCTCGGCCTGGCCACCGGCGCGGTGCTGCGGGGCCCGCGGCTCGGTCAGATCGGTCTCGGCCTGACCGCGCTCGCGGCGGTGGTCTCCTTCGTCCGGGCGGGCTGGGACGCGGTGAACGTCGCGTACGGCACCTTCCTGTCCACCATGGTGACGGCGGCGATCCTCTCCCTCTCCGAGGCGGTACGAGAGCTGCGCGCCGCCCGCGAGGAGCTGGCCCGCCGTGCCGTGGAGAAGGAGCGCCTGCGCTTCTCCCGCGATCTGCACGACCTGCTCGGCCACACGCTCTCCGTCATCGTGGTGAAGTCGGAGGCGGCCCGCCGGCTGGCCCCACGGGACCTGGACGCGGCCCTCACGCAGATCACGGACATCGAGTCCGTGGGCCGGCAGGCGCTGACCGAGATCCGCGAGGCGGTGACCGGCTACCGCGAGGGCAGCCTCACCACGGAACTGGACCGGGCCCGCTCGGCCCTGTCCGCGGCGAGCGTCGACCCCGTGGTCCGCCAGTCCGGCGCACCGCTGACCCCGCAGAACGAGGCCCTGCTGGGCTGGGTGGTCCGGGAGGCGGTGACGAACGTCGTACGGCACAGCGGCGCGACCCGCTGCGAGATCACCGTCGAGGGCGTACCGGGCGGCCATGTCCGCCTGACCGTCACGGACGACGGCACCGGCGCGGGCGCCTCGACCGGTCCCGCCGAGGGTGTCGGCGGGACCGGGCTGAAGGGCCTGACGGAACGCCTCGCGGCGGCGGGCGGGTCGCTCAGGGCCGGCCCGTCGCCGCGCGGCGGCTTCGCGGTGACCGCCGAACTCCCGGTGGAGGCGGCGGACCTGGCGTCCTCTTCGGTGGCTACGGCGCCCAGGGAGCCGTGACCGCCCAGCTCACATCGTCCGTCCACGAGGTGGCGCTGTCGAAGGTGTTCGAGCCGCCGTCACTCGCTATGTAGACGTTGTAGTTGTAGTGCCGGAGGTATCTCGTCGGGTAGTTGTACGAAGCGAACGAGGTCCCCGTCCCGCTCTTGCCGGTCCCGGCGCAGAACGTGGCATCCTGTCTGAACTGGGTGGTGCCGACCATGGGTTGTCGGTAGAGCTGGTAGTTGTAGTGGCGCAGGAAGTCGCCCGGGTAGTTCCGTGACTCGAAGGAGTAGCAGGAGCTGTCGGCGAGGCCCCTGCGGACGATCCAGGTGGCGTCGCTCTTGTCGAGCGTCGAACTGCTCGACGTGATGGCCGAGATGACCGCCGCGTTGTTCTGGTGGCGGATGTAGTCGGTCGTGCAGCACGAGGTGGTCGCGCGCAGCGAGATCTCCGACCCGGCCGTCAGTGAGCCGGTGCTGCCGGTCGCACCGCCGTAGCCGGCGGAGACGATGTTGGCCTGGACGGAGTCGTCGGCGGCGTCCGTCGGGATGCCCGAGGTCATGACGCCCTCGAAGAAGGACCCGATGGAGCCGTTGCTGTTGTCGCCGCCGGTGCCCAGGACGATCGCGCCCTCCTGATGCATGGGCGAGTAACCACTGGTGGTGGGTTCACCCCCGGAATAGGTGGTCGTGAGACCGCCCGATTGGGCGTTGCCGTATTTCAGCGCGAAATGGTTCTGACCGTTGTTCTTCAGCAAAGCGGTCACGAACGGCATCGACCCGGTGCCGGTGTTCGATGTGTTCTTGCTGTAGCCGGAGTCCGACTGGAACAGGCCGTTCTCCAGGTCGGCCTGCACCCAGGGGCCCTGGCCGTAACAGGGCGAGAACCAGCACTCGGTGCCGAAGTTGATCGCGTCCATGTGGCCGTTGCCGGTGTCCTTGTTGTTGGTCTCGGCGTTGCCGTAGTCGAAGCAGCAGCTGCCGTTCACATGGGTGCCGGAGGTCACCATGTACATCCCCTCGGCCGCCCCGTTGGTGGCCACTCCCGAGGTGGAGTTGTCCCGGTAGCCCATGCCGGCCGAGATCTCCAGGCCGTAGACCTGGTGGCCGCCGACGGTCACCGGCAGCGCGTCCGCGGGCGCCCCGACGTCGGCCGCGCCCGCCCCGCCCGCGCCCTCGACGGTGAGGTCGTTGTGGCGCGCGGACTGGTCGTAGATCTTGGTGATGATGCAGGTGGTGCCGGAGCAGAAGGAGTCCTGCGCCGCCGCGTTCGCGTACCCGCCGGCCGTCAGGAGACCGATGTTCGCGGTGGCGCTGTCGGAGGCGCGCTGCACCTGGTAGAGCGAGCCGTTGTACGACGAGTAGAGCGCTCTGACGAGGCTGTGCGCGGCGACACAGGGCGTGCTCGCGGCGGCGTAGACGTCACAGGGCAGCGATCCCGCGGCGGTGGCCGCCGGGGTCCCGACGGCGAGCGCGACGACGGCCGCCAGCACCGACAGCACGGCCAGCACGGCGCTTCTCGGGCGCGACGATCTTGGTAACACCATGCACCTCTTCCGTTCCTGGTAGGACAGTGCGGGTATCCGGTCGAAATACCGGACATCGTTCGATCGAAATACCGAACCATTCCCGGTCGAAATGCCGAACGTTTGCGAATATCGGCCCGACACAGGAACGGCAAAGGCGATCGCGGAATGTCGAGGCGATTGTTTGCCCGGAGTCAAGGGCCGTCAAGATGCGCGGAGTCGAACCATGGAGAGTTTTTAATGACCGGCGAAGTGCGCACCACGACGGGTCACGCGTCTTCCCCCGCCTTACGCTTGGCCCCGTGAACGAGATGCCCCGGGACCACCGGCCCACGAAGTCCGTGCGTGTCCTGCTTGCCGAGGATCAGGGAATGATGCGGGGCGCGCTCGCCCTGTTGCTGGGGATGGAGCCGGACATCGAGGTCGTCGCCCAGGTCGCGGCGGGCGACGCCATCGTGGACGCGGCGCTGATACACCGCCCGGACGTGGCCCTGCTGGACATCGAGCTGCCCGGGATGAGCGGCCTGGACGCCGCCGCCGTACTGCGCGAACAGGCGCCGGACTGCCGCGTGTTGATCCTCACCACCTTCGGCAGGCCCGGGTATCTGCGGCGTGCGATGGAGGCGGGCGCCGCCGGGTTCCTGGTCAAGGACGGACCCGTGGAGGACCTGGCCGAGGCGATCCGGCGGGTGCTGACCGGCGAGACGGTCATCGACCCGGCGCTCGCCGCCGCCGCGTTGAGCGCCGGACCCAATCCGCTCACCGCCCGTGAGTGCGACGTCCTGAAGGCCTCGGTGGACGGCGCCACCGTCGCCGACATCGCCTCCAAGCTCCACCTCTCCGAGTCGACCGTCCGCAACTACCTCTCCTCCGCGATCGGCAAGACGAACACCCGCAACCGCATGGAGGCGATGCGGGAGGCCCGCCAGCAGGGCTGGCTGTAGTCACCGAGGGGGCGACAGCCCGCGCTGCCACTCCCGTCCCGCGCTCCCCGTCACTTCGTCACCGCCACCGACTTGAAGGTCGTGCCCTTCGGCGCCAGGCACACGAACCAGTTCGCCCGGGACCCGGCCACCGGGCGGATCACCATCTCGTCGCTGTTGACGCCGTATCCCTCGGGCACCCTGCGCACATCGGTCGTCGTGCCGTCCTTCCAAGTGCAGGTGACGCGCTGGGCGGCCTTGCCGACCTGACCTGCCACCAGTCGCTCGGGGCCGTGGGCGGCGGTCCCCAGCAACGGGCCCGCGAAAGACTGGAGGTCCGTGCCCGAGAGACCTTCCTCCTTCGCCGTGTTGAACATCATGATCTCCGTGCCCAGCCCGCTCACGCTCCGGCGCAGGAAGTACGTGGTCTTACCGATCAGGTCGGAAGCCTGACGCACGTCCGCCGGCCGCTCCCGGTACCCGCCCATGGCGTCCAGTTGAGCTTCTGCTTCCACTTCGTCCTGCGCGGCTCCCCACACATCGATGAACACCTCCCACGTCTTGCCGTCCTCGTATCCGACCGCGAGCGTGGTCCGCTGAGCCGCGAACACGTGCCGCTCCTCAGCCGTCGGCGGCCGCGTGGCCACCGGCGCCACCCGGCGTCCCTCGCCGTCCAACCCCCCGGCCAGCGCCAGCGTCCCCGTCGAACCGGCGATCACCAGCGCCGCGGCTGCCGCCAGTGCCCAGCGGCGGGCCTTGCGGCGGCGGCCACCGCGGACCACCGCCTGGTAGGGGGCTATGCCGATCTCCGCCTCGTCCGCGGCGTCGGCCAGCAGGAGGGCGATGTCCCTGTGTGTCATGTCGTGGTTCGTCTCCCGGTCCGCGCTCATCACTTCCGCCCTCCGTGCGTCACCATGTCCGCCAGGCCCGGTATGGCGCGCAGCTTCGCGATCCCCTTCGCCGCGTTGCTCTTCACCGCGCCCACCGAACAGCCCATCGCCTCCGCCGCCTGGCTCTCGCTCAGGTCCTCCCAGTACCGCAGGACCACCGCCTCGCGCTGGCGCGGCGGCAGTTGGACGAGCGCCGTCAGCAGGGCGCTGCGGTCGTCGGCCTGGGCGATCCGGTCACCTTGGTCGGGCAGCTCGTGCGTGAGCCCCGAGTCGTCCTTCGGCGCCAGGAACTCCTTGAGCCTTCTGCGGTGTTTCCGGGCATGCGCGTTGATCATCACGCGCCGTACATAGGCCTCCGGGTCGTCGGCCGCGCCGACCCTGCGCCAGGCCACATAGACCTGCTCCAGCGTCGTCTGGACCAGGTCCTCGGCGGCGTGCTGCTCCGCCGTAAGGAGAAATGCCGTACGCATCAACCGCGGCCAGCGGCCGATGACAAAGCGCTGGAACTCCTCGTCCCGAGCCTGCTTCCGATCCCCCATGGGCACCTCCTAGATGTACAAAGGAGTCCACGAGGACCGGATTTCGTTGCCTCGACGGCAGGAGATCTTCGGTGGCCTCAGCGAGCGGAGATCCTCGAGGGCAGCCACAGCAGCATCAGCACCACCCCGCCGAGCAGTACGTACCCGCCCGTACGGAAGACCAGCGCGTACCCCGCCGTCAGGGCCTGGGCCGACGAGCCGCTCCCCGTGCGGGAGGCCGCGATGGTCGACATGACGGCGAGTCCGAGTGAACCGCCCATCGTGCGGGAGGTGTTGACCAGCCCGGACACCAGACCGGCGTCTCCCGGCGCCGCGCCGGAGGTCGCGAGCGAGGCGAGCGGAGTGGCGGCCAGCCCCGCGCCCGCCATCATCAGGATCCCGGGGAACATGACCGCCGTCAGGTACGAGCCGTCGGCCGTCATCGTCGACTGCCAGCCGAAGCCCGCCGCCGCGACCAGCGACCCGATGACGGCGACGTTGCGCGCCCCGACCACCGGCATGAGCCGCGGCGCGAGCTTCGAGCCGAGGACCACCGCCAGTGAGCTCGGCACCAGCGCGAACCCGGCGCCCAGCGGCGAGTAGCCGAGCACGTTCTGCGCATACAGCGTCATGAAGAACCACATGCAGAACATCGCGGAGCCGCACACGAACATGGCCGCGTTCGCCGACGCCACCGCCCGCACACCGAGCAGGCGCAGCGGCATCAGCGGCACCCGCGTCCGCGCCTCGACCAGGAGGAACAGGCCGATCAGCGCGATCCCGGCACACAACGGCACGAGGGTCGCGGCCGCCGCCCACCCCTCCGCCTCGGTCTGCACGATCCCGTACGCGAGGGTCGCGAGCCCCGCCGTCACCAGCAGCGCGCCCGGCAGATCGAGCCGCCGCCCGTCCCCGGCCCGGCTCTCCACGAGCCACCGTGCGGCGCCCGCCAGCACCACCGCGCCCACCGGCACGTTGATCAGCAGCACCCATCGCCATGACAGCCCGTCCACCAGCAGGCCGCCGACCAGACCACCCACCGCCCCGCCCCCGGCGCCGACCGCCGTCCAGGTCGCGATGGCCCGTGCGCGGGCGGCGCCCTCCGGGACCGCCGAGGTGAGGATCGTCAGCGTCGAGGGCGCGAGCACCGCCGCTCCGAGCCCCTGCGCGGCCCGCGCGAGCAGCAGCTGCCAGCCCGCCTGGGCGAGCCCGCCGCCGAGCGAGGCCACCGTGAACAGCGCGAGCCCGACCAGGAACATCCGCTTGCGCCCGTACAGATCACCGGCCCGCCCGCCGAGCAGCATGAACCCGGCGAAGGCGATCGCGTACGCGTTGACCACCCACTGCAGCCCCGGCGCGCTCAGCCCCAGGTCGGTCCGCATGGACGGCAGCGCCACGTTCACGACGGACACGTCGAGCACCACGAGGAACTGTCCGGCGCAGGCGAGCGCCACCACCAGCCAGGTGGGCGGCGCGACGCGGGCTGATATTCGGGTGTCTTCCGCGGCTCGAAGCATGAGTGTCATGCTCTCAACCGCCCTACGGTCCTTGCATCGGGATTTCGCCGCACTCGCCCTGGGCCACAGGTCCTAGGGCCACAGGTCCTAGGGCCGCCCGTGTACCGGGCATCGAGGCTGCCTCGAACCCGGCATCGCGGCAGCCTCGAACATCGCGGCAATCTGGAGCGGACCCCCTGGTGATCAGCCCGCCGCCCGGAGCAGCGTGACCACCGCCGCCCCGCCCAGCCCGATGTTGTGGGCGAGCCCGACCCGTGCGCCCGGCACCTGCCGAGCTCCCGCCTCGCCCCTCAACTGCCACACCAGTTCGGCTACTTGGGCGATCCCGGTCGCCCCCAGCGGATGCCCCTTGGAGATCAGCCCGCCGGACGGGTTCACGACCCACCGCCCGCCGTACGTCGTGGCCCCCGACTCGACGAGCTTGCCGGACTCCCCCTCCTCGCACATCCCGAGCGCCTCGTACGTCAGCAGCTCGTTGATGGAGAAGCAGTCGTGCAGTTCCACGACGTCCACGTCGTCGATGCCGAGTCCCGACCGCTCGTACACCTGGCGCGCGGCCTCCCGCGACATCGGCTGCCCGACGACGTCGACACAGGAGCCGGACGCGAAGGACTCCTCGGTGTCGGTGGTCATGGCCTGCGCGACGATCTCCACGGCCTGGCGCGCCGGCTCGTGCCGCTCCAGGAACCGTTCGGACACGACGACCGCGGCGGCGGCCCCGTCCGAGGTGGGCGAGCACTGGAGTTTCGTCAGCGGCCGGTGCACGACCCGGGCGGCGAGGATCTCGTCGACCCCGTACACGTCCTGGAACTGCGCGTAGGGGTTGTTCGCCGAGTGGCGGTGGTTCTTGGCGCCGACGGCGGCGAGCTGTGCCTCGGTGGTGCCGTACTTCTCCATGTGCTCGCGCGCCGCGTCGCCGAAGATCTGCGCGGTGGGCGGGGACATCTCGAAGCCGTGCCGGGCGGCCATGACGCCGTAGTGGCGGGCCACCGGTGACGTCGAGAAGTCTCCCCCGTCCGCACCGCCCCCCAGCGCCCCGCGCTTCATCTTCTCGAAGCCCAGCGCGAGTACGCAGTCCGCGACCCCGCCCTCGACGAACTGCCGGGCCAGCATCAGCGCGCTCGATCCGGTGGCGCAGTTGTTGTTGACGTTGTAGACGGGGACGCCGGTCAGACCGAGTTCGTACGCGGCGCGCTGGCCGGCGGTCGAGGGCTGGAAGCAGTAGCCGACAGGAACCTGTTCCACCTCGGTGTAGGTGATCCCGGCGTCCGCGAGCGCGGCACTCCCCGCCTCCCGCACCATGTCCCAGTACTGCCAATCACGGGTCTCGGGCTTCTCGAACCTGGTCATCCCGACCCCGGCGACGTAGGCCTTCATGGCGCGCAGACTAGAACACGTTTCACTTACCCGCCAGGTCTGATGCCGGGTCAGTTCTTCATGGGAAGGTCAAGATTTCGTTAGTACGCCGAAGCATCGGAATAGTTGCCCGGGCGCACCGGGTTCCTCTTGCACGTATCCCGCACGGATCGCCCACCGCTCTCCTCCTCCTTCTTCCTCCCTCTCTCTTTTGGCCTGGAGGCCTCACGCAATGACGCACACGACGACCGCCCAGCCCACCCGGAGGCCCGGCGGCGCGATCGTGCCGGTACTGGCCTTCGCGGGCATCGTTGTCGCGGTGATGCAGACCCTGCTCGTTCCGGTCATCAAGGACCTGCCGGAGCTGCTGGGCACCGCACCCAGCAACGCCACCTGGGTGATGACCTCGACACTGCTCGCGGGAGCCGTGGCCACGCCGATCATGGGTCGGCTCGGTGACCTCTACGGCAAGCGGCGGATGCTGCTCGCGAGCCTGTCCGTGATGGTCGTCGGCTCGCTCATAGCCGGTTTCACCAGCGCACTGCTGGTGATGATCGTCGGCCGCGCCCTGCAGGGCTTCGCCATGGGCGCGATCCCGCTCGGCATCGGTCTGATGCGCGACATGCTGCCCCGCGAGAAGCTCGGCTCGGCGATGGCCCTCATGAGCTCCTCCATCGGCGTCGGCGGCGGACTCGCGCTGCCGGTCGCGGCCCTGGTCGCGCAGCACGCCGACTGGCACGCCCTCTTCTTCCTCGCCGCCGGTCTCGGCGCCGTCGCGATCGTCCTCACCCTCGTCGCCGTACCGGAGTCCCCGATGCGCGCCGAGGGCACCTTCGACGGGCTGGGCGCGGCGGGCCTCTCCGCGGGCCTCGTCCTCTTCCTGCTGCCGATCACCAAGGGCAGCGACTGGGGCTGGACCTCGGCCACCACGCTCGGCCTGTTCGCCGCGGCGGCCGTCGTCCTGCTCCTGTGGGGCGTGATGGAGCTGCGCGTGAAGGCGCCGCTGGTCGACCTGCGCACCACCGCCCGCCGCTCGGTGCTCTTCACCAACCTCGCCTCGATCATGGTCGGCGTCTCCTTCTACGTCGTCTCGCTCGTCCTGCCGCAGCTGCTCCAGCTGCCGAAGGCCACCGGCTACGGCCTCGGCCAGTCGATGGTGGTCGCGGGTCTGTGCGTGGCGCCGCTCGGCCTGACGATGATGCTCACCGCGCCGGTCTACGCCCGGATCTCCGCCAAGTACGGCCCCAAGGTCACCCTGATCCTCGGCATGCTGATCATCGCGATCGGCTACGGCGCCGGCCTCGGTCTGATGAGCGCCGCCTGGCAGACCATCGTGATCTCGGTGGTCCTGGGCGCGGGCATCGGCCTCGCCTATTCCTCGCTGCCCGCGCTGATCGTCGGCTCCGTCCCGGCCTCGGAGACGGGCGCGGCCAACGGCCTCAACACCCTGATGCGCTCGATCGGCACCTCGGTCTCCAGCGCCGTCATCGGCATGGTCCTCGCCAACACCGCGAACAACGTCGGTGGCCTCCAGGTCCCCACCATGCACGGCTTCCGGGTCTCCTTCCTGATCGCCACCGGCGCGGTCGCCATCGGTCTGCTCTTCGCCCTGCTGCTGCCGGGCCGGCGCCCGGCGACCAAGCCGCAGCTGCGCGCGAGCAGCGAGGAGGACGCGGCCCTGGAGCGCGCCCACGAGGTGCTCCGTGGCTTCCGCGGCCGGGTGCTGGACGCCGACGGCGGCACGGTCGCCCGTGCCAAGGTCACCCTGATCGACCGGCGGGGCCGCCAGGCGGGCGCCACGCTCTCCGAGGCGGACGGCAGCTACACGCTCGCCGTGCCCGCCGAGGGCGCGTACGTCCTCGCCGCCAGGGCACCGGGCCACGGCCCGCTCGCCTCCTCGGCGACCCACTCCGGCGACGACCGCCCCGTCGAGCTGGACCTCGCGCTGCCGAGCGAGACCGTGCCGGCCCAGGCCTGATCCGAACGACAGGCCCTGGGGCCCGGCCCGACCGCGCCACACCCCCGTCGCCGCTGCGGCGGGGGTGTGGTGCACCATGGGGCGCTCACAGGCACGTACACGCGCACCCGCACTCGCACAGGCACAGGCAGACGTGCGACGCCGCCGTTCGCACCCGATGGAGGACCCCCGATGCAGGACCCCATGCCCGCGGCACCCAAGCCGGAGATCCTGGCCGCCTTCGAGGCCGCGAAGGGGTTCATGCCGCTCCATGAGGGGCTCGCGCTGTACGAGGCCGCGGTCGAGGCGGGCCGGCTCGGACTGCCCCTGCTCGAGGTCGGCACGTACTGCGGGCGCTCCACGATCCTGCTCGCGGACGCGGCGCGCGCGGCCGGGGTGACGGCGATCACCGTCGACCACCACCGGGGCAGCGAGGAGCAGCAGCCCGGGTGGGAGTACCACGACCCGGCCACGGTCGACCCCGAGATCGGCCGGATGGACACCCTTCCCACCTTCCGCCGCACCCTCCACCAGGCGGGGCTGGAGGACCAGGTGGTCGCGATGGTCGGCCGTTCGCCGCAGATCGCCGCCTTCTGGCGCACGCCCCTCGGTCTCGTCTTCATCGACGGCGGCCACACGGACGAGCACGCCTGCGGCGACTACGAGGGCTGGGCGCCGCACGTCACCGAGGGCGGCCTCCTCCTCATCCACGACGTGTTCCCCGACCCGGCCGACGAGTTCACCGGCCAGGCCCCCTACCGCGTCTACCTCCGGGCCCTGGAGTCCGGCGCGTTCACCGAGGTCTCGGCGACCGACTCGCTGCGCGTCCTGCGGCGAACGGGAGCGGGGATCTGAGAGCGCGGTTAGAGTCGCTGACGTGTCGTACGTAGGTCCTGACTTCGATCCTCCCCACCCCCGTCGCTCCCGGCGTGGGCCGATGACGCTGGCGGTCGCCGCGCTGGTACCGGGGGCGCTGGTGGGGTGGCTGGTGTGGCAGGCGGTGGGTGACTCGGGCGGCGGGGGCAGTACGTCCGCCACGTCGACGACCTCCTCGGGCACAGCCGGGGCTTCCTCCGCGGCACCCGGATCCGCCTCCGCCGCGGCGCGGACACCGAGCGCGTCCGGGACGGACGACGGGAAGCCGCCGAGCTCGACCTTCTCCGGCCCCGCCACTCCCGCGGCCTCGGACCTGCCCGCCGCCGCGGGACCCCTCAAGGGCAAGGTCGTCGTCATCGACCCCGGGCACAACCCCGGCAACTTCCGGCACTCGGCCGACATCAACCGCAAGGTGGACATCGGCACGAACCGGAAGGAGTGCGACACGACCGGCACGTCGACCAACGCGGGTTACACGGAAGCCCGGTTCACGCTCGACGTCTCCCGCCGGCTGCGTACGCTCCTGCAACAGGAGGGCGCCACGGTGAAGTTCACCCAGGACGGCGACCGTTCCTGGGGCCCGTGCGTCGACGAGCGGGCCCGCATCGGCAACGACGCGCACGCCGACGCGGTCGTCTCCATCCACGCGGACGGCTCCGCGGCCGGCAACCGCGGCTTCCACGTCATCCTCCCCGCGTCCGTCCACTCCGGCGGCGCCGACACCCGCGCGATCGTCGCCCCCTCCCGCGATCTCGGCGAGCGCATCGCGGGCAACTTCGTCCGCGACACCGGCAGCGCGCCCTCCAACTACATCGGCGGCGGCACCGGACTCGACGTCCGCAGTGATCTCGGCGGTCTCAATCTGTCAACGGTTCCGAAGGTGTTCATCGAGTGCGGCAACATGCGCGATAGCAAGGACGCCGCGTTGCTGACCAGCGGCGCATGGCGGCAGAAGGCGGCGCGTGGGATCTCTGAGGGAATCGTGAGTTTCCTGCGCGGGTAGTGATCGGCGGATCGAACCCGACGGACACCCTGATCGGACGGGCGATAGTGTCGTCCCTACGATGAGGGGCCAGCCCCGCGCTTCACACCACGGCCTGAGGGCGCCATGCCCGACGACAACACGGTGTCAGCGACGCCTCCACCGATGACGAGACGACTGAACCGAAGGACCTTGAAGTGAATATCCGCTCCCTCACTCGAGGCGACGGCGTGGTGATCGGAGCAGCGGTGTTGCTGTTCATCGCGTCGTTCCTCCACACGTACGACAGCTCCGGCAGCAACGCCCCCAATGCCTGGGACAACCTGGGCCTCGTGATGAGCATGTACGTCGGCGGCATCATCGGTGCGGCTCTGATCATTGTCTCCCGCTCGCTCCCGCAGCCGCGCAAGGTCATCGGGCTCGACCTCGGCCAGGTCGGGGTAGCGCTGTCCGTCTTCGCCGCGTGGACCGCCTTCTGGACCATCGTCGACCCCCTGGGGGCGTTCAGCGACAGCTTCGGCAGCGCGAACATCAGCTCGGGCTCCGGCCTCATTCTCGGCCTGATCGCCACCCTGCTCCTGGCCGGCGCCGCCATCGCCACCCCCCTCGTCCCGGCCCTCCAGGCCGCGCTCGTCCCCGCTCCCAAGCCCGCCGCGCCCCAGCCCTACGGCGCCCAGCCGCCCGGGGGTTACGGGTATCCCGGTGCCCAGCAGCCGGGTCAGGCCTTCGGCGGTCAGCCGCAGCAGGGGCAGGCGTTCGGCGGTCAGCCCAGCCAGCCGCAGCAGGCGCCGGCCCCGCAACCGCAGCCGCCCGCCGGTGACTTCTCGCCGTTCTGGTTCGCCGTACCGGTGCCGCGTCCACTGTTCTCGGAGGACGGTTCGCAGGCGCCGATCGCCGAACTCGCGCCGGGTACCTGGTACCTGGCCGTGGAGCAGCGCGGCGCGAACCTGGTGGCGCAGACGCAGGACGGCCGTCGCGGCGTGCTGCAGGACACCTCCGGGATCCAGCGCGGCTGATCTGCCGCGTCCGCTCCCGTACGGCCTCCTACGGCCCCTCGTCCTTCCGGGCGGGGGGCCGTTGCCGTACAGTCGGCTGGCCCGCACGTGACTGACGTCCCGTCAGAACCGGACATCTGGAGGGTTCATGCGGCTCGGCCTCGCACTCGGCTACTGGGGGCGCGGCCCCTCCGCGGACCATCTGCCGCTCGCCCAGGAGGCGGAGCGGCTCGGCTATCACTCCGTGTGGACCGCCGAGTCCTGGGGCTCGGACGTCTTCACCCCGCTGACCTGGATCGCCGCGCACACGACCCGTATCCGGCTCGGCACGGCCGTCGCGCAGATGGCCGCCCGCTCCCCCACGACCACCGCGATGCACGCGCTCACCCTCGACCACCTCTCGGGCGGGCGCATGATGCTCGGCCTCGGGCTGTCGGGGCCACAGGTCGTGGAGGGCTGGTACGGTCGTCCGTTCCCGAAGTCGCCGCTGACCGCGACGCGGGAGTACGTCGACGTCGTACGCCAAGTCCTCAGGCGCGAAGGGCCCGTCGAGCTGGACGGCCGTTTCCACAAGCACCCCTACCGGGGCGAGGACGGCACCGGGCTCGGCAAGCCGCTGAAGCCGATCACGCATCCGCTCCGCGCCGACCTGCCGATCCTGCTCGGCGCCGAGGGGCCGAAGAACATCGCGCAGACGACCCGGATCGCGGACGGCTGGCTGCCGCTGTACTGGTCGCCGACCCGCCCAGGGGCCTACGAGGCGGCGCTGAGCGATCTCCCCGCCGACTTCCTCGTCGCGCCCATGGCCCATGTCCGCGTCTGCGACGACGTCGCCGAAGGGCTGCTGCCCGTGAAGGCGATGCTCGGCTTCTACATCGGCGGGATGGGGCACGCGGCGCGCAACTTCCACGCCGATCTGATGGCACGGATGGGGTACGAGGAGGAGGCCCGGCTCATCCAGGAGCTGTTCCTCGCCGGACACCGCCAGGAGGCGGTGCTCGCCGTCCCGGACGCGTTCGCCGACGAGATCTCCCTCGTCGGACCACGTGAACGCATCGCCGAGCGGCTGGAGTTGTGGCGCAAGGGCCCGGTGACGGACCTGCTGGTCCTGTCACCGGACCCTCACACGCTACGGGTCCTCGCCGAGCTCAACTCCTAGCCGCGGCACGGTCCTCGCCGGGCTCGACTCCTGGGAACGGTAGGGCGGGCGGGCTCAGCCGCCGGACAGCTGCGAGGCCGACGGCACCTTGTCGGTGACCGGGGCGCCCGCGCTCTTGCCCGCGTCCTTCACCTTGTTGATGATGTCGCCGAACGAGCCCACGGTCGCGTCCGTCGACTCACCCTTGCGGAGCTTGGACGGCAGGCTCTTGAGGGAGTCGATGCCGGCGCTGAGCGGGGCGAGGGCCTTGGAGAGGGTGGGGTCGCCCTCGGCGTTCCTCTTCGCGGCCTTGAGCCGGTTGTACGCGAACGTGCCGGCGAGGGCCGCCTTGATCAGGGCGGTCCTGCGGCCCTTGGCGCCCTTCTTGAACTTGCCGGCCTTCCAGGGCTTCACGATCCACTGGTAGGTGGCTCCGGCGGCCAGGCCCGCGTTCGCCACGAAGCGGGTCTTGGAGAGCTTCTGTTTCTCCACGGTGCTGCTGCTGGACGGGGTGGCGGCCGCCACGACGGCGGCGGTGTTCTTGGTCGCGTTGCCGCCACTGCCGCAGGCCGTGGCGCCGGCGAGCAGGGCGCAACAGACGGTGAGCGCCACAGCGAGGCGCCGTATCGGTACGGGCACGGTGTCCTCCCGGGAAGGGAACGGTTCTCCCGGTTTCCGGGAGACACGGCTCTTCCAGCAGGCTCACCCGAACACGGCCGCTGCGCCACTCGGGCGAGGCGTTCGGGTTCCGTCCCCCAGGGGTTTCATCCGCGGATACGCGGCAACCCGGAGGTCATGTCCCCTCGATATCGCAACGGTTCCAACCAAGCGGGCACGGTCGTCGCGATCGTCGCCGACGTGATGGCCGTCATCCTCGGCCTGTGGATCCTGATGTACCTCCTGGACGCGAACCGGGCCAACGACCTGGTCCAGTTCGTCCACAACGTGGCGAGTTGGCTGGCCGGCTGGTCCCGCGACCTGTTCACCTTCGACAGGGCGTGGGCTCGCGTGGTCGCGGGTTACGGCCTGGCCGCCGTCGTGTACCTCTTCGTCGGCCACGCCATCGCCAACCGCATGCACCGCCACTGAGCCGCCCCCGCAGCGCTGCCGACAGGCCCCAGGCCGGACTGGGCCCAGGGCCGGACTGAGCCCAGGGGCCGGACAGGTCCTAGCAGCACTCCGCGTCGAGGCCCAGCGGCAGGCGCTCGCCGCCGAAGACCGCGCAGGTCGCCTCGTCGCCGCCGAGCGCGGCGACGGCGAGGAGCAGCGAGCCGGCCGTCCAGCTGGTGAGTTCCTCGGGCCAGATCGTCCGGGCGTCGAAGACGTAGCCCGTCCAGTAGAGGCCCGTCTTCGGGTCGCGCAGGTGCTGGATGGACTGGAGGATCTCCAGAGCACGGTCGGACTCGCCCACGGCCCACAGCGCCAGGGCGAGTTCGGCCGACTCACCGCCGGTCACCCACGGGTTGGGCACCACACAGCGCACGCCGAGCCCCGGAACCACGAACCGGTCCCAGCCCTCCGCTATCCGGGCCTCGGCCTCGGCGCCGGTCAACGCGCCGCCGAGCACCGGGTAGTACCAGTCCATCGAGTAGCGGTCCTTGTCGAGGAACCGCTCGGGGTGCCTGCGGATCGCGTGCCGCAGCGCGCCGACCGCCAACTCCCAGTCGGGCTGCGGCTCTTCGCGTTGCTCGGCGATGGCGAGCGCGCAGCGCAGCGCGTGGTGGATGGACGAACTCCCGGTCAGCAGGCCGTCCTCGACCGCCGTGCCGTCGTCCTCGCGCTTCCAGCCGATCTGCCCGCCGGGCTGCTGGAGGCGCAGCACGAACTCCACGGCCGCGTAGACCGCGGGCCACATCCGGTCGAGGAAGGTGTCGTCGCCGGTCGCGAGGTAGTGGTGCCAGACGCCGACCGCGATGTAGGCGCAGAAGTTGGTCTCGCGGCCGCGGTCGGTGACGTCGTCCGCGTCCCCGTCGGCGTAGGCCGCGTACCAGGATCCGTCCTGGTTCTGGTGCCGGGCCAGCCAGTCGTACGCCCGCTCGGCCGCCTCGTGCTCCCCCGCCGCGTCCAGTGCCATGGCCGCCTCGGTGTGGTCCCACGGGTCGAGGTGGTGCCCGCGGAACCACGGTATGGCGCCGTCGGGTCGCTGCACCCCGAGGATGGCCCGCACCGTGGCGGCGGCCTCCTCGGCGGTGAGGACCCCGGGCAGGACGAGGTGTTCTGTCCGGGGCGTGGTCACGAAGCGTCCACCGCGGCGGCGTCGAGGGGCAGGTGGGGCTTGGTCGCGTACGCCACGAAGCTCTTGCCGATCAGCGGGTTCAGCGCGTTCTCGGCGACCCGGGTGGCCAGGGGCTTCTTCATGATGTCCCAGACCAGCAGCTTGTGGTACGCCCGCACGGGCAGCACCTTGTCGTTGTCGACGCCGAACGCGCACTTCAGCCACCAGTAGGGGCTGTGCAGGGCGTGGGCGTGATGGGTGCCGTACGGCTTGAGCCCGGCCTCCTTCATCTTGCCCAGCAGTTCGTCCGCCTTGTAGATGCGGATGTGGCCGCCCTCGACCTCGTGGTACGCGTCGGACAGGGTCCAGCAGACCTTCTCCGGTCCGTAGCGCGGCACGGTGATCGCTATGCGCCCGCCCGGCTTCAGCACGCGCACCATCTCGGCGAGGACGCCCTTGTCGTCCGGGATGTGCTCCATGACCTCGGAGATGATCACGACGTCGAAGGACGCGTCGGGGAAGGGCAGCGCGAGCGCGTCGCCCTCCATCGCGGTCGCGGTGGCGCCGGCCGGGGCCTCGCCCGCCTCCTTCATCGCCGCGAACCACTTGGCGACCTCGCGGATCTCCTCGCCGTTCTGGTCCAGCGCGACGACCTGGGCGCCGCGCCGGTAGCACTCGAACGCGTGCCGGCCGGCACCGCATCCGAGGTCCAGTACGCGGTCGCCCGGGGCGAGCGGGAACCGGGAGAAGTCGACGGTCAGCACGTGGCCCTGCTTTCACGATCGGAGGTGGGGGTGACGCCCGTCGCCGGGCCGAAATCTACGGGGCCAGGGGTCCCTGCGGGGCCGGTGGTGGAGCCGGCGCCGGGGGTGGAGACAGCGCCCGCACCGACCGTGGCGACGGCTGCCGGGGCGGGGGCGTCCGCCGTGGCGGCCTCGCGGGCGGAGGCCGCCGCCACGGCGGACGCCTGCGTGTCCGGGGCCGCAGCGCCCGTCAGGGCGGTACCCGGCGCGACGAGGGTCCCCCCGCGCGAGCGGAGCCGAGCGTGGGAGAGGGCCATGGCCTCGCGGTAGTGGGCCACCGTGCCCTCGGCGGCGCGGGCCCAGGTGAAGCGGTCCAGTACCCGCGCGCGCCCGGCGGAGCCGAGCCGTGCCCCGAGTTCCGGGTCGCCCAGCACCCGGCTCAGCGCGGCGGCCAGCGCCCCGGAGTCGCCGGGCGAAACCGCGAGGCAGGTCTCGCCGTCGGGTCCGGCGACCTCCGGGATCGCCCCGCCGGTGGTGGCCACCAGCGGCGTCCCCGTGGCCATCGCCTCGGCGGCGGGCAGGGAGAACCCCTCGTACAGGGAGGGCACGCAGGCGACCTCGGCGGAGCGTACGAGGTCGACGAGCTCCGCGTCCGAGATGCCCTTGACGAACTCGACGGCGCGCTCGAGGCCGTAGCGCTCTATGGCCTGGGCGACCGGCCCGTCCTCGGCACGCTTGCCCACGACGACGAGATGCGCGCCGGGGTGCTCGGTGCGCACCTTGGCGAGGGCCTCGACGAGGTGGATGAGCCCCTTGAGGGGCACGTCCGCGCTGGACGTGGTGACGATCCGGCCCGGCACCTGCGGCACGGACGGATCGGGCGAGAAGAGGTCGGTGTCCGCGCCGATGTGCACGACGTGGACACGGTCCCGGGCGACGCCCAGATGGTCGACGATCTCCTGCTGCGAGCTGCCGGAGACGGTGAGCACGGACGGCAGACGGCGCGCGACACGCTTCTGCATGCGCGTGAAGGCGTACCAGCGGCGTACGGACGCGCGGCGTCTGCGCCCCTCGGCGGCGTCGAGCTCCAACTGGCGGTCGACGGTGATGGGGTGGTGGATGGTGGTGACCAGCGGCGCGCCGACGTCGCCCAGCAGCCCGTACCCGAGCGTCTGGTTGTCGTGCACGACGTCGAAGTCCCCGCGCCGGGCACGCAGATGGCGGCGGGCGCGCAGGGAGAAGGTCAGGGGTTCGGGAAAGCCGCCGGTCCACATCGTGCCGACCTCGACCGCGTCGATCCAGTCGCGGAACTCCTCGCGCTTCGGGGTGCGAAAGGGGTCCGGCTGGCGGTACAGGTCGAGGCTGGGCAGTTCCGTGAGGGTGAGGTTGTGGCTCAGCTCGGGGAGGTTCTCGTCCAGCACGGGGTACGGCTGGGATCCGATGACCTCGACCCGGTGGCCGAGGCGGGCCAGTTCGCGCGAGAGGTGCCGTACGTACACGCCCTGACCGCCGCAGAACGGGTTCCCCTTGTACGTGAGGAGCGCGATGCGCAACGGTCCGTCACCGTTGGTGGCCGCGCCCGCTCCGGGGCCCGCCTCCATGGCCTCAGCGGTCACTTACGGCCCCCTTCTCCCTGCACTTTCCCGCGAGATTACGCCGGGACGCTAATCTAGAACAAGTTTCAGACTTGATCGTTCGAGGAGCACTGAATCTACCGGCAGGTAGCGTCTCTGTGAGCAGTGGATCAGGTGATCCGCGCCACGACGGAAGCGTCGGAGCGGATGACATGACGGATGTGTTCTGACCCACGGAAGTGTCTGCCATGCTGTCTCGTCGCTCCTCCAGCTGAACCACGGAACGGGACCCATGCCTGCGGAAGTCAAGGTGGAAGCCAAGTCCGCGCGACCCGCCGCGCAGCCGGCCTCTCCCCCGCTCACCGAGCGGCAGGAGGCACGCCGCCGCCGGATCCTGCACGCGAGCGCGCAGTTGGCCAGCCGGGGCGGCTTCGACGCCGTGCAGATGCGCGAGGTCGCAGAGTCCTCGCAGGTCGCCCTCGGCACGCTGTACCGCTACTTCCCCTCGAAGGTCCATCTGCTGGTCGCCACCATGCAGGACCAGTTGGAGCACATGCACGGCACCCTCCGCAAGAAGCCGCCGGCCGGGGACACGGCGGCGGAGCGGGTGGCGGAGACGCTGATGCGGGCCTTCCGCGCCCTGCAGCGCGAGCCGCACCTCGCGGACGCCATGGTCCGCGCGCTGACCTTCGCGGACCGCAGTGTGAGCCCCGAGGTCGACCAGGTGTCCCGGCAGACCACGGTGATCATCCTGGACGCGATGGGGCTGGACGACCCGAGCCCCGCCCAGCTCTCCGCGGTCCGGGTCATCGAGCACACCTGGCACTCGGCCCTGATCACCTGGCTCTCCGGCCGCGCCTCCATCGCCCAGGTCAAGATCGACATCGAGACGGTGTGCCGCCTGATCGACCTGACGGAGCCGACCGAGAAGCCCTAGGCATGCTTGGTGCACGAAGGGCCGGTGCACGAAGGCACGTGAAAACCTACGAGACGGGTTCCCTTCGCCGGCATGGTCCGGATCAGGTAATGGAGGTCGCCTTCCGGTCCGACTACTACCTTCAGGCCTCTCAGCCCGACCGTCGACGTCGGCCCCGGCGGAAGTTGCTGCCTCTCGCCAAAGTCGGCTACTCCGGTTGAACTCCCTCACTCGCCTCGTAGGCCACTACCAGCATAGAACGCCTACAGCCGAATGAAACCACCCAAAGAGGTACTTTTTTTCGACATCGCGCCCCACCTCAGTCCTCCGGTGGAAACACCGGCTCCCCGCTGCCCAGCAGCGTGATCATGATGGCCTCCACCGGACAGCTCTCCGCCGCCTCCAGGATCTTCTCGTTCGCGTCGGTCTCCGCCTCGGCCGGATGCGACTGCATGGCGGTGTCGAGCCGGAAGGCCTCCGGGGCGCGGTGGACGCACTGGGCGGAGCCGATGCAGACGGAGCGGTCGACCTCGACCCCCCAGCGGTCACCCATCCTCAGGCCTCCCAGCCGGCCGGCAGGTGGATCATCTTGTGCTCAAGGAACTCGCCGTACCCTTCGGGCCCGAACTCCCGCCCCAGCCCCGAGTTCTTGTAGCCGCCGAAGGGGCCGAGCATGTCGAGGCTGAAGGTGTTCACGGAGTACGTGCCGGTACGGACCTGCCGCGCGACGTCGATGCCGTGCGCGACGTCCGCCGTCCAGACGCTGCCGCTCAGCCCGTAGTCGGAGTCGTTGGCGATCTTCACGGCCTCCTCCTCGTCGCCGTACGGGAGGAGGCAGATCACCGGCCCGAAGATCTCCTCCCGAGCGATCCGCATGGAGTTGTCGACGTCTCCGAAGAGGGTCGGCTCGACGTACCAGCCCCGGTCGAGCCCGTGCGGACGGCCACCGCCCGTGAGGATCTTGGCGCCTTCCTCCTGGCCGATGCGGATGTAGTCGAGGTTGCGCTGCTGCTGGCGCCTGGCGACCAGCGGACCGACCTGGGTGGCCGGGTCCAGCGGGTCCCCGACGACCAGCGCGCCCGCCGCCGCGGCGAAGGCGTCCGCGAACTCGTCGTAGCGCGAGCGCGGCAGCAGGATCCGGGTCTGCGCGACGCACGCCTGCCCGTTGTTCATCCAGGCCGCCGAGACGATCCCGGGGACGGCGGTGGCGAGGTCCGCGTCCGGCAGGACCACCGCCGCCGACTTCCCGCCCAGCTCCAGCGTCACACGGGTGAGGTTGCGCGAGGCGACCTCCATCACGCGCCGGCCGGCCGCGACCGATCCGGTGAAGGAGACCTTGTCGATGCCGGGGTGTCCGACCAGGTACTCGCTGACCTCGCGGTCGGCGGGCAGGATCGACAGGACGCCCTCCGGCAGCCCGGCCTCCTTCGCGATCTCGCCCAGCAGATAGGCGTCCAGCGGCGATTCGGGCGACGGCTTCAGTACGACCGTGCAGCCGGTCAGCAGCGCGGGCGCGAGCTTGGCGGCCGCCACGAACTGCGGCACGTTCCACGGCACCACGGCCGCGACCACGCCCACCGGCTCGCGCCGCACGAGGATCCGCCCGAGGACGCCGTCGCGTGTCTCCTCGTACGTGAAGTTCCGCGCGACCGTGAGCGCCGCGTCCCACACCATCATCGCGCCGAGGGCCTGCGCGAGGACGCTCCAGGAGTACGGGGAGCCGTTCTCGGAGGAGATGACCCGAGCGATCTCCTCGTGCCGTACCGCGATCCCGTCCTTGATCCGGGTGACGACCTCGATCCGCTCGTCGAGGCTCATCCGGGGCCAGGGTCCTTCGTCGAACGCCCGGCGCGCGACGGCGACCGCCCGGTCCACGTCCTCGGTCGACGCGTGCGGGACGCGTCCGATGACCTCCTCGGTGTGCGGCGAGATCACCTCGATGACGTCCTTGCCCAGGGGGTCCGTCAACTCCCCGCCTATGAACAGCTGTCCGTGCTCCACGAGCTCGGTCATGACCGACCGCCTCCCTGGTTTCTGACGCTTCATCAGATATGAGAACTGATACCAGCTCCGGTCGACGGAGTCCACGGGCCGGACCCATGACGCGCGCACCGACGCACACACCGCCCACAGAACGGTTGGTTTGAGCACCCAATGGAATCGGTTCTAGTTATAGTGGCGAGAACACGGCGATTGGTGGGAACCCATGACGCAGGTGACCGATCACGGCGGGGGCGTACGGTCGATCAGGGTCCCCATCCCGGACAACCCGCTCGGCACGACGCTGGTCCATCTCGTCGACACCGACCTGGGCCCCGTGCTGATCGACACCGGCTGGGACGACCCGGCCTCCTGGGACGCCCTCGCCGCCGGGCTCACCGCCTGCGGCGTCTCCGTCGCCGAGGTGCACGGCGTGGTCATCACCCACCACCACCCCGACCACCACGGTCTGTCGGGCAAGGTGCGGGAGGCCTCCGGGGCATGGATCGCGATGCACGCGCTGGACACCGCGATCGTGCGGCGGACCCGGGAGAACCGGCCCGAGCGCTGGTTCTCCTACATGGCGGACAAGCTGGCGTCCTCCGGCGCCCCCGAGGAGCACGTGGCCCTGCTGCGCGCGGCCCGCACGGCCCGGCTCTCCACCGGCCTGCCCGCCTTCGCCCCCGCGCTCCCGGACCGTGAGATCGTCCCCGGCGAGCTCCTCGACCTGGCGGGCCGCCGCCTGCGTGCGATCTGGACCCCGGGCCACACGCCCGGCCACGTCTGCCTCCACCTGGAGGAGACGCACCCGGCCGCTCTCCCCGGCAACGGCCGCCTCTTCTCCGGCGACCACCTGCTCCCGAAGATCACCCCGCACATCGGCCTGTACGAGGATCCCGACGACGCCACCATCGCCGATCCCCTCGGCGACTATCTGGACGCCCTGGAGCGCGTCGGCCGGCTGAACCCGGCCGAGGTACTCCCGGCCCACCAGCACGCCTTCACCGACGCGCCCGGCCGCGTACGGGAGCTGCTCGCACACCACGAGGACCGGCTCACCGGCCTGCTCGCCCTGCTGTCGACCCCGCTCACCGCCTGGCAGCTCGCCGAGCGCATGGAGTGGAACCGCCCTTGGGAACAGATCCCCTTCACCTCCCGCAACATCGCGGTGTCGGAGGCCGAGGCCCATGTGCGCCGCCTGGTGAAACTGGGCCGGGCGGAGGCGGTGCCAGGGAGCGATCCGGTGACGTACGTGGCGTTGTAGTGCGTGGGAGACGGCGGGAACCGAGCTGATGGCAACGGCTCTTGGACCCCCTGGAAGCACGTCTCGCCGAGCGCGCCTGCGAGCGTCTCGTCCTCGACTTCGTCCACCGTCTCGACCTCGGTGAACATCGGGCACTACGACGACGATGCCACCTTCCGCCGGGTCGACGGGACCTGGCTGCTCTCGACCCGCACCCTGTTCCTGCCCTTCGGCGGCCCCACCCCACGTCAGCGGCCCTCCGCCGCGTAGTCGAGCCCCTCCTCGTACGGCATCCCGAGCCCCTCCTCGTACGCCGCGCGGTAAGCGCGGTCGCCGATCTCGGCGCGGATGCGCAGTTCGTGGGAACGGCGGGTGGCGAGGAGGTCGGGCGAGCCCATCTGGGCCCGGCCGGTGAGTTCCCAGACGCGTTCGCCGATGCCGAGGAGGCGGGCGGCGCGCGGGCCGTCGCCGGCCGCGACGACCGCGGCGGCCAGGACGTCCAGCGCCATGGCCGCGCCGACCGTGTTGTGCAGCAGGCCGTGCCCGGCGAGCGCGGTGCGGGCGTTGTCGACGGCGGCGCGGACCTCGCCGCGGGCCAGGTCCGTCTGGGCGACGATGCCGTCGGCGAAGGCGCCCGCCCACGACTCCCCGCACTCCACGCTGGCCTCGCGCACCTCCTCGGCCACCGTCCGCGCCCCGTCGTCGTCGCCGCGCAGCAGGTGCGAGAAGGACAGCGCCACCCGGACCTGGAGCTGGGAGGCCCCGAACCCGTCCTGTCTGATGGGCAGTCGGGGCGTGGCGGACAGTACGTCGATCGCCTCGCCCAGCCGTCCGCTCAGCGCCAGCTGGCCCCCGGTGAGATACGCGGCGGCCACCACGGCCACCGGGTCGGCCTGGGTGTCCGCCGCGTCCGTGCAGCGCTCCGCCCAGTCCGCCGCGACCTCCAGGTCGCCCTGGAGCAGCGCCACCGCGCCGCGTGCCCACAGGGCGCGGGTGCGGTCGGGTCCGGGCGGCGGGTCGGCGGCGAGCGCGAGGTCCAGACAGTGCTGGGCGTCGCGCAGAGACCCGCAGTGCCGCCACAGGAAGCCGAGGTCGGCCGCCATCCCCAGGGCGATCCGGCGGTCGGGGTCGGTGAGCGCGCAGTCCATCGCGGCGCGCAGGTTGGCGTGTTCGGTGAGGGTGCGTTCGCACCAGGCGACCTGCCGTCCGGTGTTCCACTCGGTCCATCCCTGGCGGACCAGCCGCCGGAAGTGGTCGCGGTGGCGCAGCCGTACGGCGTGTTCCTCGCCGAGGGCGCGCAGCCAGTCGGCGCCGAACTCCCGGACGGTGTCGAGGAGTCGGAAGCGGGCCGGGTCGGTGCGGTGGCGCTGCACGATGGACTGCTCGACGAGCCGGGCCAGCAGTGCGGCGATCCGTCCGGCGGGCAGCGGGCCGCCGGCGCAGACCTCCTCGGCGGCGCCCAGGCAGAAGCCGCCCGCGAACACCGAGAGCCGGGCCCACAGCAGCCGCTCCAGCGGTGCGCACAGTTCGTGGCTCCAGCCGATCGCCGTGCGCAGTGTCTGGTGGCGTGGCGGTCCGGCGCCGTCACGCGGGGCGCTGAGCAGGTCGAGCCGGGACGGCAGGCGTTCGCCGAGCTTGCCGTGGAGCTGGGCCAGGGACAGTTGGCAGAGGCGGGCGGCGGCGAGTTCGAGGGCGAGCGGGATGCCGTCGAGGCGGCGGCAGACGGCCTCCACGGTGGGGCGGTTGGTGTCGTCGAGGGTGAACCCGGTGATGGCGGCGCGGTCGGCGAACAGGGTGACCGCTTCGTCGGCGACCGGCAGCGGGTCCAGGGGCAGTACGAGTTCGCCGGGCAGTCCGAGCGGTTCGCGGCTGGTGACGAGGACACGCAGGCCGGGGAGGGCGGGCAGCAGGGTCTCGACGAGTGCGGCGCAGTCCGCGAGGACGTGTTCGCAGGAGTCGAGCACGAGCAGCAGCCGTTTACCCTCGGCCCATTCGGCCACCACCTCGGTGACGGGGCCGGTGGACTGGTCGGTGAGCCGCAGCGCCTCCACGACGGCGAGGCCGACCAGGCCCGCGGTGTGCAGGGGGGAGAGTTCCACCAGCCAGACGCCGTCGGGGTAGGCCTCCTGGACCCGGCCCAGGGCGCGCAGGGCGAGCCGGGTCTTGCCGACCCCGCCGACGCCGACGACGCTCAGGAGCCGGTGCATGCCCACCGAGGGGCCCAACTCCGTCTCCAGCCAGTGGAGTTCCTCCCGCCGTCCGACGAAGCTGTGCGTCTCGGGCGGGAGATTGCCGGGGCCGCCGCCGGTCGGATGCGTCGGCTCGGTCGTTTCGTCGGACACAGCGACCAGTCTGGACGGATCATGACCGGCTCCGGCGACTGTCCGGGAACTCGGACAGAAAGGCGTCGGCACCACGACAGTTGCGGGCACCTTTCGACGAGATGCGATCAACTCCCTGTGGGTGAGCATGCGGCGGTCTCTGTTCGGAGATCGTCGGGTGATGGGCACGAGGGAGCAGGGGCAGCGAGATCGACGAGAACGCCAACACGACCAAGGACATCAAGAACAGTGGGATCGGCCGGAGCGGCGGGAACACCGGATGCTGCTCGCGCCGCTCGTCACCTGTCTGCTGATCGCCGTCCCGGATCTGCTCTTCGACCGGGTACCGCCGCTCATCGCCCTGCTGCTCATCGGCCCGCTGCTGGCCTGCGCCCGGCTCGGCGTCCGGCACACCGTGCTGGTGTGCTGCTGGTCGGCGGTCCTGGGCCTGGCCATGGGGATCGGCGACGGCGCGGTGCCGAGCGCCGGCTTCGGCGTCCGCTGGGGCGGACTCCTCGTCGGCTGCGCGCTCACCGTGTACGCGGCCCGGCAGCGCGACCGCCTCCACGACCGGCTGGCGCGGGCCCGCGAGGTGGCCCGGGTCACCCAGACGGCGGTCCTGCGGCCCATCTCCCGTACCTTCGACGGCACCCGGGTCTGTACCCGGTACCACAGCGTCTCGCACGAATCGGCCGTCGGCGGCGACCTGTACGACGTCGCGGTGACGCCGTACGGCCTGCGGGTCCTCGTCGGCGACGTACGCGGCCACGGCGTCGAGGGGCTGCGGCTGGCCGCCGACACCCTCACGGCCTTCCGTGAACTCGCCCACGCCGCACCCGACCTGACGACCCTCACCGCCGAACTCGACGCCCTCCTCACGCCCGGACTGGGCCCCGAGGACTTCGTCACCGCGGTGCTCGCCGAGTTCGCGCCCGGCGAGGTGCGGCTCGTCAACTGCGGCCATCCGCCCCCGCTGCGCTCCGGCCACCGCATCGAACTCCTCGAACCCCTCGTCCCCACCCCGCCGTTGGGCCTCGGTCCCGATCCGCGCCAGTACCGCGTACGGCTCCAGCCCGGCGACCGGCTGCTCCTCTACACCGACGGCCTCACCGAGGCCCGCGACGCGCAGGGCGCCCCCTTCCCCCTCCTCGGCGAGGCGGCGCTCGCCCTGCGCGAGGCGCTCCCCGACGAGGCCCTGCGAGCCCTGCACGCCCGCCTGCTCGCCCACACCGGCACCGCTCTCGCCGACGATCTCGCCCTGGTCCTGTGCCAGCCCACGGAGACAACGGTTCCGGCACCGGTGCCGTGACCGACGCATCTCCTACCGGGCGAGTACCTGGCGTGCGAGGCGGGCTCGGGCCGGGGCCAGCTCGGCGTCGAGCGCATGCCGTCGCTCGTCGTCCGCGACCACCGCGGCGGCCACGGCGGGCCTGGCGACCAGGCAGGCCCGGCGCAGGTGGGTCGGTGGGTGGGTCGAGTCGACGCTGTGTCCGCGCAGGACTCCGGCGCGGCGCTGGCGCTCGTACTCGTGCGCGGGGATCGAGTCCACGTGAGCGGCCAGTTGGTCCCACAGATCGCGCCACGGCTCGCGACGCTCCGCGTCCTGGGTCCGGATCACCTGGCCGGCGTTGGACATGCGCAGCAGCAGGCTCTCCGCCGAGTCGGTCACGAGGAGGCGGTCCATGAGTGCCACGGCGGCTTCGGTGGAACCGGCCCGGGCCGCGGCGGCGTCGGCCAGGTACTCGGCGCGTTGTTTCGCGCGCATCGTCAGCTGGTCGAGCAGCATCAGCAGGCCCTGGGCGGCACCGTAGGGCAGCAGATAGACCACGTTGAGCGCCATCTCGGGGACGGTGGGGTGAGAGATCGGGCGCATCAGATAGCGCCACGTGGCGAGGGACTGGAGCGCGTTGGCGATGATCAGTCCGTGCCGGGCGTCCCCGTTGGCGTAGTGACCGAGTTCGTGTCCGAGCAGCGCGATCCGCTGTTGCGGGGTGGTGATCTCCCAGAGCCCGAGCCCGATGGTCAGCAGGCGGCGTCGGCGCACTCCGTAGGTGGTCACGCTCGCGTTGACGTCGGTCGTCAGGGCGATGGCGTGGACCCCGGACGTACCGACGACGGAGGCGATCTCATCGACCAGGGCGAACAGTTGGGGCGCCTCGGCCCGGAGCAGCACAGGCGCGTCGTCCGGCAGCCGTCCGAAGCGGGGCCGAAGGAGCCAGGCCAGCAGGAGGAGGATCACTCCGACCACCGGCAGAGCGGTGCCCCAGCCGAGTGTCACCAGCAGGATGCCCGTGCCGAGCAGGGCGATCGTGGCACCGTGGATGGCCAGCGCGACGGCGTACGCCAGGACGCCGGCCGTATCGCGGCGCGGACGCGGCGCGCCGTCGGTCGACACCTCGGCCAGCAGTGCCTCCCCGTGCTGCCGGGCCAGCGACCGCCGCAGTCCCTCCAGCCGCCCCGGTCTCTCTTCCGGCTCGCCGGGATCCACGTTCCATCCGCAGGCCGCACACCACGCCGTGAACCGCGGGTCGGTGCGCACCTCAGTGCTGCATTCCGGGCACGACTGAGCCCTCTCGTCCACGGTGCCGCGCATCTTCGTGTCCCCCCTGGACTCCAGGTCCCCCCCGGGACCGGCGAATTTCGACGTGTTCGAACAGAGCACATCGCGAGCGCAGCATAGGCCCGCGAGGGGGCGCTCACA
Organism: Streptomyces sp. NPDC096311; assembly: GCF_044763085.1. Taxonomy (NCBI): domain Bacteria; kingdom Bacillati; phylum Actinomycetota; class Actinomycetes; order Kitasatosporales; family Streptomycetaceae; genus Streptomyces; species Streptomyces sp. NPDC096311. The sequence goes on from NZ_JBIWFN010000002.1 coordinate 281,221, forward strand.
GCCACTCCTCAGGCGATTCCTACGGGCCGGTACAGTAAGCAGGTCGTCATCACACCCGTACGCGGAGAAGCCGGTGCAATTCCGGCGCTGACCCTTCCCCAAGCTCTCGACTGCGCTTGAGCAGGGGAGGCCCCAATCGTGAGCCACCCACAAGCGTGGCGAGCCGGATCGCCTCGTCCGGGACGTGACCGGCTCGTGCCACCGGCAGCCTGCCGGTGGCCGGCACCGTCGAGGGATACGGGGTCGGAGCCGCTCGGGGCCAAGCCTGCGCCCGGTGCTGCCCGGCTTCCGCAGGGAGAGTCATGATTGTTCGCCGCAGCGCCGCGGTACTGGCCGCCACCGTAGTGATCGGTACGGCCCTGGCCCCGGCCGCCGTGGCCGAGGGCGCCTCGCCTTCGCCCGCCCCGGCGATACCCTCCGGCCTCTACGGCACCTCCGACCCCACCTACGACGGTGTCTGGCGGCAGTCCCTCGCGCTGCTCGCCCAGCACACCGTCGGCGTGAAGCCCGCGGCGAAGGCCGTCGACTGGCTGACCGGGCAGCAGTGCGCGAACGGGGCGTTCGCGGCGTACCGCGCCGACGCGTCGGCGAAGTGCGACGCCAAGACGATGGTCGACACCAACAGCACCTCGGCGGCCGTGCAGGCCCTCGCCGCGCTCGGCGGCCACGGCGGCGAGACGGGCAAGGCCGTCGCATGGCTGAAGTCAGTGCAGAACAAGGACGGCGGCTGGGGCTACACGGCGGGCGGCGCGAGCGACGCGAACTCCACGTCCGTGGTGATCGGGGCGCTGGCGGCGGTGGGCACCAAGCCGGCGGACGTCTCCAAGGACGGCAAGTCGCCGTACGACGCCCTCGTGAAGCTGTCGATCCCGTGCGGCGGGGCCGACGGGGGCGCGTTCGCCTACCAGCCGGACAAGAAGGGCAAGCTCGCGGCCAACGCGGACGCGACGGCGGCGGCCGTGGCCGCAGCCCTGGGCAAGGGCCTCGCCGGTGAGCCCCTGAAGCCCGTGGCCGACCCCCTCTCCTGCAAGGCCGCCGACAGCCCCGAGAAGGCGGCCCAGAACGGTGCCGCGTACCTCGTCAAGGCGCTCACCAAGGACCAGCACCTCACGTCGGTGATGCCCGGCGCCAAGAACCAGCCCGACTACGGCAACACGGCGGACGCGGTCGTCGCGCTCGCGACCGCCGGGCACGGCGACAAGGCGGCCGACACGATGCGCTGGCTGGAGACCCACTCCGCGCAGTGGGCCGAGCAGGCCGGACCCGCCGCGTACGCGCAGCTCGTCCTCGCCGCCGACGCGGCGACGTTCGACCCGCGCGACTTCGGCGGCCAGGACCTCGTCAAGCAGCTCAACGCCACCGGCCCCGCACCCGCGTCCCTCCCGGCCGAGCCCACGGCCTCCGCGTCCGCGTCCGCCGCGGACACCGCGAAGAAGAAGGACGACGGCGGCGTCAGCGTCTGGTGGATCATCGGCGTCGGTCTCGTCGGCGGCATCGGCATCGGCTTCCTGATCAGCGCCCGCAACAAGAAGCAGCAGCCGTGAGCCGCCGTCGGACGTGCGCACTGGTCCTGTCCCTGCTCCTGCTCATACTCGGCGGCGCGGGACAGGCCCGAGCCGTCGGCTACCGCTACTGGTCGTTCTGGGACCTGACCGGCGGGAAGTGGACGTACGCGACGCAGGGCCCGTCGACCGCGCGACCGTCCGACGGCGACGTACAGGGGTTCCGTTTCGCGGTGAGCGCGGACTCGCAGGACGCCTCCAAGCCGCGCGGCCACGCCGACTTCGCGTCCATCTGCGCGAAGACGCCCGCCCAGGCGGGCCACAAGCGGGTGGCCCTCGTCATCGACTCCGGCACGACCGCGGACGCCCCGGGCGGCGAGACGCCGCCCGCACCGCGGACGGTCTGCGCCCGCGTCCCCGCCGACGCGACCACGGCCGAGGCGCTCGCGACGGTCGCCAAGCCCCTCCGCTACGACACCAACGCCCTCCTGTGCGCCATCGCGGGCTACCCGGGTAAGGGCTGCGGCGACCAGGTCACGACGTCACGCACCACGCCTTCCGCCACCAAGAAGGCCAACACCGACGCCGAGTCCGCGCCGGACCGGCACGGCCCGTCACTCGGCCTGCTCGCGGGAGTCGTCGCGGTCGCCGCGCTCGGCGGGGCGGCGGTCTGGCAGACCCGCCGCCGCCGGCCCTGAGCACGGCGACCGACGATGGCACGCGCGCCGAAGGCACACCGTTCCAACGCCCTCCCCCCAGGAGCCTGGTGGATCTGGGCCCTGGGCCTGGGAACCGCCGCCTCCCGCACCACCAACCCCCTCCTGCTCGCCCTCCTCATAGCCGTGGCCGGCTATGTGGTGGGCGCCCGCCGGACCGACGCCCCCTGGGCCCGCTCCTACACCGCGTTCGCCAAACTCGGCATCGCCGTCCTCGGCATCCGGCTGGCGTTCGCCGTCTTCCTCGGCTCCCCCATTCCCGGCACCCACCTCCTGGTCACCCTCCCCGAACTCCCCCTCCCCCACTGGGCCCAGGGCATCCGTGTCGGCGGCCGGGTCACCGCCGAGGGCCTGCTCTTCGCGCTGTACGACGGCCTGAAACTGGCCACGCTCCTCATCTGCGTCGGCGCGGCGAACGCCCTCGCGAACCCGGCACGGCTGCTGAAGTCGCTCCCGGGCGCCCTGTACGAGGCGGGCGTCGCGGTGGTCGTCGCGCTCACCTTCGCGCCGAACCTGATCGCGGACGTCCAACGGCTGCGCGCCGCCCGCCGTCTGCGTGGCCGCCCCGACCGTGGCCTGCGTGGCCTGCTGCACGTCGGACTCCCGGTCCTGGAGGGCGCGTTGGAGCGTTCGGTCGCCCTCGCGGCGGCGATGGACGCCCGCGGCTACGGCCGCACCGCCGAGGTACCGCCCGCCGTCCGCCGTACGACCACCGCCTTGACGCTGGGCGGTCTGCTCGGCGTCTGCGCGGGGACGTACGGAGTGCTGACCGCCGAGGGCGGCACCTACGGCCTGCCCGTGCTGCTCGCCGGAGTGGCCGCGGCGCTCGGCGGGCTGTGGCTGGGCGGGCGCCGCTCGGTCCGCACGCGCTACCGCCCGGACGTGTGGGGCGTACGGGCCTGGCTGGTGACGGGCTCCGGAGCCGCGGTCGCCGCCGGACTGATCGTCTCCGCCACGTACGACGCCTCGGCCCTGAGCCCCGGTGTCCTCCCGCTGACCGCCCCCGCCCTGCCCCTCTGGCCCGCGGCGGCGATCCTGCTCGGCCTGCTCCCCGCCTTCGTGGCCCCGACACCCCACGCGCGGGAACCCTCCACCCCCAAGGACCCCTCATGATCCGCTTCGAGGATGTCTCCGTGACGTACGACGGAGCTGTCGAACCCACCGTCCAGGGCGTGGACTTCGAGGTCCCGGAGGGTGAACTCGTCCTGCTGGTGGGGCCCTCCGGTGTCGGCAAGTCGACCGTGCTCGGCGCGGTCTCCGGTCTCGTGCCGCACTTCACGGGCGGCACCCTGCGCGGCCGGGTCACGGTCGCCGGACGAGACACCCGCACCCACAAGCCGCGCGAGCTCGCGGACGTGGTCGGCACGGTGGGCCAGGACCCGCTGTCCCACTTCGTGACGGACACGGTCGAGGACGAACTCGCCTACGGCATGGAGTCGTTGGGCCTCGCGCCGGCCGTGATGCGCCGCCGCGTCGAGGAGACCCTGGACCTGCTGGGCCTGGCGGACCTCCGCGACCGCCCGATCGCCACGCTCTCCGGCGGCCAGCAGCAGCGCGTCGCCATCGGCTCGGTCCTGACCCCCCACCCGCGCGTCCTGGTCCTCGACGAGCCCACCTCGGCCCTGGACCCGGCCGCCGCCGAGGAGGTCCTCGCCGTCCTGCAACGCCTGGTCCACGACCTCGGCACGACCGTCCTCATGGCCGAACACCGCCTCGAACGGGTCATCCAGTACGCCGACCAGGTCGCCCTGCTCCCGTCCCCGGGCGCCGCGCCGGTGCTCGGCACCCCGACCGAGATCATGGCCGTCTCCCCGGTGTACCCGCCGGTGGTGGACCTGGGCCGGCTGGCCGACTGGTCCCCGCTCCCCCTCACGGTGCGCGACGCGCGGCGCAGGGCGGGGTCCCTGCGGGAGCGGCTCACGGAACTCGTCCCCGAGCCGAGGACCCCGCAGCCGACAACCCGGCGACCGAGGGCCTCGCAGCCGACAGCCCCGCGGGCGACGGTTCCACGGGCGACGGCCCCTGCCTCGATCGAGGCCCTCGCCGTCCGCCACGGCCGCGTCGAGGCGCTCCGGCGCGTCGACCTCCTCACCGCCCCCGGCGAGATCATCGCGCTGATGGGCCGCAACGGGGCCGGGAAGTCCACCTTCCTCGGCACGCTGGTCGGGCTGGTCCGACCGGCGGCCGGTTCGGTCCTGGTCGGGGGCGCGGTCCCGCACCGGACGGCACCACGGGACCTCGTACGCCGGGTGGGTCTCGTACCGCAGGAACCGCGCGACCTGCTGTACGCCGACACGGTCGCCGCCGAGTGCGCGGCGGCCGACGAGGACGCGGGGGCCGAGCCCGGTACCTGCCGGGCGCTGGTGTCGGAACTGCTGCCGGGCATCGGGGACGACACCCACCCCCGTGACCTGTCGGAGGGGCAGCGGCTGGCGCTCGCGCTGGCCGTCGTCCTGACGGCCCGCCCCCCGCTCCTGCTCCTCGACGAACCGACCCGCGGCCTGGACTACGCGGCGAAGGCCCGTCTGGTCACGGTCCTGCGCGGACTGGCCGCCGAGGGTCACGCGATCGTCCTGGCCACCCACGACGTGGAACTCGCCGCCGAGCTCGCGCACCGTGTCGTCGTCCTCGCGGACGGCGAGATCGTCGCCGACGGCCCCACGGCCGAGGTGGTCGTCGCCTCCCCGTCCTTCGCCCCCCAGATCACGAAGGTGCTCGCGCCGCAGCCGTGGCTCACGGTCACCCAGGTCAGGGAGGCCCTCGCATGACGACACCGGAGGTCCGGACCAGAGCCGTCCGCCTCGGACCCCGCTCCCTCGCCGCCCTCTGCCTCGTGAGCGCCGTCGGGGTCGCCGGGTTCGGCTGGCCGCTCTTCGCCGATCCCACCTCGCAGGTCGCCGCGCACGCGCAGGACGCGCCCTGGCTGTTCGCGGGCCTGCTGGTGCTGCTCGTCGCCGTCGTCACGGCGACGATCTCCGAGTCCGGGCTCGGCCCGAAGGCGGTGGCCATGCTCGGGGTGCTGGCCGCGACCGGCGCCGCGCTGCGGCCGATCGGTGCCGGGACGGCCGGGATCGAGCCGATGTTCTTCCTGATGGTGCTGAGCGGCCGGGTGCTCGGACCGGGGTTCGGGTTCGTGCTCGGGTCCGTGACCATGTTCTCCTCCGCGCTGCTCACGGGCGGGGTGGGTCCGTGGCTGCCGTTCCAGATGCTCGCGATGGGCTGGTTCACGATGGGTGCCGGGCTGTTGCCGGGCCCCGACCAACTGCGGGGGCGCGGGGAACTCGCCCTGCTCGCGGCGTACGGGTTCTGCGCCGCGTTCGCGTACGGCACGGTCATGAACCTGGCCGGCTGGCCCTTCATGGGCGCGCTGGCCTCGAACGTCGCCTTCGACCCGCATGCCGACGTGACCGCCAACCTGGCCCGTTTCCTCGCCTACTGCCTGGCCACCTCCCTCGGCTGGGACCTGGGCCGGGCCGTCGTCACCGTCGTCCTGACCCTCGCGCTCGGCGCGCCCCTCCTCAAGGCGCTGCGCAGGGCGACGCGGCGGGCCGCCTTTGAGACCCCGGTCACCTTCGAACCCCGGTGACGTGCGGCCCAGGTCACACCACCCGGACGCGCTCCGTAGTCACCCGCGCACCTTCCGCCAGCCGCGGGGTGAAGCACCCCATAGGACCCACGTCACATACGACGCGCGCTAGTAGCGCCAAAGGCGTGGCATGCACGCGTCGTCAACCCCTCTGACCTGGGGTTTGAGACCCAGGTCACACGAGGCACGTTTCCCCCAGATGCGACCACCACTAGTAAAAGGGGTCATTGCGGACACCCCCCTGAGCCTGTTTCTCTGAAGCAGTCGCAAGGCGCCACGAACCCACCCGGGTCGCGGCGCCGATGTACGCCCCCACCACACGTCGTGTGGTCACGGCGCACCGCGACCGCCCTGTTTCCTAAGAGAGGTTCTCCGCGTGTCCGTCTCCTTCATCCGCAACATCGCCGCTTCCCCGAAGAAGGTCCTCACCACCGCCGCCGTGGCTGCCGCCGCCACCGGCATGGTCCTCGCCGCGAGCCCCGCTCAGGCCGCCACCGGCCAGGCCTCCTCCGCCCAGGCGATCGCGCACCAGATGATCCCGGACGCCGCGCAGTTCAGTGCCTTCAGCAAGATCGTCGAGCACGAGAGCGGCTGGAACCCCAGCGCGACGAACTCCTCCTCCGGCGCCTACGGCCTGGTCCAGGCCCTGCCCGGCTCGAAGATGTCGGCCGCCGGTGCCGACTGGAAGTCGAACCCGGCCACCCAGATCAAGTGGGGTCTTGACTACATGAACTCCCGCTACGGCAGCCCGGCCGCCGCCTGGAACTTCTGGCAGGCCCACAACTGGTACTGAGCGGCCCACCGGTCACCACCGGAGCCACACGGCACCCGCATACGCGAAGGCGGCGGCCCCCCGATCCCCGGGGCCGCCGCCTTCGCCATGCCCATCCATGCCCATCCATGCAATCGGGCTACTCGGTCTGCTCGGTCTGCTCGGTCTGCTCGTAGAAGTGCTGCCGCCGGCCGACGAGCCGCTCGTACATCTTCCGCTGCTCGGCGACGTCGTCCTTGTTCTTCTCCAGCTCGTCGAGCCACTCCCGCTTGATCTGGTCCAGGAACGCGCGCCAGTCCCCGCTTCCCTGGGCCTTCCCCAGCTCCCGCAGCTCCACCAGTCGCTCGTTGTGCTTCAGCCCGCCGCTGCCGACCTTGTCCCCCTTGTGACCGTGCAGGACCGACTCGGGGTTGGCCGTGGCCTCGGTGGACCGGGCGTTGTGCACATAACCGACCGGGCTCTCGGCATGGGGTTTGATCGTCTCGATGCCGACCAGCAGGGAGCCGTCCTTGGCGGCGGTGGGCGGGGTGAGAATCAGCAGCATGTGGCCGTACGAGCCGTTCGGCAGGACCACGTCGCCGTTCCAGTCCCGCGAGCCGAACCCGCCGCCGGAGATGTCCATGCCCATGAGCTGCGGACGCTCGGGCCCGACATGGGGCACAGCCGGCGTCAGATAGTTCGTGACGGACGCGCCGATGCCGCCCTTCTCCTGGAACTTGCCCGGCTCGCCCCCCTTCTTGTTCTTCTCGATGGCGGTGCGGTGCGTGGCGAAGTCGCGCTTGTCGACGAACCCCGCGCGTCGGCCCTGGTCCGTGACGCCCAGGAAGTCCGTCAACGACTGGGACGACTCGCCCGCGCGCAGGGCGGGGATGCGGATGTTGACGCGGCCGCCGTGGGCGAGCGCCCGCACGACGTCACCCTCGCGGTAGTCGACATGCGCGGCCACGCCCTCCCGCGGGTCGTAGGTCTTCAGCCCGTGCTGCAGCAGGAGCAGGACGGAGGTGAAGACGTCACGGGCCTTCGCGTCCTTCGCCGCGTGCTTCACCGTCTCGGGCTTGTCCACGTCGGGGTGGCGGCGTTCGGGCGGGAGTCCGGCCGGGTGCAGGGTGTCGACGGCGGTCTGCCGTATCTGCTCGTCCCGCTCGGCCCGCAGGGGCTGCTTCTCCTCGTCCGGGACTCCGGGAGCCTTGGTGGTCATGAAACGGCCGAGGGTGTAGTCCGGGGCGATCGGGGTGGGCGCGCCCGCCGCGCGCGTGCCCGGCGCGTTCTGCTGGAAGGCCAGGGTCGCGGCGAGGATGCGTTTGCCCGGAAGGTTCCGCAGCCAGTCCTTGTGGTCGCCCTTGATGTAGTCCTCGGACTCCTTGAAGGTGCCGATACCCACCTTCGCGAGCCACCGAGGGTTCAGCTCGGAGAGCGTCCTGATGTCCTCCAGGTCCTGGGCGCCGAACAGCTCGCCGCTGATCACCCGCCGTTCCAGGGTGCGCTTCAGGCGCGCGGGCCCCTCCGACATCCAGTGCTCCGGCCACCACGTGCCCGGCGCCAGGGGGTTCACCTTCATCTTCGCCACGACGACATGGCCCTCGATCGACCGGCTCAGCCGCGTGATCACGGCCGAGCCCTGGTCCTCCCGGCCGGACTCCTCGGCGGCGGGAGGCGCGCTCGTGCTCGACTCCCCCACCCTCTGCACGGTCACGGACGCCGCCCGGTTGCCGGCCGTGCGCTGGATCGCCGCCATCTCGGCGGGCGTCCTGGGCGTGGCGTCCGACCCGGTCCGGGCCTGGTGGGGGCTCGGGGAGGCTGGGCGTGGCAGGGGCGCGGTACGTGCCGGTGATCCCGCCCGTGAGCGCCCGCCCTCGCCGTACTGCCGCCTGTCCATACGTCTCTCCACCCACCTCTTCATCCACCGGGCTCCCGCCGTACGCCTGAGCGCCCGCTTCCGTTGTCCCCAGAGGTATAAGGAGTCATGGTGACTCCGGGGCACACCCGGACGGAAGGACACAAGGGGCAGCACGCGGGACCTCACGGGCACGGTTGCCCCGGGGCGCGGCGCACCGGCCGGACACGCGGGGCGCCCTGGTGTCCGGGAGTCCTCCGCGTCCGTGGTGGACTTGAGCACACCGTGCCCGTCACTCCCACCGGAGCCCCCGTGAGCGAACAGAGCGCAGAGGGTGCAGAGGGCGCGGAGAACACCGGGCCGCCGTCCGCCGACCCCGAGGCGCCCGGGGTGCGTCTGGTGGTGGTGCTGCTGTCGCTGACCGTGGTCAGCGGGCTGATCGACGCGGTGAGCTATCTCGGACTCGGGCATGTCTTCACGGCGAACATGACCGGCAACGTGGTGGTGCTCGGCTTCGCCGCGGCCGGCGCCCCCGGCTTCTCCGTCCCGCACACCTCGACCTCGCTGGCCTTCTTCCTGGTGGGCGCTGCGGCCGGGGGCCGGATCTCGGCGCGGTTCGGCGGGGGCTCACGCCGGACCTGGGCACAGGTCACGCTCACCGCGGAGGCGGTGTTCGTGGGCGCCTCCGCGGTGGTCGCCTTCGCCGCGCCGGGCACCACCGCGACCACCTACGCCCTGATCGCCCTCACGGCCTTCGCCATGGGCCTGCGCAACGCGACGGTCCGCAAACTCGGTGTGCCGGACCTCACGACCACCGTCCTGACGATGACCCTGACCGGCCTCGCCGCCGAGTCCCGGGCCGGCGACGGCTCGGGCCACCGCTCCCCCCGCCGCACTGCGTCCGTCCTCGCCATGCTGGCGGGCGCGACGCTCGGCGCATGGCTGGTGATCCACCACGGCCTGGGCATCCCTCTGCTGCTCTCGGCAGCACTGGCGGGGGTACTGGCGGTCGCGACGTCCGGGCGGGAGTGACGGGGTCCGCACGGGTGCAGCAGTCCGTGACCAGAGGGACGCGGACTCCCTGAACGCGCGAACAGGCCCCGGGCTCCGTCACGGAGTCCGGGGCCTTCGAGCGGGCCGGGTTACAGCCGGTCGAGGAGCCAGGTGCACAGCTCTTCGGTGATCTTGGTGTGGCCCTCGTTCTGGGAGGCGCACAGGAACGCGTCGAGTTCGCTCTCGTCGGGGTCGAGGGCGTCGATGTCGGTGTTCAGCAGGGCGGTGGTGTCCAGGTCACGGATGGCCACCGCGCTGACCGAGGGCACGAAGCAGATCTCGGGGACCGGGGCCACGGCACTACCGGGAATCAGCTTGTTGAGGGTGTTGGCGGCAATGCCGAAGGACGCCAGGGTGCCACCGGGAGCGCCGTCGATCTCCGGGAACCCGTCGGTGGTGATCGTCTCGTCCTTCCCGAAGGTCGCCTTCAGTTCGGCGACCACGGCGTCGTCACCCTCGGACTGGGTGTAGATGGTGGTGCCGGGGAACAGAATCCCGGTGGCGCGGAACGCCTCCGCGCCGGGCTCGATCCCCGTGCCCTGGCCGTTCCCGGTGCCGTTGGCGACGCCGAGTGTCCTCGGCATCCTCGGCCAGCCGCCGACGCGGTCCAGGGCGGCGAGGAACTCGGTACGGGCCTTGTCCTGCCCGGGAGTGCCGTCCACCGTCTCGATGTGCCGCCACATCAGCTCACGGGAGGCCGGGCTGTTGATCTGGTCCGACAGCGCGCTGTTGGCCGGGTTGCCGCGCTTGATGTAGTGCGCGAACGCCTGCAGCCCGATCGGCACCCACGCGCCACGGTGGGGGCTGTCGTAGGAGAAGTACGTCCCGGTCTGGTGGTCCATCTTCTGGGTCTCCATACGCGCCAGGGCGTAGCGGGTGACCAGACCGCCCATGCTGAACCCGCCGACCACCAGCAGTTCACTGCCACTGCGCTCGTCGATCAGCCTCGTGATCGCCTCGATCACATACCCGGCATTGTCGAGGATCGACGCGGAGCGCTCCCCGTAGCCGAAGATGACCGCGTCCCGGCCGCGCTCGCGCAACTGGCTCATCAGCGGGTACTCGCCCCGCTCGAATCCGTCGTAGAGCTCGTCCAGAACGCTGGGCCCCATGTTGAAGCCGTCGGACATCAGCACCGGCCGCTGCACACCGCGGTGGCCCTTGCCGTAGTACACCCAGGCGGTGCCGTCGTAGACCGGCACGTAGCCTTCCTGGCCCTCCTCGTCGGCGTTCAGGTGCCGTCCGAAGTGCCACGTCTCGTCCGGCGCCGGGGCCGGTGGCGGCTTCGGCTGGTCCAGCGGGGCCACCAGCCCGATCGAACCGACGAACTGCTGCTCTCGGGCCGCCTTCTCATTGCTCACTGCGGTTGATCCCCTTCCTTCGGGCCGCACGAAGACCCCGAAGGCATATGCCCCGGGGTCGTGCGGCTTGGATGTGAGGCTCATCATCAGGGGACAAAAAAGGATGTTCGGGTTCCCTCGCGCGATCATCATCACCATGAGTGATTCCCAGCCTCACGGGTTTGGCCCGGCGGCCGAGCCGGTCGACACTCGAACCAGACCGTCTTGCCGCCCCCGGGCCCCGGCCCCACACCCCACTTGTCGACCACCGCGTCGAGCAGCACAAGCCCGCGCCCACCCTCCGCCTCCGGTGGCAACCCGGAGGGCACGCGAGGTGGTTGCGGGGAGCCGTCCGCGACCTCCACCCTCACTCCGGCCGTCTGCCGCAGCACCAGCAACGCGCAGTGCCGGTCCGGGACATGGCGTACGACGTTGGCGACCAGCTCGGTCACGGCCAGCTCCACGGAGTCCGTCAGCTCGGCCAAGTCCCACTCGTCCAGCAGCGACCTGACGATCCGCCGGATGTGCCGGGCCGAGTGCGCGCCGACCGTGATCCGCATCCCGTACTGGGCCGGGCGGGGGCCCAGGAGGGTGGGGGGAATGTGTTCGTTCACGTGACGAGACTGAGCCCGCGCGACTACGCTCGGCTACGGAACGAATACAACGGGTGCCGGAGTGGACCGAGTTGCGCGCGAGAGGGGCCGTACGTGACCCATATCAACATCCTCGACCCGGGCGCGTCCCCGCTCGACTACTACGGGTTCGAGTTGCGACGGTATCGGGAGGCGGCCGGACTGACACAGCGGCAGCTCGGCGACATCGTCAACTACACCGGTTCGCTGGTCGGCCAGATCGAGACGGCGAGAAAGCTGCCGACGCCGGAGTTCAGTGAGCGGGTGGACGTGGCGCTGGGGACGGGTGGGTTGCTTTCCCGGCTGGTCGGACTGGTGATGCGTAGTCAACTTCCGGCCTGGTTCCAACAGGTGGCGGAGTTGGAGGCGCGGGCGGTCGAGATCTGTTCCTTCCAGACGCACATGGTCCTCGGTCTCCTCCAGACCGATGCATACGCGCGTGCCGTGCTGGGCGCACTGGACCAGACCGACCTTGACGACCGTACCGCCGTGCGGCTGGCCCGCCAACGCATCTTCGAGAAGCGGGAACCGCCGGTCTTCTGGGCGGTCCTCAGCGAGGCCGCGTTGCACCAGGGGATCGGCGGCCCGAAGACCATGCGAGAGCAACTCACCCACTTGTTGTCGTTCGAGGACAACTCCCGGATCAACGTTCAGGTGCTGCCGTTCTCGGCTGGAGAACACGCCGGACTGCAAGGCTCGTTCGACCTCTACCGCTTCGCGAGCGACCCGACCATCGTTTACACCGAGAGCTACGGAAGCGGGCATCCGTCCGCCAACCCGGACACCGTCAAGGACTGTTCGCTCCGTTACGATCATCTCCGAGCTTCCGCGCTCTCCCTCAGGGACTCGGCGGAGCTGATCCGGCGCGCGATGGAGGAACGCTATGGAGAACAACGCGATTCTGACGGCGGTCCAGTGGCGTAAGTCCAGCTACAGCGGCGACCAGGGCGGCCAGTGCGTCGAGTGCGCACCCCTCGGCCCCTTGGCCTGGCGCAAGTCGACGTACAGCAGCGACCAGGGCGGCGACTGCGTCGAGATCGCCGAAACCCCCTGCGCCACCACCGTCGCCGTACGAGACTCAAAAAACCCCACCGGCCCGATCCTCACGATCGCCCCCGCCGCCTTCGCCACCTTCGTCTCGTGGACTACAACCGCTGGATGATCGTCCCGGTGGCCAGTCCACCGCCCGCGCACATCGTGATCAGCGCGAACTCCTTGTCCCGTCGCTCCAGTTCGTGCAGGGCGGTCGTGATCAGCCGCGCTCCCGTCGCTCCGACCGGGTGCCCGAGCGCGATCGCACCGCCGTTCACGTTGACCTTCTCCAGGTCCTGTTCGAAGACCTGCGCCCAGCTCAACACCACTGAAGCGAACGCCTCGTTGATCTCCACGAGGTCGATGTCCTTCAAAGACATCCCCGCCTTGCCCAGCACCGCACGCGTCGCGTCGATCGGCCCGTCCAGATGGAAGTGCGGGTCCGAACCCACCAGCGCCTGGGCCACGATCCGTGCCCTCGGGCGCAGCTTCAGCGCCCGGGCCATCCGCTTGGACGCCCAGAGGATCGCCGCCGCACCGTCCGAGATCTGTGAGGAGTTGCCCGCCGTGTGGACGGCTGTGGGCATCACCGGTTTGAGGCCGGCCAGCGCCTCCATGGACGTGTCGCGGAGCCCCTCGTCGCGGTCGACGAGGCGCCACATACCCTGTCCGGCCCGCTGCTCGTCCTCGGTGGTCGGCACCTGGACGGCGAAGGTCTCGCGCTTGAAGCGTTCCTCCGCCCAGGCGTTCGCGGCGCGCTCCTGGGAGACGAGCCCGAGCGAGTCGACGTTCTCGCGCGTCAGGCCACGATTGCGGGCGATGCGCTCGGCGGCCTCGAACTGATTGGGCAGGTCCACGTTCCACTCGTCCGGGAACGGCTTCCCGGGGCCGTGCTTGGAGCCGGAGCCCAGCGGCACCCTCGACATCGCCTCGACGCCGCACGAGATGCCGACGTCGATGACGCCCGCCGCGACCATGTTGGCCACCATGTGGGAAGCCTGCTGCGAGGAGCCGCACTGGCAGTCGACGGTCGTCGCCGCCGTCTCGTACGGCAGGCCCATGGCGAGCCAGGCCGTGCGCGCGGGGTTCATGGACTGCTCGCCGGCGTGCGTCACCGTGCCGCCGACGATCTGCTCGACGCAGTCGGCGTGGATGCCGGTGCGGCCGAGGAGTTCACGGTAGGTCTCGCCCAGGAGATAGGCGGGGTGGAGGTTGGCGAGCGCGCCACCTCGCTTGCCGATGGGGGTGCGTACGGCTTCGACGATCACGGGTTCCGCGGCCATGGGGGCTCGTCCTCTCCTCAGGCCTGTCCGGCGGCCAGGCCCTGCTGACCCGCGCAGCGCGGGGCGTCCCGGCCCACCCACCGCGCAGAACTAGAACGCGTACCAGTTCTGTGTGCAGTCTGCGGATCGGAGCCCCCGTGCCGCAAGGGTCGTGCAGCGCCCGAAGTCGTGATCTGCACGAACTCCCCACGGAATTCGGGGCGCCGTACCTCTTGCGACTTGTAGAACCCGTTACTACCTTCACGGCAATTCCGGATTCCTGATGGACCGTCAGAATGGTGGGTGGTCGCCGATGCCCTGTCCCGCGCTGCCCGACGGGTTCGACTTCACCGACCCCGATCTGCTGCACCACCGTGTGCCCCTGCCGGAGTTCGCCGAACTGCGCCGGGCCGAACCCGTCCGCTGGATCCCCCAGCCGGCCGGTCTGGCCGGTTTCCAGGACGAGGGCTACTGGGCGGTGACCCGGCACGCGGACGTCAAGTACGTCTCCACGCACCCGGAGATCTACTCCTCCTACCTCAACACCGCGATCATCCGCTTCCACGAGCACATGCAGCGCGACGCGATCGACGCCCAGCGGCTGATCCTGCTCAACATGGACCCACCCGAGCACACCCGCGTCCGCCAGATCGTGCAACGCGGTTTCACGCCAAGGGCCATCCGGGCGCTGGAGGAACGGCTCCGCTCCCGCGCCCTCGCGATCGTCGAGGGCGCCCGCGCCCACTCGGGACCCTTCGACTTCGTCACCGAGGTCGCCTGCGAACTGCCCCTCCAGGCGATAGCCGAGCTGATCGGCGTCCCCCAGGACGACCGCATCAAGATCTTCGAGTGGTCCAACAAGATGATCGCGTACGACGACCCGGAGTACGCCATCACCGAGGAGGTCGGCGCCGAGTCTGCCGCCGAGCTCATCTCGTACGCCATGAACATGGCCGCCGACCGCAAGCAGTGCCCGGCGAAGGACATCGTCAGCACGCTGGTGGCGGCCGAGGACGAGGGCAACCTCGGTTCCGACGAGTTCGGCTTCTTCGTGCTGATGCTGTCGGTCGCCGGCAACGAGACCACGCGCAACGCCATCACCCACGGCATGCACGCCTTCCTCACTCACCCCGAGCAGTGGGAGCTGTACAAGAGCACGCGCCCGGCGACCACGGCCGAGGAGATCGTGCGGTGGGCGACCCCGGTCGTCTCCTTCCAGCGCACCGCCACCCAGGACACCGAACTCGGCGGCAAGCAGATCAGGAAGGGCGACCGCGTCGGCATCTTCTACTCCTCCGCCAACCACGACCCCGAGGTCTTCGAGAACCCGGACACCTTCGACATCACCCGCGACCCCAACCCCCACCTCGGCTTCGGCGGCGGAGGCCCGCACTACTGCCTCGGCAAGTCCCTGGCCGTCCTCGAGATCGACCTCATTTTCAACGCGATCGCCGACGCGATGCCGAATCTCAGCCTGGTCGGTGACCCGCGCCGACTGCGCTCCGCCTGGATCAACGGCGTCAAGGAACTCCAGGTCAACGCCGGCTGACCGCACCGCACGCTCGGGCCGACGGACTCCCGGTGTCCGTCGGCCCGTCCCGCGGGAGGCAGGGGCATCCCTCCTACGCCCCGCCCCTGCCTCCCCCGAGACGAAAGTCCGATGAACGTCTCCGTTCCGTTTCGCGTCTTCACCGGTGGCTCAGCCATCCCCCCCACCTCCGAAGACAACCGACGCTGCGAACGGAACCGGTGCACCGTGGTCTCTGCCGAGCTGATCCCCGTCCGGCCCGACCACCCGGCCGTCCGCCGAAAACGCCCGCATCACGGGTTCTGGCTCCGCCACCGTCTCCCCCTCCTCGTCACCCTCCCCGTGCTGCCGCTGTACGCGGTGTGGTGGGCCTTCCTCGCGACCGGCGGTGGTGATCTCGCGGCCCAGGTGGCGTGGGCGGAGTTCGTGGCGCGGCACGGCGGGTCGGCGTACAACCTCTTCTGGTACGGCGGGATGCACACCGCCAACTACAGCCTGATCTCGCCGTATCTGATGGCCGCGCTGGGTGTGCGCCCGGTGACGGTGGTCTCCGGGCTCGCCGCCACCTGGCTGGCCGCCGTGCTGATCGCCCGCACGGGGATACGACGGCCGGTGGGCCCGGCGCTGCTGGCGTCGCTCGCGCTGTGGTGCAACGTCGCCTCGGGGCGCACCACCTTCGCGCTGGGCGTCGCCCTCGGTCTCGCCGCCTGTGTGCTGCTGACGGGCGAGCGGCGGGCGCTGCCGGCGGCGGCGTACGCGGCACTGGCGACCATGGCGAGCCCGGTGGCCGGGCTGTTCCTGCTGGTGGTGGGCGCCGGACAGCTCGCCGTACGGGACCGGGTGCGGGCTGGGGCGCTGCTGGTGCCGCCGGTCGTCGTGGTCGGAGCGACCACGCTGCTGTTCCCCTTCACCGGACAGCAGTTGATGCCCTCGGACCGGATCTGGCCGCCCGTGCTGTTCGGGCTGACCGTCGCCACGCTGGCCCCGCGCGGCTGGCGGGTGGCCCGATGGTGCGGGGTCGTGTACGCGGTCGGAACCGTGCTGACGTATCTGATCGCCTCCCCGGTGGGGACGAACGTGGAGCGGTTCGCGGAGCTGTTCGCGCCCGCCGCGCTCCTCGCGGCGCTGCTCACCGCGCCCGTGGGGCTGCACGTGGTGCGGCGCGTCGCGCTGGTGGTGGCGCTCGTGCTCTCCGTCGCCTGGGTCGGGCAGAAGACCGTGGACGACCTGGAGGTGTCCACGTCCGTGCCCGCCTGGGCCGCCGACACGCACGGCGTCGTACGGACGCTGGAGCGGCTCGGCGCCGGCCGCGGCCGTGTCGAGGTGGTCCCGGCCCGCAACCACCGCGAGGCCTCCACGCTCGCCCCGCATGTGAACCTGGCGCGCGGCTGGAACCGTCAGCTGGACATGGTGCGGGGGCGGCTCTTCTACGACGGCACGTTCTCGGAGGCGACCTATCGGGCCTGGCTGGACCGCTGGGCGGTGGGATTCGTCGTGCTGCCGGCGGGGAAGCCGGACGGGTTCGCCGAGGCGGAGGCGCGGCTGGTGAGGAGCCGGCCCGCGTGGCTGGAGCCGGTGTGGAGCGACGCCAACTGGCAGGTGCTGCGGGTGCGCGACGCCGTGCCGCTGGTGTCGGCGCCCGGCTCCGTGCTGCGCACGACGAGCGCCGAGGTGGACGTACGGGTGCCGGTGCCCGGCCCGGTGACCGTGCGGATCGCGTACTCGCCGTGGCTGCGCGCGCGGGGCGGCTGCCTGACCCGGGACGGCGAGTTCACGCGGCTGACGGTGACCGAGCCGGGTGCGTACCGGATCAGCTCGGGGTACGGCCCGTCAACGGGACCGGATCCTTCATGCTGACCTCCACGGGCTTTCTCAGCGGCCTCGGCCGCGGCCCTTGGAGGAGGTGGGTCAGGCCGAAGCCCGCGCCGACGACGGCCGCGCCGCCCACCGCGTCCAGCACCCAGTGGTTGCCGGTCGCCACGATCGCGGAGACCGTGAGCAGCGGGTGCAGCAGGCCGAGCGCCTTCATCCACCACTTGGGCGCCAGGACCACGATGACGACTCCGCACCACAGGGACCAGCCGAAGTGCAGCGAGGGCATCGCCGCGTACTGGTTGGTCAGCGCGGTCAGCGTGCCGTAGTCCGGCTTGGAGAAGTCCTGCACGCCGTGCACGGTGTCGATGACGCCGAGGCCCGGCATCAGGCGCGGCGGGGCGAGCGGGAAGAGCCAGAAGCCGAGGAGCGCTATCAGGGTGGCGAAGCCGAGCGCCGAGCGCGCCCAGCGGTAGTCGCCGGGGCGGCGGGCGTAGAGCACACCGAGGACGGTGAGCGGGACGACGAAGTGGAACGACTCGTAATAGAAGTCGAAGAAGTCCCGTAGCCACTCGACCTTGAACACGGCGTGGTTGACCCAGTGCTCGATGTCGATGTGCAGGAACCGCTCGATGGAGAGGATCTGGTCGCCGTGGTGTTCGGCGGTGGTCCGGCCGCCCGCGTTGGTGCCGCCCGTCGCGGCGAGCCTGACCTGCTGGTAGGCGGAGTAGCCGACGCGGATCAGGAGCAGTTCGAGCAGCAGGTTCGGGCGGGTGAACACGCGGCCCAGGAAGGGGAGCAGCGGCACCCGCTTCCAGCGCGTGGGGACGGAGTGGGCGTAGTCGGTGGGGATCGGCGCCCGGTAGTACTCCGAGGTGCGGGAGAGGAACGGCACGATCGTGGCGGCGGCGAGCGCGGCGAGCAGCACCACGTTGTCGCGCAGCGGGAAGAGCTCCGCCATGTTCGGCAGCATCATCTTCGCGGGCAGCGTCATGACAAGGATGACGGCGACGGGCCACATGGCGCGGTCCGAGGTCTTCTTGCCGACCCTGCCGACCAGCGCGAGCAGCACCCACAGCAGCTGGTGCTGCCAGGACGTGGGCGAGACGACGACGGCGACACAGCCGGTGATCGCCACGGCCAGCAGCAGCTGCCCGTCCCGTGCGTAGCGGATGGCGCGGCGCAGGCCGAGGGCGGCGACGGCGGCGCCCAGCAGCAGGAACAGGGTGATCTCCAGCGGGCCGTAGAGGCCGAGCCGCAGCAGCGCGCCGTGCAGCGACTGGTTGGAGAGGGCGTCGGCGTCCCCGCCGAGGCCGACGCCCGCCAGGTGGTGCACCCAGTAGGTGGTGGAGTCGTGCGGCATCACGGCCCAGGCGAGCGCGCCGAGGCCGCCGAAGGTGATCGCGGTGGACTCGACGGCGCGGCGGCGCCCGGTGAACCAGAGCAGCGGCGCGAAGAGCAGCATGGTGGGCTGGAGGGCGGCGGCGATGCCGATCAGCAGGCCGCCGGCGCGCTCGCCCCGGACGGCGAAGCAGCCCAGCAGGACGAGCAGCACCGGGATGATGCTGGTCTGGCCGAGGTAGAGGGCGTTGCGCACCGGCAACGACAGCATCAGCAGGCTGATCGCGACGGGCGCGGCGAGCAGGGCGGTGCGCCGGCTCACCGGCTGGGGCAGGGCACGTGCGACGACCAGGCCGAGCACGACGACCAGCGAGAGACTGCCGAAGGTCCAGCCCCAGCCGAGCGCCTGTTCGGCGGCGCGGGTGAGGGGTTTGAGGACGAGTCCTCCGAAGGGGGTGCCGGTGAACTGCGTCGAGTCGTACAGCGATCCCTTCACATGCAGGACGCCGTTGGGTCCGACCCAGGTCTCCAGGTCCGTCAGCCGTTCCCCTTTCGGGGTGCTCAGCACGACGGTGACCTGCCGTATCGCCAGGACCACGGCGATCAGCCACAGCCCTATCCGGATCGCGCGCAGTCTCGCTCTCGCCGATTCCGCCGCCCCCGCCCCGAAGGCATTGCCCGCTGTCCCACCGTGCTCAACGTTCGCCACGCCCCGCCGACCCTCCCACCCCGTTTGTCCCGTTCGTCCCGCGTGCCCCGTGCGTCCGGACCCGGCCCGGACCCTACGAGGCTCGCACGCCCCGATTGAGAGACGCAGGCAACCCCCTCTTCACCTGACGGCCTCCCGCCTTTTGTCCGGTTGACGATAGTGCGCGCCTGGTTCCGGTTCCCCCCTCCGTTCGCGACTTAGCTCACAAAGGGGCCCCGGAAAAGCGGCGCGCGATCCGGCCGACACCCCTGCGTACGGCACATTTAATTGCAGCATGCATCGAGTTGCCTACGGTACGTGATGCGGAGGAGTGCCCCTATGGTCGCTTTTCGGCCCACTTCCGGGTGAGCCACGTCCCCGTCCCCTACGAAGGGCATGCCCTTGCCGTCCGCCACAGCAGTCGCCCCCGCCGTACCCCGACCCCGGACCCCCGCGCCGCCCGAGGCCTACGTCACCGATCCGGCCATGGTCAGGCGGGCCGTGAAGGCAGCGGCCCTCGGCAACGCGATGGAGTGGTTCGACTTCGGTGTCTACAGCTACATCGCGGTGACGCTGGGCAAGGTCTTCTTCCCCTCCGGCAACCCCACCGCGCAGCTGCTGTCCACCTTCGGCGCCTTCGCCGCGGCCTTCCTCGTCCGCCCACTCGGCGGCATGGTCTTCGGCCCGCTCGGCGACCGCGTCGGCCGCCAGAAGGTCCTCGCCCTCACCATGATCATGATGGCGGCGGGCACCTTCGCGATCGGCCTGATCCCGTCGTACGCCACGATCGGCGTCGGCGCCCCCCTGCTGCTGCTCGCGGCCCGGCTCGTCCAGGGCTTCTCCACCGGCGGCGAGTACGCGGGCGCCTCCACCTTCATCGCCGAGTACGCGCCCGACAAGAAGCGTGGCTTCTTCGGGAGCTGGCTGGAGTTCGGCACCCTCGCCGGATACATCGGCGGCGCCGGCCTGGTCACCCTCATGACCGCCTTCCTGTCCACCGAGGACCTGCTGTCCTGGGGCTGGCGTGTGCCGTTCCTGATCGCGGGCCCGATGGGGATCATCGGCCTGTATCTGCGGATGCGCCTGGAGGAGACCCCGGCGTTCGCGGCGGAACTGGCGAAGGCCTCGAAGAAGGAGGCGGACCGCCCCAAGGTGCGGCTGCGCGAGATGGTCGCGGGCCAGTGGCGCGCGCTGCTGCTCTGCGTCGGCCTGGTGCTGGTCTTCAACGTCACCGACTACATGCTGCTGTCGTACATGCCGAGCTATCTGACGAGCGAGCTGAAGTACGACGAGACGCACGGCCTGCTGGTCGTCCTCGGCGTGATGGCGCTGATGATGATCATCCAGCCCTTCGCGGGCGCGCTGACCGACCGGATCGGCCGCCGCCCGGTGATCGCCGCGGGCTGCGTCGGCTTCCTCGCCCTGTCCGTCCCGGCACTCCTGCTGATCCGCCAGGGCAGTCTGCTCGCGGTCGCGCTCGGCATGGGCGCACTGGGCCTGCTGCTGGTCTGCTTCACCTCCGCGATGCCCGCCGCACTCCCGGCGCTCTTCCCGACGAAGGTCCGCTACGGCTCGCTGTCCATCGGCTTCAACGTCTCCGTCTCGCTCTTCGGCGGTACGACCCCGCTGGTGACCACGGCGCTCATCGGGGCGACCGGGAACATGATGATGCCCGCCTACTACATGATGGCCGCGGCCGTCGTCGGCGGCGTGGCCGTGTGGTTCATGACCGAGTCCGCGGGTCGCCCGCTGCCGGGCTCCGCACCCGCCGTGTAGGTTGGGCGTGGGACTAGTTAGGACATCTAACTAGGCATACGAAAGGCATGGTTCATGAGCGAGTCGCAGCTCTGGAACGAAGTCGACGACTACTTCGCCACCCTCCTCGCCCCCGCCGACGAGACACTGACGGCGGCCCTGCGCGACAGCGACGCCGCGGGGCTGCCGCAGATCGCTGTCGCGCCGAACCAGGGCAAGCTGCTCCAGCTGCTCGCCGAGATCCAGGGCGCCCGCCGCATCCTGGAGATCGGCACCCTCGGCGGCTACAGCACCATCTGGCTGGGCCGCGCGCTCCCGGCCGACGGCCGGCTGATCACCTTCGAGTACGACGCCACGCACGCCGAGGTCGCCCGCCGCAACCTCGCCCGCGCGGGCCTCGACAAGATCGCCGAGGTGCGGGTCGGACCCGCGCTGGAGTCGCTGCCGAAGCTGGCCGAGGAGAACTCGGAGCCGTTCGACTTCGTGTTCATCGACGCCGACAAGGTGAACAACCCGCACTACGTCGAGTGGGCCCTCAAGCTCACCCGCCCCGGCAGCCTGATCGTCGTCGACAACGTCGTGCGCAGCGGGCGGGTCACCGAGGCGGGCAGTGCCGAACCGAGCGTGCGGGGCACCCGGGCCGCCCTCGAACTGATCGCCGCCCACCCGAAGTTGAGCGGTACGGCGATCCAGACGGTGGGCAGCAAGGGGTACGACGGGTTCGCGCTGGCGCGCGTGCTGGCCTGACACCCGCTTCCCCCTCCAGGGCGCTCAGGCTCGCGCTCCGGGGGGCATCAGGCTCACACTCCGGGGCTCAGGCTCGCGCTCCGGGGGGCTCAGGTCTCGTGATAGAAACCCACGTTCACGCTGTTCGGTCCTGTGCGGTCGAGGATGACGATCTCCCCCGAACCGCCCGCGGGGAGCTTCGCCGTCCCGCCGTACGGGACCGCCTGGGTCTGCAGTCCGGCCAGCGTCAGCCGTACCTCGGCGGAGGGCTCAGGGCGTGACCCGTGCAGCCAGGTGACCTGCCAGGTACCGTCCGGGCCGCACAGGAACTCCAGGTGGACGCGGGAGACGAACAGCCAGTCGTCGGGGGTCGCGAGCCGGCACACGGCCCGGTCCCGGCCCACCCGCAGCACGGCTCCGGGGTCGCTCGGCGCGTCGGCCATCAGCATTCCGGCCGTCGCACCAGCGTCCGCCCCGGTGACCGAGGCCATGGTGAGTTCGAGCACGTGCGCTCCTTCGAGTTCCAGCGTTCATCCGGGCCGCGGCGCTTCAACCCTCCTGGTACCGAGTGTGGTTGACGCGCCGCCGCCGCATGATAAATCTCCCGATCGTCCGATCGTGTGTCGTACGGCACAATGGACGCATGACCGAACGGAAGCCACCCGGGGTCAGCTTCGAGACCTGGGTCGACCGACAGATCCGTGAGGCGGAGGCCCGCGGTGAGTTCGCGGACCTGCCCGGTGCGGGCAAGCCCATGCCCGCCGTGACCGACACTCCGTACGACGAACTGTGGTGGATCAAGCGGAAGATGGCCCGCGAGGGGCTGTCGGTGCTGCCGCCGACGCTGGCCCTGCGCAAGGAGGCCGAGGACGCGCTCGCGGCGGCCTCGGTGGCGCCCTCGGAGCGCGTCGTGCGCCGGATCGTCGAGGACATCAACGCCAAGATCCGCGAGGTCATGTTCAAGCCGCCGCCGGGACCTCCCCTCGGCCTCAAGCCGTACGACGTGGACGAGATCGTCCGGGAGTGGCGCGAGCGCCGGGCCGGATGACCCCGTCCACGGGTGAGGCCGCGCCCCGGAACATGGTCCGGGGCGCGGCCTCACGGTGGTACTCGACGGTTCGGCTTCTCACGGTGGTACCCGACGGTTCGGCCTCCTGACCGGTGCAGAAGGCGCTCGGTCACCTACAGGTGCAGGAGGCGCTCGGTCACCTCGCGGTAGTCGCGCAGGGCGAGCCGCAGCTTCTCGGTGTCGGCCGTGTCGCTCTCACCGGCCGCCTGCC
The DNA here is from genome assembly GCF_044763085.1 of Streptomyces sp. NPDC096311. Classification (NCBI taxonomy): domain Bacteria; kingdom Bacillati; phylum Actinomycetota; class Actinomycetes; order Kitasatosporales; family Streptomycetaceae; genus Streptomyces; species Streptomyces sp. NPDC096311. The sequence continues at coordinate 304,080 of NZ_JBIWFN010000002.1, forward strand.
AGGTCGTCCGCAGGCTGCGGCGGCGCCGGGTCATGGCGTCCGTGAACTCGGTGGTCAGCTCCTCCAGGACGTGGTCCGCCTCCTCGACGGACGCCCGCGGGCCGTCCACGAACCCACCGACGGCGTGCTGCATCCGCAACGCGTACTTGTCGCACTCGTCGTGCGGCAGCAACGCCCCGTCGCCGTCACCCTGCGGACCGGTACCGCGCTGCTCCGCGGGGGTGGGGCCGCTCTGCCCGGCAGCCGATTCCTGCCGCCCGGCACGAGTGGGTTCACCCCGCGCACCACCGCGGGCGAACTCCGCTTCTTCGGCGCGCATGGATTGCTGCTGCCCGGCGCGGGTGGGGTCACCGCCCTGCCCGGAGCGGGCGGAATCCGGCTGCGCGGAGCGCATGGCTTCCTGCTGCCCGGCGCGCAGGCCGGTGTCCTGTCCGGCGCGGGTGTCGCGGTCGTCGGCGGGCATGCCCCGCATGTCGTCGGCCGTCGAACGGGACGGGTCCGCGCTCTCGCGGGACCCCCTACCGCCGGGGGCCTCGCCGGGGTCGCGGACGGCCGGGTCGGCGGGGGTACCGGGTCCGGCCGGCGGAGCGACCTGGGCGTCCTGGGCGTGCCGGTGGACGAGGGGGTCGACGTCGCCGCGCCCCGTCATCGCCCCACGACGCGGAGTGTTCTCATTGCCGTTGTCCGAAGTCATCTTCTTCACTTCCTCAACTCCCCTTCGCATGACGCCTGGTCAGTACCGACGGAACATGGGCTCGGTGGGAACGCCCGTCCGGGACGGATGCCGCGACCGGGGCGGTGTCGGCGGCGTCCTGGCGGGCGTCCTCGCGCACCGGGGCCAGCAGCTCCTCGAAGAGACCGCGGGCCTCCACCATGGACGAGCGGAGCTCCTCCGTGCTGCCGCCGGCGCCCGCGGCGGGGGCGTACGTGGCCTGGTGGACGCGCCGGTAGCCGTGCAGATGGTGTCCGTGGTGGACGGAGAGCGCGTCGAGCTGCTCCTCGTAGCGCTCGCCGTCGGGGAAGCCGCGTGCGCCGGCCAGCTCGGCGACCAGCCGGTCCGCCTCGGCCACCGCCTCCTGGGGCGAGTCGACGAAGCGTTCCTGAACGGCCCCCCAGCGGGCCGCGTACTCGTCGCGGGCCGCGGGCTCCAGCGGCCGTTCACGCAGCGAGCCGTGTCGCTTCACCCGCTCGGCGAGGTCACGCTCGGCGGCCCTGGCGTCGCCGTCGTGCTGGGCGACGGCCCGATCGTACTCGGGCCCGAAGCGCCGTCGCAGTGTGCGCCCGCCCTGCGGCCTGCGGGCCAGAAGGATCAGCGCGGCCGCGACGACGGCGACCGCCACGATCACGATCAAAGCGATGATGAGGCCTGTGGACATGGGTGCCTTCCGGGGGTCTCGACCCGACGGGCCGGTTCGAGGACCGGGTTGCCCGGAACCCCGCACTCAAACGAACCCCTCACCGGCGCCCCGCCGAAATCCGCTTGCGAACAGGGGGCCGCGCCTCCCGACAATGACCGCCATGACCTGGACCATCGCCCCCGAGCCCTTCGACTCGTCCGTCGCCGCCGCACTGTGGCGCGCTTACTACACGGAGGTCAGCGACCGCTGGTACCTGCTGCACGAGGGGCACCCGACCGACCCCGGGGAACTGGAGCGGGAGATCGCCGCGACCCCGGGTGGCGAGTTCCGGGCGCCCGGCGGGGTGCTGCTGGTCGCGCGGTACGGCGGCGACCCCGGCGGCATGGCCGGGGTACGGATGCTCGACGCCACGACGGGTGAGCTGAAGCGCGTGTTCGTGCGCGAGGGGTTGCGCGGAAGAGGCGGTGCGGCGCTGCTGCTCACGGCGGCCGAGGAGGCGGCGCGCGGCCTCGGCGCCGAACGGCTGATCCTCGACACCCGGGGCGACCTGGTGGAGGCACGCGCCCTGTACGCGCGGCACGGCTACGAGGAGACCGAGCCCCACAACGACGAGACCTACGCCGACCACTGGTTCACGAAGAAGCTGACGTCCTGAAGTCCGACGCTGGACTCAGGCCGGTGTCCGGACTCACGCCGGTGTCCCGCGCGGATGCGTACGCGGCACCGTGCCGTCGTGCGGCCGCTCCGCGTCGGACCCGCACAGCTCGCCGTTCAGCTCCTTGACCAGCTTGGTCAGATCGGTCGGGCGGTCCGGGCCCCACCAGTCGCCGAGCAGCTCCGCCAGGGACTCCTCACGGGCCTTGGCCAGCTTCCCGGCGACCTCGCGGCCCTCGTCCGTGAGGACGAGGTCGAGCCCTTCGCGGGCGGCGAGGCGGCGCTCCTCCAACTGCCGGGCCGCGGCCAGTACGACGGACAGCGGTACGGTGCTGCGCTCGGCCAGCAGCGCGGGCTCCGCCCAGCCGTACTTCTTGATCCGCAGCAGCAGCCAGCTCGCGGCGGGCAGCAGGTCGTACCCGGCCCGCTCGGTGATCTTCACGTAGATCTCCCGCTGCCCCTCCCTGGTGCCGAGCACGGACAGCGCGCGGCACACCTCGTCGTACGACGACCGCTCCACCGGATTGGTGGCGAGCGTCTCGGTGATGTCGGGTGCCGTGACCGAACCCCGCAGCTTGTCCTCGCGCAGGAACCAGGCCAGGACGAAGCCGAGCAGGGCGACCGGGGCGGCGTACAGGAAGACGTCGGTGATCGACGAGGCGTACGCGTGCAGGACGGGCTGGCGGAGCGCGGACGGCAGGTCGGCGATGCCCTTCGGGTCGGCCTTGAGACTGTTCGGCGTGATGCCGGCGGGCAGGTGCCTTCCGCTCAGCACGGCCACCAGGTTGTCGCCGAGGCGGCTCGCGAAGACGGTGCCGAAGATGGCCACGCCGAACGAGGCGCCGATGGAGCGGAAGAAGGTGGCGCCGGAGGTGGCGACGCCCAGATCCTCGTACGAGACCGCGTTCTGCACGATCAGGACCAGGACCTGCATGACCAGGCCGAGGCCCAGGCCGAAGACGAGGAAGTACACGCTCATCTCGCCGGTGCTGCTGTGCTCGTCGAGCTTGTGGAGCAGGAGCAGACCGATCGCCGTGACACCGGTGCCCGCGACGGGGAAGACCTTCCAGCGTCCGGTACGGCTGACGATCTGCCCGGAGACGGTCGAGGACAGCAGCAGCCCGAACACCATCGGCAGCATGTACACGCCGGACAGGGTGGGGCTCACGCCCCGGACGACCTGGAGGAAGGTCGGCAGATAGGTCATCGCGCCGAACATCGCGAAACCCACGATGAAGCTGATGACGGCGGAGAGGGAGAAGGTGCGGATGCGGAAGAGCCGCAGGGGCAGGACGGGTTCGGCCGCCCGCTGCTCCACCGCCACGAACGCCACGGCGAGCAGGACACCGAGCACCGCGAGACCGATGATCTGCGGCGAGCTCCACCCCCAGGTGGTACCGCCGAGCGAGGCCACGAGAACGAGACAGGTGGCGACCGCGGCGATGAGGAACGTGCCGAGGTAGTCGATGACGTGCTGGGCGGACTTCCTCGGGATGTGCAGGACCGCCGCGATCACGATGAGCGCGACCACGCCGACCGGCAGGTTGATGTAGAAGACCCAGCGCCAGCTGAGGTGCTCGGTGAACAGCCCGCCGAGCAGCGGCCCGAGCACGCTCGTCGCACCGAAGACGGCCCCGAACAGCCCCTGGTACTTGCCTCGTTCGCGCGGCGAGACGATGTCGCCGACGATCGCCATGGACAGCACGATGAGCCCACCGCCACCGAGGCCCTGAAGGGCCCGGAAGCCGATCAACTCGCCCATGTTCTGCGCCATTCCGCACAATGCGGACCCGACGAGGAAGATCACGATCGCGGCCTGGAACAGCTTCTTCCGGCCATACTGGTCGCCGAGTTTGCCCCACAGCGGAGTGGCCGCGGTCGACGCGAGCAGATACGCGGTGACCACCCACGACAGATGTTCGAGCCCGCCCAGGTCGCTGACGATGGTCGGCAGCGCGGTCGACACGATCGTCTGGTCGAGGGCGGCCAGCAGCATGCCGAGCAGCAGCGCGCCGATCGAGACGACGACGCTGCCGTGCACCGGCGCCTCCTTGGCGTCGACGGCTGCCGCCGAGCGCCTCCGCACGGCCGACTCGTTCACACCGTACGGGGGGTCGTGCGGCGGTGCGTCCGGGTCGTGCACATCACCGGGTATCTCGCCCGTCATGCGGACCTCCCATGAGCCCCTGGGGTCTCGGTCACCCTCCATGGTGGTCGGTATGGCGGGTTATGGCCTGTTGAAGCTTGTAACGGGTGCGGAAGGCGGGATTCCGGGGGCTCCTGGGAGAAGGTGTGGTGGATGTGACTAACCTCGGGAGTTCCGAGGGGGCGAGTCTCAGGGGGAGGGACCCAACGCGTGACTGAACCGAACGGGCATGTCTGCCCCGAGTGCGCCGCGCCCCGGACGCCGGACGGCACCCCGTCCTGCGCCTGCACCCGGCGCGCGTCCGACGCCCTGCGCGACGCGCGCACCGCGGAGGCGGCAGCGGCGGAGGACTTCGATCCCCTGCGCATCCGCCCGTACGTGGACCTGACGGCGAACGAGTCCGCCCCCGCCACCATGCGCCTGCGTGCGGTGCCGCCGGAGGCCCTCAGCGCCGCACGACACGTCGACTTCGGAAACGAGCCCGCGGAACCACCCCCGCTCCCCCTCTCGGAGGAACCTCCCCGGCGCCGACGGCGTACGGCCCTGCTGGCCGTGGCCGGGGCCACGGTGGCGGTCGTGGCGGCGGCGGGGTTCGCGAGCGGGCTGTTCTCGTACGACGCTCCCGCGCGGGACCGGGCGCTGCCGGACGACGTACGGGCGAGCGTTCCGGACCCGTCACCGACGACGGCGTCGACGCCGTCGTCGTCCCCGTCGCCGCGACCGGGCTCGGGGTCGGCCCCCGGAAGCGCCGCATCCCCCACGACCACGGCAACAACAGCGACGAGGCCAACCGCATCGCCCAGCGGCAGTCCATCCCCCTCGGCGTCGGCGACGCGATCGCAGCCGCCCACGTCCTCACCGTCCGCTACGCCCACGCCCACCGCGGCTGCCTCGTTGGCACCGGGCCAGGGCTCCACGGGCGATCAGCCCGCCCAGACCCTGCGCCGCGGCGACCAGGGCCCCGAGGTCACGGAACTCCAACTGCGCCTGCGCCAGTTGTCCCTCTACACCGGCAGGGCCGACGGCAGGTACTCCGGCCAGGTCGAGGACGCGGTACGCCGCTACCAGTGGGCCCGTGGCATCACGGGCGACAAGTCCGGGGAGTACGGGGCGGCGACGCGCGCGAGCCTCGAGAGCGAGACGTGGACGCCGTAGGGGTCGGCGGGTTCGGTTGATTCACCGGCTGCGGCCCGGTGGCAGCCGATCGCGCAGTTCCCCGCGCCCCTGAGGCGGGGACTTCGCCCCGCATCGCCCCGGCCGCCCGGAGTTCTTCGACTGCGGCCCGGCGGGAGCTGGGCGCACAGTTCCCCGCGTCCCTTGAGGGCGTCGGCGCGCGTCTTTCAGCCTGTCCGGCGTTTGAGGACGAGGCCGTTCAGGCCGATGGGGGGCTGGGGCGGAGCCCCTGGTGAGGGGACGGGTAGGGGCGGCGGGGGCGAGGAAACCCGGTGTCAGGCGATGTGCAGGCGTATCGTCCCGCCCCCGTCAACCTCCACCCGCACCTGCGTCAGATCCCGCACCACGACATCCGGCCGATGAAAGCCGGCCCGCGGCCCCACCCCGACCACCCGCATCCCGGCCCCCCGCCCAGCGGAAATCCCGGCCCCCGAATCCTCGAAGACAACACACTCCTCAGGCGCCACACCCAACTCGGCGGCACCCTTCAGAAAACCCTCCGGATCAGGCTTGCTCGCACCGACGGACTCCGCGGTGACCCGCACATCCGGCAGCCCCAGCCCGGCGGCAGCCATCCGCGCCGTGGACAGCCCCACATCCGCGGAAGTGACAAGGGCATGCGGCACCCCGTCCAGCGAGGCAAGAAACTCCGCGGCACCCGGAATCGCGACGACCCCGTCCATGTCCGCGGTCTCCTCGGCGAGCATGCGCGCGTTGTCGGCGTAGTTCTGCTCCATGGGCCGGTTCGGCAGCAGCACCGCCATCGACGCGTACCCCTGCCGCCCGTGGACGACCTTCATGACCTCGTCCCCGTCCAGCCCGTGCCGGTCGGCCCAGCGGCGCCAGCAGCGCTCGACCACGGCGTCCGAGTTGACGAGGGTGCCGTCCATGTCGAGCAGGAGGGCGCGGGCGGTCAGAACGGTGGTGGCCGTCATCGGCAGGCTCCAGAGCATGGGGGAAGGGGCCGGGGGCGTCCATTGGATCAGCACCGGGTCCCCCGGGGACAAGGCGGCCCCGCCCGCCGGTCAGGGAGTGCGGACGGGAGCCACTTTGTTTCTCTACCATACAAAACAAGAGGGGCCGGCGCCACCACCTCCGTCCGGGACGAACGTCGGGCCCTTCGACGACGCCCGACCGACGCCCCGACCGACGCCCCGACGAGCGGGGCACCAGTGGCTCAGGCCGCCACCGCCTCGTACAGACTCCAGACGCCCAGCGCCAGCATCAGCATGGCCGCGACCTTGGTGATGAGCTCCAGCGGAACCCGCTTCATCAGGGCCTTGCCGCCGACGATGCCGAGTCCGGCCACCGCCCAGAGCGCGAGCACCGCACCGAGGCCGACCGAGAGCGGGTCGTCGTACCGGGCGGCGAGGTTCGCCGTCATGATCTGCGTGAGATCACCGAACTCGGCGACCAGGATGAGCATGAAGCCCGCCCCCGAGACCTTCCAGAAGCTCTGGTTCGCGGGATCGCGGATCTCCTCCTCGTCCTCGCCCTTCTTCAGGAGCAGCACGGCGGCACCGGCGAGGAACAGCACACCCGTGATCGCGTGCACGATCTGCTGCGGCAGCAGGGTCAGCACACTGCCCGCGGCGACGGCGAGCGTGACATGTACGGCGAAGGCGGCGGCGACGCCCACGAAGACGTACGAGGCGCGATAGCGGGTGCCGAGGACGAGCCCGGCGAGCGCGGTCTTGTCCGGCAGCTCGGCGAGGAAGACGACGCCGAAGACGAGCGCCATCACGGTGATGCTGATCAAAATCCCTCAATCGGTCGGGGCCGCCCCACCGAGAGTGCTGTGACTGCTGCGCGACACCTCGGCACGGCAGCACACATCGGCGCCCGCACGAGGACGTACGCGCGGACAGTGCACTGCTCTGCCGAAGGTCTCGCTGGCCGACCGTGACGGTCTGCCTCCGGGCGCCGGCTCAGACGAGCTGAGCAGTATGTCGACGGTCCGGCGAAGAGCTACTCCCCTTCTGCGCCACCCATCGTACGGGATGACGAAACGGGCCGGACAGGGCCGAAGGTCCCGAGCCCCTCGGACCGGCCACACCGCCGCACCTTCGGAGCCCGCCTTCCCCGATCCGCAGAAACCGATTACCCCGAACCCCTTGGCATGTCATGCACACGTCACTAACTTCTTACCTGCCTCACACCTTCCGGAAATGCGCCACCGCGAGCATGGGCCCGCTCGCCCCAACGTCCCCCCACCTCAAGGGAGTTCGCATGCCAAAGGTCTACGCGCGTCGACGGCTGAGCATACTCGCAGCCTTCACCGGCCTGATAGCCATGGTCGGGATTTTCAACGGCCCGACCGCCTCCGCCGCACTCCCCACCCCGGTCAGCGCCGCCACCGCGCGCACCTACCTCGCCTCGCTCACCGTGGCGACGGAGAACCGCACCGGCTACAACCGGGACCTGTTCCCCACCTGGATCACCATCAGCGGCACCTGCAACACCCGTGAGTACGTCCTCAAGCGCGACGGTTCGAACGTCGTCACCAACTCCGCCTGCACCGCCACCAGCGGCACCTGGTACTCGGTCTACGACGGCGCCACCTGGACCGCCGCCTCCGACCTGGACATCGACCACCTCGTCCCGCTCGCCGAGGCCTGGGACTCCGGCGCCAGCGCCTGGACCACCGCCCAGCGCCAGGCCTTCGCCAACGACGTCACCCGTCCGCAGCTCATCGCCGTCACGGACAACGTGAACCAGCAGAAGAGCGACCAGGACCCGGCCGAGTGGATGCCCCCGCTCAGCTCCTACGCCTGCACCTACGTCCGCGCCTGGGTCCAGGTGAAGTACTACTACAACCTCAAGGTCGACTCGGCGGAGAAGAGCAAGCTCAGCTCGGTCCTCAACGGCTGCTGATCCCCGCACCGATCCCCCCACGGCTCACCGCCGGTCCCCTCCCCCCCACGGAAACCGGCGCAGTTACCGGAACCTCCCCGCTCCTCTCCGTCGTTCCGTACCGTACGGGGCGACGGAGAGGGGTGATCACCTTGGCGGAGCTGCGCCTGGGACCGCTGCTGAGGTACGTCGACGGCTCGTCCGCGACCTTCTGGGTCGAGGCGAGCCGTCCGTGCACCGCCGAGGTGCGCTGCGCCGACGGCGCCCGCGGCTCGGCCCGCACCTTCCAAGTCGCCGGACACCACTACGCGTTGGTGCCGGTGAGCGGTCTGGCCCCGGGCACGGACACCACCTACGAGGTGCTGCTGGACGGCGTCGGCGTCTGGCCGCTGCCCGGCTCCCCCTTCCCACCCTCCGTCGTCCGCACCCGGGGCGAGGAGGACGCCGTCCGCGTCACCTTCGGCTCCTGCCGCTGGGCCGCGCCGCCCGCCGACGGGAAGGACCCGGTCGGACCCGACGCGCTGGACACGCTGGCGGCCCGTATCGCGGGCGAGCCCGGGAGCGAACGGCCGGACGTCCTGGTCCTGTTGGGCGACCAGGTGTACGCCGACGAGACCTCGAAGGCCACCCAGCGCTGGCTCGCCGCCCGCCGCAACCTCGCGGACCCCCCGGGCGACCAGGTCGCGGACTACGAGGAGTACACCCGCCTCTACTACGAATCCTGGCTCGACCCGGAAGTGCGCTGGCTGCTGTCGACCGTACCGAGCTGCATGATCTTCGACGACCACGACGTCATCGACGACTGGAACACCAGCGCCTCCTGGCTCGCCGACATGCGGGCCACGGCGTGGTGGCGCGAGCGGCTGCTGAGCGGACTGATGTCGTACTGGGTCCACCAGCACCTCGGCAACCTCTCACCGCGCGAACTCGCCGAGGACGCTCTGTACGCCGCCGTCCGCGAGACCCCCGACGGCACCGACGTGCTGAGCGCCTTCGCCGCCCAGTCCGACGCCGACCCGGCCTCCGTCCGCTGGAGCTACCGCCGCGACTTCGGCCGCGTACGGCTGCTGATGGTGGACACCCGGGCGGCCCGCGTGCTGGCCGAGGACCAGCGGGCGATGCTGGACGCGGGCGAGGAGCGGTGGCTGCGCGAGCAGGCGCTGGACGCGCCGGGCTCCTGCGACCACCTCCTGATCGGCACCTCACTGCCCTGGCTGCTCCCCCACCTCGTGCACGACGCCGAGACATGGGACGCCGCCCTGTGCCGGGGCGAACGGGGCGCGCGCTGGGCCCGGTTCGGGGAGAAGCTGCGCCGCCGGGCCGACCTCGAACACTGGGCGGCCTTCCCCGCGTCCTTCGCCGCGCTCGCGGAGCTGATCGCCGAGGCCGGTTCCGGACCGGACGCCCCGGCGACGGTGTCCGTGCTGTCCGGAGACGTCCACCACGCCTACATCGCCGAGCCTCAGTGGCCTTCCGGGACCCCTGGGACCCCCGGCTCCCCCCGCTCCCCCGACGCCCGTGTCCTCCAGCTGACCTGCTCTCCCGTCCACAACTCCATCCCCCTGTCCATACGGCTCGGCTTCCGCTTCGGGTGGAGCGCGGTCGGCCAGGCGATCGGGCGCCGGTTCGCCCGGCACGGCAAGTGCGACCGGCCGCCCGTCGACTGGCGCAAGACCGGCGGCCCTTGGTTCGGCAACCAGCTCATGACCCTGACGCTGCACGGACGTTCGGCCCGGCTGCGGCTGGAGCAGGCGCGGGCGGGGAAGGGCGGGGGCGCCGCCCGGCTGCGGACGGTCATGGAGTCCGAGATCGGTTCGTGAACGTCCACGGTCGTGCGCGGTCGCCCTCTGCCGCCTTCTGCTGTCGTCCTCCCTCGTCCGCTGCCGTTCCCAACACGCTTGTGAAGCAAGCGTGTCAGCCGTGCGAGAGGTGCGTGAGGGCCGCGTGAGGTACCCGTGACGCATCCCCCAGCGGGCGGCGATCCTCCCGCCCGGGGCTCGGTTCGGGTTCTCGCCGACGGCATGATGAGGCGGACCGTCCGCTTCCAGGGGACCTTCCCGTGGAGCTCCCCGCAGGCGGTTCGCCGTCATGCGCCCTCCATGCCCGGGAGTCACACCTTTGTCTGCAGTGAGCGCCGCGCCGTCCGGGACCACCCCTGCCGTCGATGTGTCCCTCGCCGTCGTCGGCGCGGGACCACGGGGCACCAGCGTCCTTGAACGCCTGTGCGCCTCAGCGCCGGAGCTGCTCCCGCCCGGAGCACGGCTGACGGTCCACGTGGTCGACCCGTCGCCACCCGGCCCCGGCCGCGTCTGGCGCACCGCGCAGTCGCCCCATCTGCTGATGAACACCGTGGCCTCGCAGGTCACCCTCTTCACCGACGACAGCGTGGACTGCTCGGGCCCGGTCCGCCCCGGGCCGAGCCTGCACACCTGGGCGGGCGGCGAGCTGGGCCCGGACGACTACCCGACCCGCGCGCACTACGGCCGCTACCTGGAGTGGGTGTTCGGCGAGGTGGCGCGCGCAGCGCCGCCCGGCGTGCGTGTCGAGGTGCACCCGGCGCGCGCGGTACGGCTCGACGACGACCCCGACGGCCGCCAGACCCTCACCCTCGACAACGGGCGCACACTGCCGGAGCTGTCCGCGGTCGTCCTCGCCCAGGGCCATCTACCGGCGGCCCCGGATCGCGCCCAACGCGACCTCACGGCGTACGCCGAACGGCACGGCCTGCGCCACATCCCGCCCGCCAACCCGGCGGACGTCGACCTCTCCGCCGCCGGACCCGCTCCCGGCGAACCGGTCCTGCTGCGCGGCCTCGGTCTCAACTTCTTCGACCACATGGCCCTGCTCACGACGGGCCGCGGCGGCCGCTTCACCCGCACCGCCGAGGGCCTGTGCTACCTCCCCTCCGGCCGCGAGCCCCGGCTGTACGCGGGCTCGCGCCGCGGTGTCCCGTACCAGGCCCGCGGCGACAACGCGAAGGGCCCCTACGGCCGCCACCTCCCCCTCGTCCTCACCGACGAGGTCATCGCCGGCTTCCGCAAGCGCGCCGACTCCGGTGAGGCGCCGGACTTCCTGGGCGAGATATGGCCGCTGATCGCGAAGGAGGTGGAGGCGGTCTACTACGAGGGGGTGTGCGCCGGGCGGTGGGAGCGTCCGAGGCTGCTGGAGTTCAGGGACCGTTTCCTCGCCGCCCCGCACCGGAGCCCTCAAGAGACCCGCGCCCTCGACGAGTTCGGCGTCCCGGAGGGCGAGCGCTGGTGCTGGGACCGCGTTTCGCGCCCGTACGCCGGCCGCGACTTCGCCACGCCCGGCGCCTGGCGCTCCTGGCTGCTGGCACATCTGCGCGAAGACGCCGAGCAGGCCGCGCTCGGGAACGTCGACGGTCCCCTGAAGGCCGCCCTGGACGTACTGCGCGACCTGCGCAACGAGGTGCGGCGGATCGTGGACCACGGGGGCCTGCCGGGCGGCTCGCGGCGCGACCACCTGGACCGCTGGTACACACCGCTCAACGCCTTCCTCTCCATCGGGCCGCCCCGCCGCCGCGTCGAGGAGATGGCCGCGCTGATCGAGGCGGGCGTCCTGGACGTTCCGGGCCCCCGGCTGGAGGTGCGGGCCGAGGACGGGGCGTGGGTCGCGCACTCCCCCGACGTGCCGGGCTCGACCGTGCGCGCGACGACGCTGATAGAGGCACGGCTGCCGGAACCGGACCTCAGACGGACGGGCGACGAGTTGCTCACCCGGCTGCTGAGGACGGGCGGGTGCCGTCCGCACACGAGCGACGGTTACGAAACCGGAGGACTGGACGTGACACCGCGGCCCTACCGTCTGAGGGACAGTCAAGGTCACGCGCACGCACGGCGGTTCGCCTTCGGGGTACCCACGGAGGGCGTGCACTGGGTGACCGCGGCCGGGGCCCGGCCGGGTGTGGATTCGGTCACGCTTTCGGACGCCGACGCGGTGGCGCGGGCCGCCCTGCGCGCGGCGACAGCGGAGACGGAAGCCCAAGCGGAATCCGGCCCATGGCTAAATGTTGAACTTGCAAGCATTGATTAGGTTCACCTAACCTTGGTGACTCACTCGGTTCCGCCCCCAGGATCCGGTTCCCCCACGGACCGGACCAGACCGAAGGAGTCCCCCACATGACCGACCGCCTCAACAGCGCTCAGCCGTACGCCATCGGCCTGTTCCGCATCGTCATAGGCCTGCTCTTCGCCGTGCACGGCGCCGCCTCGCTCTTCGGTGTCCTCGGCGGCGCGGCCGGCACCGACGGCGGCTCCATCCCGTCCGGCACCTGGCCGGGCTGGTACGCGGCCGTGATCCAGCTCGTCGGCGGCGCCCTGGTGCTGCTGGGCCTCGGCACCCGCGGCGCGGCGTTCATCGCGTCGGGCTCGATGGCGTACGCGTACTTCGACGTGCACCAGTCGTCGGCCCTGTGGCCGATCCAGAACGGCGGCGAGCTCCCCGTGCTGTTCTGCTGGGCCATGCTGCTGCTGGTCTTCACCGGCTCCGGCGCGCTCGGCCTCGACCGGCTCTTCGCCGGGCGCACGGCCGCGTCCCGTACGGACGAGCGGGCCTCGGAGCCCGTCGCGGCCTGACCCGGCCGCCACTCGTGACGGCGCCCGCCTCCCTCACCCGGAGGTGGGCGCCGTCCCGGCGACCCGCCCTGGCCCGGGCCGTCCCCGCGACCCGCCCACGCTCAGGCGGTCCCGGCGACCCAGCCGAACGGGACGGTGAAGCACGCCAGCCGCGTACCTCCCGCGCCCGGCCCGTCGTAGAGCACGACCGAACCGGCCCCGCCCGGCCGGAAGCCCCAGTCGTGCCGGGTCCTCGCCTCACCCGTCCCGTTCGCGTCGGCGGTGAAGTCCAGCCACACCTCGTTGTCGGGATCGGTGTGAGCCGGGTCCTCGCGGTGCTGGTAGACCCCGCCCGCCGCGGCCGGATCGGCGGCGCAGGACTTCTGGTGCACCCGCGCCCCGAACGCGTGGCCCGCCTTCACTCCGGTCACCCGCAGCCGTACGGTCGTCGCGCCCCGCTCGTCCATCAGCTGGCTCACCTCGATCCCGCCGGCCGCCGGAACGGCCTGCATGTCGTACGTCAGTGCCGCCGACGGGAGGAAGGCGCCGGGCGGCGCGAACCGCGCGTCCGTCGTCATCCAATAGCCGTCCGCTCCCGCGCCGCCGCCCACCGTCAGTACGGCCGACGCCAGGGCACCGGCGATCATCCCTGCCACCATCGTTGTCCCACTCCTCCGGCACTCGTCCCCGCCCTGACTTCACCCCTCCCCTACTCGCTCCCGCCGTGAGGAGCACATGAACCCCCAGTGACCCTCCTGTCACACCCGCCGCGTACGCTGTATGGCTGTCACAGGCCGCCTGCCGCTCCCCCGCGACGTAGCGGCGAGGTCGTGCCAACGGGGGAGTACAGGGGAGTTTCGGTGTTGGAGAGTGTGGGGCCGCTGACGGGCAGCCCATGGATCTACGCGGCGGTGGCCGTCTCGGTCCTGCTGGACGTCTTCCTGCCGGTCCTGCCGAGCGGCGTCCTCGTCATCACGGCGGCCACGGCAGCGGCGGCGGGCTCCGCGGGGGCCGCCGTCGGGCAGGCGGTGCCCAACATCATGGCGCTCACCCTCTCCGCGGCCACCGCCTCGGTCCTCGGCGACCTGGTGGCCTACCGGCTGGCGTGGCGCGGCGGCGAACGCCTGGACCGGGCCATAGCCCGCTCGCGCCGGCTGTCCCGCGCGCAGGAACGTCTCGGCGCGGTCCTCGCGCGCGGCGGCGGCGCCCGGGGCGCGCTGGTCGTCCTCGCCCGCTTCGCGCCCGCCGGACGCTCGGTCGTCTCACTCGGCGCGGGCGCGGCCCACCGTCGGGTCCGCGAGTTCCTGCCGTGGTCGATCGTGGCGGGCCTGGCCTGGGCCGCCTACAGCGTCGCCCTCGGCTACTTCGGCGGCCAGTGGCTGGGCGCGAGCTGGTTCGCGACCGGGGTGTCGTTCCTGGCGCTGTTCGGCGCGGGGGCGGGCGCGGCGTACCTGATGCGCCGTCCCGAACCCCAGGAGTCGGGCACCAGCGCCTGACCTGCGGCCCTGAGGAGCGCGCGGGGGGCTATCCGGCGCGCTGGGGCTGAGCGGCCCCGCGTACCTCCAGGCCGTCCAGCAGTTCGGCGGTGGCGGCGGCGATCGCCTCGACCGCGCGGTCGAACACCTCACGGTTGTGGGCGGCCGGGGCGCGGAAGCCGGACACCTTGCGGACGTACTGGAGGGCGGCGGCCCGGACCTCCTCCTCGGTGGCCTCTTCGGGGAGCACGGGCGGGCGGAGTGTCTTGATGCTGCGGCACATGCGTCCAGTCTCGCGCATACCGGTGGGAACCCGGGGCGTCGATTCCGTTGCCGTAGCGGGATGATCTACATCGAGGCGGCCACCTTCCGGGGCCGACCGACGAGAGGATCGAACAGCCATGACCAAGGACCAGCCGAAGGACCAGTCGAAGGATCGGGCCGGGGAACGTTCGACCGTGGCGGTACTGGGCCCGGGCGGCGTCGGCGGACTGCTGGCGGCGCTGGTGGCGCGGGCCGGACACCGGGTGATCTGTCTGGCCGGGGACGAAACGGCGCGGGCGCTGCGCACGGACGGCATCCGCGTCCGCAGCGGCCGGTTCGGGGACTTCACGGCGGCCGTGGAGGCCGACACCGAACTGCGCGAACCGGTCGACGCCTGCCTGATCACCGTCAAGCACACGGCACTGGACGCGGCCCTGGAGCGGGTACGGCCGGAGGTGCTCGGCGACGGCCTGCTGGTCCCGTTCCTGAACGGTGTCGAACACCCCGCGACGCTGCGCGCCCGCTACGGCGCCGCCCGTGTCGCCCCCGCCGTCATTCGCGTCGAGTCGACCCGGACCGCACCCGGGGTCATCGAACACGGCAGCCCCTTCGCCGAGATCGACCTGACCGGCGAGAGCGTGCCGCGCGGCCGACTGGACACGCTCGCCGGGGTGTTGGCGGCGGCCGGCCCGGCCATCCGCGTACGGGACGACGAGGCGTCGACGCTGTGGGCGAAGATGTCGTTCCTCGCGCCGTTCGCGCTGCTGACGACCCGTTACGGGGTGCCGCTGGGCGAGGTCCGTACGCGCCACCGGGAGGAGTTGACGGCCCTGGTCGCGGAGACGGCCGCCGTCAGCGGGGCGTGCGGCGGCCCGGCGGACCCGGCCGTGGCCCTCGCCCGCTACGACGCCTTCCCGCCGGACACCAAGTCCTCCATGCAGCGCGACGCCGAGGCGGGCCGTCCGCTCGAACTGGACGCGATCGGCGGCGCGTTGCTGCGGGCCGCGGACCGGCACGGGGTGGCCGTGCCGGTGGCACGGAGGCTGGTGCGGGAGCTGGAGGAGCCGGCGGGCGACCGCCGCCACTGAGACCGGCTACGGCTCACCCCGGCCACGGTTCACCCCGACCATGGTTCACCTGGCGCGCGGCTCAGGCGTGGGTCTTGGCCAGCACTTCCAGGATCTCGTCCGTCGTGCCCGTCTCACCGAGACGCGGGAAGATCCGCTCGACGCTGTTGCGGTGGGTCTCGGCGTCCATGTCGGACATCGCGTCGGTGGCCAGGGTGACGTGGTAGCCGTGCTCGTGGGCGGCGCGGGCGCTGGACTCGACGCCGATGCTGGTGGCGATGCCGACCAGCACGATCTGGGTGATCCCGCGGCGGCGCAGCTGCAGGTCGAGGTCGGTGCCGTAGAACGCGCCCCAGTTCCGCTTGGTGACGACGATGTCCTCCGGGTGACCGGCGAGCTCGTCGACGAGGACGTCCCAGCCCTCCGGCCAGACACGGGGGGCGCGGGCGGGGCCGTCGATGCGCCCGTGGACGCCGTCCGCGCCGTCGGCGGCGGCGGTGACCCGGACGAGGACGACGGGGAGGCTCTGCTCGCGGAACGCGTCCGCGAGCCGGGCCGCCCGCTCCACGACCTCGGCGGCCGGGTGCGGGGCGAGGCCCGGGTTCCCGGCGATGCCGTTCTGCAGGTCGATGACGACGAGCGCGGTCTTCGGGTCGAGCGTGGTGACAGCCATGGTCAGGCCTTTCGGGGGGTGGAGGGCGCGAGGGTGCGCAGGGATCGGTCGAGCAGGGTCACCGCCAGGAGCAGCGTGGCTCCGGCGAGCATGAAGAGGGCCAGGTCGTGCAGGCCCCCGGTGTCGGCGCCCTGGGGGAAGACGGCCGCGTCGGCGGCTGAGGCGACCATCGCGCCGAGGTACATGAAGGTGCGCAGGAGTCCGGCCGCGGAGCCCATACGGGCGGGGTCGGCCTGCCGGTAGAGGGCGTTCTGGTTGGCGAGGCCGTTGAGGCCCTGCGGGACGCCCATGACGATCCCGACGGCGCCGAGCAGCCAGATCGCACTGCCGGAGTTCGCGCCCAACAGCGCGGCACACCCGGCGATCTGGACCAGACTGCCCACGACGAGCTTGCCCCGGATCGCCTCGCGGCGCCCGGTGACGGCGGAGACGGCCAGCGCGCTGAGCGACAGGGGCAGCAGGACGAGTCCGGCGGTGGCGGCGGACAGCTCCCGCCCCTCCTCCAGCCACTGTGTGAAGCCGTACAGGAACGCGTACGCCGTCGTGAAGCTGAGGAATTGGCGCAGGAAGGTCGCGAGCATGGGGACGTTGCCGCCGAGCACCCGCAGATCGATGAACGGCTCCGCGACGCGAACCTCCCGCAGGGCGAAGGCCGTTGCCGCGCCGACGGCGAGGACGAGCAGCCACCAGTGGTCGGCCCGAGGTTTCATCAGGAAGAACATGAGGGCGGCGAGCAGGCCGGCGAACAGCGCCATGCCGAGCGGATCGACGCTGCGCCTCTCCCGCCGGCCGCCCGGGCTCTTCGGCAGCCGCAGCACACCGAGGACCAGACAGGCCACCGACAGCGGCACGTTGACGAGGAAGATGGTGCGCCAGCCGCCCACACCGATCAGCAGTCCGCCCAGGGTGGGGCCGACGACGGCGACGGTCTGGGCGGAGACGGCGAGCGCGGTCAGTACTCCGGCCGGGCTGTCCCGCCCGGTGCGCTCGGCCTCACTGCGGGTGAGGCTCATCGAGGCGGGGTACGCGGCGGAGGTGCCGACTCCGAGCAGCACCCGGGCTGCGACCAGCGCGCCGAGGCTCGGAGCGAAGGCGCCGAGCAGCCCGGCGATCCCCACGAGCGCCGTCCCGATGAGATAGAGGCGACGGGGTCCGTAGGTGTCCACGAGCCGTCCGATGACGGGCTGCCCCACGGCGGTGGCCAGGTAGAGCCCCGTGACCAGCCAGGCTGTCTGCGCGGGCGGTGCCCCGAGCGCGGCCCCGATCGGCACCAACGCCACCGCGATCATGGCGGAGTTGATGGGGTTCAGTACGGATCCGAGGACCATCGGGGCGATCAGCCGCCGGTCGAAGGAGTCCGCGGGGCGGGGGCGCGAGGGCCTATCGGAGCGAGCGAGTCCGGATATCTTGGGCATCACGGCCGGGTGAGCCGGTCCAGTACGGCCATGGCCTCGATGACGGTCTGCCGCTCGGCCTCCGTGCAGCGGTCCTCGAAGGCCCGGGCCAGCCACTCCGCACGGGCCTGCCGGGTGCCCTCGATGCGCTCGCGCCCCGCGTCGGTGAGCGTGACGAGCTGCCGCCGGCCGTCCCCGGGGTCGGGGTTGCGCGCGATCAGCCCGTACTGGTCGAGCGCGGCGAGCGTGGCGGCCATCGACTGCGGGCGCACCCCCTCGGCGGCCGCCAGTCCACTGGCCGTCGCGGCGCCGCTCTTGCTCACCAGCGTGAGCGCGGACACCTGGGAGGGCGTGAGGTCCTGCGTCTCCCCCTGCGTCTCGGCGACCTCCCGGATCCGCCGCCGCAGCCGGTTGAAGGCGACCCGCAGATCCCGCGCGGCACGGGCGGCGGACCCGGAGATCCCGTCGACACCGAGGCCGTCATCGGCGTCAGCGGCCCTTGGGGTGCCGCTCGAGGCCTCAGTGGCGTCCGCGCCTTCGGTGCCGTCCCTGCTGTCGTCCATGCCCCCACGCTAGAACCTTCAGTCCAGACTGTCCAGTTCAGACTGTGCAGCCTGGGCTGAGCGATTCCGTCGATACGAGGAGGCGACGGAGCCGAAGAGAAAACCACGGGCGCTTCCCGCCCGCCCCGGGCAGGATGTGCCCCCGTGAACCACATCCTGTGCGGGCTCGCCGCCAACCCGGCCCTCCCCGCCGAGCTGGTCGACCGGCTGATCACGGTCGCGGACGACGAGATCGCCACGGAGCTCGCCGCCCGCCCGGACCTCGGCCGCGCCCAGGCACTCGCCCTGGCCGCCCGCGACGAGGACATCGCCGTACACCTCGCGTACGAGGGACGGCTGACGTCCGCCGACATCGATCCCGTGGCCCAGCCGCAGGCCGCGCTCGCCCTGCTCGACACGGGGGCCGGCCTCCCGCAGTGGGCGCGCCGCCTCGCGACGGATCCGGTCACCGGGCGCCGCGAGAAGCTGGCCGCCTGCCCGGACCTTCCCCCCGATGTGACGGACACACTCGCCGCCGACTCCGAGATCGCGGTGGTGGCCGAGCTCGCGCTGTGGACCACTCCGGACATGGCCGCCCGGCTCGCGCGACACCCGCATGCGGAGGTCCGCCGCGCAGTGGCGGCCAACGAGGCGACACCACCGGCGGTACTGGAGATGCTGCTGACCGGGGACGGGCTGCCTCCGGCGCGGCGCTGCCTGGTCTGCGACCGAGAGCGGACTCCGGCCGCCCACGCCCACGCTCACCCACACCCACACCCGCACTCGCACTCGCACTCGCACTCGCACTCGCACCCGGCCGACGACCTGCCGCGGGGCGCGTTCTGCACCGGTTCCCACGAGTCCACGGTGCACGAGATGCGGCGGCAGGCGCTGAGCAACCCGGCCACGCCCGCCCGGGCCGCCGCCGGCTTCGCCGGCCATTCCTCGGCGCTGCTGCGCTGGTCGCTCGCCGCCCGCCCCGATCTGTCCCCGGAGGTATGGGGTCGGCTGGTCGACGACCCGCTGCCCGGCATACGGGGCGACCTCGCCGAGAACCCCGCGCTCGACGCCACCCACCTGCGCGCGCTGGCCACCGACGTGGACCCCGATGTTCGGCGCAGACTGGCCCACAATCCCCGTGTGCCACTGGACCTGCTCACCTCCTTGGCGGGCAACACCAAGATCGGCGCGACCCTGCTGCCGCGGATCGCCGCCGCCACCCCCGCCGAGGTCGAGAGCCTGGCCGAGTCTCCCGACCCGGCCGTACGGATGCTCCTGGCCGCACGACGTGATCTGCCGCCCGGAACACGCGACGCGCTGGCCGCCGACACCGACGCGAAGGTGCTCAAGTCCATCGCCCCTCACCCCGGCCTCACCGAGGCCCGGTTGCGCGACATGATCGACCGTCACGGAGTCCGGGTGCTGGCCAAGGTGGCGACGAACCCGGACGCGTCGCCGGCCCTCCTGGAGCACGTGACGAGACACGACCCACCGGTCCAGAAGGCGTTCCGCGAGGTGGCCCGCCACCGCAACGCGACGGCACCGTCCCTGCTCGCCTGCCTGACCGACCGACAGGCGCGACCGATGGCCGCCGCCCACCCGTCCCTGCCCGTACCGGTCGTCGTCGAACTGCTCGGCGACGCCGAGGGGCGCGTGGCGGAGGCGGCCGCGGCCAACCCGTCACTGCCGCCGGCCATGATGCTGAAGCTGATCCCCTGACCCCGCCGGGGCGAGGAACGGCTCCAGCAGGCCGAGGAGCCGGTCCGGGCGGTGCAGCGGGATGATGTGCCCACAGTTCTCGATGACGTGGCCGGTCAAGTGATCGGTCACCGGCCGCAGTTGCTGTTCGAGCGCGCCGCCCACGGGGTGGGCGCCGATGGCCATGGTGGGCACGGTCAGCCGGACCGTACAGACGGCTTCCTGGATCTGCCGGGCACTTTCAGGCAGGGCCCGGTAGTACGAGAAGGCGCAGCGCAGGGCCTCGGTCCCGGTGTACGCGTGGACGAAGGCGTCGCGGACGGCGGGATCCACGCCCTGCCCGAGGGTGCCCGCGTCGAGGAACCAGTCGATGTACCGGTCCTCGTGCCCGGTCAGGACGGATTCCGCGAGGCCGGGTTCCGCGTGGAAGCCGAACCACCACGGCGCGCCGTCGGCGAGGAACTCCTCGGCGCCCGGCAGCCTGCCCACCAGCGACTCCATGACGACGAGTCGCCGGACGAGGTCGGGGCGGCGCAGGGCGAGCAGGAAGGCCGGCGGGGTGCCCGCGTCGATGCCGACCACGGCGGCCGAGGTCTCTCCGAGGGTGTCGAGCAGGGCTTCGGCGTCGGCCGCGAGCGTACCGGCGTCGTAGCCGCCCGCCGTGCGCGCGCTCGCGCCGCATCCGCGCAGGTCCGGTGCGATGACTCGGTAGCGCCCCGCGAGCCTGTCCAGGACGTGGGTCCACAGCTGCCAGGTGTGCGGGAAGCCGTGGAGCAGCAGAACGGCCGGGCCCTCACCGGCCACGGCCACGTTGAGTTCGACGCCGTTGACTTCGACCTGCCGGAGCGCGACGGACATGAGACCTCCAGGTGCGGGGGGGGTCACCATTGGTGACAACCAAACGCTAGGTAACTAGCCTGGAGACGCCAAGACCGCACTTCCACGACAGGCAGTGAGCCCCAGGTGACCCCCTCATGACCCCTTCTCCGCCACAGCCCCGCGACGGGACTCGCGGGGATCTGTTCGATCCGCAGTGCCCGACCCGTCGCCTGCTCGACCGGATCGGTACGAAGTGGATGTCGATGGCCGTCAAAGTGCTGGCGGAGGCGTCCCCGGAGGAGGTGCGCTTCGCGGAACTGCAGCGCAGGATGCCCGGGGTCTCACAGAAGATGCTGTCGGTCACCCTCCAGGGCATGACCCGCGACGGCCTGGTCGGCCGCAGGGTGGAACCGACGGTGCCGCCGCGCGTGTACTACCGGCTCACTCCGCTCGGCCTGTCACTGGAGGGCCCGCTGGCCATGGTCAGGGCCTGGGCCGAGGAGCACATGGCCGAGGTGGACCGGGCCAACGCGCGCGGCCGCGAACTCGCCGACGACGACTGACCGTTCGGGCCGCCACGACAGGACGCCGTCCGCCGTGGACGCCCCACCCGTTCGCGTGAAGTCCCCGAAGGAACTCGCACCTCAAATTCGAACAGGCGTACCATTGCCGCGTGGCTGCGACCTATGACTTCCCGAGTGACCTCCTGGCAGGCCAGGAGGAGCTGCATCAGGTCCGGGCGGAGCTCCTGGCCCTGCTCAAGAGGCTCCCCTGGTCGGTGGAGCCCCTGGACGGCTTCAGCGACGACAAGGGCTGGCGCAAGGTGGAACGCCCCGCCTCCCCCGGCTGGACACCCGACGAACAGGCCGAGGTCGAGAAGCTCCGCCAACGTGAACGAGAACTCGCCGTCTTCGTCACCTGCCACCGCTTCTGGTCGGAGGTCGCCCCACCGGACACGGTGGACGCCCGCGCGAAGCTGAAGCACACCCACGAAGGCCCGCCACAAACGTCGTAATTCCGTGTCACTCCGGGTGCGAGGGAGCCTCCGCGCGGCAACAATGAGTCACCGGCGTTGACGCGGAGGTACTCATGCCCATGCTCCTCATCGAAGGCGACTACCGGATCCTGAACGCGAAACCGGACGGCGACACCGTCCGCTTCGACCCGCACGACGCGGCCTTCTGGTACGAGATCCCCGGCACGCACAAGATCGACAAGACCCACCGGAACAGCCGTGGCGGCGCCAACCTGCGGCTCGACGCGATCGACGCGCTGGAGACCCACTATCTGGGCACGGGTCCGCACGAGGTGCACCAGCCGCTGGACCTCGGCGCCCACGCCGCCCGGGACGAGCTGCTGAGCTGGCTCGGTTTCACCACCGTCCAGCACACGGGCGAGAAGGTCACCGCCAGCACCCCGGAGAGCGTGCCCGGTTTCATCCTGGCGAGCGCGATCGACGTACACAGCCGCTGCGTCGCGCTGGCCGGTCGCGGCGCACCACCCGCGGGCAAGAAGAGCGGCGACTGGATCAACGTGGACGTACCGCTGCTCCGCACCACCGCCAACCACCACCTGCTCACGCTCGGCCTGGTCTTCCCGACCTTCTACTCGGACCTCTTCCCCGACCTGCGCACCGAGCTGACCGCGGTGTCCCAGCAGGCGAGGTCGGCGGGCCTCGGCGTATGGGCCAAGGACACGACGACCACCGGGGCGGCGATCACCGGCCTGTCCTCCCTCACGGACGACCTGGTGCTGCTCCCGAAGCTCTTCCGCCGCCTCGCGGACCACCTGCGCTTCGCGCCCGACTCCTCGCTGGACTGCTTCCCCAGCTACCTCTTCGGCGGCGCCGACCGATTCCGCATCCTCTCCCAGGGCCCCACCGCCAAGACCCTCACCGGCCTGCACCACGTGGTCGAGGTCGACGGCGGGACGGTACGCATGACCCACCCGATCGAAGACCTGGTCTTCGCCGAGGAATGACGAGGCCGGACGTCCGACCATCAGGGCTTCAGAAGTCCGCCCACCCACCAGTCACGCGGTTCACCCCTGACCACGGTGCGATGGCGCAGGGTTCCCTCGACGGTGAAGCCGAGCTTCTCGGCGAGTGCGCGGGAGGGCACGTTCCCGACCATCGCCCACCACTCGATCCGGTGTGCCCCGAGCACGGCGAAACCCCAGTCGCACAGGACCCGGGCCGCTTCCGCGGAGTACCCCCGGCCGCGCTGCTCCTTGGCCGCCCAGTAGCCGAGTTCGTAGACCCCCTCGGAGAGCCTCGTCAGACAGAACGAACCGACCAGCGCACCGTTGTCCGACCGGAAGGCACCCAGAATGTGGTCGCGATCCCCGGCCCAGCCCTGGGACGCGGTCTCCCCGACGTACTTCTCGGCATCCTCACGCCGAAACGGTGACGGCGCCGGCGTGTAGTACTGGATGTCCTCGTCCTGACAGGCCGCGTACACCGCGTCCGCGTCGGAGGGGCCGAAGGGCCTGAGCAGAAGTCGCGCGGTCTCCAGAGTCACGGGATCCATGGCCGCAGTATGGCCAGCACCCACCAGCGCAACCACCGAATTCCCGGGACCCACGGATCCCGCTACGGCATGCCCGGCACGGTCCTGATCCAGCGGCGGAGCACCAGGCAGGAGATCACGGGACCCACCACAAGGGCGCACAGCCAGAGGAACATGGTGAAGGGGGAGATCGCGTAGTACTGCACACGCTCAGGCAGGAGCGCCACCAGCCCCAGGCCCACGACGAGAACCGCCCACGTGCCGAGAACGACAAGTACGGCCTTGGACACGATGACTGCGACACGCATGGCGGATGAGGATAGCCAAGAAGACCAAGGCCCAGGCCCCCCGGGTTCCCCCGGCCGGCCTCGGCCCTTCTCGCCTCCTGAGACTGGTCCCGCAGACAGGCTTCCCTCGGGCGTGGCGGCAGATGGTCACGAACCGGTGGCGGTGGAGAAGCACAGGCGCAGACTGTCGCTGGTCCAGTCACAGTTGAACTCGATGCCGGCTGCCCGGCCGATTCGGATGACGATGTTTGCGGCAGCACCAGCCGTGAGCCGAGAGGCCGGGTCGTGGATCGGGTGCTTGTCCTGGGTCGCGCTCTCGGTCATCCATGCGTACCCGTCGGTCCGCACGAACAGCGGTCCCTCGGTTCGGCCTGCTGCGCGCAAGCCGCCGAGCAGCTCTTGAGTGGCTGCTACCACGCAGTTCGTGGGGTCAGCGCGGTGCGGCGACAGGGAAATCAGGTCGTCTCGCTCCCGATCCTGTCGGCGGATCTTCACCACCAGGCTTGCGCTTGTGGCGGTCATCGGCGACATCAAGTGCGACGAGTTCGGACACTGTCGCATCGCAGGCATGACCGAGCAGGAGCAGGGCGGCACCGCGAGAGCCGGGGATCGTCGGCGAGACCGCCGCCAAGGCAGCATGCAGGGCAGCCGGGATGGCAGCTGTCGCGGTGAGGTCGGGCTCAGTCACGACATCTCCTCACGGATCACGATCTCCGCTCAGCATGGCGGTCACCCCATGGCTGACGTCATCATGACCGGTGCAATCGTGGCCGACCACCGCATTAGGGGTTCGACCCGCGCCCGCTCTTGCTGTTGCCGTCGACTGTGCCATGGGTGGACATGGATGTCGTCCCACTGCACGACGCTCGGCACGGCTGCACGACCCTGATCACCGCCGCCGGGGTGGCGCCACGCGTCGTAACGGAGATCCTGGGGCACAGCCGGATCGCCGTCACGACGAACGTCTACGCCCACGTGGTCCAGGACACGCAGCGCGAGTAGCCCCGGCGCCGATGCCAGATCCGGATGTCAAAGACCCCCAGCCATGATCGGCTGGGGGCCTTCTTCCTGGTGGGCGCGGACGGTTTCGAACCGCCGACATCCGCCTTGTAAGGGCGGACGTGATCGGCGATGGAGCTCCCCAGGTCACTCCAGCTGTATCGGCAGCCCAAGCGAACCGCGCATCTCGACCGCAGCGAGCCCTCGTCGACCGTGGTTGACCGCACAATGTGGCACGGCTGTGGCACGTTCCGAACGACGGAGCGCTTAGAAGGCGCTTTGCCCGTACGCCTGTGGCTGGGCCCTGACCTGGGTAATCACCCGCCCCGGCGACGGCTTACCACCCGACTTCGACACGCATTCGACACGGCCCGGACTACTCGTAGATGGCCGCCGCTCGCAGAGCTCGTGCGAAGAACCTCCAGTCACCGCTGGCCGGCAGCTCGTGGCCGGTGTTGCCGTACCAGCCGTCCGCGTCGTCGATCCATGCCGCCAAGGCCTCCAGGAAGCTCGGGAGGTCCGGGTTCTCCCATGAGCCTCCATCCTCGCCGTGGCTGCGATGCAGGGAACGAACGAAGGCTGCCAGGTCTTCTCTGCTGTCGACGTGCTCAGGAGAAGTAGTCACGCCCGGGACCTTACTTGGCGCACCGGCTCCGGGGCCTGGTGAGCACCGCCTTGTAAGTTCGATCCGGCTGCGGCGTTGATCCTGCTGGGCTGCCTCTGCCTCGCCCTGCCAATTCCCGGGAAGGCCGCATGAGTCCAGCCTTGTCTGCCCTCGTTGATGTCAACCCTGGATGTCAGCCTGCTCGTTCAGGCCGAACCAGGTCAGGCAATCCGGCAGGCCTTCGATCACGACCGGGACCCGTTGGCGATCTTGCCACTGCTCAGCGGTGAGTCGAAGCCTTTGCAGCACTGCAGGCCTGCCCCGTACAGCGTGACGCTCGATCCCGTCGCCGCGGTAGCCCAGCTTGCGCGATACCCCCAGCGAGGCCGAGTTATCGACGTATGCCCCTGAGATGGCCTGCTGCGCACCGAGTCCGGCGAACGCCAGGTGCAGGACCGCCGCGCGCATCTCTGTTCCCAGGCCGTGCCCGTGGTACGTCCTACCGAGCCAGGAGCCGGTACCTACTTCACGGCGTACTGTGAAGTCCCGGGCACTGATGCCCTGGGTCCCCACAACGACGCCGTCGCGTAGGACCACCAAGTTCAGGTCCCAGTCCTCCGGCTTCCACGCGGCCCAGCAGCGCCAGTGGTACTGGAGGACGCTCTGGGCCCGCTGCTCCGGCGCGACATCAGTCCATGCCACGGTGAATGGCTGCACCGCTGGATCGTGAACCCCAGCGGCTGCCAAGGAAGCCAGCTCGACAAGCTCATCCGAGTCCGGCAGTCGGAGCTCCAGACGCCGGGTGGTCAACCGCAGCCCTGCAAGAGGCCAATGGGATACCAAGCTCATGACCAGGAATTGTTCCCGCTCCGATCGGCCGTGATCAAGTTATATAGATGGCTTGTAACTGGGGAAAACGGAGCCCCAGTTCGGAAGATCGCGTAACCGCATGGGGCGTGACCTGGTGGGACGCTGACCTGGACGTTCTCTGGGCGCGCGCCGCTGTTCCCCGTGGTTCCCCGCCGGTCGCCGTCCTATCAGACACGCAGAGGGCACGTGTGTCCGAGATGCTCGTCCTGGTACCGGATGGGGCCTCAACGCCGCGCGTGGCGGATCTTCAACCGTCCAAATCCCATAGCTCCGGAGATCCGGATCCTCGGCCCGCCGGGGCGGGAACGCCGACGGGTCTTGTAGAGCAGGTCCTTCCACCCGGTCTGCAGACCCTCGACGTCGACGATCGCGTCGCGAGGCACCGTGATCTTGGCTCTGCCGGTGCCGAGTTGCAACTCGATGTCGACTACCGCATGCTCGATGACCGCCCGGGACAGGTCCAGGTGCACCCTTCCGAATGCGGACTCAACCTTGAGGCTCCGAGGTACCCGCCATGGGCCGCGCCGCTGGATCCGTCCGCTGGCGGCGGCAATCGTGGACGTGGTGCCCGCACTCTCCTCCGGGAGCGAGGCCAGAGCCGACACGAGCTCGTTGCGCGTCTTGGCAGTAAGCACCTGGTGGAGGTCTTCGTCCATCTCCTCGTGCGAGATGTGCCCTTCGGCGTACGCCTCCTGTAGACGCTGCACAGCCGCGTCGCGGTCGTCTTCGCTGATCAGTGACGGCAGATCTTCCGGCAGAGAGGCCACCGTCTCACTCTAGTGCCGTGCCGGTGATGCGAACACGCCAAGGTCGGCGGAACGACTTTGGCCGGGGGCTGCTTCGGCGCGAGTGATCATGGCCCCGCAAGCTTCCGGCGAGTCGGGCAGTCTGTGGACCTGCCCGTTAAAGCACGACGTTGGGGCCATGATCTTCGAGGCTCGTGCCAAAGCGGCTGGCCAAAGTCGTGGAGCCGACCGCCCCAGGCCACTCGTCGGTGCGGGCCGCGCTGGTCTATCAGCACCTCGTCAACGGCCGCGACCACGAGATCGCCGACTACGTGGACGGGCAGATCAGGAAGGTGAAGCGGCCCCGGCGCGGCCCATCTGGCACGCAAGTGGCACGGCGCCGAAGGGTCGCCGAGAAAGATCAAGGCCCAGATCTCCGGGTGGTCACCCGGAGATCTGGGCCTTTCTCGTGTCCTGAGACTGGTGGGCGCGGACGGTTTCGAACCGCCGACATCCGCCTTGTAAGGGCGGCGCTCTACCGCTGAGCTACGCGCCCAGGACGAGTCGACAGCCTACATTGCCCGGGGGGATGCCCCGCAAACCCGTATCCGGGGGTTAACCCCACCTCCGGTCCGGGAGCAGCCCGGATCCCCCGGCGGACCCCGGAACCGTACGGTCGAAAGGCGTCGAAGGGCATCGGAGCGCGTCGGCGCTACATTCCAGGGGGAGATCTTCATGGCTCGGACTCGGACACGGACAGCCGCGCGGACCGCGGCCGTCGCCGGTGGCGTCGTCGCTCTCGTCGCGACCGCCGCAGGCTGCGGGGCGAGTGCCGGGGACGACAGGCATCCGGAGCATCGGGCGTTCGCGCTGCACGGTCGTACGCTCACCGTGGACTCGGACGACTCCGCGCTGGAGCTCGTGGTCGCCGGGTCGGCCGAGGCGGACGACGTCGAGGTCACCCGGTGGTTCCAGGGGCACACCGTCGTCGGTGGGGATCCCCGCGTGACCTGGGCGATGAAGGACGACCGGCTGACGCTGCGGATGAAGTGCTCCGGCGTGGTCGCCGACTGCAGCGCCAAGCACCGGATCGTCGTGCCGCGCGGTGTCGCGGTGAAGGTCGTGGACGGGGACGGGAGCGTACGGGCGGAGGGGTTCAAGGAGGCGCTCGGGATCCGTACGTCGGACGGGAGTGTCCGCGTGACGAACTCCTCCGGCGCGCTGGACCTGCGGACCGCCGACGGCTCGATCCACGCCCTCGGCATCGCCGCGCGCCACGTGCGCGCCCAGAGCTCGGACGGGTCCGTACAACTCGAACTCGGCGTCGTGCCCGACCTGGTCGAGGCCCGCAGCCAGGACGGTTCGCTCACCATCGGGCTGCCTCACGACACGTACCGGGTGACGGCCGAGAGCGGGGACGGATCCGTGCGGGTGTCCGTGCCCCGGGACCCGGCCAGTTCGCACGTGGTGTCCGCCCACGCGAGCGACGGAAGCATCACAGTACGAACCGCGAACTAACCGGCCCGTGTGTTCGTCCTTAACCGGTGGGAGAATGAACCGGGCAGGGCGGATGACAGCACGGGAGAGGGATGTGACGGCGACACCTTCAGAGCCGTACACGCCGTTTGCGCCACGCGCGCAGTCGGTACGCCGTCAGCCCCATCGATACCGTGACGTGCTGACCCTCGTCACCCTCCCGCTCCTCGCCGCCCTCGTCCTGCCCGCGGCCTTCGCCGGTGGCGGCACCCGGCGCTGGTTCGGCGGGCGCGCCGAGAGTCAGCGGGCCGAGGCGCAGGCCGCGAAGGACGCCGCCGCGGCGGCGTTCTACGAGCTGGACACCGCCCAGCGTGATCTGCGGATCTCGATCGAGACCATCACCGCCGTCGACGACTCCCCCGCGGCCCGCCGCGCTGTCTCCGACTTCGAGGCGCTGGGCCGGCGCATCGACGAGGCCAGTGGGAAGTACATCGAGGCCGTCGACGCCCACGACCTCGACCGGGACGAGCTGGAGGCCTCGGTCGCCACCCGCGCCCGCGCCGAACTCACCGCCGCCAAGGACCAGCTGGGGCGGGTCAAACAGGACCTGGACCGGTTCGGCCAGGGACTCGCGCCGCTGCTCGGGAAGGCCGAGACGCAGCTCGCCCGGCTCGCGCCCGCCGTCGAGCGCGCCCGCCAGGCCCTGCTCGCCGCCTCGAACGCCCTCGATGCCGTACGCAGGACAGGGCTCGCAGCCGATGATCTGGCCGGCCGGCTCGCCGCGCTCGGGCCCGAGCTGACCAAGCTCAACCAGGGGGCCGGACAGCACGGCGTACCGGAGACGCTGGAGCGTGCCGAGCGGGTCTCGCGGGAGGCCGGGGCGGTGCGCGCGGAGGCCGAGCGGCTGCCGGAGCGGGCCGCGGAGATCGACCACCGGCTGGTGTCGCTGCGCACCCGCGCCCAGGCGCTGACCACCCGCGCCGGGCAGGTGGAGCCGGTGCTGAGCGAGCTGCGGCGCCGGTTCGCGGCGGCGTGCTGGCAGGACCTGCAGCACGTACCGGAGCAGGCCACCGAGAACGTACGGCAGGCAGAGCTGAAACTGAAGGAGGCGCAGGCCGCGCGCGACGCGCAGCGCTGGCCGGACGCCACCTCGCTGCTGTCCACGGTGCGCGCGCTGCTGAACGGGACCGACGAGGCCGTGTCGGCGGCCGGCGGCCGGCTGCGACGGCTGAACGCCGTGTCCAAGGACCCCCAGCAGGAGATCGACCGCACCCGCTTCGCCATCCGGGACGCCCAGCGCCTGGCCATGGCGGGCCGCAACACCCCGGATCCGCGGCACGCCCGCCCGCTCGACGACTCCGTCGCCCGGCTGGAGCGTGCCGTCGCCGCGCTGGAGGGGCGCCACCCCGACTACTGGCACTTCCTGACCGAGACGGAGGCGGTGCGGGCGACGGCCGCCCGGGTGGTCTCCCAGATCCGCGAGGAGCGCGGCGGCCCGGTCTGAGCCGGCGGTCCCGGTCCCCGAGTACCGCCGATGCCGGTCTCCGATCCCGGTCTCCGGGGCCGGTCGTCCCGGCCTTCGGTACCGGCGATCCCGGTCCCCGGTGTTGGCGGTCCCCCGCTTCCGGGCGGATGCTGGGTTGTACGTACGGCCTCCGCTAGCGGAAGAGGGAGGCGGACATGGCCACGCACGTACTTCGTCCCGGAACCCGACGACGCATCGCCTTCGACGACCATCTGCCGGTGGATCACCGGCTGAACACGTTCTACCGAATCGGCGCGGGCCTGATGGGCCTCTTCCTGCTCGCCTTCGGCATCCTGGGCCTGACCAACAGGGTCGGCTTCTTCACCACCCACGGGGACACGGTGATGGGGCTGAACACCAACGGCTCGCTCAGCGTGCTGTCCATCTGCGTGGGGCTGCTGCTGTTCGTGGGCATGGTGATCGGCGGGAACTTCGCCTCGACGCTCAACATGGTCTTCGGCGTCCTGTTCATCCTCAACGGCTTCCTGAACCTGGCGCTGCTGGACGGCCGCTACAACTTCCTCGCCTTCCACATCCAGAACGTGCTGTTCAGCTTCGTGGTCGGCGTCCTGCTGATGTTCTTCGGGATGTACGGGAGGGTCGGCTCGGCCCTGCCGCACGACAACCCGTACTACAAAGCCCGCCACCCCGAGGAGACCGAGCGGGCGGAGCGGATCCGGGCGCTGCAGGAGGCGGCCTCGGCAACGGCCCTGCAGCAGTCGCACAGGGCCGAGCCGACGCCCAAGGCCGTGGGCGGCACGGAGACCAAGGCAGCGGAAACCACCAAGGGGGCGGAATCCGAGGCAACGGAATCCAAGGCGGCAGAGTCCAAGCCGTCGGAGACCAGGGCCGCCGAGCCGCCCAGGACCACGGACCCCTAGGTCACCTCAGGTGACCAGGTGATCAGGTGATCAGGTGCGGTACGCGTAGTACGCCGAGGTCGGGTACGACGCGATGATGCTCGACAGCGACCGGCGGTAGGTGTCGGCGTCGTGGTACGTCAGGTACGGAATGCCGCTGGAGCTGCGGTAGGACGTGATCATGGTGTGGTCCTTGGACCCGTCCCTGTCGAAGTCCATCTGCAGGACGTCACCGACGTCCATCTGATAGACGTTCGCCAGCGGCGTGGTGCGCTTGGCGGTCTGGGTGAACCAGGACCACTCGTTCACGCCCGCCCAGGAGTCGGACTGGCCGTTGGCGACGTAGTACCAGGTGTCGTACTCCTCCGGAGTCACGGTGCTGATCGGCTGCCAGCCGCCCGCCAGCAGACTCTGGCTCACGAAGTTGGTGCAGTCGCCGCCGACCCCGTTGAACTTCCGGTAGGCCGTGTTGTAGTTCTTCCAGTACTTCTCGGCGTAGGTCGCCATCGCCGCGTAGTTGTACGCGCCTCCGGTGAGCTTCTTGGGGTTGGCGGGCGCGGGATACGTGGTCGCTGCCGGGGGGGCGTCGACAACGGCCATCGGGGTCCTGCGCGCGGGGGTGGCGTTGACGGGTTCGTTGACCTGGTGGGCGCCCTTGTCGGTCGTACGCAGGCCCGAGAGCTTCCAGGTGCCGTCCGGCTGGGCGGCGAAGGTCAGGACGTGGTGCGCGTCGAAGCCCGTGGTGTCGGGTTCGTCGCCGCGGATCTTCTTGTACGTGAGGACGGTGGTCTCGGTGACCCAGGCGGTGGCCACCTTGCCCCACCTGCGCGTCCTGTCGACGGTGACCTTGGTGTCGGCGGCGGTGTAGGCCTCACCCAGCGCCGCGAGGCGGGAGCGGGTGCCGCGGAGGGAGGTCAGCGCGGTGTCCTCCGTCTTCGTCAGCGCGGCGGTCAGCTTGACGCCTCCTGTCGACTTCGACGCGAGGGCCGTGCGGGGTGCCGCCGGGCTCTTGTCGAGGAGGGCCGCCGTGCGGTCGGTGAGCACGGCGTCCGCCATCCGGCCGAACGCGTCGGCCGTCGCCCGGTTCACGGTGACGGACGCGGTCGCCGCGTGGGCGGACGAAAGGGGCAGCAGGACCGCGGAGACGGCGATCGCCGTCAGGGTCGAGCATCGGCTCAACATCTTCGTTCTCACTGATGATCTCCTTACACCCGATCAGATACCGGGGAAGGAATCTTTACACGTCCTCCTCAACTGTGGTGAACCCGGGAGGATTTCGTGCACGCCGAGGTCAACTCCCTTGAGAAAAGGGTAAGTTGACGCACCGAAAGTCAGGGTGCCGTTCACGGCTACTTCACCACCGTCGACCAGTCCGGGGACTGCGCGGGATCCAGACTGCGCAGGCGCTCCAGGGTCTCGGGCTTCTGCACGTCGAGCCAGTCGGACAGCTCTCGGAAGGACACACAGCGAACGCCCTTCTTCGTGCACACGTTCTTGACGACCTGGTCGATGGACTTCATGTAGATGCCACCGTTCCAGTTCTCGAAGTGGTTGCCGATGAACAGCGGTGCACGGCTGCCGTAGTACACGCGGTTGAAACCGTCCATGTACGACGCGACGGTCTCCTGTTCCCACTCGGGGTACTTGGCCGGGTCGCCCTCGGTCGAGTCGCCGGACTGGTTGGCGAGGAAGTTGAAGTCCATGGACAGGCCTTGGAACTTGCCGCCCTCGTAGGGGAGCAGCTGCAGCGGGAAGTCCCAGACGCCCTCCTTCTTGTTGGGCCATATCTGGAGGTTGCCCGAGGAGCTCGCGTCGTAGCGCCAGTCGTAGTCCTTGGCGGTCGCCTTCATGGCCTTGAGCAGGTTCTTCTGGCCCTCCAGGCAGGGCGCGCGCCCGCCGCTGACCTCCTTCGTGGGGTCGAACGGCAGGGCCGGCAGGTCGGTGTAGCCGGTGTTGGTCTTCCACTTCTCGACGAACGAGAAGAACTGGTTGATCTCGCTCTCCCACTCCTCCACGCTCCAGTCCCCGCCGCCCTTGTCCTCGCAGAAGTGACCGTTGAAGTGGGTGCCGATCTCGTTGCCCTCCTTGTACGCCTTGCCGAGCTCCTCCAGCGTGTCGCGGATGTGCTGGTCGGTGGCGTAGCTGATCGCCGCGGCGCCCGGGGCGTGCATCGGCGGCTTGTAGAGCGTCTTCTTGTCCTTGGGCAGCAGATAGATGCCGGTCAGGAAGAACGTCATGTGGGCGTTGTACTGCTTCGCCAACTCCTGGTAGTGGGTGAAGAGTTTGTCGTCGCCCTGGAGGGCGCCGTCCCAGGAGAAGACGACGAACTGGGGTGGCTTCTCACCCGGCTTGAGCGGAACGGGCTTCAACTGGCCCTTCTGCGGCCCGGTGTAGGACGTGGAGCCGTCCCCGAGCACCTTCGTCTTGCCGTCCCACGGGGGTTCCTTGGTCGTCTTGGTGGCGCTGGCCCCGGAGCGGGGACCGCCGGCCGAGGCGGCCGGTGTGGTGTTGTCCGAGTGGTTCAGGGCCAGGTAGGTGGCGGTCGTCGACGTCACGACGAGGAAGGCCGCCATGGCCACGAAACCCTGGCGGGCGGAACCGGGAGCGGGCGCGGGTTCGCGGCGGCGGTGACCGCTGTGCTTCGAGTTCATACGGGGCACATTCTGCGAGGGGGGTGGAAGGAGCGGGCGGGGGCCTTTCGGCCATCGGGATGCGCGGTGGCCTCTCGGCCGTCGGGGTGGGCGGCCTCGTGGCCGTCGCGGTCAGCCGAGCGGACTCATGGCGCCGGCCCAGATGCCGTACGGGACGTCGTCGGCGGACGTGCCCGCGAGCCCCTTGAGCGGCAGTGGTTCGAGGCTCTTGGTCAGGTCGATGCGGTAGAGGACGATCGCGGTCGACACGGAACGGTTCGTGCCGACGTACCAGGCGGCGGTGTCGTCCGCCGTGGTGCCGGCCTTCCCGGCCGGGCCCGGTGTGTCCGGTGCGCTCTGGGCCGCGGTGGGGTGCGCTGTGCCGAAGGCGTCCGTGAGCCCCTCGGTGACCTCGCGGGCCACCTCCGGGCTCACCGCGCGCTTGGGGCGGGGGGTGTCCAGGGCGACCTGGGAGCCGTTGCGGGTGATGCGTCGCACGGAGTACGGCTCGGTGTGCGACCCGCCCGCGGCGAAGGTGGCGTAGGCGTTGGCCATCCGGATCGCGCTGGGCGTGGAGTTGCCCAGGGACAGGGCGGGCACCTGGGGACCCATGGTCGACGAGAGCAGCCCGGCCGCTTCGGCGGTCTGCCGCACCTTGTCCAGGCCCGTGTCCATGCCGAGCTGCATGAACGGCACGTTCACGGACTCGGCGAGCGCCTTGCGCAGGCTGATCTGCCCCCAGGACTTGTTTCCGTCGTTGTGGGCGGCGACCTTCTTGTTGGCGCGGTCCCAGTAGGGCCCTTCGGGTGTGGTGACGGGGATGTTGTCGTCACCGTTGTAGAGCGTCTCCGGCGTGACTGGTGTCGCCGTACTGTCGCGGGTCTTGTGGACGCCGTGTTCCAGCCCGGCCGCGTAGACGAACGGCAGGAACGACGAACCGGCCGGGACGGTGGTCGCGTTGGACTCGTTGTAGCCCTGCGTACGGTGGTCGGGGCCACCGTAGACGGCGAGGATCTTGCCGTCGGCGGCCACCGAGGAGGCCCCGTAGTGGGCGGTCTTCGCCGTCTTGGGGTCGTCCTTCAGGGCCTTGTTGCGGGCCTTGGTCACGGCGTCGGCGAGCGCCGTCTCCCGCTTCCGGTCGAAGGTCGTGTAGATCTGGTAGCCGCCCAGGTCGAACTGCTGGTCCGAGATGTGCGCGGCCTTCTTGGCGTACTGGGTCGCGAGCTCCACCAGGTAGTCGCTCTGCTTGCCGGTGTCGAAGGTCTGGGACTGCGTGGTCGGCTCGGGGAACTTCGTGTACTTGGCCCGCTCGGCCGGCGACAGCTTGCCGATCTTGACCATGCGGTCGAGGATCCAGGACCAGCGCTCCACGGCGCGCTTGTGGTTCGCCTGGCTCAGGGTGGGGTCGTACAGTCCCGCGCCCTTCAGCAGGGAGGCGAGCATCGCGGCCTCGCTGGCGTTGAGTTCGCCGACGTCCTTGCCGTAGTACGCCTGGGCGGCGCGCTGGATGCCGTACGTGCCGCGGCCGAACCAGCTGGTGTTGAGATAGCCCTCGAGGATCTTGTCCTTGCTCATCTTCTGGTCGAGCTTGAGGGAGATCATCGCCTCGGTGAACTTGCGGCTCACCGAGCGGTTCTGGTTCAGGTAGACGTTCTTGACGTACTGCTGGGTGATCGTCGAGCCACCCTCGGTGTTGCCCTCGCCGATCGTGCGCACGAGGGCACGGCTGATGCCCTTGAAGGAGATGCCCGGGTCGGAGTAGAAGCTCTGGTTCTCCGCGGCCAGCACCGCCCAGCGCACGTCCTGGGGTATGTCCTTCAGCGGCATCGCCTGCCGCCGCACCCATCCGGTACGGGCCATGGGCGTCCCGTCGGACCAGAAGTAGACGTTGTCCTGCTGGGTGGCGTAGGTGTTGAGGTTCTGGGGTATGTCTGTCGCGGCGTAGGCGATCACCAGAAACGTTCCGCTCAGCCCGATGGCCAGGCCCCAGGCGCCCAGCCATTGACGCCAGGAGGGCATCCAGCGCCGCCAGCCGGAGCGGCCGGGGCGCGGGTACGCCGGTTTCAGACGGCGGGCGATGCGCGCCCAGCGTCCGGCGAGCGCGGAGGGCACGGCCGGTTTGCGGCGGGTGCCGCGATGGCCGGAAGCCGTCCCTCGATCGGCGCGTTGTGCGGGGTCCTCCGCACCTGAGTGCGCCTCGATCTCGGCAGGAGAGGGGACGCGAAGCTGCGTGGTCTCCTCGGCGGGACCCTCGGCGCGGGGCGGGATGCGGAGTTGCGTGGTCTCCTCGGCACGGGGCGGCAGGCGGAGCTGAGTGGTCTCCTCGGCACGGGGCGGGAAGCGGAGCTGGGTGGTTCGCTCGGCGGGAGTCTCGTTCTCCGTGTCTTCCGCACGACGACTCGCGGAGTCTTCCCTACGACGGCTCGCGGAGTCTTCCGCGCGACGGCCCGCAGGGTCTTCCGCACGACGGCCCGCAGGATCATCCGCGCGGCCGCTCGCGGGCCGTTGCGGACCGACCCCGCGGCGATTCCGGCGGTCGTCGCCCTCCCCGCTAGCCACGGCGGGCTCCGGCGCGTGGACGGCCCAGAGGATGCGGGGCATCTGTTCGATGCCATGCCTCGGTCACGACTGCGTCTCCCTCCGCACTTCGGAATTGCGCGCGCGGGTAGATGCAGCTGCCGCACATGCGGCTGCGAGCCCCCCTCCCCGACCTTGCGGCTCGTCGCGGCCCTCTTAAATTATCAGCGACTAATACGATCTCCTCGCCCAGGAACCAGACAGAAATATTCAGCAGGTCAAGTCGGCCCTCTGAAGGCACCGGGCGGGAATCGGGGAGGAATCGAGGAGGTCCGGGTTCCGGATCACCGCGCCACCCGATGCGCGACCGGGCCGCGGAAGGCTTCGATCGCCGGCTCCCGGCCGCTAACCTGTGCGTATGCCTCGCTACGAGTACCGCTGCCGGACCTGCGGCGACACCTTCGAACTGAGCCGCCCGATGGCGGAATCCGCCGCTCCGGCGGACTGTCCCGCCGGGCACGACGACACGGTGAAACTCCTGTCGACCGTCGCGGTCGCCACCGGCGGATCGGCTTCCGCGCCCGCCCCGGGCCCGTCCGCAGGGGGCGGAGGCGGGTGCTGCGGCGGCGGGTGCTGCGGCTGATCGACCAGGATTTTTCAGGAAGTCTTCAGCTTTTCTTCGCCCGAATCCTCCGTGCGGCCCGGGCGTGTCGCACTCCCAGGCCGTACGTGGCACCCGCACAGGCCGGGCACGGCTCCCGCTGAGACCGCGCCCGGCTCCCGCTCAGACCGCGCCCGGTCGGCCACAGGCGTGCGTGAACTCCCGCAGGATCCGCTCCCCCGCCGCGACCCCCCGCTCCGGGAGGGCGGTGATCGCCGGCGCCGTCCAGTCGGCCTCGGCCAGTTCCCCGTGGCCGGGCCGCCAGCCGCGGTCGGCGGCGAGCAGCAGGTCGGCGTCGAGCAGGGAGTCACCGGCGGCGAGCGTGAGGAGGGCGCCGGTGCGGCGGGCCACCTCGCGCACGGCCGCGCTCTTGGTGAGCGGCTTCGGCACGGCGTAGATCTTGCGGCCCTGCAGCGACACCGTCCAGCCGCGGCTCTCCGCCCAGACGGCGAGCTCCTTCACCCACTCCTCGGGCAGCAGCTCGCGCTCCACCACCAGATAGACGAACAGGTCCTCGGCGACCCGGTGTTTGCGGACCCAGGCCGGATCGGCGGTGGCCGCGAGGTGGTCCCGCACCTCGGCCAGCGGAGCGCACTCGTCGGCGAGCCGCGCGGTCACGGCCACGTGCCAGTCGGGGTCGGAGACACCGTCGACGAGCAGATGCCCGCCGTTGGCGCAGATCGCGTACTCGGGGGCGGGCCCCGGCAGGTTGATGCGCTGGTACTGCTTGCGGGTGCGGGTCGTGGTGGGCACGAAGTGGGCCGTGTCGCCGAGCTCGGTGAGCAGCGCGGCGGCCGTCTCGGTCATGTACGACAGCGGCCTGGCCTCGTGCACCTCGACGCAGAGCAGCCGAGGCGCCCGCGCGTCGGGCATGGTCAGCGCGAGGGCGGCGGAGGAGTAGATCAGCGTACGGTCGAGATCGCTGGCGACGAGCACCTTGGGCGCGGACATCAGACCGTCACCGCCTTGCCGTCGGCGCCGGTCGCGCCGCGCGTGTACTTCGGGTGGATCAACCCCACGCAGGTGTACGGGAGCTCGTCGACCTCCTCGACGGGTACCCCGCGCTGCTGGGCGAGCAGACGTACGTGGTCGAGGTCGGTGCCTGCTCCGGCGCGCGCCAGGATCTTCCAGGGGACGCGGCGCAGCAGCACGCGGGTGGTCTCGCCGACACCCGGCTTGACGAGGTTCACGTCGCGGATCTCGTACTCCTCGCTGATCCGCTCGACGGCCGCCCAGCCCTCCCAGGTGGGGGTGCGGTCGGTGGCGAGGAGCTCCTTGGCCTGGGCGCAGGCCGCGTCGGCGACGTCGGGGAAGTGGGCGGCGACGGCGTCCAGGAAGTCGACGGAGACGTCGGAGCCGGCGAGCTCGCGGTAGAACTTCGCGCCGTGGAAGTCGTACTCGCCGACCAGGTCCGAGCGCAGAACCGTGCGCGAAATCAGCCCTGAGACCGTCGAGTTGAGGCAGGCGGAGGGGATGAGGAAGTCCTCGCGGGTGCCGTACGTCCGCACGCACGAGCCCGGGTCGGCGAGGACCGCGATCTCCGGGTCGAAGCCGGTGACGCCCTCGGCGGACTCGAACTCCCTGATGGCCTCGGTGAGTTCGCGGGTGATGGCGCCCTTGCCGGTCCAGCCGTCGACGAACACGACGTCGGCCGGGTCGTGGTGGGCGGCCAGCCAGCGCAACGCGTTGGCGTCGATGCCGCGGCCACGGACGATGGAGACGGCGTAGTGCGGCAGGTCGAGGCCGTGCCGGTGCTGGGCCCAGCGGCGCATCAGAACGCCGACGGGGGTGCCCGCGCGGGCCAGCGAGACGAGTACAGGGTGCGGAGAGCGTTCGGCGAGCACCAGTTCGGTGACGGCGCCGACGGCCTGGGCGATCCGGGCGGCCGAGGTGCCGAGGGCCGTCTGGAACAGCTCCTGGTACTGGGGGCTCGGCTGGTATTCGACCGGCAGCGACTCCGCGTAGTGGGCGCCGCCGCTCTGGATCGCCTCCTCGCGCTCCTCGGTCGGCGCCTCCAGCGTCACGTCCGAGAGGTCCTGCAACAGCCAGCCGACCTCGTCGGGCGCGTACGAGGAGAAGGCGGGGCCGCGGAGGGGCTCGGGGAGCATGGAGGGCCTTTCGGTGGACGGCCGTGCGGGGACGTACGACGGAACGACGGCGAGCAGGACGCTCGGCGTGTGCTCCGCGAGCTGGGCCAGCAGACCGTCGAGGGCGTGCAGGGCGGGCGTGTCGGCGACGGAGTCGACCACGGCCACGACCGCGTCGAAACCGGCACCCGCGACGTTGTACGCGTACCGCTCACCCGGTCCGTCGTCGGGGTCGTCGTGGGCCGGGAAGGCCAGGCGCGTCCGTATGGCGTAACCGGGGTCGTCGAGGGCGAGCACCGGGGAGCGGGTGGTCGTGGAGTACCGCACCTCGGCGGACACCACCTGCTCCAGCTCCCTGGCCAGCCTGAGCGGCGCGTACATCAGCTCCTCGAAGCCGAGTACGAGGACGCGCCGCGCCCCGTCCGGCAGCGCTTCGGCGACCCGCGCGGCCATCGCGGGCAGCGCCGCGTCCAGCCGTATTCGCTGCCCGGGCGTGAAGCCGTGCCGTCCCCCGTCGGGCAGACCCCGGGGCCAGCCGAGCTCGACACGGGCGGCACCCGGGTACCCGGGTGGGCTGTCGGCGGCCTCGGTGGTCTTGGAGGTGTCGGTCGTCTTGGTGGTCTGGGTGGTCTCGGTGGTCTCGTGTTCCGCCACCAGCGCCTGGCCCTTCTCCAGGACGCCCTCCGGGAGGTTCACGGTGCCCCTCGCCGCGGCGACCAGGTCCACCCGTGCGCCGATCTCCGTCGCGAACTCCGCCAGACGGCCCAGGTCCGCGGCCGAACGCATGTCGACCAGGGCCACGACCACATAGCGGTCGCGCGGATAACGGGCGTGGAGGTCGCGGATGGTGTTGAGGACCGTGTTGCCGGTGGAGAACTCGTCGTCGACGAGGACCAGGGGGCCCGCGCCCGCCAGCAGAGCGGGGTTCTCCGGCAGCAGGAGGTGAGAGGTGGCGTGGGAGTGGGACTCCTCGAAGCCGCCCGCCGTCTCGACGCCGGGGACGGGACGGCGGGTCGAGTGGAGGTAGGGCGCGAGGCCCACACCGTCGGCGACGCAGTGGCCGAGGCCGGTGGCCGTCTCCGCGTACCCGAGGACGACGGCCGCGCGTGCGCCCTCGGCGCCGAGCAGCTCCCGTACCCGCCGGCCGAGCGCGAACCCGTGTCCGTACACCACGGACGGCGACTGCGGGACGTGCTTGCCGAGCACGTTCGACACGAGCAGATGCGCCCGGCGGGGGTTACGCCGCAGCGCGAGCCCCAGCAGGTCGCTCAGCTTCTCGTCACCGACGAGCTCGACACCCAGTCGCTCGGCGACCCAGGTCCCCGTCCACACCACGTTCTTCATCGATTCCTTGTTGGTCGGTCGGTCGGGCCGGCGCGGTTCACGCAGGCAGGGCGGCCGCGAGCAGTTCCACGAAGCCGATGTCCTCGTTCGCCACACCGAACACCTCGGCGCGCTGGAGGGTGCGCTCGGCCCAGGCGCGGTGCGGCTTCACTTCATTCATTTTGTTCGTATACGCCGATCGCAGCACGCCCCCGCCGCCCCGCTCGGGCCTGAGGATGTCCTGCGCGTCGCTGTACTCCTCGTGGCTGACCACGGACAGCGCGTGCACCGCCGGGACGTGCGAGGGGTGGATGCAGGTCTTGCCGAGCAGACCGTTGGCCCGGTCGAGTGCGATCTCGCGCAGCAGCCCGTCCAGGTCGTGCTCGATCAGCGCCTGGCGCAGGTCCTCGACCTCGCCCTCCTGGAAGGGGCTGCGGCGCAGCTGCGGCTTGAACATGCGCTCCTGGACCCGGAAGTACTCCCACACGGGCCCGGTGACCGTGAACCCGGTGCCGTCCGAGCGCCCCAGCATGTTCACCACGTCCGCGATCACGGAGGCGACGATCTGAACGTCGTAGGCGGTCATGTCGGGCGCCCTGCGCAGCCCGTACGCCGAGCAGAAGTCGGTGACGCCCAGGCGCAGCGCGAGGACGCGGTCGCGGTACTTGTCGACGACCCGGGAGATGCCCTCCAGGGTCTCCCGGCGGCTCTCCAGGTACAGCAGCCCGGGCGATTCCAGGACAGGCATCGCGAACAGCCGCCGGCCGCTCGCGGACTCGGCCGCGGCGAGCGCCTCCATGAACGGGACGCCCCGCTCCTCGGTGAACTTCGGCAGGACGAAACCGGACAGTAGCCGCACGGACGCGCCGAGCCGCCGGACGAGGTCCGGGATCTGCCCGGGCTCACGGACCCGTACGAACAGCAGCGGGAGCCCGTCGGTCTCCGGCCGTCCGGCGAGGTCGGCGAACTGCCGGACCAGGTTCTCCTCGGCGCCGACGACCTCGGCGTCGTCGATCGAGTCCTCCAGGCACAGCACCATGGAGACCACGCCGCGTCCGGCCTGCTTGACGACGTCGTCGGCGAGGTGGGGTCTGGTCGCGGGGCTGTACAGGGTGGCGCCGAGGGCCGCCGCGAGGACGCGGGCGGGCGACTCGGCGGTGAAGAGGCACGGCTCCCGGTAGAAGAGACGCTGCCGCTCTTCAGGGGCGATATGCCCGAAATGACGCATGAAACTCCCCCGTTGCGGCTAGGCGGACCTACGTGATGTGGCCGGTAATAGTACGTACAAATCCATGTCAGTCGTTCCCACCAGGCGTGAAGTTCAGGTAACTCGGCCATGTCGGTTGCCCGCACATCCCGACCGGGAATCCTTACCCCCGCGTTGTCGTGACCAGGACCGAGAGGGCAGGATGACCGCATGACGCACGCGATGCTGAAGGGGTCTAACGTCCCGCTGGACGCCACAGCGGTACGTGCCGTGCTGCGCTGGACGCCCGGGCAGGGTGTCCCCGATGTCGATGTCTCGGCGCTGCTCCTCGGTCCCGACGGTCGTGTGCGATCCGACGAGGACTTCGTCTTCTACAACCAGCCACGCCATCCCTCGGGCAAGGTGTGGCGACTTGGCAAGAAACGCGTCGCCGAGGGCCTCACCGACACCATCCAGACGGATCTGGCGGGTGTCGAGTCCGGTGTCGGACAGATTCTGCTGGTCGCATCGGCGGACGGCGTCACCTTCGACCAGGTACGCGCCCTACGCATTCTGCTGTACGACGCGTCCGCCGCCTCCGGCACGACGGGCTCGGACGGTGAGCCGCTGGCCTACTTCGACATCAAGCCGGAGACCGGTACGGAGACGGCGCTGATCTGCGGCGAACTGTACCGGCGCGGTCAGGGCTGGAAGTTCCGGGCGCTCGGCGAGGGCTATCCGAACGGTCTGGAGGGGCTCGCCTCCGACTTCGGGATCACGGTGGACGAGTCCGAGCCGGAGGCCGTCGCGCCCGTACCCGACGCCACCGCCTGGGCGGACCCCGCGGCCTCTCCGGAGACCTCGGTGCCACTCCCGCCCGAGCAGGCCGCCCCGCTGCCCCAGCAGCCCGCGTACGGCTATCCGGGGCCCGCGCAGACGGCCCCCGCTCAGCCCGCCTACGGCTACCCCCAGCCGACCAGCCAGCCCGCCTACGGCTATCCGGGGCCTCAGACGGCCCCGGCCGCCCAGCCGGCCTATGGGTTCCCGCAGGCGGTCGGCTCCCTGCCCGACCCGGATTTCAGGCTGCCGCCACAGGGGCCACAGTTCATCGGACGCTAGGAAAGCGCCCCGAGCCCTCGGGCGAACCGTCGAGGCAGCGTCAGCGGTCGGCCTTGGACTTGTACCCCCGCCCCCACTGCAACCCCCACCCGTACAACCGGTCCAGCTCCGCCTGGAACCCGTACACGAACTTCACCTCGCGCCGCACGGTGATCTCGCCCTTGTTGTTCTCGATCATCACCACCGCGCAGGAACGGGCCTGCGGATGCCGCTCGTCGAGGCCGATCTCGATCCGGGGCCCGTTGCTCGGGTAGAGCGTGATGATGGCGTGCGTACGGTCGAAGGCGGGCGTCTGGTCGTAGATGTACACGAAGACCAGGAGCCGTTTGATGTCGTCGCGGTGGTCGAGGTTGACGTAGGCCGTCTCGCCGGACGCCGAACCGAACCGGTCGTCACCGCTGAGCTTCACGTACGGCGGGTCGTTGATGTCGCCGAGGAAGTTGCCCAGGGGCTGCACCACGCCCTTGGAGCCGTCCGCGAGCTCGTACATCACGCCCAGGTCGAGGTCGACGTTCACCATGCTCTGGGTGTGCGCCTGGACCACGTCCGGCTTGAAGGTCTTGAAGGGGTGCCGCAGCAGGCTGCCCCGCTGCTGGCCGCCGCCGATGTCCGACGTGCGCATGCGCCAGGACAGG
Organism: Streptomyces sp. NPDC096311; assembly: GCF_044763085.1. NCBI lineage: Bacteria > Bacillati > Actinomycetota > Actinomycetes > Kitasatosporales > Streptomycetaceae > Streptomyces > Streptomyces sp. NPDC096311. The sequence continues at coordinate 346,781 of NZ_JBIWFN010000002.1, forward strand.
TTGATGCGCAGGTTGCCGGTGGCCGCGCCCTGTTTGGTGAGCGAGACCGTGTGGTTCCGCTTGGTCAGCTCTATGGAATTGGTGGCGGCACTGCCGGAGTCGAAGTCCGTCGAGCGTCCGCGCCACAGGTCGTCCCAGAAGCCCATTGCCTTGTCCCGCCCCCACGTTGCCTGGATATGCGACGGGGCGGCCGTCGAGGACTCGTCCTCGACGGCCGCCCCGCTCAGAGCGTTCCCGGAATCACCCTCCCGGACTCACGCTCCCGGGCTCACACCCCGGACGAGACCTCAGCCTTGTCGTCCGAGGCCGTCGCTTTTCCCTCGGCGGCCGCGAGCGCGCTGTTGCGACGCACCGAGGACCAGAAGGACCAGCCGATCAGGACGACACCGACGAGACCGGTGATGACCTCGTGGATCTGGTACTGGATGGTGACCAGGAGGATCACGGCGAGGGCGCCGATGGCGTAGTGCGCGCCGTGCTCCAGGTAGACGTAGTCGTCGAGGGTGCCCTGGCGGACCAGGTAGACCGTGAGCGAGCGGACGTACATGGCGCCGATGCCGAGGCCGAGCGCCATCAGCACGATGTCGTTGGTGATGGCGAAGGCGCCGATGACACCGTCGAAGGAGAAGGACGCGTCGAGGACCTCGAGGTAGAGGAACATGAAGAACGCTGCCTGACCTGCGAGGACGACGGCCGGCTTCTTCTTGCCGGTCCGCGCGGCCTCCTCCTCTTCCTCGTGCTCCCGCTCCTCCTCTTCCTCGAGCTTGTCCTCGAAGTAGCCGGAGAGTCCGCCGACGATCATGTACGTGATCAGGCCCGCGATGCCTGCGATCAGCACCGTCTGCGCCTTGTCGATGTGCGCGCCGCCGTGCTGGTGGGCGTGGACCGCGAAGGTCATGGAGGAGACCAGCAGCACGACCAGGGCGATGCAGACCGACAGCATGTCGACCTTGCCGAGCTTGGCGAGCGGGCGCTCGATCCAGCGCAGCCACTGGATGTCACGGTCCTCGAAGATGAAGTCGAGGAAGATCATCAGAAGGAACATGCCACCGAAGGCGGCGATCGCCGGGTGAGCGTCCGTGACCAGCTGCTGGTACTGGTCCTTGTCGGTCAGCGCGAGGTTGACCGCCTCGATCGGACCCTTCTTGGCCGTGACCGCCACGATCACGACGGGGAAGACCAGTCGCATACCGAAGACGGCGATCAGCACACCCACCGTGAGGAAGATCTTCTGCCAGAAGGCATTCATCTTCTTCAGGATCCCGGCGTTGACCACCGCGTTGTCGAAGGACAGCGAGATCTCCAGGATGGCCAGGATCGCCACGATGCCAAAGGCGGTCCACCCCCCGTAGATCACCGCTGCGACCAAGCCGAGCGCGGTGACCGCAAACGACCAGCCGAAGGTTTTCAGAAGCACTGGCTACCCAATCATCGTGTATGTACGGGTCTCCCCCGCGCCGTACTCGGCTTTACCTACTGTTGACCACGAAGTCTAGAGGGCCGCCCCTTCGGCTGACTCGGGCGGGCCCTAGGAAACATTGACTCCGAAGTCGAGCGCGATGCCGCGCAGGCCGGACGCGTACCCCTGTCCGACCGCCCGGAACTTCCACTCCTGGTTGTAGCGGTAGACCTCGCCGAAGATCATCGCTGTTTCCGTCGAAGCGTCCTCGGAGAGGTCGTAGCGCGCGAGCTCCTGGCCGTCGGCCTGGTTGACCACGCGGATGAACGCGTTGCTGACCTGGCCGAAGGTCTGACCGCGGTTGTCCGCGTCGTGGATGGAGACCGGGAACACGATCTTGTCGACGTTGGCCGGCACCTTGGAGAGGTCGATCAGGATCGACTCGTCGTCGCCCTCGCCCTCACCCGTGAGGTTGTCACCGGTGTGCTCCACGGAGCCGTCCGGGCTCTTGAGCTGGTTGTAGAAGATGAACCACTCGTCGCCGAGCACCCGGCCGGAATTGCACAGCAGAGCGCTGGCGTCGAGGTCGAAATCGGCTCCGGTGGTGGAGCGCGCGTCCCAGCCGAGCCCGATCATCACGTGCGTGAGGTTGGGTGCGGCCTTGGAGAGGGAGACATTGCCTCCCTTGGCGAGCGTGACGCCCATGATGCTGGTCCTCCCCGAGGTCAAACTTTCAGTTGTACCGCGCGGCCTGCGCGCGGTGGTCCAGCGGGTCCGGCGCCGCACAGGAAGCGTGCGGCGCCGGACCTGGAGCCTAAGGCCGTACGGCTCAGACGTTCACGTCGGACGGTCGCGTCAAACGTTCAGATCAAACGTTCGCGTCCGACGCGGGCCCGTCCGACGGTCGTGTCAGACGTTGACGCCGAAGTCCTGCGCGATGCCGCGCAGGCCCGAGGCGTAGCCCTGGCCGATGGCGCGGAACTTCCACTCCGGGCCGTTGCGATACAGCTCGCCGAAGACCATGGCGGTCTCCGTCGAGGCGTCCTCGGAGAGGTCGTAGCGCGCGATCTCCGCCTCGCCGGCCTGGTTCACCACGCGGATGAACGCGTTGCGGACCTGGCCGAAGGACTGCTGGCGGTTCTCGGCGTCGTAGATGGAGACCGGGAACACGATCTTCTGGACGTCGGCGGGCACGGCGGCGAGGTTGACCTTGATCTGCTCGTCGTCGCCCTCACCCTCACCGGTGATGTTGTCCCCGGTGTGCTCGACCGAACCGTCCGGGCTCTTCAGGTTGTTGAAGAACACGAAGTTCTGGTCGGTGCTCACCTTGCCGTCCGCGTTCGTGAGGATGGCGCTGGCGTCGAGGTCGAAGTCGACGCCGGTGGTGGTTCGGGCGTCCCATCCCAGACCGACGATGACCGCGGTCAGTCCCGGGGCCTCCTTGGTCAGCGATACGTTGCCGCCCTTGCTGAGGCTGACTCCCACGAGTCCTCCCAATGGTGTCCAGGGGCGGGGAGCCCCGTCGTGCGTTGGTATCGGATCAACGTGTCGATCCTAGTGACGGGTTCCCGGACCCTGCAGGCCCTGCGACCGAACAATCACAGGGTGTCGGGCTCACAGAGTGTCGAGCGCCTTCACGTACTCGTTCAGGTCACGCGCGTCCGGCAGACCGTTGACGACGGTCCAGCGGACGACGCCCGCCTTGTCGATGATGAAGGTGCCGCGCACGGCACAACCCTTGTCCTCGTCGAAGACGCCGTACGCGCGCGAAGTGTTGCCATGCGGCCAGAAATCGGAGAGCAGCGGGTACTCCAGGCCCTCCTGCTCGCCGAAGACGCGCAGGGTGTGGATGGAGTCGTTGGAGACGGCCAGCAGCTGGACGTCGTCGTTGACGAACTTCGGCAGTTCGTCGCGCAGGGCACACAGCTCGCCGGTGCACACGCCGGTGAAGGCGAACGGGTAGAAGAGCAGCACCACGTTCTTCTCACCGCGGAAGTCGGACAGCTTCACGGTGGCGCCGTGGTTGTCCTTGAGCTCGAAGTCCGGTGCCTCGGTGCCGACCTCGATCGCCATAGTCACACGCTCCCCTTCCAAGGGCCTGTTCGGGTGAACCCCACCCTACGCAGCACCCCCCACTCCACCGGCCACACCCCGCCCACGCGCCCCACACGCCCCTCGGTACGCGCCTCGCGGCGAGACGCGTACCGGGGGGCGCGTGGGGCGCCCCAACGACTGGTGGGGGCTACCGCCACCTGGATGGGGCGGCGCCGCCCCACAGCCTGCCGCCCCGGCACACGCCCCCGGGTGGGACCCGCCACGCGGACAACCCCACCCGGTCAACCGCGCCGCGCGGGCACGGCCCGACCCGGGCCGCTCCGCCATGCGTGGCGCCGCCCCACGGGGCGTCGCCACGCAGGCACTGCTCGACCCGGGCCACCCCCGTTGGCCCGGCACGGAACCCACCGCGCGTCCTCGCCATCCCGACGCGGCGCGCGACCGGGGCGCAACGGCTCGTGGGGGCTGCCGCCATTCGGGTGGGTGCCGGGCCGCCTCGGGGGCTGGGGCCGGGGGTGCGGTGGTGCGGCGTGGGTGGTGGTCGCCTGACCGGTCGTGGAGCCCCCGGGGGGCCGCGTAGGGCGGCCGGGGCATGGCGGAGGCCCCCGACGGCGGTACGCCGTCGGGGGCCTCCTGGGTGGTTTGGTGCGGCAGACGGAGCGAGAGCTCAGCGCTTCGACTTGGGCGTGGCCAGACGCGTGCCCGACCACTCCTTCCCGACCGAGATGCTCTTTGTCTGGGAGAGGCCGGCAGTCTGGGCGGCGTCACTGATGTCGCTGGGCTCGACGTAGCCGTCCCGGCCGGTCTTCGGGGTCAGCAGCCAGATCATGCCGCCGTCCTCAAGGAGACCGATGGCGTCCACCAGAGCGTCCGTAAGGTCGCCGTCCTCGTCGCGGAACCACAGCAACACGACGTCAGCGACGTCGTCGTAGTCCTCGTCGACCAGGTCCTGGCCGATCAACGATTCGATACCTTCACGGAGCTCGTGGTCAACGTCGTCGTCGAAGCCGATCTCCTGGACCACCTGTCCGGGCTCGAACCCCAGCCTGCCGGCCGGGTTGGTCCGCTCCTCCGCGTGGTCCGCGGTCGCGCTCACGGCTTGCCTCCTGATCATGTTTCGGTAGATGTCTCAGCCACGCGCGTACGCGAAGCATTGGCCGTAGTCCACACGGGCGGGGCGGATCGCGCAAGTACCCGGCCGTCAAGACCGCCGAAACGGTGACGATCCCGGCGGTGTCGGCGCAACCCCAGGCGTGGATTCAAGGCCACAAGTGACGCACACCACACCGTTCTGCCCCATTTATGAATTTCGGAACCCTTGGAGCGTACGAGGCCCGAACGACTTTGCGGAACGCGTCACGGAGTGAGCGTATCGTTGCGTTTTGGTCGGGCACGTCCCAACGAAGTGCAGGAATGTGCTGGTTACCTCTCGGTAGAGATGACGATTCCGTTCCCGAGGTACACGATGGGGAACGGTGCAGACAGACCGAAAAACCGCCCCAGACAGCCCCCCAGACAACCCCTCGGGCAGCCCTCACACGCCCCTCTGACAGTGAAGGAACAGCGTGGCTTCCGGATCCGATCGCAATCCGATCATCATTGGCGGCCTTCCCAGTCAGGTCCCGGACTTCGACCCCGAAGAGACCCAGGAGTGGCTCGACTCCCTCGACGCCGCTGTCGACGAGCGCGGCCGTGAGCGCGCCCGCTATCTGATGCTGCGGCTGATCGAAAGGGCCCGCGAGAAGCGCGTGGCCGTGCCCGAGATGCGCAGCACGGACTACGTCAACACGATCGCCACCAAGAACGAGCCCTTCTTCCCCGGCAACGAGGAGATCGAGCGCAAGGTCCTCAACGCCACCCGCTGGAACGCCGCCGTGATGGTCTCGCGCGCCCAGCGTCCCGGCATCGGCGTCGGCGGTCACATCGCCACCTTCGCCTCCTCCGCCTCGCTCTACGACGTCGGCTTCAACCACTTCTTCCGTGGCAAGGACGAGGGCGACGGCGGCGACCAGGTCTTCTTCCAGGGCCATGCCTCCCCCGGTATCTACGCCCGCGCGTTCCTCCTCGACCGGCTCTCCGAGCAGCAGCTCGACGCGTTCCGGCAGGAGAAGTCGAAGGCTCCGTACGGTCTGTCCTCGTACCCGCACCCCCGCCTCATGCCGGGCTTCTGGGAGTTCCCGACCGTCTCCATGGGTCTCGGTCCGCTCGGCGCGATCTTCCAGGCGCGGATGAACCGCTACATGGAGGCGCGCGGCATCGCGGACACCTCCAAGTCACACGTCTGGGCGTTCCTCGGGGACGGCGAGATGGACGAGCCGGAATCGCTCGGACAGCTGTCCATCGCCGCTCGAGAGGGCCTGGACAACCTGACCTTCGTCGTCAACTGCAACCTCCAGCGCCTCGACGGCCCGGTACGCGGCAACGGAAAGATCATCCAGGAGCTGGAGTCCCAGTTCCGGGGCGCCGGCTGGAACGTCATCAAGCTGGTCTGGGACCGCACCTGGGACCCGCTGCTCGCGCAGGACCGCGACGGCGTGCTGGTCAACAAGCTGAACACCACCCCGGACGGCCAGTTCCAGACGTACGCCACCGAGACGGGCGACTACATCCGCCGGCACTTCTTCGGTGACGACCACCGGCTGCGGGCGATGGTCGAGAACATGACCGACGACCAGATCCTGCACCTGGGGCGCGGCGGTCACGACCACAAGAAGATCTTCGCGGCGTTCTCGGCGGCCAAGGCCCACGAGGGCCAGCCGACGGTGATCCTGGCGCAGACGGTCAAGGGCTGGACGCTCGGCCCGAACTTCGAGGGCCGCAACGCCACGCACCAGATGAAGAAGCTGACGGTCGCCGACCTCAAGGGCTTCCGGGACCGTCTGCACCTGCCGATCTCCGACAAGGAGCTGGAGTCCGGCGCGCCGCCGTACTACCACCCGGGCCGGAACTCGGAAGAGATCCAGTACATGCACGACCGCCGCAAGGGACTCGGCGGATACGTCCCCACGCGCGTCGTACGGTCGAAGCCGCTGGCCCTGCCGGACGACAAGGCGTACGCGAGTGTGAAGAAGGGCTCCGGTCAGCAGTCGATCGCCACGACCATGGCGTTCGTGCGACTGCTGAAGGACCTCATGCGGGACAAGGAGATCGGCAAGCGGTTCGTGCTGATCGCGCCGGACGAGTACCGCACGTTCGGAATGGACTCGTTCTTCCCGAGCGCGAAGATCTACAACCCGCTCGGTCAGCAGTACGAATCCGTGGACCGTGATCTGCTCCTGGCCTACAAGGAGTCGCCGACCGGTCAGATGCTGCACGACGGCATCTCCGAGGCGGGCTGCACGGCCTCGCTGATCGCCGCGGGTTCGGCGTACGCCACGCACGGCGAGCCGCTGATCCCGGTCTACGTCTTCTACTCGATGTTCGGTTTCCAGCGCACCGGTGACCAGTTCTGGCAGATGGCCGACCAGTTGGCGCGCGGTTTCGTCCTGGGTGCGACCGCCGGGCGTACGACTCTGACCGGTGAGGGCCTTCAGCACGCGGACGGCCACTCGCAGCTGCTCGCCTCGACCAACCCGGGCTGTGTCGCGTACGACCCGGCGTTCGGGTTCGAGATCGCGTACATCGTCAAGGACGGTCTGCGCCGGATGTACGGCTCGTCCGACGAACACCCGCACGGCGAGGACGTCTTCTACTACCTCACCGTCTACAACGAGCCGATCCAGCACCCGGCCGAGCCCGCGGACGTCGACGTGGACGGCATCCTCAAGGGCATTCACCGCTACTCGGAAGGCACTTCGGGTTCCGTCCCGGCGCAGATCCTGGCGTCCGGTGTCGCCGTGCCGTGGGCGGTCGAGGCGCAGCGGATCCTCGCCGAGGAGTGGAACGTGCGCGCCGGCGTCTGGTCGGCGACCTCCTGGAACGAGCTGCGTCGCGAGGCCGTCGACGTGGAGCGGCACAATCTGCTGCACCCCGAGGAGGAGCAGCGCGTCCCGTACGTGACGCAGAAGCTGAGCGGTGCCGAGGGTCCGTTCGTGGCCGTCTCCGACTGGATGCGATCGGTTCCGGACCAGATCTCGCGGTGGGTGCCGGGCACGTACCAGTCGCTGGGCGCGGACGGCTTCGGCTTCGCGGACACGCGCGGCGCGGCCCGGCGCTTCTTCCACATCGACGCGCAGTCGATCGTGGTCGCGGTGCTGACCGAACTGGCCCGTGAGGGCAAGGTCGACCGGTCGGTGCTGAAGCAGGCGATCGACCGCTATCAGCTGCTCGACGTGGCATCGGCCGACCCGGGAGCCGCGGGCGGCGACGCGTAGGCGCTGCGCGCGAGCGCCGGAGAAACGAACGACGGGCCATAGAGGCGCGGGAAGCTGGTCAGCCGGTTTCCCGTGCCTCTTGCGTGTGCCGTGTGCACCTACGATGCGGACATGAACGAGCGATCGGTGCAGGTCCGTTGGGAGCAGCGCACGCAGCGCCCCCTGCTGGGACTCGCGGTGGCCTTCGCCGTCGCCTACGCCGTGCCGATCGTGGACAGCGACGCGAGCCGTGGCCTGACGGGCGTGTGCACGGCCGTGGAGTGGACGGTGTGGGGCGCGTTCGCCGCCGACTATCTCGTGCGCCTCATACTCGTCCGGGACCGCAGGGACTTCGTCCGTACGCACTGGATGGACCTGTGCGCGGTGATCCTGCCGATTCTCCAGCCGCTGCGGCTGCTGCGGCTCGTCGCGACGCTCACGCTGGTCGGGCGGCGGGCCCGGATGGACCAGCAGATCCGGCTGACGACCTACGTCGGGGGCGCGGTCGTCGGACTGCTGATGTTCGGCTCGCTCGCGGTGCTGTCGGTGGAGCGGGAGTCGCCGAACGGGAACATCAAGACGCTGGGTGACGCCGTGTGGTGGTCGTTCACCACGATGACGACGGTGGGGTACGGGGATCACGCGCCGACCACCGGTCTCGGGCGGATGATCGCGGTCGGGCTGATGCTCTCCGGGATCGCGCTGCTCGGTGTCGTGACCGCGAACATCGCCGCGTGGTTCATCTCGCGGTTCGAGAAGGACGACGTGGAGGAGCGGCGGCAGACGGCGGCGATCGAGTCGCTCACGGAGGAAGTGCGGGCGCTTCGTGCGGAGGTGGCTGCGCTGGCTGGTGGGGTTCGGCACCCGGTGCCGGAGGGTGCGGAGGAGCGTTCGCGCTAGCGGGGGATGTTCTTCGGGTGCGGGTGCGGGTGCGGGGGGGCTGGGCGCGCGGTTCCCCGCGCCCCTTTGGGGGCGTCCCATGAAGGGGCGCTCCCGCCCCCTTCGGACTGCGGGCGCGCTGCCCCCCTCCGGCAGCGCGCCGCAGTTCCGGTGGTCCTCCCATGTCGTGCGGAGGACTTGACCCACTGTGACGTGCGACGGCTGCCGGGTGGGAGGGATCTTCAGCGCTGTCACCCGGATAGGTGAAACCTGCGCAAAACAGGGCTGGTCAGACGCGCGGACTCAGATATGGCCGGCGCCCGCCCCCGCCGCCTCGGCGTTGTCGCCCCGCTTGGTGAGGAGCGCGACGAAGACCGCCACGACGGCGACCCCGGCGGCGACCAGGCAGGCCAGGCTCATGCCGGAGATGAACGTGTCGTGGGCGACGGTCGTGATCTTCCCGGCGAGTGCGGCCGGAGTGCCCGGGGCGATCGGTGCCGCGCCGACCTGGACGGCCTCGGAGGCCTGGTCGAGCTGGGCCGGGGTGAGCGGCGGCAGCTTGGCGTCGGCCCAGTTGCCCGCGAGGTCGCCGTCGACCTTGGAGGCCATCACGGCGCCCAGCACGGCCGTACCGAGGCTGCCACCGATCTGCATCGCGGCCTGCTGGAGGCCGCCGGCCACACCGGAGAGCTCCATCGGCGCGTTGCCCACGATGACCTCGGTGGCGCCGACCATGACCGGCGCGAGGCCGAGACCGAGACCGGCGAACCAGAGCGACATGACGGCGCCGCTGGTGCCCGTGTCCAGCGTGGACATGCCGTACATGGAGATCGCGGTGAGGGCCATGCCGCCCGCCAGCGGGATGCGCGGGCCCGTCTTGGTGATCAGAGCACCGGCCAGCGGTGAGCCCACGATCATCATTCCGGTGAGCGGGAGGAGGTGCAGACCGGCGTCGACCGGACTCATGCCGTGCACGTTCTGCAAGTAGAACGTGACGAAGAAAAGGCCGCCCAGGAAGGCGATGGCCATCAGCACCATGAGGACCACACCGGCCGACAGCGGTACGGAGCGGAACAGCCCCAGCGGGATCAGCGGCTCCTCGACCCGCTTCTCCCACAGGGCGAAGAACACGAAGCCGAGCACCGAGGCACCCAGGAACGTCCAGGTCAGACCGTCGCCCCAGCCCCAGGCCGGGGCCTTGATGAGCGCCCAGACCAGGCAGAACATGGCGCCGGAGAGCAGCGCGATGCCCAGGACGTCAAAGGAGCGGGGGGCGTTCTCGGCGCGGTGGTCGAGGAGGATCACCAGGCCGAGGACCAGCGCGATGACGCCCACCGGCACGTTGATGAAGAACACCGACTGCCAGCTGACGTGCTGGACCAGCAGACCGCCGAGGATCGGGCCACCCGCGGTGGAGGCGCCGATGACCATGCCCCAGATGCCGATCGCCATGTTCAGCTTCTCGGCCGGGAAGGTGGCCCGCAGCAGGCCGAGCGCGGCCGGCATCAGCAGCGCGCCGAACAGGCCCTGGAAGACGCGGAAGGTGACGACCAGGGCGATGCTGCTGGAGAAGCCGATCGCGCCGGAGGCCGCGGCGAAACCGACCACGCCGATGAGGAAGGTCTGGCGGTGGCCGAAGCGGTCACCGAGCTTGCCTGCGGTGATCAGGGTGACCGCGAGCGCGAGGAAGTAGCCGTTGGTGATCCACTGGACGTCGGCGAAGCTCGCGTCCAGGTCCTTCTGGATGGCCGGGTTGGCGATGGCCACGATGGTGCCGTCCAGGGCGACCATCATGACGCCGACGGCAACGGTGAACAGGGTGAACCACGGATGGCCGCGCAGTCCGTCGGACGGCGCCTTGTCCGACGGAGTGACCGGAGCCTTGTCCCCCGAACCCGTCGTGTCGATGGTGGTCTGACTAGTCATACCTTCGAGGCTAGTGACAGCTACTGACAGTTGACAAACCAATTCACAAGTCGGTAACTGTCACGTCACCCACCCGTAGGCTGAGCTGGGCTGAAAGAACAGAAGAGGACCTCATGGAGACGACAGCCGCTCAGACGTCACCCCGGGCGGGTCTGCGCGAGCGCAAGAAGCAGCGCACCCGTGAGGCGCTCCTGCGGGCCGCCCTCGAGCTGTTCACCACCCAGGGTTACGAGCGGACGACCGTCGACGAGATCGCCGAGGCCGTCGACGTCTCGCAGCGCACCTTCTTCCGGTACTTCGCGGGCAAGGAGGAGGTCGCCCTGTTCACCCAGGGGGTCGCGGAGGCGCGCTTCCTCGCCGCCGTGCGCGAACGCCCGCCCCAGGAAGCCCCGTTGGAGGCACTGCGCCGCGCCGTCCTGGAGGGCTGGGACACCATCGGCGAGTCGATCGAGTCCGTCGTGCCGCTCGAACTGCACATGCGTGCCTACCAGTTGATCGAGTCGACACCCGCCCTCCTCGCCGCGTACCTGCGCCGCTCGGCGGAACTGGAGGAGGAGATCGCGCGGGTCATCGCCGAGCGCGAGGGACTCGACGTGGACGCGGACCCGAGACCGCGCGTCGCGGTGGCCGTGTTCGGCGGAGTGATGCGGATCACGGGCCGTCTGTGGAGCGAGGGGGCCGACCACAGCGTCCCGGCGATCCGTGAGCTGACCACCGCTTACCTCGACCAGGTGGGGCCCGCGTTGGCGGAGAAGTGGCGCACGGAGTGACGTAGGGAGTGACGTACGCAACGGCGTGCGGAATGACGTCTGGAGTGACGCACGGAACGATCAACTCCGGGCACCCAGCGTCACTATTTATCTGAAACTGAACCCGGTTTGCCCCAATTACCCTGCGAGAAACGTGATACCAGTCACTCGTTTAACGGGAGGCGCCAACCTTCTCCTAGGGTGTCCTCTCAGTGACTTCCTTCGACTCATCCCCCCAACTGAACGTCTGGCGCGCACTGCTCGCGCTGGCCGTGGTGTTCGTGATGCTGGCCACCAGTGGCTGGACCGCGCTCCAGGGCCATCGAGGGGCAACCCCTCTCCAGGCGTCCCGCTCCGCGTGGGAGCACGGCAGCGTCGCCGGACAGCGACTGCCTGACCCGGACACCACGCCGAGCCGCCTCGCCCGCTTCTTCGCGTCCCTCGACGTCCACGAGCGCACCCGTCTCGCCCACCGCTATCCGCTCGCGGTCGGCAACATGAACGGCGCGCCCGTGACCCTGCGCTACGAGGCCAACCGCGTCGCCATCGACCAGCAGCGCACGGTCGAGAAGAAGCGCATGCACGACAACCGGCTCTCGTCCCTGGGACAGCAGCAGGCCGGGCGCCGTATGCACCGCTACGAGGCGATGCTGCAGAAGGGGCGCGACTTCCTCGCCTTCGACCCGATGGGTTCGGGCCGGGTCGCCGAGGTCTTCGGAAGCCTCGACCGGGCCGAGCGGATCTCCATCGTGGTGCCGGGCGTCGACACCGATCTGCTCACGTTCCAGCGCACCAAAAAGAAGTACTCGGCGCCGGTCGGCATGGCGCAGGCCCTCTACGGGGCCGAGCACGCCGCCGCCCCCCAGGCCCGTACGGCCGTGATCGCCTGGGCCGACTACACCACGCCCAGCGGACTCGGCATGGACGCCGCCACCGGCAGCCGCGCCGAGGAGGGCGCGATCCGGCTGAACGCGCTGCTGCGCGCTCTGCCCGGCCGTGCGCCCGTCGCGCTCTACTGCCACAGCTACGGCTCCGTGCTGTGCGGCCTCGCCGCCCGCACCATGCCCTCCCGGGTCTCCGACCTAGCGGTCGCCGGCAGCCCCGGCATGCGGGCCCAGAAGGCCTCCTCGCTGCACACCACCGCCCGGGTCTGGGCGATGCGGGACTCCGGGGACTGGATCCAGGACGTGCCCTACCTCGAATTCGGCGGGCTCGGACACGGCGCCGACCCGGTGTCGAAGGCGTTCGGGGCCCGGGTGCTGTCCGCGCGAGGCGCGAACGGCCACGCAGGCTATTTCACGCCGGGCACCGAGAGCCTGCGCAACTTCGCCGAGATCGGCATTGGCGCGTACCAGGCGGTGCAGTGCGCACACGAGGATGACGCGTGCCGAGAGGGTTTGTCCGACGCCCCGGCGGCGGGACGCGCGTAGAGGACGAAGAACTGCGGTTCGCCCAGGGAGGCGACGCAGACGTGCGAGCCGCTTACGATGGCCCGCATGGGTGACGTACTGGCCGGATTTCATGCCGCCTGGGAGTTCGAGTCCGACTCCGTGCTCATCCGCTTCGAACGGGGGATCCGTACGCCGAAGCTGTTCCAGGCGCTCGGCGAACGGCGTATCCCCCTGGAGGCGATAGCGGGGGTCACACTGACGCCGGGCAAGCGCGGAACGGTCGTCCTGCACGCCGTGCCGCGAGCGGGCGCGGATCCGCTGATGGAGGCGGCCGCGGGACAGCTGAAGGAAGGGGGCGACCCCTATCGGCTGGTGCTGCCGGCCGACCGGGCGACCCTCGCCGAGTACTACGCGGACGAACTGCGCGCCGCGCTCACCGAGGACGCCGAACCGCCCGAGCGCTACCTCGTCGCGCCACCCGAGGCGCCGCTCCACTTCAAGGCGTACGACGGGAAGGCCTCTTTCGACGGCAAGGCGGTGTCCTTCCGCTGGTTCTGGACGGGCGCGTCCTCCGCCAAGTGGAAGGCCGGCGACCAGAGCTTCCCGGTCACCGGCCTCAGCGGGGTCGAGTGGCGCTCCCCCGAGGTCTTCGAGGGCCATCTGCGGCTCCTGCGGCGCGAGCCCGCCATCGCGCAGCCCGCCCAGGCGGACCAGGACCCGGCGGCGGTCGTCTTCGGCCTCGGGTACGGCCCCGTCCACGAGTCCCTCCCGTTCGCCGCCTCGGTCCTCGCGGCCGTACGGGCCTCGGGCCCCACCCCGGTGACCGCGGCTCCCCGCCGCGACCCGGCCGACATCGCCGACCGCATCCGCCATCTCGGCGAACTCCACCAGGCGGGCCTGGTCACGGACGAGGAGTTCACGACGAAGAAGGCGGAACTGCTGGCCGAGCTCTGATGTCGTCGGCGGGGTGCGGCTCTACTCCCGTCCCGCCGACGAGAAGGACATGTCCGCGTACCGCTCCCCGGCCACCTTCGAGGCGATCGGCTCCAGCACCGCCCACTCGTCCTCCGTCAGGACGATCCGCGTCGCCGCCGTGTTCTCCTCCACACGCGAGCGCTTGCGCGTGCCCGGAATCGGCACCACCGGCAACCCGAGCAACGACGCCTGCTGCTGCACCCAGGCCAGCGCGATCTGCCCCGGCGACGCCCCGTGCGCCTCGGCCACCGCACGCACCGGCTCCAGCAGCGCGGCGTTGGCGGCCGCGTTCTCGCCGGTGAAACGCGGCATCGTACGGCGGAAGTCGTCCGAGGTCAGATCCTGGTCGGCGTCGACGAACGAACCGGTGAGGAAACCGCGCCCGAGCGGCGAGTACGGCACCAGTCCGACGCCCAGCTCACGGACCGCCGGCACCACGCCCGCCTCGATGTCCCGGCTGAACAGCGACCACTCCGACTGCACGGCCGCGATCGGGTGCACGGCGTGCGCGGCGCGCAGCTCCCCGCCGGTGACCTCGCTCAGCCCGAGGTGCTTGACCTTGCCCTCGCGCACCAGCTCGGCCATCGTGCCGACGGTCTCCTCGATAGGGATGTTCACGTCACGGCGGTGCATGTAGTAGAGGTCGATCACGTCGACGTCCAGCCGCTTCAGGCTCCCCTCGACGGCCTGACGTATGTACGGCGCGTCATTGCGGATGACGCGCTTCGTCGGCTCGGCGGGATCGTAGGAGATGCCGAACTTCGTGGCGAGGACCACCTCGTCGCGGTGCGCCTTGATGAAGGGCGAAATGAACTTCTCGTTCTCCCCCATGCCGTACATGTCGGCCGTGTCGAAGAGCGTGACGCCGAGTTCCAGTGCCCGCTCCAGGGCCGCCCGGGCCTCGTCGGCGTCCGTGGGCCCGTACGCGAAGCTCATGCCCATGCAGCCCAGGCCCTGTACGCCGACCTCGGGGCCGCCGGTGCCCAGTTCCACCTTTGCGATCTTGCCGTCCGTCATCGGGACCTCTCCGACGCCAGGGCACGCCCGGCGTCCGCGTAGAAACTGATCTTGTGGTCGAGAACCGCCAGGGTGTCCTGGAGCTCGGCGATCCGCGCCAGGACGTCCCGACGGGTCGATTCGAGGAGCTCAAAGCGGTCGGTGTAGGTGTCGTCGCCCTCGCGCACCAGTTCCGCGTACCGCACCATGTCGGCGACCGGCATTCCGGTGAGGCGGAGCTTGCCGACGAAGGCGAGCCAGTCGAGGTCGCGGTTGCTGTAGCGGCGCTGGCCGGTGTGCGAGCGGTCGATGTGCGGCATCAGCCCGATCCGCTCGTACCAGCGCAGGGTGTGCGCGGTGAGGCCGGTGAAGGCGACGACCTCGCTGATCGTGTAGTTGTCCTGGCCGTCCGGGCGCCGGTGCCGGTGGGGCGGGGCGGCGCAGTCCCGGGTACGCGTACCGGTACCGGTCTCGGTGGCCTCGGCCGTGGTCTCCATCACCGTCATGACCTCCACGCTAAAACCTTCGAGTGCACTCGAAGCAAGCGGATTCGGGTGAGAACCCGTCCGGCGACGTCTGACGGACGCCCGCCGAAAATACTGAGACGTGCGCGGGGCACTCTGACTACCGTACGGATCATGAGTCTCGTACGCCGTGCCGTGCCCGAGGACGCCGAGGAAGTGCTGCGACTGCGCCAGGTGATGATCGACTCCGTCTTCGCCTCCGCCGGCCCCCCGTCCACCGAGTGGCACGCCCAGTCCCTCCCGACCGTACGCGGCAGGCTCGCCGACCCCGACGGGGACTTCGTGGCCTTCGTCGTGGGCCACCCGGACCGCCCCGACCGGCCCGGCGCTCTCGCGGCGCTCGTCGCGGGGACGATCGAGTACCGGATCGGGCGCGCGGGCAATCCGCACGGCGCGGTCGGGCACGTCTTCAGCGTCGCGACCGATCCGGACGCGCGTCGGCGGGGGTACGCGCGGGCGTGCATGGAGACGCTCCTCGACTGGTTCCGCGAACGCGGCGTCCTCCAGGTCGACCTCAACGCGTCCGCCGCGGCCGAGCCGCTGTACGCCTCGCTCGGATTCGTGCGCAAGCCCGACCCGTCGATGCGACTGCAGCTGTGAGCCGCTTAGGCTCGTAGGCATGTCTTTGCAGAACAGCCTGGCGTCGATCGATAACTGGCCCGTTCCCACGGCGGCCGCGGCCGTCGTCCGCGCGGACGGGGCGGTGCTCGGCTCGCACGGCCTTGTCGATCACCGTTTCGCCCTCGCCTCGGTCACCAAGCCGCTCGCCGCGTACGCCGCGCTCGTCGCGTACGAGGAGGGGGCGATCGAGCTCGACGAACCTGCCGGGCCGGCCGGGTCGACGGTTCGTCATCTCCTCGCGCACACCTCCGGGCTCGCGTTCGACGAGCACCGGGTGACCTCCGCGCCCGGGGAGCGGCGGTTGTACTCCAACGCCGGGTTCGAGGTGCTCGGGGACCATGTCGCCAAGGCGACCGACATCCCCTTCGGGGAGTATCTGCGGCAGGCGGTGCTGGAGCCGCTGGGGATGACGAGGACGTCGCTGGACGGCTCGCCCGCGAAGGACGGGGTGTCGACGGTGGCGGACCTGGTGCGCTTCGCGGCCGAGGTGCAGGCGCCGCGGCTGCTCGACCCGCGTACGGTCGCCGAGGCCATGACCGTGCAGTACCCCGGTACGAAGGGGGTGCTGCCCGGGTACGGTCACCAGAACCCCAACGACTGGGGGCTCGGCTTCGAGATCCGCGACTCCAAGTCCCCCCACTGGACGGGGGTTTCCTCCTCCCCGCGGACCTTCGGTCACTTCGGGCAGTCCGGTACGTTCCTGTGGATCGACCCGGTGGCGGGCGCGGCGTGCGTCGCCCTCACGGACCGCGCGTTCGGCCCCTGGGCGGCGGAAGCGTGGACGCCGTTCACGGATGGCGTCCTGACAGCCCTACGAGGCTGATCCCACCGTTCTTCTTCGGCCGCGGGCGGGTGGGGGCCGGCCGGTCGCGCAGGCCCCCGCGCCCCTCACGGGGCGGGGGTCATCTCCCACAGGAGCAGCTCCGCCGGGGCGCCCGCGACCGCTTCCAGGTCCTTGGAGTCGGTGATGCGGGCCGCGTCGCCGGGGCCCAACTCCTCGCCGTCCAGGAGCACTTCGCCGCGGACGACATGGACGTACACGAACCCTGCGTCCGGCACCGCCGTCCGCTCCCCCGCCGCCAGCCGCCGCACATGAAGCATCGCCCCGGCCTCGGGGACGGCGTACGGCGTGGAGTCGGCGATGCCGTGGACGACTTCGTAGGACGGTTCGCCGCCGGGTGACAGCGGGGCCAGCCACATCTGGACGAAGACGACGGGGACCGAGCCGTCGTTGCGTTCCACGTGGCGGACGCCGCCCGCGGAGCTGAGGCGCTGGACGTCTCCGGGGCGGACCACCGACTCGTAGCCCGCCGAGTCGCGATGGGTCAGCTCCCCCTCCACCACCCACGTGACGATCTCGGTGTGACTGTGCGGGTGCTCGTCGAAGCCGGAGCCGGGCGCGAGCCACTCCTCGTTGCAGGCGATCACCGCACCGAAGCGGAGGTTGTCGGGGTCGTAGTGCGGTCCGAAGGAGAAGGCGTGGAAGGAGGTGATCCCGGCGTCCGGGTCACCTCCGTGGTAGCGCTCGTCCGCGCGCCGTACGTCCATCAGATCCGCTCGTTCCGCCGTCGTCGCCGTACGTCCCTCACAACGGACACCGTAGCCCCGCCCCGGGCCCTCCCCCCGCCTACTTGCGACCCGCCGCCGCACGCCTCCGTCCTGATAAGGCAGTCTTGTCCCGTGCCCGAACCCGAATCCAGCAACACCGAGCGCCCAGCGCACGACATCCACGCGCACTCCGCGACCCTGAAGCGGCTGGAGAAGTCCTCCGGCAGTCTCGCCGCCCAGGCCATCGCGCGGATGGACGAGACGCTGCCGTGGTACCGGGCCATGCCACCGGAGAACCGCTCCTGGATCGGGCTCGTCGCTCAGGCCGGTATCGCGGCCTTCACCGAGTGGTTCCGGCACCCGAACGCCCCGCAGGCCATCTCCACCGATGTGTTCGGGACCGCGCCACGCGAGCTGACCAGGGCGATCACCCTGCGGCAGACCGTGGAGATGGTGCGGACGACCATCGAGGTCATGGAGAGCGCGATCGACGAGGTCGCCGCCCCGGGCGACGAGTCCGTACTGCGCGAGGCGCTGCTCGTGTACGCCCGGGAGATCGCCTTCGCCACCGCCCAGGTGTACGCGCAGGCCGCCGAGGCCCGGGGCGCCTGGGACGCCCGCCTCGAATCGCTCGTCGTGAACGCCGTGCTCTCCGGCGAGGCCGACGAGGGTGCCGTCAGCCGGGCCGCCGCCCTCGGCTGGAACTCGCCCGAACATGTCTGCGTGGTGCTGGGTACGGCGCCCGACGGTGACAGCGAACTGACGGTCGAGGCGATCCGGCGGGCCGCCCGGCACGCCAAGCTGCAGGTGCTCACCGGTGTGCTCGGGGACCGGCTCGTGGTCATCGCGGGGGGCAACAACAATCCGCTCGGGGTCGCGAAGTCGTTGATCGGGCCGTATGCCGCCGGGCCCGTCGTCGCGGGTCCGATCGTGCCCGATCTGCTCGCCGCGACCCGCTCCGCGCAGGCCGCCGCCGCCGGGCTGAAGGCGTGTTTCGCCTGGCAGGACGCCCCGCGCCCGGTTCTGGCGGACGATCTGCTGCCGGAGCGCGCGATCGCCTCGGACCCCTCGGCCCGCGAGCAACTGGTGGAGGAGATCTACAGACCGCTTGAAGAAGCCGGCTCCGCGCTGCTGGAAACGCTCAGTGTCTATCTGGAACAGGCGAGCAGTCTCGAAGGCGCGGCCCGGATGCTCTTCGTTCACCCCAACACCGTGCGCTACCGGCTCCGACGTGTGACTGACGTCACCGGTTGGTCGCCTTCGGATGTACGATCCGCGTTCACACTGCGGATCGCGCTGATCCTGGGGCGTCTGGCCGATGGGGATCCTCAAGCCTAGGCTTTTGTCGGGGCTCTACAATTCCCCTTCGTGTTCTTCGTCCCTGTCCCCACGGGCGGCCGTGGCCGTCCACAAGAGAGAGTGTGAGAGTGCTCGTACTCGTCGCTCCCGGCCAGGGCGCTCAGACGCCTGGCTTCCTGACCCCTTGGCTCGATCTCCCCGGTGCCGCTGACCGCCTCGCCGCGTGGTCGGACGCCATCGGGCTCGACCTTGCCCGCTACGGCACGCAGGCAGACGCGGACGAGATCCGGGACACGGCTGTCGCGCAGCCGCTCCTGGTCGCCGCCGGTCTCCTCTCCGCCGCCGCGCTCGGTGACGTCGCCGAGCTCGGCCCCGGTGCCGTCGCCGGTCACAGCGTCGGTGAGATCACCGCCGCCGCGTTCGCGGGCGTGCTCGACGCCACGGCCGCGCTGAAGCTCGTGCGCACCCGGGGCCTGGCGATGGCCGAGGCCGCCGCGATCACCGAGACCGGTATGTCGGCGCTGCTCGGCGGGGACCCCGAGACCACGGTCCCGCACCTGGAGAAGCTCGGCCTGACCCCGGCGAACGTGAACGGCGGGGGCCAGATCGTGGCCGCCGGCACGCTGGAGCAGCTCGCCGCCCTGGAGGCGGACAAGCCCGAGGGCGTCCGCCGCGTGGTGGCCCTGAAGGTCGCCGGCGCGTTCCACACGCACCACATGGCACCCGCGGTCGAGACGCTGGCACGAGCCGCCGAGGCCCTGAGCCCCGTGGACCCGAAGACCGCGTACGTCTCGAACAAGGACGGCAAGGCCGTCACGACCGGCGCCGAGGTCGTGCAGCGACTGGTCGGCCAGGTCGCGAACCCGGTCCGCTGGGACCTGTGCATGGAGACCTTCCAGGAGCTCGGCGCGACCGCGCTGATCGAGGTCTGCCCGGGTGGCACCCTGACCGGGCTCGCCAAGCGCGCACTGCCGGGTGTGAAGACCCTGGCGCTGAAGACCCCCGACGACCTCGACGCGGCTCGCGAGCTCATCGCCGAGCACGCCTCCGCCTAAGGAGCCGACAGAGCATGTCGAAGATCAGGCCCAGCAAGGGCGCCCCGTACGCGCGGATCCTGGGTGTGGGCGGCTACCGTCCCGTCCGGGTCGTGCCGAACGAGGTGATCCTCGAGACGATCGACTCCTCCGACGAGTGGATCCGCTCGCGCTCCGGCATCGAGACCCGGCACTGGGCCTCCGACGAGGAGACCGTCGCCACGATGTCGATCGAGGCGTCCGGCAAGGCCATCGCCGACGCCGGGATCAACGCCGACCAGATCGGCGCCGTGGTCGTCTCGACCGTCTCGCACTTCAGCCAGACTCCGGCCGTCGCGACGGAGATCGCCGACAAGCTCGGCACACAGAAGGCCGCCGCCTTCGACATCTCCGCCGGCTGCGCGGGCTTCGGCTACGGCCTCACGCTCGCCAAGGGCATGATCGTCGAGGGTTCCGCGGAATACGTCCTCGTCATCGGCGTGGAGCGGCTGTCCGACCTGACCGACCTGGAGGACCGTGCGACGGCCTTCCTGTTCGGTGACGGCGCGGGCGCGGTCGTCGTGGGCCCCTCCGAGGAGCCGCACATCGGCCCGACCGTGTGGGGCAGCGAGGGCGACAAGGCCGGCACGATCAAGCAGACCGTGCCGTGGGACCGTTTCCGCGCCGGCGATGCGTCAGAGCTTCCGCTCGACTCCAAGGGCGAGATCAAGTTCCCTGCGATCACGCAGGAGGGCCAGGCGGTGTTCCGCTGGGCCGTGTTCGAGATGGCGAAGGTCGCCCAGCAGGCGCTGGACGCGGCCGGAATCACCGCGGACGACCTGGACGTCTTCATTCCCCACCAGGCCAACGAGCGGATCATCGACTCGATGGTGAAGACGTTGAAACTGCCGCAGCACGTCACGGTCGCGCGTGACGTACGCACCACCGGCAACACCTCGGCCGCCTCGATCCCGCTCGCGATGGAGCGGCTTCTGGCGACCGGCGAGGCGAAGAGCGGCGACACCGCGCTCGTCATCGGCTTCGGGGCGGGTCTCGTGTACGCCGCGACGGTCGTTACCCTCCCCTAGGCACTCCGTGCAGGATCATCCGGTCCGTACGGAATACCGCCAACCCTCTCTGGATACACACCGAAGGAGCGCCTGACATGGCCGCCACTCAGGAAGAGATCGTCGAAGGTCTCGCCGAGATCGTGAACGAGATCGCCGGGATCCCCACCGAGGACGTCCAGCTGGACAAGTCCTTCACCGACGACCTGGACGTCGACTCGCTGTCCATGGTCGAGGTCGTCGTCGCCGCCGAAGAGCGCTTCGACGTCAAGATCCCGGACGACGACGTCAAGAACCTCAAGACCGTCGGCGACGCGACCGACTACATCCTCAAGCACCAGGCCTGATCCAGCGATCGGGCCCGGTTCGCCCGGCCCGGTCCACCGATCAGTCCGTTGCCCCGCCACCCGGCGGTGGCGCCGCTGAATCCTCGTATTTGGAGAAAGAATTCCCGTGAGCTCGACCAATCGCACCGTGGTCGTCACCGGTATCGGCGCAACCACACCGCTGGGTGGCGACGCAGCCTCTACCTGGGAGGGCCTGGTCGCCGGCAAGTCCGGTGTCCGCGCCCTGGAGCAGGACTGGGCCGCCGACCAGGCGGTCCGTATCGCGGCGCAGATCGCCGTGGAGCCGGGCGAGGTCATCCCCCGCCCGCAGGCCCGCCGTCTCGACCGCTCGGCGCAGTTCGCCCTGATCGCCGCCAAGGAAGCCTGGGCCGACGCCGGTTTCACCGACAAGGCCGGCGACGACACCTCCGTCGACCCGGACCGGCTCGGCACCGTCATCGCCTCCGGCATCGGTGGCGTGACGACGCTGCTCGACCAGTACGACGTGCTGAAGGAGAAGGGCGTCCGCCGCGTCTCCCCGCACACCGTTCCCATGCTCATGCCGAACGGCCCGTCCGCCAACGTGGGCCTGCTCGTCGGCGCCCGCGCCGGCGTGCACACCCCCGTCTCCGCCTGCGCCTCGGGCGCCGAGGCCATCGGCTACGCCATCGAGATGATCCGCACCGGGCGCGCCGACGTCGTCGTCGCCGGTGGTACGGAGGCGGCGATCCACCCGCTGCCCATCGCCGCGTTCGGCAACATGATGGCGATGTCCAAGAACAACGACGACCCGCAGGGCGCCTCGCGCCCCTACGACGTCGCCCGTGACGGCTTCGTCCTCGGTGAGGGCGCCGGCGTCCTCGTCCTGGAGTCCGCCGAGCACGCCGCGGGGCGCGGGGCCCGGGTGTACGCGGAGGCGGTCGGCCAGGGCATCTCCGCCGACGGCCACGACATCGTGCAGCCGGAGCCGGAGGGGCGTGGCATCTCCCACGCCCTGCAGAACCTGCTCGACAACACCGATCTGGACCCGGCCGAGATCGTGCACGTGAACGCGCACGCGACGTCGACGCCCGCCGGTGACGTGGCGGAACTGAAGGCGCTGCGCAAGGTGTTCGGTGACGACGCCGACCACATGGCGGTCTCCGCGACCAAGTCGATGACCGGTCATCTCCTCGGTGGCGCGGGGGGTGTGGAGTCGGTGGCGTCGGTGCTGGCGCTGTACAACCGGATCGCTCCGCCGACCATCAACGTCGAGAACCTCGACCCCGAGGCCGAGGCGAACGCCGACATCGTGCGCGGGGAGGCTCGCAAGCTGCCTGTCGAGGGCCGCATCGCCGCCCTGAACGACTCGTTCGGGTTCGGTGGGCACAACGTGGTGCTGGCGTTCCGTACGATCTGAATTCGGCCTCAGATGTACTGAACGGGGTGTGGCCCCGGGCTCCTCGTGGAGTCCGGGGCCACATCTGTTGTTCGTCGGGTGCGGGGCGGTGGGGGCTGGTCGCGCCCGCGCGGCAAAGCCGCACATGTCACAGCCCCGTGCCCCTTTGGGGCGCGTCAGACCACCTGGTGGAGCCAGCGGACCGGGGCGCCCTCTCCCGCGTAGCGGAAGGATTCCAGCTCGTCGTCCCAGGGCTTGCCCAGGAGTTTGGCGAGGTCGGACTCCAGGTCGCTCTCGCCGCGCTGGGAGCGCAGGAGGGCGGCGCGCAGGCGGTCCTCGGGGATCAGGATGTCGCCGTGGATTCCGGTGACGGCGTGGAAGATGCCCAGTTCGGGGGTGCAGCTGTAGCGCTCGCCCTCGGCCGTGGGGCAGGGCTCGGCGGTGACCTCGAAGCGCAGCATCTGCCAGCCGCGCAGCGCGGAGGCCAGCTTGGAGGCGGTGCCCACCTCGCCCTTCCAGGAGAACTCGGATCTCCAGGTGCCCGGCGCGGCGGGCTGCCGGATCCAGTCGAGGTTGACGCGGGTACCGAGCACGCCCGCGACCGCCCACTCGACGTGCGGGCACAGCGCGCGGGGCGCGGAGTGCACGTAGAGAACTCCACGTGTCGTCACTGGGGCCTCCGGACAGAGCGAGACATCTTGTAACTTAGCGGAAAGGCAGTGGCAGGGCGGCCACGTGGCGAGGCTACCGTGCGGCGGCGCAAGGAGTGTGACGTACCGTCGGTCCCAGCACCCAGAAACATTGAGGTTTCACCCAAGGGGACGCGGTGCGACCGGTTGTGTACTGCGGGGTGTCGGCCAACCGTGTCGGGTGGGTGCTGAGCAATCGTGCTTGACGAACGAGGGGACCAGGGGATGCGTCGCAGGAGTCACCGTTCTCGGGCCGCCTTCGCCCTCGCGTCGGCGGCTCTCCTGGGCGTCGCCGTCGCCGGCTGCGACGCCGTCGGTGACAACTCCCCGGCGCCCCGGGGCACGACGGCCAAGGCGTTCCCGAAGCCGACCCCCGCCTGGGACCGCAGCCCGACGTCGATGGCCGCCGTCGGGGACTCCATCACCCGCGGCTTCGACGCGTGCACCGTGCTGTCCGACTGTCCGGAGGTGTCCTGGGCGACCGGCAGCGACACGAAGGTCAAGAGCCTCGCCGTACGGCTGCTCGGGCAGGCCGGGGCCGCCGAGCGCAGCTGGAACTACGCGGTGACCGGTGCCCGGATGGAGGATCTTTCCGACCAGATGGCACAGGCCGTCACGAACAAGCCGGAGCTGGTGACCGTGATGGCGGGCGCGAACGACGCCTGCCGCTCGTCGGTGTCGGCGATGACCCCCGTCGCCGAGTTCCGCTCCGAGTTCGAGGACGCCATGGACACCCTGCGCGAGACGCTGCCCAAGACCCAGGTGTATGTGTCGAGCGTGCCGGATCTGAAGCGGCTGTGGTCCGAGGGGCGGAGCAACCCGCTGGGCAAGCAGATCTGGAAGCTGGGTATCTGCCCCTCGATGCTGAGCGACGCGGACTCCCTGACCACGGCGTCGATGCGGCGGCGCACGACGGTGCAGGACCGGGTGGAGGCGTACAACCAGGTCCTGAAGGAGGTGTGCGCCAAGGACCAGCACTGCCGCTTCGACGGGGGCGCGGTCTTCGACTACCGCTTCGGCACGGACCAGCTGAGCCACTGGGACTGGTTCCACCCGAGCAGGGATGGACAGGCGCGGCTCGCGGAGATGGCTTATCGGGTGGTGACGGCGGCGAAGCCGGTGAGCTAGGGCCTGTCGTTCAGATCCTTGGCCTAGGCTTTCGATCATGCACAGCGAATTCTTCGGCACTCTTCCCGACGGCACCCCGGTCCACCGCTGGACGCTGGAGCGCGCCGGGGTGCGGGTGCGGATCCTGACGTACGGCGGGATCGTCCAGTCGGTCGAGGTCCCGGACCGGGACGGGGCGCGCGCGGACGTGGTGCTGGGGTTCTCCGACCTCGACGGCTATCTGACGCACACGGGGCCGTACTTCGGGGCGCTGGTCGGGCGGTACGCGAACCGGATCGCCGGGGGCCGCTTCCTCCTCGACGGCCTCACCTATCACCTGGCGCCGAACAACCCGCCCAACTCCCTGCACGGCGGGGAGCGCGGCTTCGACAAGCGGGTGTGGGACGCGGAGCCCGTCGATCACGGACTGCGCCTGACCCGGGTCTCCCCGCACGGCGAGGAGGGCTTCCCGGGCCGTCTGGAGGTCTCGGCGACGTACACGCTGGACGAGGCGGGCGCGCTGGGGATCGCGTACGAGGCGGTCACGGACGCGCCGACCGTGGTGAACCTGACGAACCACACGTACTGGAACCTGGCCGGTACGGGCAACGCCGGCGGCCACGAACTCCGGCTGGACGCCTCGCGGTTGACCCCGGTGGACGCCGATCTGATCCCCACCGGGGCGCTGGACGCCGTCGACGGGACGCGGTTCGACTTCCGTACGGCGCGGAAGGTCGGCGCCGGCTACGACCACAACCTCGTCCTCGACAAGGGGCTCACAGAGACCGCCGTCGAGGTCGCCGAGCTGCACGACCCGTCCTCCGGGCGGACGCTGGCGGTCGCGACCACCGAGCCCGGGCTCCAGCTGTACACCGCGGAGCACCTGAGCGACCCCTTCGCCCCCGGGGACGGCGTCGCGCTGGAGACCCAGCACTTCCCCGACTCCCCCAACCGGCCCGAGTTCCCGAGCACGGAGCTGCGGCCGGGCGGGGTGTACCGGTCGGAGACCGTGTACGCGTTCGGCGTCCGCGGCCAGTAGTCGACGACCGGCGACCGGCGACCGACCGTCAGACGCTCTCGCCGCGCATCCGCTTGATGGCCCTGCCCAGCAGGGTCATCGCGCCGAGGCAGACCGTGACCACCACCGCGCCGACCAGCGCGGGGAGCGGGGACTTGCCCTTGATCCCCTCCACGAGCACGGTGGTGGCCAGCACCATGATGATCGAGTACAGGCTCCGGCCGACCTTGGCACCGGCCGGGATCACCCGCAGCAGCTGCGGGATCGTCGTGGCGGCGGCGATGCCCATGCCGAACGGGATGAACGCGCCGAGCACCAGGGCGCCGAAGCCGAACGAGTTGCCGTACGCGCCCCATCCGGCGCCCTTGTAGAGGAGATAGCCCGCGGCGCCGAGGGACAGCAGGGCGAGTACGCCGTTGAGGTACGCGGCGAGGGTGGCGGCCTTGCGGGCGCCCGGCAGATGCGCGGCCGGGGAGCGCCAGGCGTCCGGGGTGATCAGGCGCAACTGCTGCTTGAGGGCCCGCATCCGTGTCATGGCGAGGAGGCCGACGGCCACGGCGACCAGTCCGACGGCCGTGGCCGCGAAGCCGATCGGTGTCCGCGTGATGCCGTAGTGGGCGCCGCCGAAGGTCAGCGGGATGCCGAGGACGAAGCCGTACGCGTACGTCTTCGCCTGCTGCTGGATGCGCACCACCAGCTGTCGCTGGTCGGGGGTGAGGTTGGGGTCCAGCCGCATCTCGCCCTCGCCCAGGTGCTGTGGGGGGACCTGGGGCTGCTGCTGGTACTGAGGCGGGTACGGGACCTGCTGCGGAGGCGGGTAGTAGGGCTGCTGCCCCTGATACGGCCCCTGCGGTGGGTACGGGCCTGGCTGCTGACCTGGGTACATGCGTTGTTCTCCCCCGAACCGGCGTGTTCCGGCCCGCGAGTCTGGCACAGAGGGCCGAGAACCGACGAGCCCCGATCCGGATGTCAGGTTCCGGACCGGGGCTGCTCGGGGTGGACGCGTCCCGCGTCAGACGTTAATCGTCGCCGCGACCCGACGGTCGACGATCGAGCGACCCGCAGCAACCTCGTACGAACCCTTCACAAAGACCCAGGCTCCGGTGCTCTCGTCCCAGACCTCGAAGGCCCGGCGCGGGAGTACGAGGACGACGTCCACGCTCTCGCCGGGGCCCGCCTCGACGCCCGCGAAGGCGGCGAGCCATCGGGCCGGACGCCCGGCGTCGGCCTCGACGGGCGCCAGATAGACCTGGACGACCTCGCGCCCGGCCCGCGCACCTGAGTTGCGGACGCGGACCGTGACCGTCGCACCCGAACCGGCACCGGCACCCGGACCGGCACCGCCGTCGCCGAGCTCGATCGACTCGTACGTCCAGTCGGTGTAGCCGAGGCCGTGTCCGAAGGCGTACGAGGGGGTCCTGCCCTCCTTCTCCCAGGCGCGGTAGCCGATGAACACGCCCTCGGTGTACGCGAGTTCACCGTCGGCCGGGACCACCTGGGTGACCGGGGCGGCCGTGAGGGAGCCCCAGGTGGTGGGCAGCCGGCCGCCGGGCTCGTGGGCGCCCGTGAGGACGTCGGCGAGGGCGGCGCCGCCCTCCTGGCCGGGGAACCAGCTGAGCAGTACGGCCGCGACCTCCTCGCGCCACGGCAGCTCGACCGGGGAGCCGGCGTTGACGACCACGACGGTGTTCGGGTTGGCGGCGGCGACGGCGTGCACCAACTCGTCCTGACGGCCGGGCAGCCGGAGATCCTTACGGTCGAAGCCCTCCGACTCGACGCGCTCGGTGGTGGCGACCACGACGACGGCGGTGACGGCGGCGCGGGCGGCTTCGACGGCCTCGGCGATGAGTTCGTCGGGGTCGCGGCGCGGGTCCAGGTGGGCGAGCGCGAAGCCGACCATCCTCAGCGGCGCGCCCTCGGGGACGACGATGGCGTGCCGCAGCGCCACCTCGTACCTCTCACCGGCGACGAGATCCACCTGGGCGCGCTCGACGGGGGCGCCGAAGAACGCCGTGAAGGGGTCGTCCTTCGTGCTGCGCTGGATGTCGTCGAAGTGGATCGTGCCGTCGACCGTGAGCGTGAACGCGCCGAGGCCCTTGATGCCGAAGGTGTGGGTGCCACTCTCGCGCGGGGTGAAGGTGCCGGTCAGTTCGACGCTGCGGAGGGTGGCGTGGGTGACGCCCTCGGGGAGGTCGTCACCCATCCACTGGATCTGGCCGCCCGGGGCCGAGCCGGTGCCGATGACCGCGCCGTCCCGGTCGCGGCAGACGGCCCGCAGGGTGAACCCCCTGTCGGCGACGGCGAGTTCCTCGTTCGGGTCGGCGCCGACGGCGTACGTGAGGCTGCCCTCGGGGAGGGCGGCGGTGAGGCCGTCGAGGGGCGAGACGACCCGGGAGGGGAAGACGGTGGCGGAACCGCCGCCGAGGACGCGGGCGTCGCGGGCGGCGGCGCCGATCAGGGCGACCTTGTGCCCTTCGCCGCGCCCTTCGCCGCGCGCTTCCCCGAGCGGAAGAGCCCCTTGGTTGCGCACGAGGACGAAGGAGCGGCGGGCGATCTCGCGGGCCAGGGCCTCGCCGTCCACCGTCGCGGGCGGTTCGGTGACGACCGGCTCGGCGCCCTCCAGGATGCCGACACGGGCGGCGAGCCGCAGGACGTTGCGGACGGCCGCGTCGACCTTGGCCTCCTCGACCTCGCCCGCGCGGACGGCGGCGGAGAGCGCCTCCCCGTACACGGTCAGGGGGCCGGGCATGGCGACGTCGAGACCGCCCTCGATGGCGCCGACCGTGGCGCGCGCGGCGGTCCAGTCGGAGACGTTGAAGCCGTCGAAGCCCCACTCGCCGCGCAGGATCTCGTTCACGAGGTGGTGGTGCTCGGTCATCGTGGTGCCGTTGACCGTGTTGTAGGCGGTCATGATGCCCCAGGGGTGGGCGCCTGCGACGATGGCCTCGAAGGGGGCCAGGTACAGCTCGCGCAGGGCGCGTTCGGAGAGCAGGTTGTTCACCGTGAAGCGGTCGGTCTCGGCGTCGTTGGCGACGAAGTGCTTGACGGTGGTGCCGACACCGCCCGACTGGACGCCCTGGACATAGCCGGAGCCGATCTCACCGGTCAGGTACGGGTCCTCGCTGTACGCCTCGAAGTGGCGGCCGCCGAGCGGGGAGCGGTGCAGGTTGACGGTGGGCGCGAGGAGGACGTGGACCTGCTTGCGGCGGGCCTCCTGGGCGAGCAGGGTGCCCGCCCGGCGGGCGAGGGCCGGGTCCCACGTGGCGGCGAGCGCGGTCGGCGAGGGGAGCGCGATCGACGGGTCGTCGGCGGTCCAGTGGACACCGCGTACGCCGATCGGGCCGTCGGACATGACGAGGGACTTGAGGCCGATCTCGGGCAGTGCGGGCAGCGACCACATGTCCTGCCCGGCGAGCAGCCTCGTCTTCGCGTCCAGGTCCAGCTTGCCGAGGGCCGCCTCGACGACCGTCTCGCGGGCCTCGTCGGCCGGTGTGCGCGTTCCCGCCATCGCGGTGCCTCCTCATTGAGTCCGTGCATCCGTGAGCCCGTGCATCCGCTCCGTGTGTCCATCCTGCATCCGCTACCTGTAGAGCAGTAGGTTTCGTTATCTCTTCGTTATATTCCATGCTTGCGCATGCCGTACGGTGACGCCATGAGCACCAGGGCCAGAAGCGCGGAGCGGCGCGCCGAGATCGTCCGGGCAGCCCTGGAGGTGATCGCCGAGCGCGGCTACCGGGGCGCGAGCATGGCGTCGGTCGCGGAACGCGTGGGGCTGACCCAGCAGGGGCTGCTGCACTACTTCCCGACGAAGGACGCGCTGCTCGTCGCGGTGCTCAAGGAGCGGGACCAGTGGGATGCCGTGCCCGACACCCCGTGGCGGGTCGACCTGCTCGCCTCACTGGTCGAGTACAACGCCATGCGGCCCGGGATCATCCAGACGTTCTCGGCGCTGCTCGGCGAGAGCGTCACCGAAGGGCACCCGGCGCGCGAGTACTTCACCGAGCGGTACGCGCGGGTGCGCGCGAGCATGGCGGCGGTGCTGCGCGCCGAGTACGGGGAGCGGCTGCCGAACGGGCTCACGCCCGAGCGCACCGCTCCGCTGCTGGTGGCGGTGATGGACGGCCTCCAGTTCCAGTGGCTCCTGGACCCGGAGTCGGTGGACATGCCGGGCGCGTTCCGGGACTTCCTCGCGCTGCTCGGCGAGGACTGAACCCGACCACCACCGCCCTGCCACCGCCTGCGCCCCTGTCCGTGCTACTGGTGCCAGATCACGGCCAGCGTCTTGCTCACCGCGCACACGGCGGCGAAGGCGATCGCCCACCCGTAGGCCCCGGCGAAGGCCAGCGCGGCCACGCCGGCCCCGAACCAGAGCAGTTCGAAACCGACGCGGACCGCGCCGCGCGTCTTGTACGACGCCTTCTGCGAGCCGAACAGCGCCCACAGCGTGATGAGTACGGCCGGGGCGCCCAGACCGAGGAGCCAGGTCAGTGGCGTCGCCGCGGCGCGGGTGAACCCCCAGTACCCGACGGCCGCGAGGGCGCCGAGTTCGATGAGGAAGAGGACGCCCAGGTTCGCTGCCTTCATGGGCGGCAGTATCACCCGGAAGGGATCACTCCGGCCCGTGTGTGTCACGCGGGACCGGTACGGCGGCCACGACCTCGATCTCTATCAGGGCCTCCGGCTTGAAGAGGCGGGAGACCTCGAAGGTCATGCTGGTGGGCGGGGCACCGGTGAGGTACTGGGCGCGTACGGCACCGTAGGCCGGGAGTTGGGTGATGTCCGTCAGATAGGTCCGGATGTTGATGATGTCCGACAGGCCCGCCCCGTGCGCCCCCAGCAGCGCGTCGATGGCCTCGAAGACCCCGCGGCTCTGTTCGGTGAGGTCGGCGCCGTCCGCGACCTGTCCGGAGAGGTACAACAGGGCTCCCGCGCCCGGCAGTTCGACCCGGGCGACCTGGGAGTAGTAGCCGTTGGCGGGACCCGGCGCCGAGGGCGGGTTGTCCAGCGAGATCTGCATGGGAGGCCCTCTCAGGCGGAGCGGCGGATGTGTTCGACGGCCTTCGCGATGTCCGCGCCGGCGACGGCGGGATCGGCGGCGGCGCGCTTGTAGTGCTCCAACACCGCGTCGAGTACGGGGAGTTCGGCGACCTTCGTGGCGAGGGCGACGTCCTTGGCGGCGAGCGCGGTGGCGAAGTGCACGTCCTCGGCGAAGGCGCGGCCGACGGCGCCGCCGAGCGGGCCGCCCGCGAGCGCGGTGCGCGCCACGTTCTCGTCGATACCGAGCCGGTCCGCGAGAGCCATGGCCTCGGCGACGAGGGCGACCCCGCCGAGCACGGCCGTGTTGACGACGAGTTTGAGCGCGGCGCCGGAGCCCAGCGGGCCGGTCCGGGTGACGGTGCCGAGATGGACGAGCACGTGCCCGACGCCCGTCAGCTCGCCGCCCGCGAGGATGCCGAGCTGCCCGGCGGCCGCCTTGTCGGTGCTGCCCGCCACGGGCGCGTCGACGAACGTCACGCCCTCGCCGAGCCGGGCGGCGAGTTCCTTGACCACGTCGGGCCCGACGGTCGACATCTCCACCCAGGTGGTACCCCGGCGCAGCTCCGGCACGATGGCGTCCGCGACCGCGTCGAGCGCGGCCGGGTTGGCGAGCATGGTGATCACCACGTCCGCGTCCCGCACGGCCTCGGCCGGGGACGCGGCGAGGGTGGCGCCCTCGGTGACCAGCGGCTCGGCCTTCCCGGCGGTGCGGTTCCAGACGGTCGTCGGGAATCCCGCGGCGACAAGTCGGTGTGCCATCGCGGCGCCCATGTGCCCGAGCCCGAGGAATGCGATCTTTTCCATGCCTTCGACGCTAGGCGGGCCCACGTGATGCGACAAGCGAATGTCTAGCATGGCTCTCATGCTCAACCCGCATGCCGTACCCGACCTCTCCAGCACCTGGCTGCGGGTCTTCCTGGAGGTCGCCCGGCACGGTTCGTTCACGGTGGCCGCGCGGACCCTCGGCTGGACACAGTCCGCGGTGTCCCGGCAGATCGCCTCGCTGGAGTCGGCGCTCGGCGGAGCCCCGCTCTTCGACCGGCTGCCCCGGGGCGTACGGCTGACCGAGGCCGGGCGGGTCCTCGTGCCGCACGCCGAGGCGGTGGTCGAGCGGCTGCACGGCGCGAACCGCGAACTGGCCGCGCTGCGGCGGGCCGCGGGCGGGCGGCTGCGCTTCGGCGCGTTCGCCACGGCCGACGCCGCGCTCGTACCGCGCGCCATCGCCGCGTGGCGAGTGCGCCATCCGGGGGTGCGGCTCACTCGCGAGGAGGGTCTGACGCCCGTGCTCCTGGAGCGGCTCTCCGCGGGCGGCCTCGACCTGGCGATCGTCTCCACGACGGGCCGCGCCCCGCTGGACCCGTACACCCTGCACCACCTCCTCGACGAGTCCCTGTACGTCGCCGTCCCCGCCGATCATCCGCTCGCCGCCGAGTCCTCCGTCCGCCTCCCCCAACTCGCCGACGCCGACTGGATATCCGGCTCCGCCCGCCCCGAGGGCACCCTGCTGGACGCGGCCCTGCGGCACGGCTTCCGCCCGCGCGTCGCGCATGTCGTGGCCGAGTGGACGGCCAAGCAGGGGTACGTCGCCGCCGGGCTCGGGGTGACCCTGGTCCCGGCGCTCGCCGCCGAGTCCGTACGCCCGGACATCGCGCTGCTCGCGGTGCGCGACGAGGAGGCGCCCGCACGGGCGGTGTACGCGGCGACGGTGCGGGGCCGGTCACTGGGACCGGCGGCGCGGGCGTTCCTGGGGGCACTGCGGGAGGCCGCGACCCACCTGCCCGCCTGAGCCACACCTCATGGCGCAGGTCCCCTCCGTCGCGCGATACTGCGGCCGTCCGGCAGCTCCCCACGGCAACGGAAGGCATGAACTCCCTTGACCTACATACGCGTTCGGCTCGGCGCAGGTGTACTCGGACTGGCCCTGGTGGGCGGCCTGGCCGCGGCGCCCACCGCGTCGGCGGCAGCCGCGGCCTCCGTCACCGTCGA
The DNA here is from genome assembly GCF_044763085.1 of Streptomyces sp. NPDC096311. NCBI lineage: Bacteria > Bacillati > Actinomycetota > Actinomycetes > Kitasatosporales > Streptomycetaceae > Streptomyces > Streptomyces sp. NPDC096311. The sequence goes on from NZ_JBIWFN010000002.1 coordinate 379,056, forward strand.
GGAACAGCGCCTCGACCAGGCCGCCCCTCGGGAGATCCTGCGGCGCTCCGGATTCGACACGGTGGCCCCCGGGTTCGCGCGGGCGCTGGAGCGGGCGGGCTCGTTCGGGCAGGCCGAGCGTGTCGTCGTACGGCAGGGGGCGCGGCTGTGGCAGCGGGCCGTCGACCGGGCGCAGGGGCGGGGCCCGGCGGGCGGCGACCTGAGCCGGGACGACGACCGACCGCTGTACTGGGCGCGGCTGGGCATGACGCGCGAAGTGCGGCAGTGGGAGCCGCAGTTCGGTCTCACGGACACGCAACGCGCCAGTCTGCTGGCCGAGTTGGAGGAGAACTCACGCGGCGAGAACACCATCCGCTATCCGCGCGCCAAGGGCGTGAAGCGGATCCTGCTCACCGGGTTCGACCCGTTCACGCTGGACCGTGACATCCGGATCTCCAACCCGTCCGGGGCCACCACCCTCGCCCTGGACGGCACGACGATCCAGACCACGGACGGCCCGGCGCGCATCGAGACCGCCGTGTTCCCGGTCCGCTGGCAGGACTTCGCCGGGAGCACGGTGGAGCGGACGCTGCGCCGCCAGCTCCCGCACGTGGATCTGTTCACCACGGTGAGCCAGGGCCGCGTCGGCCGATTCGACGTGGAGCGGACCAACGGGGCCTGGCGGGGCGGCTTCCCGGACAACGAGAACGTCTCCCGCACCGAGACGATCCCCGTCACCGACCCGGCCTCGCAGCCGCAATGGACGTCGACGACGCTCCCGTACGCGCGGATCGTGGCCGCGGCCACGGGCCGCTTCCCCGTGTACGACCACACCTCGGTGACCGAGATCCCGGCGGGAGGCACCGATCCGGTCGTACGCCCCGACGGGCCGACCCCGGGTTCGACAGCGCGCGCCGGGGGCGGCGGGGACTACCTCTCCAACGAGATCGCCTACCGCGCGACGCTGCTGCGCGACCGACTCGGTCTGCACGACAGCCTGCCCGGCGGGCATGTCCACACGCCCGTACTGCAGTTCGGCACGGGCAACACGGACCCGGCGACGGGGGCGGTCACGGACCCCGAGTTCGTTCAGAACCGGCTGGACATCATCGCCCAGGTGCGGGCGATCGTGACGGTGGCCGCGGACGCGAGCGCATCGGTCGTCAGTGGGACGGGGCGAACGCGGGGGTGACGCCGGTCACGCGGCGGCGCGTTGTTCGTGGTCGCCGTGGCTGTCGTGATCGTCGTGGTCGTCGTCCGGCTCGCCCGTTTCCTCGTCCAGCAGGTCGCGGGCCATCAGTGTGGCGCCCGCGACCGCGCCCGGCATCAGGAAGACGGCGACGAACGGGACCAGGAAGGCGAGGCCCAGCGGGGTGCCGAAGCCCCAGACCAGCGTCTTGCGGGAGCGGAGCAGGGTGAGGCGGTCGCGGAGGTCGACGCCCCGGCGCTGGAGGGCGACCGCGGTCAGTTCCTCCGTGAGGAAGAAGCCGGTGACGAAGAAGCCGATCACGGGGACGACGGTCTGGCCGATGAACGGGAGGAAGCCGAGGGCGAAGAGGAGGACGCCCCAGACGGCGGCCCGCACGAGGACACGGAGGCTGTCTCGCGCGGAGATCCACAGCTCGCGCCAGAGCGGGAGGCCGGACTCCGGGGCCGTGCCGTCCGGGGAGACGTCCCTGTCGACCTTCTCCGAGAGGGACTCGTAGAAGGGCTGGCCGACGAGGAGGGTGACGGCGGTGAAGGTGAGGACGGCGAGGAGGAGGGCGAGGGCGAAGAGTACGGCGGTGAGGAAGCCGCGGAAGAGGCCCAGCCAGGGGCTGGACCAGTCGTCGGCGAAGGGGGTGGACCAGGTGACGAAGTCCTCGCCGTACAGGGCGAGGGTGACGAGCGCTGCCGCGTACAGCACGAGGGTGATCAGGCCCGGTAGCAGTCCGAACCCGTACTGCTTTCCGTGCCGTGCCACCCATCGCTGGCCCTGTATGAGGTAACCGAACCCCGCCCCGAGATCACGCATGACCAGAACTTTACCGGGACTCGCCCCCGCCGCCCCTACCCAACCCATCCCCAGGGACTCGGCCCCTTCCACCCCGCCGGGGCTACGCCCCGGACCCCCATCGGCCTGAACGGCCTCGTCCTCGAACGCCGGACGCACCGAGGCTTTCAGGGGCGCGGGGAACTGCGCGACCCGCCCCCACCGGGCCGCGGCCGAACGAGTCTGGGCGGGAGATGTGGGGGCGCAGCCCCCGCCGCCTTCGGCCCGCGGGTGAAGGCGGGAGGCCGGGGCGTGGCTAGGGCCTGTCCGGCGGATCAGGTCGCAGGAAACGGGCAGGGTCTCATCGACGCTGGTGAGCGGGGCTTGGTGCGTGCAGCTGCAAGGCGGAGGAGGGAGTCGACGCGATGGGGGTCCCCCTGCTCGAGCGAAGCCGAGAGCTCGGGGGAGTCGGCGACCGACGACAACGCCGCTGGGGGCACCCCCTGCTCAAAGAGCTTGGGGGAGGGCGTGCCAAGCCCCGCGTCTGCGGCATGATCCGCCGGACAGGCCCTAGGGCGGAGTCACCGCCACCACAAGCCCCCGCTCCGCCGCAGGCGACACCGCCGCGGACACCCGTACCGCCACCGCCCGAGCCACCCGCCCCGTCCGTGACGCCGACGCCAGGAGCAGGGGCTGCAGGTGTTCGAGGCCGGAGACAAGGAACTCCTCGCCGGCGATCAGCACCGGCCGGACCGCGTCCGTCGTGGCCGCCGCCGCCTCCGTGAGGTCGGCGAGCGGCGGCAGCACGGCCCGCACCACCCCCACCCCCGCCGCAGCCGCCCGCTCGGCCAGCGCCACCTGAAGCGGCAGCAAGGGAGCCAGCGCCGACGTCAACGCGTCGGCGATACGCCGGAGTTCGGGCGACGAGTCACGCAACACGTCCGCCGCCGCCCGTATCACCGGCGTCAAAGCGAGCAACGCCCCCGCCGCCACCCCGGCCACCGCCGGCAGCAACGGCGACCCCGCCTCCAGCAAGTCCCCCAACGCGTCCGCCGCCTCCTGCACCGCAGGCTCCACCGCGTCGAGGATCGGCAGCAGACTGTCCCCCAGCGCGGCCAGCAACGCCTGCGCGGGCCGGCTCACGGGATGCACCGCGAGCGGCGCCCCGGTCGTCCCGAGCCGCGTCAGCGTATCCACGATCCGGTAGAACGCCTCCTGCGCCTGCGGAGACGCACTCGCCTCCGCCAGCTCCGCCGTCGTCTCCCGGAGCACACGCAGCGCCTGCGCACCCGACCCGTCCCGGGGGTCGAAGGTGTTGAGGGCGATCCTGGTGATGTTCCCGGCCGTGTCGAGGAGTTGGCCGGTGATGTCGGTCGTGCTGCGCGCCATACGCAGCACGTCATCCCTGCTGGGGATGCTGGGGAGCGACGGAATCGGGGACATGAGCCCTCCTCGCCACGCACGGCACCTCGCCACATGGACCCGTCCGCTGGCCCCCTACGGCGTCTTATGGCCTCAGCATGCCCCCTTCGGCCCGTCGGCGATGCCCCATCCGTGGCATCCACGGCGTTCAGGGGGGCCACCGTGGCACCCGGGCCCTCTTGTTGAGGAAGAGTCGAACAGGTACACCTCGCCCTACCGACCCGTGCCCTACCGACCCGTACCGATCTCAGGCCCCCCACTGGAGGTACGACGCGTGCGCCTACCGAGACCCGTCCTGATCGCCACTGTCCTCACCGCCGCGACCGGATCGCTTCTCCTCGCCCCGCACAGCGCCACCGCGGACCGCGAACCCCCTGTCCGTGAAGGGGCGGGCCGTGAAGGGACGGACCAGCCCACGGGTGCCGCCCGGGCCCCGGCGAACGCCGCCCGCAACGCCCTCACCAGCCCCGTCACCGACCTGTCCGACGCCGGCCTCGCCGCCCCCCGCCGTGGCTATCCGCGTGAGCAGGTCCTCTCCCCCGACCCGGAGAACCCGGCGGACAAGTCCATCAAGCTGGGCCTCACCCCGTACCACGCCATCGCCCCGAAGCTGAACGCCCTCCAACGGCTCGGCGACCGTGTCAGCGTGGAGGTCGCGGGCCGCTCGGCCGGAGGTCACCGGCTCTATCTGGTCACCGTCACCGCCCCGGAGTCCGCCTCCGAGTCCCTCGACCAGAAGCGGATGCGCGAGCTGATCGAGAACGCACCACAGGCGGCGGCGAAGGACCCGGCCCTCAAGACGTCGTACAAGACGCCGGTCTTCTTCGACAACAACATCCACGGCGACGAGTGGGAGGGCACCGACGCCTCCCTCGCGCTCATCGAGCGGCTCGCGAGCGCGAAGGACGCGCAGACGGCCGACCTCCTCGCCCACAGCCGCCTCTACTTCAACATCACGGCGAACCCGGACGGCCGGATCGCGGGCACCCGCGCCAACGCCAACGGCTTCGATCTGAACCGGGACTTCATCACCGCCTCGCAGCCCGAGGCGCGCGCGATCCGCCAGATCGCCATCGACAAGCAGCCGGCCGTGATGCTCGACCTGCACGGGTACGTCAACGGCACCCTGATCGAGCCGACGACCCCGCCGCACGGCGAGAACTACGAGTACGACCTCTTCCTCAAGAACACCTACGCCAACGCCCTCGGCATGGAGGCCGCCGTCAACGGCCTCGGCTACACCCCCGCGAAGGACGGTGTCGAGCCCGCCCAGATCCCCTTCCGCGACCAGCAGGAGGGCTGGGACGACTGGCCGCCGATCTTCACGCCCCAGTACCAGGCGTTCCACGGTGCGGTCGCCGCGCACACTGTGGAGATCCCGCTGACGGTGAACAACTCGGAGTACGACACCCTGCCCGTGGCCGAACTGCGGCGCAGGTCCGCCATCAACGTGGACGTGGCCGGCGCGGCCATGCGCGCGACCCTCGCCTACGCCCGGACCCACCGCGCCTCGATCATCGCCGACCAGATCGAGGTCTTCCGGCGCGGCGCGACGGGCGCGGCCCAGGTGCCGGTCTCGGCGGAAACCGTGCCGGGGGTGCCGGGCATCGGTCCCGAGGACGTCTACACGACCGACTTCCCGCGTGCCTACGTGATCCCGGCGGGCGGCGCCCAGCGTTCGGCGACGGCCGCCGCCCGCCTCGTCGACCATCTCCTCGCCCATGACGTCCGCGTCACGCGCGCGACCCGCGACTTCCGGCTGGCCGGACGGTCGTACGCGAAGGGCTCGTACGTCGTCGATCTGCACCAGCCCAAACGCGGTCTGGCCAATGTGATGCTGGCCGACGGGCGGGACATCAGTGCCAAGGTGTCGGTGATGTACGACATCTCGGGCTGGAGTCTGGGGCGGTTGTGGGGTGCGACGGTCGTGCCCGTACGGAGCGGGGGGCTGTCGGCCGTGGCCACCCGCCGGGTCGAAGCCGCCGCGCGGGTCGGGTACGTCGCCCCGCGTGGCGATCTGCAGCTGCGTCTCGACACCCCGCAGGAGATCGCCGCCCTCAACTCCCTTCTCGAACAGGGGGTTTCGGTACGGCAGCGCGCGGACGGCAGTGCCGTCGTGCCGGGATCGGCGCGGGCGCGGGCCGCCGCTCTCGCCCGTACGTACGACGTGGCCTTCGACGCGACCGGACAGACCAGGACGACCGAAGGCAGCCCGGGAACACCCCTGCACCGCGTCCGCGTCGCCGCGGCCGTCACGCCGGGTGAGCTCTTCGCGCTGCGGGAGATGGGCTTCGACGTGGTGCCGGTGTCGACGGCCGTCCTGAACGCGGGCTTCGACTGGTCCGCGGTGGACGTGCTGTTCGTGTCGTCGGGGCTCGACCACGCCCAGTTGAACGCGAGCGCGCAGACGGCGCTGGACGCCTTCCTCCACACCCACGGTCTCGTCGGCCGCGGAGCCGTCGGAGCCGCGCTCAACTCGGCGGCCGGGCTGCTGGCGCTGCGGCCGGTGGAGGGCAACGGTGACGCCAACGGTGTCGTGCGGGTGGTGAATGCGGGTGGACCGCTCACCGCGAACGCGCCCGACCACGGCTTCGTCTACGCGCCCGTCTGGTTCACCGATCTCGGCCCCGGGGTGCGTGTCGAGCAGGCGTACGCGCCGGGCGATCCGCTCGTCTCCGGGCACTGGCGCCCGCTGGCCGACGGGACGGGAGGGCCTACGGCCGCCGGCGGCCGGGCCGCTGTCGTCAGCGGTCCGCATGCCGTGCTCTTCGGCACCCAGCCGCTCTTCCGTGATCACCCGAAGGGGGAGTTCCCGCAGGTGGGAAGGGCGCTGCTGACCGTCTCGTAGGACACTGCCGTCCGTCCGACACGACAGGACGGAGGCCGCACCCCACGTCCTGGGGTGCGGCCTCCGCCGTGTACAACGAGCGCCGTCAGACGAGCGTCACGGTGATGTTGCCGCGGGTCGCCTTCGAGTAGGGGCAGACCTGGTGCGCCTTTTCGAGGAGGTCCCGTGCGGTGGCCCCGTCGACGTTCGGGATCGTCGCGGAGATCTCCACGATGATCCCGAACCCGTCCTCGTTCTTGCCGATGCCGACCTTCGCGGTGACCGTCGAGCCGGAGACGTCGGCGTTCTCCTGGCGGGCGACGACGCCGAGGGCGCCCTGGAAGCAGGCGCTGTACCCGGCGGCGAAGAGCTGCTCCGGATTGGTCCCGGCGCCGCTGCCGCCCATCTCCTTGGGCGGGTTCACGACGACGTCGAGCCTGCCGTCGTCGGTGGCGACCCGGCCGTCGCGACCGTTCTCGGCGGTGGCGACGGCGGTGTAGAGGACATCGGTCTGCTGGATGGACATACGGTGCGTTCCTCCTTGGTCCGCCGCGACTCGCGCCCACGATCGCGACGGTTTCGGAAAGAAGTTACCGTATGCCGAAAGTCCAGCGACAGCCTCTCCGGAGAGCCGGAGAACCTGGGGACCGGAGGACCGGAGAGGGTCAGAGCTTGACGATCATCTTGCCGACGTTGTCGCCGCGCAGGACGCCGAAGAACGCCTCCACGTTGTTCTCGATGCCCTCGACGACCGTCTCGCTGTACTTGAGCTCGCCCGAGCGGACCCAGGCGCCGACCTCCTGCACGAACTGCGCCTGCAGGTCGTAGTGGTCGCCGACCAGGAAGCCCTCGATGCGGCCGCGGGTCTGGATGAGGCGGGCGAGGTTCTTCGGGCCGGGGACGGGCTCGGTGCTGTTGTAGACGGAGATCATGCCGCAGACGGCGATGCGGCCGTCCCGGTTGAGGGAGCCGATGGCCGCCTCCAGGTGGTCGCCGCCCACGTTGTCGAAGTAGACGTCGACGCCGTCGGGGGCGGCGGCGCGCAGCTGCTCGCTGACCGGGCCGTTCTTGTAGTTGAAGGCGGCGTCGAAGCCGTACTCCTCGACGAGCAGCTTGACCTTCTCGTCGGAGCCGGCGGAGCCGATGACGCGCGAGGCACCCTTGAGCTTGGCGATCTGCCCGACCTGGCTGCCGACCGCACCGGCGGCGCCGGAGACGAAGACGGAGTCGCCCTCCTTGAAGGAGGCGGTGCGCAGGAGGCCCGCGTAGGCGGTGAGACCGGTCATGCCGAGGGCGCCGAGGTACGTCGACAGCGGCGCGGCCTGCGGGTCCACCTTGACGGCCTGCTTGGCGTCCACGACGGCGAATTCGCGCCAGCCGAAGAAGTGCAGGACATGGTCGCCGACCGCGATGCCCTCGGCGTTGGAGGCGATGACCTCACCGACCGCGCCGCCCTGCATGACCTTGCCCAGCTCGAAGGGGGCGACGTAGGACTTGGCGGCGCTCATGCGGCCACGCATGTACGGGTCGACGGACACGTACGCGTTCCGCACGAGGACCTGACCCTCCCCCGGCTGCGGGACCTCGGCCTCGACCAGGGCGAAGTCCTCGGGCTTCGGCCAGCCGACCGGGCGGCTGACCAGGTGCCATTCGCGATTGACGGCGGGGAGCTGGGTCTCGGTCATGAGGGGGTGCCTTTCCTACGTGCATGCACGCGTACGTGCGACTACGGCTCTAATACTTCAGTACCTGAAACAACCATGCTCCTCAATATTTCATGATGTCAAGTAACGCGGTAACCTGGAGCCCATGGCCACGCAAAGAACAACCCGTATCGACCCGCTGACCCTCGAGGTCGTGGAACTCATCGGCACGGTCGTGGCCCGCTATCACGAGGAGTACGAGGACGCTGCCGCCGAGCATGCGCTGACCGGGGCGCAGGCGCGACTCCTGAGCCTGCTCTCACTCGAACCCCTGCCCATGCGGCGACTCGCGCAGAAGCTGAAGTGTGAGCCGTCGAACGTGACCGGGATCGTGGACCGGCTGGAGGCGCGGGGCCTGGTCGAGCGGCGCCCGGACCCGTCCGACCGCCGCGTGAAGCTGGCCGCGGCGACGGAGGAGGGCCGGCGTGTCGCGCGCTCCCTGCGCGACGCCCTCAACTTCGCCCGCGAGCCCCTGGCGGGCCTCTCCACCGAGGAGCGCCTGGCCCTCCGGGACCTCCTGCAGAGAATGCTCACGCCGTAGTTTTCGGCTGCGGGCCGGTGGGGGCCTGCCCGCAGTCGGCGAAACCACGCAACCCCCTACGTGCACCACCACAGGAAACGGTTGCACTGCGAAGGTGAAGGCGAAGGCGACGGCGCGGCCGAGGTCGGCGCGGCCGTCGGCGTGGGGGGCGACTTCGGCGGCGTCGAGGACCCGTGGCCGGACGTCGCGGAGGGCACCACCCCCGTACCGGTCGTCGCCGACTGTTCCTGCGTGTCCTTCTTCTTGTCGTCCTTGGACTTGTCATCCTTGGCGGACTTGGAGGCGGAAGGAGACGCCGACGCGTCCGGAGAGGCCGTCGCGGTGGACGTCCCCCCGGACGAACCCCCCGCGTCGGTGATCGGCTGCGCCGTCCCGGCGTCCGAGGAGGCCGACCCGTCCGGCGACTCACCCCCGGCCGCGGCCGGCTTCGGCAACAGCCCCGGCCCGTCTATGCCGAGCTCGGCGAGGCTCAGTCCACCCGCCGCCAGCACGAACCCCGCGGCGACGAGCAGCACCCGACGCCGCCGACGACGATGCGCCGCGGCCTTCCGGTCCCGCCGGCTCGCACCGCCCGGCCCCTCCGAGTCCGGGCCCCGGCCTCGTCCGCGCCCACGGTTGCGCCGCCGGGCGTCGGCCCGTCCGGACCGCTCCCCCTCGCCGTCCTCGTCCTCGTCGGCGTCGGGATCTTCATCGTCGTCGTTGTCGCCCTCGTACAACGAGTCGACACCGGCGTCGATCGCCGCCGCGCCCGTTCCGGCACGCATGCCGGTCTGGTCCGCGTGCGCGCGGAGCTGTTCGGCTGAGGTGCCGCACCCCGGGCAGGCAAGGGCGCCGTTGAGGTGCCGTCGGCACGGGTCGCAGTAGTCCATGACGCCGGAAGACTAAGTTCCTCACAGGTAACGTTCATAGTCACAGCTGTGAAAGTTATGTAGGGAACTACCTGTTCCGGCGCGCCCCGCACCGCGTTCGCACCATCGCGCGCGCGACGAGCCGAGGCATACCGGCAAAATCCGCCGCCGACCGTTCCGTTCGACCCATTGACACCTCCGGGGCCACGTCCTTACTGTCACGCCAGCATTTCGAACGTGTGACGAAATTTCGAACAGAGCCGCAAGAGCACAGGGGGCAACTGCCGTGCGCATCACGGGAATCAGCACACACGTGGTCGGGACGCCCTGGCGCAACCTGACCTACGTCCAGGTGCACACCGACGAGGGCCTGACCGGAGTCGGCGAGACCCGCATGCTGGGCCACACCGACGCACTGATCGGCTATCTGCGGGAGGCGGAGGCCAATCACATTCTCGGTTCCGACCCGTTCGCTGTCGAGGACCTCGTCCGACGGATGAAGTACGGCGACTACGGGCGCGCCGGCGAGATCGTGATGTCCGGCATCGCGGTCATCGAGATGGCCTGCTGGGACATCAAGGGCAAGGCACTCGGCGTCCCCGTGTGGCAGCTGCTCGGTGGCAAGGTCACCGACAGGGTCAAGGCCTACGCCAATGGGTGGTACACGACCGAGCGGACTCCGGAGGCCTATCACAAGGCCGCCCAGGAGGTCGTGGCGCGCGGGTACAAGGCGCTGAAGATCGACCCCTTCGGGACCGGGCACTTCGAGCTCGACCACGAGGCGACGCTCTACTCCGTCTCGCTGATCGAGGCCGTGCGCGACGCGATCGGCCCCGAGGCCGAGCTGATGCTGGAGATGCACGGCCGGTTCTCCCCTTCCACCGCCGTCCGGCTCGCCCGCGAGCTCGCGCCCTTCAAGCCCGCGTGGCTGGAGGAGCCGGTCCCGCCGGAGAACCTGAAGGCCCTGGAGAAGGTCGCCGCCAAGGTGGACATCCCGGTCGCGACCGGTGAGCGCATCCACGACCGCATCGAGTTCCGCGAGCTCTTCGAGAGCCAGGCCGTGGACATCATCCAGCCCGACGTCGGTCACATCGGCGGCATCTGGGAGACGCGGAAGCTGGCCGCCACCGCCGAGGCGCACTACGTCCTCGTCGCGCCCCACAACGTCGGTGGCCCCGTCCTCACCGCCGCCTCCCTCCAAGTCGGCTTCACCTCCCCCAACTTCAAGATCCTCGAACACTTCAATGACTTCGCGGACGCGGAGATCAAGAAGGTCGTAAAGGGCGCCCCGCAGGTCGTCGACGGCTACTTCGAGCTGTCCCACGAGCCCGGTCTCGGCGTCGAGCTGGACGTCGACGCGGCGGCGGAGTTCCCGCAGCAGCAGGCCCGTTTCGACCTGTGGGCCGACGGCTGGGAGCAGCGCAAGCCCAAGGGGTCGCAGTGAGCACCGCGGTCGTCATCGAGGCGCCGGGCGAGCACCGGCTGATCGAGCACGAGCCGGTGCCGCCGGGCGCCGGTGAGGCCCTGGTGCGGGTGCACGCCGTGGGTATTTGCGGCAGCGACCGCGAGGTATACCAGGGCAACCGTCCCGACGGGTACGTCCGTTATCCGCTCACGCCCGGCCACGAGTGGTCGGGGACCGTCGAGGCGGTCGGGGCCGGGGTCCCGGAGTCGATCGTCGGGCGCAAGGTCGTCGGCGAGGGCTTCCGCAACTGCCAGGTCTGCGACCGCTGCCACGCGGGCGAGACAACGTTGTGCACGGCGGGGTACGAGGAGACCGGGTTCACCCAGCCGGGCGCGATGGCGACCACGCTGACCCTCCCGGCGCGGCTGCTGCACGTGCTGCCGGACGACGCCGACCTGACGGCGGCGGCCCTCCTCGAGCCCGCCGCCTGCATCGCGGCGGCCGCGCTGAAGGCGAACGCCCTGCCCGGTGAACGGGTCGCGGTGGTCGGGACCGGCACCCTCGGGATGTTCGCGATCCAGTTCCTGAAGGCGAACTCTCCGGCGGAGCTGCTCGTGGTCGGGACCCGGCCGGACCGGGCGGCGCTGTCCAAGGACTTCGGCGCCACCGACTTCCGTACCAAGGACCAGGAACTCCCCGGCGACTTCGACGTCGTCATCGAGACCGCCGGGTCCGCGTCCGCCGCGCGCACCGCCGCCTCCCTGCTGAGGCGCGGCGGACGCCTGGTCCTCACGGGGATCCCGGCGCCGGGCGCCGAGGGGCTCGATCCCACCGATCTCGTCGTACGGCAGCTGGAGGTGCACACCGTGTTCGGTGCGCCGCCGGCGGCCTGGGCGCACACCGTGCGGGTCTTCGGGGCCGGGCTGCTCAGCCCGTTGCCGCTGGTCACGCACGAGTTGCCGCTCTCCGGTTTCCCGCAGGCCATCGAGTTGGCGGGGTCCGGCGATCCCAAGGTCGGAAAGGTCCTGCTGAAGCCGTAGTCCCCCGAGCCGTACGCCGGTACGGAGCTACCTGACGGCTCCGTACCGGCGTACCACCCAGGCCCCGCGCACCCAAGGCCGCGAACTCCGTTCGAAATATCGAACATATCTGTACATGCACCCCTCGAACACGAAGGACAGCCAGTGACCGACGCCGCCCCTACGGCAGCCCGTCGACCCGGTGAGCAGGCGCTCGCCGCGCTCGGCCTGGGCGCACCCGCCCTCTCTCCCGCCGACGCCTCGCCGCACACCTTCCCGGGGGGCGGCCGCTGGCGCACCGAGGTTCCCTCCGTGGAGGGGCCCGAGGCCCTGGCCGTGGTCCTCAAGGAGTCCTCGCGGCTCGACGTACCGATCCACCGGATCAGCCAGGGCAGCGGTGTCTGGATGCTGACCGACGCCGAGATCACCGAGATGGTCGAGGCCACCGGCGAACGGGACATCGAGCTCTGCCTGTTCACCGGGCCGCGCGGCACCTGGGACATCGGCGGTTCGGTGCGCTCGGACTCGCGCGGCGGCGGCCTGCGGGCCCGTGGCCACGACGCGGTGGCCGGCTGCGTCGAAGACGCCCTCCGCGCAACGGAGTTGGGCGTCAAGTGCCTTCTCGTCGCCGACGAGGGCGTCTTGTGGACCCTGCACCGGGCGCGCACGGCGGGGATCATCCCGGCCGACACCACCCTCAAGCTCTCGGCACTGGTGGGCCCGGTCAACCCGGCCTCGTACGCGGTGTACGAGAACCTCGGCGCGGACTCCATCAACGTGCCGAGTGATCTGACGCTCGATCACCTCACCGAGATACGGCGAGTTTCAGCCGCTCCGATGGACATGTACATCGAGGCTCCCGACGACCTCGGCGGCTATGTGCGGATGTACGAGGTCGCCGAGCTGATCCGGCGCGGCGCACCGCTGTACCTCAAGTTCGGCCTGTCCAAAGCCCCCGGAATCTACCCGTACGGGCACCACTTGAGGGACCTGACCCTCAACACCGCCAAGGAACGGGTGCGTCGCGGCCGACTCGCCCTGGACCTGCTCGCGCGGCACGGAGCGGACGGCGACATGGCGCCGCTCGGATCCCGGCTGCCCGGAACTCTCACGCGCTTCAACACCACCTCATAACGTTCGCACAAACCCCCTTCACACAAGCCGACACAGCCGCGCACAATCCCACACACCTCTACTCGGTCTTCCCTCGCAACGCTCTCGGAGCATCCCCGTAACGCGAGACCGAGCCGGTCCAAGACATCAAGGATGATGATCATGCGTAACCGCAGAGCCGCCCTCACCGCCATCGCCGGAGCGGCCTCCCTCGCCCTCACCCTGACCGCCTGCGGCCAGAACAGCGACGGCGGCAGCAAGACCGACAGCAAGGACACCAAGGGCGGCACGATCGGTATCTCGATGCCGACCAAGTCCTCCGAGCGCTGGATCGCCGACGGCAAGAACGTGGTCACGGACCTTGAGGCGAAGGGCTACAAGACCAAGCTGGCCTACGGCGAGGACGACCCGGACACGCAGGTCTCGCAGATCGAGAACATGATCACGCAGGGTGTGAAGGCCCTGATCATCGCGGCCATCGACAACAAGTCGATGAACAACGTGCTCCAGCAGGCCGCCGACGCCAACATCCCGGTCATCTCCTACGACCGACTCATCCTCGGCTCCAAGAACGTCGACTACTACGCGTCCTTCGACAACGAGAAGGTCGGCACGCTCCAGGGCAACTACATCCTGCAGAAGCTCGGTCTCGCGGACGGCTCCAAGAAGGGCCCGTTCAACATCGAGCTCTTCGCCGGCTCGAACGACGACAACAACACGAAGTACTTCTTCGGCGGCGCGATGAAGGCCCTCCAGCCGTACATCGACAAGAAGCAGCTCGTCGTCAAGTCCGGCCAGACCGCGCTGAACCAGGTCACCACCCTGCGCTGGGACGGCGGCACCGCCCAGAAGCGCATGGACGACATCCTGACCTCGTCGTACAAGAGCGCCAAGGTCGACGCGGTGCTCTCGCCCTACGACGGCATCTCCATCGGCATCCTCTCCTCGCTGAAGTCGGACGACTACGGCTCCAAGAACAAGCCGCTGCCGGTCGTCACCGGTCAGGACGCCGAGCTGGCCTCGGTGAAGTCGATCATCTCGGGTGAGCAGACGCAGACCGTCTACAAGGACATCCGCAAGCTGGCCAAGGTGGCCACGGACATGGTCGACGCGGCTCTCAACAAGAAGAAGCCCGAGATCAACGACGACAAGACGTACGACAACGGCACCAAGGTCGTCCCCGCCTACCTGCTGCAGCCGGTCAGCGTCGACAAGACCAACTACGAGAAGGAACTCGTCGCCACCGGCTACTACAAGGACAGCGACCTCAAGTAACCGCCACCCCCTAGTGATTGGAAGGCACGACCATGGCGGGACCCGTCCTGGAAATGCGCTCGATCGTCAAGACCTTTCCCGGCGTCAAGGCGCTGTCGGACGTCACACTGACCGTCCAGCAGGGCGAGGTCCATGCCATCTGCGGGGAGAACGGCGCCGGCAAGTCGACCTTGATGAAGGTCCTCTCCGGCGTTCACCCGCACGGGAGTTACGAGGGGGACATCCTCTTCGAGGGAGAGGTCTGCTCGTTCAAGGACATCAGGGCCAGTGAGCACCACGGCATCGTGATCATCCACCAGGAGCTGGCCCTGGTGCCCTATCTCTCCATCGCGGAGAACATCTTCCTCGGCAACGAGCACGCCACCCGCGGGCTCATCAGCTGGACCGAGACACTGCGCCACGCCGCCGAACTGCTGCGGCGGGTCGGGCTCGACGAGAACCCGCAGACCCGCGTCGCCGACATCGGCGTGGGCAAGCAGCAGCTCGTGGAGATCGCGAAGGCGCTGTCGAAGCAGGTGAAGCTGCTCATCCTGGATGAGCCGACGGCCGCCCTGAACGACGAGGACAGCGGCAAACTCCTCGATCTCATCCTGGAGTTGAAGAACCAGGGCATCACCTCGATCATCATCTCCCACAAGCTGAACGAGATCGAGCGGGTCGCGGACTCGGTGACCATCCTGCGCGACGGCCGGACCATCGAGACACTCGACGTGAAAGCCCCGGAGACCACCGAGGACCGGATCATCAGCGGCATGGTGGGCCGCGACCTCGAACACCGCTTCCCGGAGCGGACGCCGCACACGCCGGAGGAGGGCGCCGCGCCCGCCCTGGAGATCCGTGACTGGACCGTGTTCCACCCGATCGACCAGCAGCGCAAGGTGGTCGACGATGTGTCGATCTCCGTGCGGCGCGGCGAGATCGTCGGCATCGCGGGGCTCATGGGCGCCGGACGCACCGAACTGGCGATGAACGTCTTCGGACGCACCTACGGCCGGTACGCGGGCGGCACGGTACTCAAGGACGGCAAGGAGATCCGTACGAAGACCGTGTCCGAAGCGGTCGGACACGGGATCGCGTACGTCACCGAGGACCGCAAGCACTACGGTCTCAACCTCATCGACACCATCAACCGCAACATCACGCTCAGTGCCCTGGGCAAGGTGGCGAAGCGCGGGATCGTCGACGAGCACGAGGAGCGGCAGGTCTCCGAGGGCTACCGCAAGTCCATGAACATCAAGGCGCCGACCGTCTTCGAGCCGGTGGGCAAGCTGTCGGGCGGCAACCAGCAGAAGGTCGTCCTCAGCAAGTGGATCTTCGCGGGCCCCGAGGTGCTGATCCTCGACGAGCCGACCCGCGGGATCGACGTGGGCGCCAAGTTCGAGATCTACACGGTCATCGACAAGCTGGCGGCCGAGGGCAAGGCGGTCGTCTTCATCTCCTCCGAGCTCCCGGAGCTGCTCGGAATGTGCGACCGCATCTACACCATGGCCGCAGGACGGCTGACGGGTGAGTTCTCGCGGGCGGAGGCCTCGCAGGAAACGCTGATGCGCCAGATGACGAAGGACAAAGAGGTAACCCGATGAGCACGGATGTGACCGCCAAGACGCCGGCCCCGGCGCCGCCCGGCAAGAGCGGCTCGGCCACGGGCGAGAGCCTGCTTCAGCTGATGCTGGACGGCATGCGCCGCAACATGCGGCAGTACGGCATGCTGTTCGCCCTCGGTCTGATCGTGGTGCTGTTCGCCGTGTGGACCAACGGCGACCTGCTGCTGCCGCGCAACGTCTCCAACCTGGTGCTGCAGAACAGCTACATCCTGATCCTCGCGATCGGCATGATGCTCGTCATCATCGCGGGCCACATCGACCTGTCGGTCGGCTCACTGACGGCGTTCGTGGGCGCGATGGGCGCCGTGCTGATGGTCAACCACGACATCTCCTGGCCACTCGCCCTGGTGTTGTGCCTGGCGATAGGCGCGGCCGCGGGCGCCGCGCAGGGGTTCTTCATCGCGTATCTCGGCATGCCGTCGTTCATCGTGACCCTGGCGGGCATGCTGACCTTCCGCGGTCTGACCGAGATCTTCCTCAAGGGCCAGACGATCGGCCCGTTCCCGGACGGTCTGCAGAAGGTCGCCAACGGCTTCCTGCCCGAGGTCGGACCCGACACCAACTACCACAACCTCACCCTGCTGCTCGGCATCGGTCTGATCGTGTTCGTGGTGTTCCAGGAGATCCGCGACCGCAAGCGGCAGCAGGAGTTCTCGCTCGACGTGCTGCCGACGAACCTCTTCTACCTCAAGATCGTCGCGCTGGTCGCCGCCGTGCTCACCGTCACCATGCTGCTCGCCAGCTACAAGGGCGCTCCGGTGGTCCTGCTGATCCTCGGCGTCCTTGTCGTCGGCTTCGGCTATCTGATGCGTAACTCGGTCATCGGCCGGCACGTCTACGCGATCGGCGGCAACCTCCCGGCGGCCAAGCTGTCGGGCGTGAAGGACAAGAAGGTCGTCTTCCTGCTCTTCCTGAACATGGGCATGCTCGCGGCCCTGGCGGGTCTGGTCTTCGCCGCCCGCTTCAACGCGGCCTCGCCCAAGGCCGGTCTGAACTTCGAACTGGAGGCGATCGCGGCCTCGTTCATCGGCGGCGCGTCGATGAGCGGCGGCGTGGGCACGGTCCTCGGCGCGATCATCGGTGGTCTCGTCCTGGGCGTGCTGAACAACGGTATGAACCTCGTCGGCATCGGCTCCGACTGGCAGCAGGTCATCAAGGGACTGGTACTGCTGGCCGCGGTCGGCTTCGACGTGTGGAACAAGCGCAAGGTCGGTTCGTAAGTCTCGTCAAGGCCCCCACTCCGGTGGGGGCCTTTCTCTTCCACAGCAGGAGCCGCAATGGAAACGAGCAGACGTACGGTCATCGCCGCGGCCGCGGCCGCGGGACTCGCCGCCGGCACGGTCGGCACCGCCCACGCCAGCACAGGAGGCAGGAAGCCGGTGAAGGAGCTCTTCGGCAAGCTCGCCGACGGCACCAAGGTCTACCGCTGGTCGCTGGAGAACGGCGGCACGCGCCTGAAGGTCATCTCCTACGGCGGCATCGTCCAGTCCCTGGAGATCCCCGACCGGCACGGCCGCTACGCCAACGTCTCCCTCGGCTACGACAACCTCGCCTCGTACGTCGCGGGGACGACGTTCTTCGGGGCGACGATCGGCCGCTACGGCAACCGCATCGCCAAGGGACAGTTCACCCTGGACGGCAAGGCCTACCAGCTCTCCGTCAACGACGGCGTGAACAGCCTGCACGGCGGCGCCAAGGGCTTCAACACCAAGGTGTGGGACATCGAGGGCTTCACCTCGGGCTCCGACGTCGGCCTGCACCTGCACTACACCAGCGTCGACGGCGAGATGGGCTACCCGGGCACGCTGAAGGTGCAGGTGACGTACACCCTCACCAGGCACGGCGACTGGCGCATCGACTACCGGGCCACCACCGACAAGGCCACGGTCGTCAACCTCACCAACCACACGTACTACAACCTCGCCGGTGAGGGCAGCGGCGGCATCTACGACCACGAGCTGCACCTGGCCGCGGGCCGTTTCACGCCCACCGACTCGGGGCTGATCCCCACCGGTGAGCTGGCCAAGGTCGCGGGCACCCCCTTCGACTTCCGCAAGGCCAAGCCGATCGGCCGGGACATCCGCGTCGGGCACCCGCAGCTGGTCACCGCCAAGGGCTTCGACCACAACTGGGTCCTCGACAAGGGCGTCACCGCCAGGCCCGAGCACATCGCGACCCTGCGCGATCCGAAGTCCGGCCGCACCCTGAAGATCGCGACGGACCAGCCGGGCGTGCAGTTCTACTCGGGCAACTTCCTGGACGGCACCCTGGTCGGCCCCTCCGGTCACACCTACCGGCAGGGCGACGGCATGTGCCTGGAGACCCAGCACTTCCCGGACTCGCCGAACCACCCGTCGTTCCCCTCGACGGTGCTGCGACCTGGGCAGACATACCGCACGACGACGGTCCACTCGTTCAGCGCGTGACGTCCGTCTGACATCCGCGTGACATCGGGGCCTCGGTGGCTGACGCCACTGGGGCCCTTTCGGTTGCCTGCCGAAGTCAACCCTTACTCAATCCCCACGAGTTGAACGGCGCCCCCTCCGCATCCGTATGAAGGGGCGGCCCGTGCTCCCCCGCACGGGCCACCCAGAGACCGGAGGTTCCATGGCCGACAACGTCGCCTCGCTGTTCCGCGGTACTGCGGCGCACAGCCCCTCGATGGCTGCGCTGGCTCGCGAGAGCGATGGAGTCGGCCCGATCGACTTCTGCATCCCGTGCAACCCGTACTTCCCCACCCCCGGCATGTTCGACGAACTGGCCGGGCGGTTGCGCGAGATCATCACGTACTACCCGAGCAGCGCCGACACGATCACGGCCGAGCTGTGCGCGCTGCTCCAGCTCCCGCCGAGCTGCGTCGCGATGGGCAACGGTTCCACGGAACTGATCACCTGGATCGACCACCTGCTCGTGCGCGAGTCCCTCGCCATCCCCGTCCCCACCTTCGGCCGCTGGACCGACCAGCCCATGGAGACCGGCAAGCGGGTCGACATGTTCCCGCTCATGGAGTCCAACGGCTTCGCTCTGGACCCGGCCCAGTACATCGAGTTCATCCGCGCCCGCGGCACCCGTGTCGCCGTCATCTGCAACCCGAACAACCCCGACGGCGGCTTCCTCAGCCGCCGTGCGGTCGTCAACTTCATGGACCAGCTCCAGGACCTGGACCTCATCGTCATCGACGAGTCGTTCCTGGAGTTCGCCGACGCCGAGAACGACCCGAGCGTCGTGGAAGAGGCCGTCCTGCGGCCCAACGTCATCGTCCTGCGCAGCCTCGGCAAGAACTTCGGCCTGCACGGCATCCGCTTCGGCTACCTCGTGGCCAACCCCGCGCTCGCGGGCAAGATCCGCTCCATGTTGCCCAAGTGGAACCTCAACTCCTTCGCGGAGACGGTGGTGTTCATGCTCAAGGAGCACGGACAGGAGTACATGGAGAGCCTGCACCTGGTGCGCCGTGACCGCCTCGACATGGCCCGCCAGCTCTCGGCGCTCCCCGGTCTGACGGTCTACCCCTCACAGGGCAACTTCCTCTTCGTACGGCTTCCCGTGGGCGCCGAGGGCACCGTCGTGCGCGACCGGCTGCTGAGCGAGCACCGGATCCTGGTCCGTGAGTGCGGCAACAAGATCGGCTCGTCCAGTCGCTTCCTGAGACTCGTAGTGCGCCCCGAGACGGACGTGCGTCGCCTGGTGTCCGGCATGGAACAGGTGCTCTACGGGGCCAGGAGGGGAGCCGCCGTACCCGAGCTGGGCACAGGGACCAGCTACAGCTCGGGTACGGCGGCGGTGGACCGTCTGATCAGCGAGACGAACGGGGTCGGCATGCCGCTGGCCGCGCAGGCCGCCGCGATGCCGAGCCTGCCGCCCGCCCAGACCTGGCCGGGCCCGGCCCCGGCGCAGGCCCCCACCGGGATGCCGGGCCTGGTCCCCGCCCCGGCCCCGGCCGCCCAGATGATGCCGCAGCAGCCCTCGGCACGCATGCCCGCGCCTGCCCCGCAGCAGCAGCCCATGCCCGCGGTCGCCCAGATGCCAGGCGTCGCACAGATGCCCGGGGTCGCGCAGATGCCCGGGGTGGCCCAGATGCAGCCCGCCCCTCAGATGCAACCGGCCGCCCAGATGATGCCGCAGGCGCCGCCGATGTCCGCGGTCGCTCAGATGGCGCAGATGGCCCAGACGGCACAGGCCCAGGCTCAGGCACAACGACAGCAGGCGCCGATCCCCGCCGTCGCCCAGGCCCCGTCACCGGCGGCCCAGGCGCAGGCACGGTCGATGCAGCCGCCGCAGCAGGCACCGGCGATGCCCGCCATGGCCCCCGCCCCGGCCGCCGGGCTGGGCCAGACCGGCATGCCGGGCCTGCGCAACCGGGGCCTGACCGCCGCCCAGGTACGCGGCCGCACCGAGCCGGAACCGGCACCCGCGCCCCAGCCCACGGGCTGGCCGGCGGCGGGCGCGATGTACAACCAGGTCGGCTAGGGCCTGTCCGACGCGGCGTGCGCGGGGTTCAGCCCGGGTAGAAGTCCCTGCGCTCGGCCACGAACGCCTCGATCGTCCGGGCAGGCACGCCCGTGACGCGTTCGACGTCGTCGGATGTGCGGTCGTAGCGGTTCTCCCGGTGCAGTCGGGCCATGGTGGCGATGTGCTGTTCGGTGTGCGGTGGCAGGCCCACCTTGGCGAGCGTCTCGCTCCGCCACCGGTCCAGCGGCACGTCGACATAGGACACCGGACGTCCCAGCGCCCGTGAGTACTCCTCGGCCATCTCGGTCATGTCGACCGTGCGCGGCCCGGTCAGCTCGTAGACGTGCCCGATGTGCGGGGCCGGGTCGCGGAGCACGGTGGCGATGACCCTGGCGACGTCGTCCACGGCGATCGGCGAGGTGCGTCCGGTGCCGAACGGAAGCGCGATCGTGCCGTTGTCCCGGATCGATCGCGCCGCCAGTGTGGTGAACAGCGGATTGTCCAGGAACACCGTCGGCCGGACGTGCACCACCGGCAGGCCCGACCAGTCGAACACCTGCTCAGACAGCCAGTGCAGCCGTTGCTGGTTCGACTCCCCGGTGCTGGTGGCGGTCATCTGCGACACCGTCATCTGCGACAGATCGACCAGACCGTCCAGCTCCCCGTGCTCGCGCGCCACGCTGGCCACCACGGTCGCCGCCAGCAGCTGGTCCGGCGACACGGGCATCGCGAAGTACATCCGCCCGACACCCTCCAGCGCGGCGGCGACGGTCTCGGGCCGGGTCAGGTCTCCGATGACGACCTCCGCGCCGAGCACACGCAACTCGGCCGCACGCGCGTCGTCGCGGCGGACCATCACCCGCGCGGGCACGTCCCGCGCGCGCAGCTGGTCGAGGACCGTGCGGCCCACGTCACCCGCGTTGGAGACGAGAACAAGATTGCTGGCAACCAACGGTCGATCTCCTTGTGAGTCGTTGACGGCGTGAGTCGTTGACGGCGCCCATGAGATCACCTGTTCCGTCACACCACCGGAACCAAAACGCAACGGCGGCAGCCCTGTGGCCACCGCCCCTCCCGGCCTACGATCAACGCTCTTCGTCCAGGAGGGGTGGGAGCCGTGCGTCGCAGAACCCGGATCATGATGACGATGACGGCCGCGCTGGGCCTCACGGTGGGCGCGAGCGGCTGCGGCACGGACTCCGGGTCGGAGGCGAAGACCACGACCCTCACCGTCGTCGCCACGAACTACGGCGACAGCGTCCACAAGAACTCCATCGGCTTCTGGGACCGCGTCGGCCTCGCCTTCCAGGCCGCCCATCCCGACATCCGGGTGGAGACGAAGGTCTACCCGGCCGACGAGGTCGACGCGAAGGTCGCCGCGCTCGTCAAGCAGGGCAGGGCGCCGGACGTCGTGCAGAGCGACAGCTACGCCGAGTACGCGGCCAAGGGCATGCTCTACCGCGCGGACGAGCTGCTGTCGATCTCCACCCAGGGCAGCTTCGTACCGAGCCTCGCGGAGGCCGGGCAGGTGCGTCGCGTCCAGTACGGCCTGCCGTTCACGGCGAGCACCCGCCTCCTGTACTACAACAAGGACCTCTTCTCCCGGGCGGGCCTCAAGCCCCCCACCACCTGGCAGCAACTGCTCGTGGACGCCCGCGTGTTGAAGGCCATGGGCGTGACGTACCCGATCGCGCTGCCCCTCGGCCCGGAGGAGGCTGAGGCCGAGACCCTGACCTGGCTGCTGGCCGGGGGCGGCGGCTACACCGACAGCAGCGGCAGCTACGCCCTCACCTCCAAGGAGAACGTCTCCACGCTGGAGTGGCTGCGCTCCTCCCTCGTCGCGGAAGGCCTCACGGGCCCGGCCCTCCCCGGCAAGCTCAACCGCGGCGCCGCCCTCCAGGCCTTCATGGACGGCAAGGCGGCCATGGTCAACGCCCCGCTCTCGCTGATGCGCCAGATCGAGGACTCGACCCTGAACGTCCCCTACGGCACCGTCGCACTCCCGAGCCGTACCGGCCGGACCGTGCCGACCATGGGCACGGCCGACTGGACGATCGCCTTCCGCTCGGCCGGCCACCGCGAGGAGACGGGCGAGTTCCTCGACTTCCTCTACGGCGACAAGTACGTCACTCAGCAGGCCGCCGAGTACCAGCTCCTGCCGGTCACCACCGCGGCGAGCGCCGCCATGCGCGACGACAAGCAGTACGGCAAGCTCTGGAACGGCTTGGACGCCCTGGACAACATGGAGCTCTACCCCCTCTCCGAGACCAACTGGTCCCAGGTGGCGGCGTCGATCAGGGCACAGATCGGCACGTCGGTGGCTCCGGGCGGGGATCCGGAGGCGGTGCTGTCGTTGATCGGGAAGGCGACACGCCAGACCTCCTGACCAGGGTCAGCCACCCCGGCAGGTCGACCTCGGCACGGACGGTCTTGCCGGGCGAATCCCGGTCCAGCACCTCCCACCGGTCGGCGAGCGCCTCGACGAGTACGAGGCCCCGACCGCCTTCGTCGAGGGGATGCACGGGCGGTACGTCACCGGGTCCCGGCGGACGCGGCCCACTGCGCGTGTCGGTGACCTCGACGCGGACGCTGCCCGTGACGAGCGACAGCCGCAGCTCGAAGTCCCGGCCGGGTACGCGCCCGTGCGTGACCGCGTTGGCGGCCAGCTCGGCGACGATCACGGCGACGGCGTCGGAGGCGTCCGTGCCGTGCGGGATGCCCCAGGCGTGCAGCTGGTGCAGGGCGAGGTGACGTGCGAGACGGGCGCCGCGCGGGGTGGCACTGAGCCGCTGCGTGAACACACGTACGGTAACCGGGTGTCGGGGGGTGGGTGGTGCGGTCATGGGCCCAATCTGGCGGTGATCACGGCCACTTCACCAGGTCGGCGCCGCGTACGCTGCGGGAGCGTACGCGGTGACGGACTGGACAGTACCGGTCACTGGGCGTGACCATGGGGTGCGGGAGGTGACCCATGGTGGTCGATGGTGCGGTGGGGACGGGTGGCGAGCCCGAGTCGTCGGACAGTCTGCGGACGTTCGGGGCGGTCGTACAGGCCCTGCGGGAGCACGCGGGGCTGAGCCGCGAGGAGTTCGGGGAACGGGTGCGGTTCTCCAAACACACGGTGGCGTCGGTGGAGCTGGGGCGCAGGATGCCGGATCCGACGTTCGTCGAGCGGGCGGAGGAGGTGCTGGGCAACACCGGAGCGTTACGGAAGGCGGCGGGGCATCTGGCGCGGCAGCCGGGGTTGGCGGCGTGGTTCAGGCAGTGGGCGAGGTTGGAGACGACGGCGATCACGGCTTATACGTACGAGTGCCGCATGCTCCCGGGATTGCTTCAAACGGAGGCGTACGCACGGGCGATGTCCGCAGACCAGTTGCCGCCGCTGGACAACGCGCAGATCGAAGAGCGGTGGAGTGCGCGAACGGAGCGACAGCGCCTGATGTGGGAGCGCCCGAACAGCACCTTCGGCTTCATCCTGGAAGAGCACCTGTTTCTCCGGCGCACAGGCGGGGCGGAGATCACGCGAGGGATCATCGATCACGTACTGGAAATCTCCGAGTTGCGGAACGTCGAGATCCAGGTGATGCCGCTGGTGCGGGAGTCGCACTCTGGACTGCACGGTCCCATCCACCTCTCGGAGACCCCTGACAACAGGTGGTACGCCTACAACGAGGGCCAGGAGAGCGGCCAGTTGATCTCCGACTCGAAAGTAGTCAGCGTCCTCCAAAGGCGGTATGCCAGGATGCGTTCACAGGCTCTCACCATCCCGGACTCCGTGAGCCTGTTGCAGCGGATGCGAGGAGCGTTATGAGCACCAGCGAACTGGCGTGGTTCAAGTCGAGCTACAGCAGCAGCGCTTCCGGCGACTGCGTCGAAGTCGCCCTCTCCTGGCACAAGTCCAGCTACAGCGGCGGCTCCGGTGACGACTGCGTGGAGGTCGCCACCTGCCCTTCCACCATCCACGTCCGCGACTCCAAGGACACGGACGGCCCCCATCTCACCCTCTCCCCCACCACCTGGGCCGACTTCCTCAACTACGCCTCCGCCGACCACCGCTGAACCGACGGAGTCACAACGTGTCACTGGGAGGGGCAGGCTACCCACGCCGGACCCGCCCATACTCAAGTCCATGAACAGCAAGGACCAGCTCGGTCGATTCCTCCGTACGCGTCGCGCGCAGCTGCGGCCCTCCGACGTCGGACTCTCGACGTTCGGGGAGCGCCGGCGCGTGCCCGGGCTGCGGCGCGACGAGCTGGCCCAGCTGGCGGGGGTGAGCCAGTCCTACTACACGCGGCTGGAGCAGGGACTGTCCCTCAACGCCTCCGTGGAGGTACTGGACGCGATCGCCCGGGCGCTCCGCCTGGACGAGACCGAACACCGCCACCTGCACGACCTCGCCGGGGTGGCGCGCAAGAGCGACAGGAGTCGGCCCCGCCGCCCCGCACCCGAGCGTGTCTCCGAGGCGACGAGGCAGCTGATCGCCGCCTTCGGGGACACCCCGGTGATCGTGCTCGGCCGCCGGAGCGACGTCCTGGCATGGAACCGCACCGGGCACGCGCTGTTCGCCGGGCATCTCGATCCGGACAGTCCCGAGCAGCCGGCCCGGCGCCCCAACACCGCTCGGCTCGTCTTCCTGGATCCGCACACCCGTGATCTGTACGAGGACTGGCCGCGCAAGGCCAGGGACGCGGTGGGCAAGCTGCGGCTCGCGGTCGGCGAACACCCCGACGATCCGGAACTGGCCGAGCTGATCGGTCACCTGACGATGAAGAGCCGCGAATTCACGTCTTTGTGGTCCGAACACCGCGTTCGTGCCTGGGACATCGCGGAACACCGGATGCGGCATCCGCTGGTCGGCCCGATGGACGTCGCCCAGCAGGCGATGCCGGTCCCGAACGAACCCGGACAGCGCATCGTCGCGGTCACCGCGGCGGCGGGGTCCTCCTCGCAGGCCGCACTGACCCTGCTCGCCCAGGTCACCGCGCCGACCGATGCCGCCCCGCGGACGCGGGCGAGCGCCGACACGGCTTCCGCGTCCCTCCAGTAGCCAGGGGTCCTCACTCCCCCTGTTCGGCATGCCGACGCACGTCCACGGACGCTCACGCATGCCTACTCAAACCTGCCCAAGTCCGGCCACGACCCCGTGGCCCCGCCAGAAGGAGACACCATGCCCACCACCACGCTCTACACCACCGAGGCCCTCTCGACCGGCGACGGCCGCAACGGGGAGGTCCGCAGCCTCGACGGAGTCCTCGACGAGGTCCTCGCCGTGCCGAAGGAGATGGGCGGCCCCGGCGGCGACAGGACCAACCCCGAGCAGCTCTTCGCCGCGGGCTACGCGGCCTGCTTCCACAACGGACTGCGGCTGATCGCGGCCCAGCAGGATGTGAAGGTGCCCGGTTCCACCGTGACGTCGACCGTGAGCCTGCTCAGCAAGGAGGACGGGGGCTTCACCCTGGCCGTGAAGCTGTCGGTCCACCTGCCCGGCGTGGAGCAGGCGACCGCCGACCAGCTCGTACAGACCACGCACCAGGTCTGCCCCTACTCCAACGCCACCCGGGGGAACATCGACGTGACCCTCGAAGCGACCGTCTGAACCGACCCGGTCCACGTGTCTCACAAGGAACTTGACGGCTCATCACTTTGCCGTACTGACAGCTGACCAACAGCATCCGTTCCTAATCTGCCGTGTTCATGACAGACACTTCGGGAGCAGCCCACCCGATCGGGCGCCGCACGGTGCTGATCGCCACCGGCGCCACGGCCGCCACCCTGGCCGTGGGCGCCGCACCGGAAGCCCCCACAACCGACACGGCCAAGACGGTGGATTCGGCCCCCGTCGCCGCGGCGGCCGTCTGCACCCTCACCAAGGAGATGACCGAAGGCCCCTACTACCTGGACGGCGCCCTGGTCCGCGCCGACATCACCGAGAGCAAGCCGGGCGTCCCGCTCAAGCTCGCGCTCACCGTCGTCGACGACGACACCTGCGCCCCGCTCTCCGGCGCCCTCGTGGAGATCTGGCACTGCGACGCGCTGGGCGAGTACTCCGGCTTCGTCGGCAACAACGGCCACAGCGAACCGGACGACGGTTCGTTCCTGCGGGGCGGCGTCCTCACCAACTCCAGTGGCCTCGCGAACCTCACCACGATCTACCCCGGCTGGTACCGGGGCCGCTGCATCCACATCCACCTCAAGGTGCACACGGGAGTCACGCTCACCTCGGACGGCAGCTTCACCGGCGGCCGGGAACTCCACACCGGCCAACTCTTCTTCGATGAAACGATCACCACGGCGGTGGCCAGGATCTCCCCGTACTCCACGAACACGGTCACCCGCACCACCCTCGCCCAGGACTCGGTCTACGACGACGGGGGCGCCTCGTCCGGCCTCCTCACCCTGACGGCCCTGGGCAGCACGGCCGCGTCGGGCTACACGGGCACGCTGACGGTCGGCGTCGAAACGAGCTGACGTCCGCCCCCGCGGATCCCCGCAACGGGCCCCGCCGGAAACCGGCGGGGCCCTCCCCTCGATAACACCACGATCATCTCTATGGATCTATGGATCTATGGACGCACATTCCCCTGAATGCCCGAATGCCTTACGCCCTATGGCGCTCGTTATTCAGCCGTGACGACGAAAGATATGCACGGAAACGACTGGCTTGATATCGCCGACGGGAGGGCACGTCTGGAGCACTGCGCGGATCTGCTCGAGGAGTTCCTCAAGGCCATGACCCGCATGGAAAGCGAATACCTGCGGGCCACATGGGACGGACACACCGCAGATGGATCCCTCTGAGCCAGGGCACGAAGGAGCCGCAGACAGATGGACTGGACTCAGGATGATCCCACCCTCCGCGACATTCAGCTCGATCCGCGAGCCGCCGCCTACGATCCGTTGAACCCGCAGTTCACCGGCGCCGATCCGCTCGGGACGCAACACCTCTGGCACGTCCCCGAGCCCGCGATCGCACCGGACATGTGGGATCCGGACGAAGAGCTGGCGCAGATGCTGTACACGACGTCGAGCGTGACGCCCCCCGCTCCGGCCCCGCCGCACAGCCACGCCCAGCCGCGCCGCCCGGTCAGCCGGCGCAGGCCCCGGCCGGGCTTTCAGGCCATTGCCGCGAAACACAGGATCATCACGGTTGTATTCCTGGTCGTAATGATCATTGTCTCCGCAGTGATGATGTTGGGATGGTCCGTCTCTTATTCATACAACCAGCTGCGTGGCATTTCTTTACTGGTCGTGTCAGCAAAGTTGGCACGATGGTGGCCGCTGACGGTGTATGGCCCGTGGCTCGTGGCGGGTCTGTCCATTCTTCGGGCATCCGTTCAGCACCGGAGCGCCAGACGGTCCTGGACCGTGATGCTGATCGCCTCCGGCACGGCGGTCGCCCTCTGCGTCGGCCAGTCCCCGCGTTCCCTGCTGGCGATGGTCGTCGTCGGAATCCCCCCCATCACCGCCCTGATCTGCTTCCGGGAACTCGTCGGCCAGATCTCGCCCCAGCACGGACCCCGGCACGCCTGTCAGAGCGTGAAGCGGCCCAAGCAGCCAAGATCGTGATCGTCACAGCCACCCCCCGCCGGCACGACGCTCACCGCGGAGGTCCGGGGAAGACCACCCGCAGTCGTTGAACTTTTCCGTTCTGCCGGAACATGAGCCAGGCGAGAGTCGGCGGACAGGGCTTGGGGGGCGCCGACGGGTGCCGTTGAACGGGGTGACGCGCGCGTAGCGCCGGCGCGGGCTCAGCCCAGCTTCCCGCGCTCCACGCAGAATTCGTTGCCCTCGGGGTCGGTGAGGGTGACCCAGCCCCCGCCGTCCGGGCGGGTGTGGTCGGCGACCTGGCGGGCGCCGAGGGAGAGGGCGCGGGCGACCTCCTGGGCGCGGGTGCGGCCCTGCGGCTGAAGGTCGAAGTGGATGCGGTTCTTGGCCGACTTGCCCTCGGGGACCCGCACGAAGAGCAGCGTCGGGCCGCCGGACGGGTCGCGCAGCAGCGCTTCGGGGTCGCCCGGCTTGTCGTCCTCGTCCAGCGGACGGCCGAGCAACTCGCTCCAGAACAGGCCGAGATCGTACGGATCACCGGTGCAGTCGAAGGTGAGGGTGCGGATGGTCGGGTTCAGCCCCGTCGACTCGCCCATGGCTTCAGGCTCCCTTCTCGCCGTCGACCAGTTCCCTGACGATGTCCAGGTGGCCGTTGTGCCGAGCGGTCTCCTCGATCAGGTGGAGCACGATCCAGCGCAGGTCCGTGTACCGGCCGTCGCGGAACGGACGCTTGGCCCTGGTGTCCAGGTCGTGCTCGGCGACCAGAAGCCGGTACCGGGCGCTCTGCTCCTCGTACTCGTCGAGGAGTTGGGGCAACGGCACCTCGACGGCGATCCGCATCTCCGGATCGGGGTCCTCCTCCGTCGCGGCCGCGATCGGCCCGTCGTCCTCCTCACCGAGGAACATCACGTGGAACCAGTAGTGCTCGACCCAGCGCAGATGGCTGATCAGCCCGCACAGCGTCATCAGCGGGGATCCGGGGAGCGGGGCCTGCCGCGCGCCCTCCGGCGAGACCCCCTCGCACTTGGCGCGGGCGGTGGCACGGGCGTAGTCGAGGAAGGTGGCCAGCTGGGTGCGTTCGTCCCAGGCGGTGGGTGTGTCGGTTCGCGTCATAGGGGTGCAGCATCACGGTCCCGCCCCTCGGTGTCGAGCGAATTAGACCGCCGAGGCGGGTGCCTGGGGCACCCTTGCTTCGTCGTACCGTACGACGAAGGGATGTCAGGTGACAGACATCGGTCGCTGGATGGACGGTCTTCAGGAGCGGGCCGCCGAGGTGCTGCCGGAGGACGTCTACGCGTATTTCCGGCGCGGCACCGGTCGCGGCATGAGCGTCGCGGAGGCGACCTCGGCCTGGGACCAGTTCCGCTTCCGGGCACGGCTGTTGCGGGACGTCTCGACGTGCGACGCCTCTACGACCGTACTCGGCACGCCCGTTCGTACCCCCGTGCTCGTCGCGCCCAGCACCCTGCAGCGCAAGGCCCACCCGGACGGGGAGGCCGCCACCGCGCGGGGCGTCGCGGCGGCGGGATCACTGCTGGCGGTGACCTCGAACACCGCGGTGCCGTTCGCGGACCTGGTGCCGAGCCGCGCGCCGTGGTGGGTGCAGGTGTACGTGGCCCGGGACCCCGTACTGACCATCGAGACGCTGGAGCGGGCCCTCGCCGCCGGGGCGCGGGCGGTCGTACTGACCGCCGACACACCGGTCAACGGGTCGCGGGGCAAACGTGGCACGCAGGTCGACGACTTCATCGGACCGGAGGACCTGTACGGCAACGTCACCGGGGTTCCCTCGCCCGAGGCGGCCGAGCGCGCACCCGATCTGACCCTCGACGTCATCGGCTGGCTGCGCGAACGGGCCCGCGGCCTCCCCATCGTCGTCAAGGGCGTGCTGCGCGGCGACGACGCCCGGGAACTGGTGGCCGCGGGGGCGTCCGGCCTCATCGTGTCGAACCACGGCGGACGGCAACTGGACGGGCTGGTGCCCACCGCCTGGGCCCTGCCGGAGGTCGTCGACGCGGTGGCGGGCACCGGTGCCGAGGTCTACGCCGACGGCGGGCTGCGCCGCGGCACCCACATCCTCGCCGCCCTCGCCCTCGGTGCCCGTGCCGTGTTCATCGGGCGGCCCGTCCTGTGGGCGCTGACCGTCCGCGGCGCCGCCGGTGTGACCCGCCTGATCGACGACCTCACCGACGAACTCGTCGAGGCGATGAGCCTGACCGGCACACCGAGCGTGCTCGAACTGACCCGCGACCTCCTGTGGGCGGCTCCCCGGCCGCCGCTCGATTGACCGAACGTGCGGGCCGTCGGCGGTCGAGCTGTCCCGAAATGCACAGTGCGACCTGCTGTGTCACCGTCATGTCACAGACAGCCCGGCAGGTGAACCCCGGAAGCCGATGACGCGCTCTGAAGCGACGAGTGTCGGTGAGAGACCGGCGCCTGAACCACTTCGGGGGACTTCATGTACGGCATCGGTATCCGCAGAGTCGCGACGGCGATGGTGACCGCGTCGGCGGCCACCCTGCTCATGACCGCGTGTCAGCCGGGCGAGAGCCCGACGGGGGCGGGCTCTTCGCCGTCGGGCGCTCCGGTCAAGCCGGCGGCGTCCACTTCCCGCTCCACTTCCAGCACCACCTCCCCCTCCACACCCTCCACATCCGCCACGTCCGGCTCCCCGACGCACACCGCGGCGCCGTCCACCGGTGCGAAGGCCTGCGGCCTGTCGGATCTCAAGGCGTCCATGTACCAGGCCGCGGTGCGGCCGGACGGTACCGGGACCGGCGCGGCGATCGTCGAGTTCACCAACGTGTCCGGCACGGCGTGCACCGTCCAGGGGTATCCGACCGTGGCGGGGGCGGGCAACGGTTCCCCCGAGAAGAACCGTCCGCTCAAGGTGACCACGACCGGGGGCGCGTCCACGGTGAAGATCGCGGCGGGCGGGAAGGCGTGGACGAAGCTGACGTTCACGCAGGTCCAGGGTGAGGCCGACGGCTACTGCACGTCCGGAACCACGCCCGCGAGCTACCCGACGCTGGTGGTCGGTGTCCCGAGGGCCGGGGCGCACCAGGTCGCGCTGACGGACGGTGTCATCGCCGAGTGCGACGACAAGGTGACGGTCACCGCCCTCTCGGCGGCCAAGCCCTCCTGACCCACCCGCCCCGCCCGTTCCTCACACCGCGACCGGCTGCCGGTCCTCCGTCACGGTCTCCTCCGTCCGCTCCCTCCGGTACGCGCGGATCGAGTACGTCAGGGCCCCGGCCCACAGCGCGTACAGGAGGGCGTAGACGAGGGCGCCGACGGTCCCCGACGCGTGGACCCAGTCGCTCTTCAGGAGCGTACGGACGTTGGTGACGACGATGACGCCGCCGACCGCGGAGCCCAGCACGCGCGGCGGCACCAGGCGGACCAGCCAGGCGGCGACGGGCGCGGCGACCAGGCCGCCGAGGAGGAAGGCGAGGACCCAGGTCCAGTTCAGCCCCTGGGAGCCGAGGGAGAAGAGGAAGCCGAGGCTGGCGGCGACCGCCACCAGGAACTCGCTCGTGTCGATGGAGCCGATCACCTTGCGCGGCTCCATCCGGCCGCTGGCCAGCAGAGCGGGCGTGCCGACCGGGCCCCAGCCGCCCCCGCCGGTCGCGTCGAGGAATCCGGCGACCAGGCCCAGCGGGGCCAGGAACCGCTTGCGCAGGGGCTTGCCCAGTTGGCCCTTGGGCATGCCGCGGAAGGTGAAGCGGGACATCACATACAGGCCGAGGGCGAGCAGGATCAGGGACATGACCGGAGCCGCGACCTCCGTCGAGAGATTCGACAAGGCCGTCGCGCCGAGGAAGGACCCGACCGCGCCCGGCACGCCGATCTTCGCGACCACCTTCCAGTCCACGTTCCCGAAGCGCCAGTGGGAGGCGCCGGACATCAGTGTGGTGCCGATCTCGGAGAGGTGGACCGTGGCCGACGCCGCGGCCGGGTTGGTGCCCATGGCGAGCAGCAGCGTGGTCGAGGTGACGCCGTAGGCCATGCCCAGGCTGCCGTCGACCAGCTGGGCGCCCAGGCCCGCGAGGGCGAGCAGTATCAGCGTGCGCATGGGGTCCGTTCCGTCGTCCCTGCTCTCCCACCGGTCCGGCAGGAATGAACGGGACGTGACGGTAGGCGCCGAAGCTGAGGAGAGCCTGAGGGCGGCATGAGGAACGCGATGTCCGCCGGGTGGCCCCCTGTGCCGCCGGTACCGCGTCATCCGCGTGATCCGCCCGCGCCGAGATCCTCATACAGCCCTCGTGAGGCGCACCGCTGTGGACAATGGCCGCACCCTCCCCCGATTTCTCGGTTTCGCTCGAAGGCTTCGCTCGAAGGTTTCGCTCGAAGGTTTCGCTCGAACAGGGGGACCCCCACCGCTGTCCTCGAAAGGCCCCGCATGGTGTTGAGCAGACGTACCTTCAGCGCACTCGCCGGCACCACCGCGCTCGGCCTCACGCTCAGCGGGAGCGACGGCGCCTTCGCCCGCGCGAGCGCCCCCACCGGCCCGGCACCGGAGCCGCCCGGCGCCGACGGCACCCGCCACACCGTGGGCTTCGACACGTACTCGATGCTGGTCGACGGCAGGCGCGTCGTCCTGTGGTCCGGCGAGGTCCACCCCTTCCGGCTGCCGAGCCCCTCCCTCTGGCGGGATGTCCTGGAGAAGCTGCGCGCCCACGGCTACAACACCATCAGCGTCTACGTCTCCTGGAACTACCACTCCCCCGCGCCCGGACAGTACGACTTCACCGGCGTCCGCGACCTCGACCTGTTCCTGCGCACGGCCGCCGAGACCGGCCTGTACGTGATCCTGCGGCCCGGCCCGTACATCAACGCCGAGGTCGACGCGGGCGGCTTCCCCGGCTGGCTGACCGCCACCCGGGGCACCGCCCGCACCTCCGACCCGACCTATCTGTCGTACGCCGACGAGTGGCTGACCGCGGTGAACCGGATCGCGGTCCGGCACCTCTACACCCACGGCGGCGGCACGATCGTCCTCTACCAACTGGAGAACGAGTACGCGAACAACGTCACCAGCCCCCGCGGGCTCGACTACATGGCCCATCTCTACGCCAAGGTCCGCGCCGACGGCATCGACGTGCCGCTCTTCCACAACGACAAGGGGCGCAACGGGTACTGGGCGCCAGGAACGTTCGACACGGGCGGCGAGAGGGGCCGCTATCTGTACGGCTTCGACGGCTACCCCTCGCCCCTCGCGCCGCCACCCGACTGGGGCTACTACGGCATCGGCGGCACGAAGGGCGGCTCGACGGCGAGTCCCGAAACCCCTGGGCTGCTGGCCGAGTTCGGGGGCGGCTGGTTCGACCCGTGGGGCGGGGTGGAGTTCGACGGGAAGGGGTACGCGGAGTCGGCGCGGACGCGGGACGCGGCATACGAGCGGCGTTTCTACCTCACCAACCTCGCCAACGGCATCAAGGTCCACAACGTCTACATGACGTTCGGGGGGACCTCCTGGGGCTGGCTGCCCGCGCCGGTCGTCTACACCTCGTACGACTACGGCGCCGCCCTCGACGAGGCCCGCAGACCCACCCCCAAGCTGGTCCCCATGCACCAGCTCGGGCACCTCCTGCACTCGGTGCCCGACCTGGCCAAACTGGACCGGGCGGCCGACATCCACGTCGGCGCGCGTGGCGGCACGTCGGGGGCGGACGCCGGGATCACGGCGTACCACCTGGTCAACCCGGACACCAAGGCGCACTTCCACATCCTGCGCAACGACCGGGCCGACGACGTCCTCGCCGCCGTCCCCCTCGACGGAGTGAACGATCCGCTACCGGTGCCGGTCCCCGGCCTCGACGCCCGGCTGCTCGCCACCGGTCTCCTTCTCGGGCGGCGGACGTTGAGGTACTCCAGCGCCCAGCCGATGCTGTGGCTCACCGCCGGACGGCAGGACATCGCCGTGTTCACGGGGCGCAAGGGAGAGGCGACACAGACGGCCGTCGAGTGCGCGAGCGAGCCCACGGTCACCGTGCTGGAGGGGAAGGCCGGCCACGCGTACACGTCCGGCGCGCTGCGCGTCGACGCCCGACTCGGCGGCCTGACCAGGGTGCTGGTGGAGGGCGGCGGCACGGACGCCCCCCTCCTCCTGCTGCTCGCCGACGACGAGACGTCCGTACGACTGTGGCGCTACGACACCCCGTCGGGGCCCGTGCTCGCCTACGGCCCGGCGCTCCTGCGCACCGTCGCCCTGCGCGACACCGCCGTCCATCTCACCGGGGACACCGTCGAGGCGGCCGAGCTGGAGGTGTGGGGGCCGCGCGGGATGAGTGAAGTGGTGTGGAACCAGAGCACGTTGACGGTCCGGGCGACCACCTCCGGGAGTCTGCGGGCCGAGCAGCGGTTGCCGGGGGTCGCGGCCGTTCGCCTTCCCGCGCTGGGCGACTGGCGCTTCCACGCCGAGAACCCCGAGTCGGACGCCGAGTTCGACGACTCCGCCTGGAAGATCGCGGACAGGACCTCCTCGTACAGCACCACCCCCGTACCGGCCGGGCAGCCCGTCCTCTTCGCCGACGACTACGGCTTCCACTACGGAGACGTCTGGTACCGGGGGCGCTTCACGGACGCGGGCGCCGCCGGGTCGGTGTCCCTCTCGTACGTCACGGGCACACAGGGGCTGCTGATGGCGTGGCTGGACGGGAAGCCGCTCGGCACGCACCGGATGCCGGTGCCGGACAAGTCGACGGTCCGCCAGGGCACGTGGTCCGCCACGGCCACCTTCCCCGTGCGGTACGGGAGCGGACCGCACGTCCTCTCCGTCCTCGTCCGCCGGATGCAGCACGACATGGACGGCGCGGCGAAGGACACGCACAAGGCCGCACGAGGCCTCACGGCGGTGACGTTCGCCGGGGCGAGCCCGGCCGTCACCTGGCGGATCCAGGGTGAGGCGGCACCCGACCCGGTGCGCGGACCCCTCAACCACGGCGGGCTGCACGGGGAACGGCAGGGCTGGCATCTGCCGGAGTTCGCCGACGGCGGCTGGAAGGCCGCGGAATTCCCGCGGGCGGCGCGCGGGCAGGGAGTCGCCTGGTACCGCACCGGGTTCCGGCTCGCGATCGACCCGGGCGTGGACGCCTCGATCGGGCTCACCCTCACCGACGACCCGGCCCGCGCCTACCGCGTCCAGATCTTCCTGAACGGCTGGAACATGGGCCAGTACATCAACGACGTCGGCCCCCAGCACACCTTCGTCCTGCCAGGCGGCGTCCTGCGCACCCGGGGCGCCAACACCCTGGCTCTCGCCGTACTGTCCGACGGCACCACCCCGGCCGGTCCCGGCGAGGTGAAGCTGACCCTGATGGGCAGCGCGGCCGGAGGCGTACCGGTGACCCCGGTGGACTCCCCCGGCCGCGCGCATGCCCGTTAGCCGAGCCGGATCACGTTCCAGGACAGCGGTTCCAGGACGGCGGTCAGGGTGCCGTCGTCCTGGAGGGTGGTGCCCTCGACGGGGTGCGGGGTGACCCGTTCCTGGTCCTCAAGGGTGTTGCGGGCGTCGGGGTCCGCGTCGGCGACCGCGCTGTGCTCGACGACCGTCGTCACCCCCAGCCGGTTCAGGGCGACTTCGAGCGGCAGCGGCTCGGTCTGGCTGCGGTTGACCGCGAAGACGGTGACCGAGCCGTCCTCGGCGCGCACGGCGGTGGCGTGCAACAGGTCGACCTCCCCGTACTTCTTCGTCTCGTACGTCGGCGACACCGCGCGGACGTCGAGGACCTCCCCGCGCCCGTACTTCGCCGCCTGCGCGAACGGGAAGAACGTCGTCTGCCGCCAGGCCGCGCCGCCCGGCTCCGTCATGATCGGCGCGATGACGTTGACGAGCTGGGCGAGACAGGCGACGGTCACCCGGTCCGCGTGCCGCAGCAGCGCGATCAGCAGGGAGCCGAAGACGACCGCGTCCGTGACGCTGTAGACGTCCTCCAGGATGCGCGGGGCCTCCTGCCAGTCCTCGACCGGATGCGGGTTCGGCCGGCTCTGGTACCAGACGTTCCACTCGTCGAAGGAGAGGTTGATCTTCTTCTTCGACTTCAGCCGGGCGCCGACGTGGTCACAGGTCGCCACCACGTTCTCGATGAAGGACTCGGTGTCGACGGCGGAGGCGAGGAAGGAGTCGCGGTCGCCGTCGGTCTCCTCGTAGTAGGCGTGCAGGGAGATGTAGTCGACGAGGTCGTACGTCTCCGCCAGCACGGTCGCCTCCCACGCGGCGAACGTCTCCATGTTCTGCCCCGACGATCCGCACGCGACGAGTTCGAGGTCCGGCTCGATCTGGCGCATCGCGCGGGCGGTCTCGGCGGCGAGACGGCCGTACTCCTCCGCCGTCTTGTGGCCGGTCTGCCAGGGCCCGTCCATCTCGTTGCCCAGACACCACAGGCCGATGCCGAACGGCTCCTTGTCACCGTGCGCCACCCGCAGGTCCGAACGGGCCGTCCCGCCGGGGTGGTTGGCGTACTCCTGGAGCTCCAGGGCCTCGGCGACCCCGCGCGTGCCGAGGTTGATCGCCATCATCGGCTCGGCCTGGGGGCCGATCTTCCTCAGGAAGGCGATGTACTCGGACAGGCCGAAGCGGTTGGTCTCGGTGGAGCGCCAGGCGAGGTCGAGGCGGCGGGGCCGTTCCTCCGCGGGGCCCACGCCGTCCTCCCAGTTGTAGGCGGAGACGAAGTTGCCGCCGGGGTAGCGGATGGCGGTGACGCCCAGTTCGCGGACCAGGTCCAGTACGTCGGTGCGGAGGCCTTCGGCGTCGGCGGAGGGGTGGCCGGGTTCGTAGATGCCGGTGTAGACGCAGCGGCCGAGGTGTTCGACGAAGGATCCGAAGAGGCGGGGGTTGACCTCGCCGATGGTGAAGGCGGGGTCGAGGGCGAAGCGGGCGGTACGCATGTTTTCCTTTCGAGTGCGCCGTTGGTGGGGGGTGGCTCGTGTGGTGGGGGCGAGTGCGGGTCGTTCTGGGCTGGTCGCGCAGTTCCCCGCGCCCCTAACGCAAGCTCGGCCAGCCGTCTGCGTTCCAGTTCAGCCTGTTCAGGCCCAGCTTGGGTGTGCCGTTGTCGTCCGCGTCGTAGTAGTGGTACGCCAGCCAGTCCTGGCCTCGGTCGCGGAAGACCGACTCGCCTCCGGTGCCGACGTACCTGCCGTGTCCGGCCAGGAACAGGTCGCCGCCGCCCTCCAGCATCGGCTTGCCCGTGCTGTCCGTGTAGGGGCCGGTCACCGTCGTCGACCTGCCTACCCGGATCTTGTAGGTGGAGTTCACTCCCGCGCAGCACGCGTCGTAGGAGGCAAAGAGGTAGTAGTAGCGGCCGTGTTCGACGATGTACGGGCCCTCGACCGCGTACGGGGCGTCCGGGCGGGTGGCCAGGTGCTCCACGGGTGCGTCCGCGCTCGCCTTGCCGGTGCTCGGGTCCAGTTCGACCATGCGGATGCCCGTCCAGTACGAGCCGAACGCCATCCACAGCTTGCCGTCGGCCCGGATCACCGCCGGGTCGATGGCGTTCCAGGCGTCGGTGGTCTGCGAGGTGAAGGCCGGACCGTGGTCGGTCCAGGTGCCGGGCATGCCCGTCTTCGACGTGGCCACGCCGATCGCCGAGTGGTTGGTGCCCCAGGAGGAGACGGCGTAGTAGAGCCAGTAGCGGCCGTCCCGGTAGGAGAGGTCGGGGGCCCAGGGGTCGGCGGTGGAGTTGTAGTCGTACCACCAACTCGGGGGCGTGGTGAAGGCGTTGCCCGCGTCGTCCCAGTGGTGGAGGTCGGTGGAGAGGCGGGCTCCGATGACGCCGCCGGTGGAGTAGGCGACGTAGCGGCCGTTTTTGAGGTGGGTGACCGTGGGGTCGTGGATGATCTGCTGGCCGGTGAGCGGGAGGGGGTCGGGGTAGGTGACGTCGGCCGACGCGGTGGCCGGGAGCAGGGCGATGGTGGCCGCGGCGAGCAGCGCGGCGAGTCTGAAGCGCTTCAACTCACACTCTCCTCATGGCTGTTACTGGCCGGCCAGACCCGTGTGGGCCACACCCCGCACGATCTGGCTCTGGAAGAAGACGAACACGACGATCAGCGGGAGTCCCGCGATCAGGCCGCCCGCCATGAGCTGCGGCCAGACGATGCCGAAGGCGTTCTGCACGGTGGCGATGCCGTTCGGCATGGTCATCAGGTCGGGGTTGTTGGTCACCATGTAGGGCCACAGGAAGTTGTTCCACGAGGCGATGAAGGTGAAGATCCCGACGGCCGACAGCGAGGGCTTCGAGAGCGGCAGGACGAGGGTGAAGAAGATCCGCCAGCGGCCCGCGCCGTCGATGAACGCCGCCTCCTCCAGCTCGCGGGGCAGCGACTGGAAGAACTTGTAGAGGATGTAGACCATCGCGGCGGGGGCGCACTGCGGCAGGATCATGCCCCAGTAGGTGTCGACCATGCCGAGCGACTGCACGGTGGTGAAGAGCGGGACGCCGAGGATCGCCGGGGAGAACATCAGGCCCGCCATCGTCACGGCCATCAGGACGGACTTGCCGCGGAACTCGGTGCGGGCGAAGCCGTATCCGGCGAGGGAGGCGACCAGCAGCACGATGAAGGTGACGCAGACCGACACGACCAGCGAGTTCACGAACCAGTTGGGGATGTTGCCGGCCTCGAAGACCTTCCGCCAGGAGTCGAGGGTGAAGTCCTTGGGGATCCAGTGCGGCGAGGTCACCGATTCCGCCGGGGTCTTGAGCGACGTGGACAGGGCCCACGCCAGCGGCGCCATCCAGATCACGGACAGGGCGAGGGCGACGACCGTCAGGGCGATCTGCGCGGGCGTCCAGGTGCTGCGGGGTTTACGGAGGGTGGGAGACGGCGTGGTCATCGGGAGATGCCCTCCTCTCGGCTGCGGAGCAGCCACATCCGCCCGAGGGCGACGGCCGCGATGATGAGGAACAGGACGAAGGAGATCGCGGAGGCGTAGCCGACGCGGTAGCTGGTGAAGCCCTGTTCGAGGGTGTACTGGACGAAGGTGCGGGTCGATTCCTCCGGCCCCGGGCCGAACTGGTACATGACCACCGCCTGGTCGAAGACCTGGAGCGAGGCCAGGATCTGCAGCGCGATGACGAGGCCGGTGATGTTGCGCAGGTTCGGCACGGTGATGTGGAGCATGCGCTGGAAGGCGTTCGCGCCGTCCAGCTCCGCTGCCTCGTAGAGGTGTTGGGGGATGTTCTGGAGGGCGGCGAGGAAGAGCAGGAAGGAGAACCCGACCGTCCACCACAGGGTCGCGACGACGACGGCGAGCAGGGCCGTGGACTTCTGGGTGAGCCAGGGGGTGGTGAGTCCGAGGACGTGGTTGACCATGCCGTTGGTGGGCTGGAACAGCCACCACCACAGGTTGCCGATGACCGCCGAGGGCAGCAGGAACGGCGCGAAGAAGCACAGCCTCCACAGCCACTTGAAGTGCACGGTGTGGTGGGCGATCAGCGCCATCAGCAGGGCCACGACGACGATGCACGGAACGACGTACAGGGTGAACTGGACGCTGTGCCACAGCGAGTTCCACACCAGGTCGTCCTTGAGGGCCTCGCGGTAGTTGTCGAGGCCGACGAAGCCGGTGTGGTCGCCGGAGATGTTGGCGTCGGTGAAACTGAGGTAGAGGCCGCGGACGACCGGCAGCAGCACGAAGAGCCCGTACAGGACGAAGAACGGGGCGACGAACCAGCCGCCGTGCTGGAAGCGGCGGCCCCAGCGCACCCGGGCGGAGTCGGCGGCGGTGCTCGCGCGGGGGCGCAGGGTGGTGGCGGCGACCGTGCTCGTGGCGCTGCTCATGCGCCTGCTCCCTTCAGCTCCTGGGCGGCTGTCCTGCCGTCCATGGGGTTCTTCATGGCGAGCAGTTGCTCCAGGACGGACTTCATACGGCGGGCCGCCGCGGCCGGCTTCGCGGAGCCGAGGTTGGAGGAGGCGACGACCGGGCCGACGCGCTGCGCGAGGACGCCGGTGGAGCCGGCGAACCAGATGTGCGGTTCGGTGGCCGGGTGCTCCATGGCGGGCCTGGAGTACTCGCTCTGCGGGCTGAGCTTGAGATAGGCGGGGTCCTTGAAGGTGGGCAGATAGGCGGGGACATGGCCGCCGTTGGCCCAGGTGGTGGCGTGGGTGACCATGTAGGCGGCGAGCCGGTAGGCGCCCTCGTCGGCGGCGCCGCCACGGCCGGACTGGTGGGGCAGGATGAAGGAGTGCGACTCGGCGTGGGTGGCCGGCTTCCCGAACACCGGGGGCAGCGGCTGGGCGCCGAAGTCGAGCTTCTCACCGTTGAAGTACGGCACCGACCAGTTGCCCTCCCAGGTGAACGGCGACCCGGCGAGGAACGCCTCGCCGTCGGCCTCGCCGACGGTGACGTAGCCGTCGGTCACGTGCTTGCGGAAGAACTCCAGGACCTCGGTGGCCTTGTCGGTGTCGAAGGTGACGTCGGTCTGGTCGTCGTTGAAGTAGCCACCGCCGAGCTGCTGGTAGAAGGCGACGAAGAACCACCAGGAGAAGTTCTGGTCGTTGGCGTGCAGGCCGAGGGTCTGCTGCCCGTTCTTCAGCTGCTTCTTGGCCGCCTTGAGCATGCCGAACCACTCGTCGGTGGAGCCGGCGGCCGGCAGCCGGCCGTCGGCGTCGAGCAGCCCGGCCTTCTTGCAGACGTCCTTGCGGTAGAAGCAGAGCTGGACGTGGATGTCGAGGGGTAGGGCGTAGAGCTTGCCGCCGACGATGCCGCGCTTCCACAGCACGGGGTTGAAGTCCGCCTCCCGCACGCCGTACTTGGCCAGAAGGCCGATGTCCCAGGGGTCCAGGAGGCGGCCGGGCGCGAACCCGGGGACGCGGCCCTGGTGCATGACGGCGAGGTCCGGTGCGCGGTTGCCGGCCGCGGCCATGGCGAGCTTGGTGTAGTAGGGGCCGCCCCAGGTCAGGGTGGAGTCCTTGACCGCGATGTCCGGATGTTCCTTGCGGAAGGCGTCCACCATCGCGACCTGGTTGGTGCCGTCGCCGCCCTGGAAGAGGTTCCAGTAACGGACTCGGGTGCGCGCGCTGGAGGCGAGCGCGTCCGCGCCGGTGCCGAGCGCGGCGAAGCCGAGGCTGCCCGCGACGGTCAGAC
This sequence comes from Streptomyces sp. NPDC096311, assembly GCF_044763085.1. Classification (NCBI taxonomy): domain Bacteria; kingdom Bacillati; phylum Actinomycetota; class Actinomycetes; order Kitasatosporales; family Streptomycetaceae; genus Streptomyces; species Streptomyces sp. NPDC096311. The sequence continues at coordinate 419,842 of NZ_JBIWFN010000002.1, forward strand.
CGCCCAGCGCGGCCAAAACGTTCCTGCGGTTCAGGTCAGGTCGTCCCATGCCCTGCCTTCACTGTTCGAGATTTCGATGAGTGCTCGTAACTTCGAACGGGACCGTAGATAGGAAGCGCTTTCTCGTCAATGGTTTGCACAAAAATCGAAGATCCCCGTCCGGTGGTCGACGGACCGGACGGGGACCTGCGAGGGGAGAACGGGGACCTACGAGGGAAACCGTCAGCCGGCGAACGGCGGCTGCGGCAGGCCCTTCCCCGCGCCGGGGACGACGAGCACCGAGCCGGAGAGCGGATGCGGCGCCTCCAGGCCCGTACGCGCCGTGGTGATGTACAGGTCGGTCAGGTCCGCGCCACCGAAGGCGCAGGCGGTGGGGCGCGGAACGGGAAGTTCCACGACCCGGTCGAGCTCGCCGTCGGGTGTGTAGCGGCGGACCGCTCCACCGTCCCAGAGGGCCACCCACACACAGCCCTCGGCGTCGACGGTGAGCCCGTCGGGCCACCCCGCGCCCTCTTCGATCACGGCCAACGGCCGCCTGTTGAGGGGCGGTTGGCCGTCACCCACGTCACCTGCGTCGAAGACGTCGACGCGACGGGTCGGGGAGTCGATGTAGTACATCAGCCGGCCGTCCGGGCTCCAGCCCGTTCCGTTGCTGACGGCGACCTCGTCGAGGAGCGGGGTGACCGTGCCGTCGGCGGCGAGCCGGGACAGGGTGCCACCGCCCGGGGCCTCGTCGTAGCGCATGGTGCCGAAGAGCAGCGAGCCGTCAGGGGCGACCGCGGCGTCGTTCGCGCGGCGGCCGGGGACGGGGTCGCGGTGCAGCCACCGGAAGCCCTCGGCGCCGCCGTACGTCGCCACGCCGTCCCGGAGACTGACGACCAGGCCGCCGCCCGCGCGGGGCTTGGCGGCGCCCACGTGCTGCTCGGTGACCATGACCGTGCGCCGCCCGGAGACGGGGTCGTACGTGTGGACCCGGGAACCGAGTATGTCCACCCAGATGAGGCGCTGCGCGTCCGGATCCCAGGTCGGGCCCTCACCGAGGGCCGCCTCGGCGCGGATCGCGACGTCGAAGGCCGTGCTCCCCCTACGACCGGCCGTCCCGGCATGACCGGCCGTCCCGCTCGCCCCGGTCATCCCACCACGCTCCGGTAACCGAGCCGCTCGGACAGCTCGACGGCGCCCTTCGCGGCGAGCTGCTCCAGCTCCACGCGGCGCTCGTCGCTCCAGCGGATCATCGGTACGGAGATGGAGAGCGCGGCGACGACCTGGCCCGTACGGTCGCGCACCGGGGCGGCGACGCAGCTGACGTCCGGGTTCGACTCGCGGCTCTCCACGGCGACGCCGCGGCGGCGGATCTCGGCGAGGGCCTCGCGCAGGGCGCCCGGCTCGGTGATGCTGTTCGGCGTCATCCCGACCAGGTCCGCGTCGTCCGGGATACGGGAGGTCAGCTCGACGTCGGGGAGCGACGCGAGCAGCATCTTGCCGACGGAGGTGCAGTGGGCGGGCAGGCGACGGCCCGCCGCGGACACCATGCGCACGGCGTGCGTGGAGTCGACCTTCGCGATGTAGATGACGTCCGTGCCCTCCAGGATCGCCACGTGGACGGTCTCGTCGCAGGTCTCGGCGACGGAGCGGGCGATCTGCTGGCCCTCCGCGGCGAGGTCCAGCTGCTCGGCGTACCGGCTCCCGAGCTGGTACGGGCGCACACCGAGGCGGTAGCGTCCCGGCTGGCCGGGAACCTGCACGATGTACGAGCGGGCGGCGAGCGTGGTGACCAGCTCGTGCACCGTCGTCCGGGGAAGCTGGAGCTTGCGCACGATGTCGGGGGCGGAGAGCGTCCCGTCCCCGTCGAGGAAGAGCTCGAGTATGTCGAGAGCTCGGGTCACGGCAGGTACGAGGCGTCCCACAACCGGCCCCCTCCCTATGTTCGAAATTTCAACAGCCGATCGGCATGACGAACACAGGCTACTCATAGTGCTCTTGCACGGGCAATGGGTGGGTAACGGTGAGGTGCGAGGGGTGACCGTGCACGGACGCGTGGGCGGAGCCGGCCGCACGCGACGGGAGGTCAGCGGCGGGGGTGGGGATCACCCAGCTCACCGCGGAGACGCTGCGCGCGGAGGACCAGCTCCAGCTCGAACCGCCGGTCCGGATCGTCGATCTCGTCACCCCACAGCTCCCTGATCTGGCGGAGGCGGTAGCGGACGGTCTGGGGGTGGACACCGAGCCGCGCGGCCACCTCCGGCGCGCCTCCGCGCGTCTCCAGCCACGCCAGCAGCGTCTCCGCGAGACGCCGCCCGTGCGTCGGCCCGCAGTGCGCGAGCGGCGCCAGGCAGCGCAGGGCGAGATCGTCGATCAGCTCCTCGGGCTGGAGGAGCACCAGGGCCTCGGTGTGCTCGGTGCAGTGCAGCACCTCACCGCCGGGCAGCAGCCGCCGCTCCATCAGCCGTACCGCCGCATCCGCCCAGCGCAGCGACTTCGCCGCGTCGGCCAGCGGCACCGGCGGCCCGATCGCCCCGGACCATCCGGTCAGCGCCCGGTGCAGCAGCTCCGGCCGCCCGGCGGCGTCCGGCTCGGGCACGACCATCCGCGGCTGCTCGTACTCCATGTCGAGCAGCACCCCCTGCCCGACGGCGGGCGCCACGGCCTCCCGCGCCGGCCGCAGCAGCACCCCGACGGCGACCTTGTCCGGCAGGGGCCAGCCGATCCGCGCGGCCCGCTCGACGAGCGCCTCGGCCGGGTCGCCCCGATGGTGGTGCTCGGCGAGCAGCATGTCCATCAGACGGCGCTGGAGGCGGAGGCGCTCGCCCGCCTGCCGGGCCGCGGCCTCGGCGTAACCCCGTACGGACTGGTCCACCAGACCGTCCAGGTACTCGTATCCCGCGTCGACGAGCTCGTACATCGCCGGCGGCGGGATCTCGACCCGCTGCCCGATCTCGGCGAACCGGCGCCAGGCGAGGCGGACACCCAGCCGGTAGATCGCCTGCAGTGAGTCGAGGCTGCGGCCGTGCAGTCCCTCGCCGCGGCCGAACTCCTGGAAGACCTCGGGGTGGACGCGGGGTCTGCCCTCCGCCGTCTCCAGGTGCTGCACGAAGACCTCGATGGCCCGGCGGATGCCGACGAGGGCCATCGGCTCGCCGGAGTCGTCGAGGACGAGGGGCAGGTTCGGGTACTCGCGGCGGATCTCCCGGAGGATCTCCTCGGCGAGATCCGGCGCCTCGGCCAGGGCGATCGCCGCGAACTGCCGCACCTGGGCACGGGGAACGTCATGCCAGGCCGAGCGTATGGCGACGGTCCCGTGGCCGGCCTGCACCTTCCGGTCCGCCTCCGGAGCGCCCCGCGGCACGGTCAGTGCTCCTGGTCGGCATGTTCGTACGTGATCAGGGGGGTGTTCGGCTGATCGGGGGTCGCGTCGAGCAGCGCGACGATGCCGAGTGCGGCGCCCACGGCGAGCGCGGCGGCGGCAGCGACCGTGAGTACGGCGGCGAGCAGTCTGGACATCGCAGGGTGAGCCTCTCTGTCGGAGGTCGTCCCCATCCGTTCCCGTGATCCGCGCAGCCCGCCACGCCGGTCCCGTCCGGCAAGTCCTCAGTCTCGACAATGCATTGACACTCCGTCAAGGGTGCCCGTACGGTTCCCGGCCCATACCGCACGTGCACTTTCCCTCCTGGTGTCGACGCACCCGTATCACCGCGTTCCACCCGTATCACCCGCATCACCCGTGACCGGCCGTGATCAGCCGTCCTCAGCCGTGATCACTCGTGCGTCGAGCCTCCTCACGCCCCTGGAGTGCCCGGATGCGCCGGAAACCCTCACCCTTCGCACTGGTCCTGCTCGGCCTCGGCACGTTTCTGCTCGTACTGGCCCCGTTGCTCGCGTGGTACGTGGAACCGCGGGCCGCCGTGAACCCCGTCGACATCGACACGACCGCCGTCTACACCGGCACGGGCGCCTATTTCGACACCGCGCAGATCCAGACCCTGTTCGACAAGCGGATCACCATCACCCAGCAGGTCAGAGGCGATGTCGCCGACAGTGAGCACAGCGGGCGCGCCGTCTGGGACGTGACGACGACGGTCGACACGGACAAGTCCCTGCCCGCGGCCGACCCGTACGACGCACTGGAGTTCTTCCCCAACCGCTGGGTCACCGACCGGAAGACCAACCAGCCGGTGCACTGCTGCCAGGAGAACCCGCGCTTCGAGGGCGACGCCTACCTCAAGTTCCCCTTCGACGTGCAAAAACACGCGTACCGCTGGTGGGACAACTCCCTCGGCGCACCCATCACGCTGGCCTACCGGGGCACCAAGAAGATCCAGGGCTACACGGGTTACCGCTTCACCGGCACGGTCCCCCCGACGAAGATCGGCACCCGGCTGGTGCCCGGCAGCATCGTCGACCAGCCCGCCCGTCCCCAGGTGCTGGCCGAGGAGTGGTACTCCAACCACGGCATCGAGCTGGTCGTCGACCAGCGCACCGGCCGGGTGCTCTACGCCCAGGTCGGTCCGCGCAGGACGCTGCGCGCCCCGGGTTCCACCTACGACTCGACGCTGCTCCTGGACGCCGACAAGCTGGCCTTCACCACGGCCACCCAGAAGGACCAGGTGAAGCAGGCGCAGAAGGAGAGCGGTCAACTGCGCCTGCTGGGGCAGACGTTGCCGATAGGTGCCGGTGTGCTCGGGTTCGTCCTCGCCGCCGCGGGGGGCGTTTTGGTGGTACGCGGGCGACGGGATCCCGGTTCGTCCGGTAACTCCCCTTCACCACTCACGATGTGATGGGCTGTCAGCTCCACAAAGCCCGGAATTTGTCACCTCGGTGAGTAGCAGCTTCCCAGCGCCGGGCGAAAACTGTCCACCCCCACCCGAGCACAGCCCGCCCACACTCCCGTTACAGCCGGTATCCGCATCCCCCACAGATCGGCGGATTCACCCTCGAAGAGACCGACCCGCCCTACGCCCCACCCCCCACACTGAGTTCCGCACCCTGAGACGAGTTGGAGCACCCATGCCCCAGCACGTGCCCTCCCCGCTGCGCGCCGCGGTCCCGCGCGACGCGCAGTCCCTCCCGGCGCTTCCCCCACCGCCGCGCCGCATCGTCTTCCTCGCCCACCGGGACCTGGGAAACCGGTCCGCGGGCGGATCCGAGATCCTCGTCGACCGGCTCGCCGAGGGACTGACCTCGCTCGGCCACCAGGTCACCCTGGTGTGCGGCGGGCCCGCCGCCTACCACGCATACCGGGTCGTCTCGGCGGGCGGCGACCTGGGCCACTTCCTGCGCGCCCGCTCCGCCTTCCACCGTCAGGTCGGCGGCTGCGACCTGCTGGTCGAGGTCTGCAACGGCATGCCGTACCTGGCACCGCTCTGGCACCACGGCCCCACCCTGTGCCTGGTCAACCACGTCCACACGGACCTGTGGCGGATGCGGTTCGGCGGTCCGCTGGCGCCCGCCGCCCGGATCGGCCGAAGACTCGAACACTGGGCACTGGCGGGCGCGCAGCGCGGCAATCTGCTGGTCGCCGTCTCGCCGTCCACGGCCCACGCGCTGCGCGCGATCGGGGTGCAGCGGGAGCGCATCCGGGTCGTGCACAACGGGGTCGAGGAGCCGGGCCCCCGCGCCGAACGCTCGCCGGAGCCGCTGTTCGTGGCGATGGGACGGCTGGTCGAGTACAAGCGGATCGATCTGCTGCTGCGGCTGTGGGAACGGGTCCGCCCGGTCACCGGCGGCCGGCTGGTGATCGTCGGCGACGGTCCCGAGCGGGAGAGACTCCACCAACTGGCAGGCCCCGGGGTGGAGTTCACCGGCCGTGTCTCGGAGGCCGAGAAGCACCGGCTGCTGTGCGCCGCGTGGCTGCTGCTGCATCCCTCCGCCGTGGAGGGCTGGGGCCTGGTGGTCACGGAGGCGGCGGCGCGCGAGACCCCGGCGATCGCCTTCGACGTGCCCGGACTGCGCGACTCCGTGGCCGACGGCGAGACGGGTGTGCTGGCGCGCGGTGAGTCCTCCTTCGCGGCGGCCTGGTGCACCCTCGCCCTGTCCACCCACCGCCGCACCCTCATGGGCAAGTCCGCCCGCGACCGCGCGGCCCAGTACCGCTGGAACAACACGGTCCGCCAGTTCAGGGCGGTGGCCACGGAGGCGGCCGCCTCCTGGCGGAGGTGACGCCCATGGACGGCGACCCCGAAATACCCCGCCGAGCCCCCGCCGAAAGCGCACCCCTCGCCTGGAAGGACCCCTCCTTCCGGCGTTCGTTCGCGCTGTTCCGGGCCTTCATGCGGGAGCAGGACGATCCCGAGGGCTGCTACTCGTTGCTGGCCCGTGACGCCGCCGACCAGGTCGAGGCGTACGGCGGCGTCGAGGGACGTACCGTCGTGGACGTCGGGGGCGGCGGCGGGTACTTCACCGCGGAGTTCCGACGGCGCGGGGCACAGGCGTATCTCTTCGAGCCGGACGTACGGGAGCTGGGGGCGAAACCCGACGGCTCGGCGGTCGTCGCGGACGGGTATCTGCTGCCGCTCGCGGACGGGGTCGCCGACGTCACCTTCTCCTCCAACGTCCTCGAGCACGTGGCCGACCCGCAGACGTTCCTGAGCGAACTGGTGCGCGTCACCCGGCCCGACGGGCTGATCTACGTCTCGTTCACCAACTGGCTCTCCCCGTGGGGCGGTCACGAGTGGGCGCCCTGGCACTACCTCGGCGCGGAGCGGGCGCGGGCCCGCTACCACCGCCGTACCGGAAAGCCCGCCAAGCACACCCTCGGCGAGAACCTCTTCGCCGTGCACATCGGCCCCACCCTGCGGCAGGTGCGCGCCCGCGACGACGTCACGGTCGTCTCGGCGCGCTCCCGCTACTGGCCCATCCTCGCCTCCGCCGTCACCAGGGCGCCGGGGCTGCGGGAGTTCGCCACCTGGAACCTCCTCCTCATCCTCCGGCGGTGTCCACCATGACGACCACGGTCCAGGCTCCTCCCCCGGCAGCCGTCCGCCCCGTCTCGACCACGTCAGGCCCCCCGCACGGGCCACGGTCCAGGCGCTGGCTGCTGGGGTTCTGGGCCGTGGTGTTCGTGCTGTTCCTGGCCGTGCACCCCGGACGCATGACGTTCGACACCAAGCTCGGCGTCGCGCTCGACCCCTGGCAGTTCCTGTCCGACCTGGGCCAGCTGTGGCACGACCGGGGCGGCTTCGGCGGCATCCAGGACCAGTACGTGGGTTACGTCTGGCCGATGCTGCCGTTCTACGGCCTGTGCAAGCTGATCCACCTCCCGGTGTGGCTGGCGGAACGGCTGTGGCTGTCGATCGTCGTGTCCGTCGCCTTCTGGGGCGCCCTGCGGCTGGCCGAACGGCTGCGGATCGGCAACGGTTCCTCCCGGCTGCTCGCCGGCGTCGCGTACGCGCTCTGGCCGGTCTTCACGATCGTCGTCGGCTCGACCTCCGCCGCCGCGCTCCCCGGCGCCTTCCTCCCCTGGGTCCTGCTCCCCCTCGCCGACGAGCGCTACAGCGCCCGCGTCGCCGCCCTCCGCTCGGCACTCGTCGTCCCCTTCATGGGCGGCGTGAACGCCGCGGCGACCCTCGCCTCGCTGCTCCCCGTCGGGCTGTATCTGCTGTCCCGGCCACGTGGGCCCCGACAGCGCAGACTGATCACCTGGTGGGTACCGGGCGTGATCCTGGCGACGGCCTGGTGGGTGATCCCGCTGCTGATGCTCGGCGTCTACGGCGAGAACTTCCTCCCGTACGTGGAGACCTCGGGGACCACGACCGCCACCATGTCGGCCACGGAGTCCCTGCGCGGCGCGGGGAACTGGGTCGGGTACCTCCATTTCGGCGAGCCCTGGCTGCCGGCCGGCTGGACCGTCGCCGCCTCGGTGATCGTCATCGTCTGCTCGGCGCTCGCGGCGGGGCTGGGTCTCGCCGGGCTCGCCAGACGTGACATGCCCGAGCGCCGCTGGCTGGTCCTGACCGTGCTGTCGGTCGCGCTCCTCACCCTCGCGGGGTACGGCGGTGCGTTCGGCGCGCCCTTCCACGGCGTCGTCCAGGACTGGCTGAACGGCTGGCTGGTCCCCTTCCGCAACATCTACAAGTTCCAGACGGGCCTCGCCCTGGCGCTGGTGTTCGGCCTCGCGCATCTCGTCGGGGTCGCCGCCGAACCACGCGGAGCCCGTCCCGTACGCGGCCGCCGCTACGCACCCCTCGTCGCGGCCGTGCTGATCCTGCCCGGCCTCGCCTGGCCGTACCTCAACGGGTCGATCCTCAACCCGGGTTCCTTCCAGCAGCTGCCCACGTACTGGCAGACCACCGCCGACTGGCTGAAGAAGTACTCCCCCGACTCCCGTGCCCTCGTCGTCCCCGCCACCGCGCACGGCCTCTACACCTGGGGCTCCCCCATCGACGAGCCCCTCGACGTGCTCGCCGACTCCCGCTGGGCCGAGCGGGACTACGTGCCCTTCGGCACCCCCGGCAACCGGCGCGCCATGGACGCCGTCGAGCAGGCGCTGATGACCGGCAGTGACGTGCCCGGCCTCGGGGACTACCTGAGCCGCGCCGGGCTCTACTACGTCGTCGTCCGCAACGACCTCGACCCGGACCAGGTCGGATACGTCCCGACCCAGACCGTGAAGCGAACCCTGGAACAGTCGGGCTACGAGCGGGTCACCGGCTTCGGACCGGTCGTGACCGGCGGCCGGATCGCCCACCACGCCCCGCTCCAGGTCGAGGGCCTCTACCCGCGCGAGCGCGCCGTCGAGATCTACGAACCGGCGGGCAACGGCGCGCCGCGCCCCGGGCAGGCCGGACTGAGCGCCATCGCGGACACCGCCGTCGTCTCCGGCGGCCCCGAGGCGCTGCTGCCGCTGGCCGCCGACCCCTCGATGCGCGGCCGCCCCGCCGTCCTGACCGGCGACAACCATCCCGGCCTCGGCACCGCCGCGGTCCAGGTGGTCGGCGACGGGCTGCGGCGCGCCGACACCCGCTTCGGCCTGGTCGACTCCAACACCTCGTACACGTACACGCCCGACCAGCGCAACGACAGCGACAGCGCCCAGGACGCCGGCAAGAAGCCGCACCAGATCCTGCCGACCAAGGGCATCCAGCACCAGACGGTGGCCGAGCTGCGCGGCGCCCGCTCGGTGACCGCCTCCTCCACCGGCAACTGGCTGTTCCATCTCCCCCAGTACGACCCCGTGAACGCCTTCGACGGCAACCCCGACACCGCCTGGGCGGAGGGCGCGTCCGGTTCCGCGAACGGGCAGTGGCTGCGGATCCGCTTCGAGGGGTCCCTGGACCTGCCGAAGTCCTTCAAGGTCACCCCGCTGCCGCAGGACGGCATGCGGTCCGCGGCGACCCGGGTCCGGGTGGAGACGGAGAAGGGCTCCGCCACCAGCTATCTCGAACCCAACGGCATGACCCAGTCCGTCAAGGCCCCCGCCGGATCGACGAGTTGGATGAAGCTGACGATCGTCGGCTCCACCGCGCAGCGCACCGGCCTGACCGGCGCGGGCTTCTCCGAGATCGCCCTCCCGGACGTCCAGGTCACCCGCCTGCTGAAGCTCCCGACCGACGCCGCCGGCTCGGACGCCGCCGCCGAGATCGTGTCCCTGCACCGCACCACCGACCCCACCGGCCTCGCCCCCACGGGCACGGAGGCGGGCCTGCACCGCACCTTCTCCACCTCGACGGCGGGATCGTACGAGGTGCGGGCGAGCGCCGTCGCGATCACCGGCGACGCACTCGACAAGCTGCTGTACGACGTCTCGCCCACGCAGCGCAGCCGCATCGTCGCGACGGCCGACTCCACGACGGACCTCGGCCCCGGTCTCGACGCGCGCAATCTCACGGACGGCAACCTGACCACGGCCTGGATCGCCGGGGACAGGCCGACGATCCATCTGAGCTGGCCCGACAAGAAGTCCGTCTCGTCCATGGTCCTGGCCGCGGCCGGAGGCCTCTCCACCCGCCCGACGAAGATCGAGATCCGCTCCCCGGACGGGGACACCGTGGCCGGCGTCGACGAGAACGGCTGGGCCCGCTTCGACCCGATCACCACGAACCACCTCGACATCACCGTCACCGAGACCGCGCCCCTGACGCTCCACAACCCGGTCGCGGGCGCCGACCTGCAACTGCCGGTCGGGCTGACGGAGGTGTACCTCCCGGACCTCGCCGAGTACCGCACCACACAGGCCCTGGAGACGCGGGAGTTCTCGCTGCCCTGCGGCAAGGGCCCGACGCTCGCGGTCGACGGGAAGCTGTACGCGACGAGCGCGAAGGGGAGGGTGGGGGATCTCACCGAACGGCGGCCGGTCCAACTGACGCTCTGCCAAGAGGGGTCCCCGAACACCGCGTTGGACCTCGGATCCGGCTCGCACCGGGTCGAGGCGGGCGACGCCGGGCCCCTCGTGGTCACGGACGTCACCCTCACCCGTGGGGCTGTCGAGGCCGTCGCCGGTGCCGGACGCTCCCTGCGGATCGTGGACTGGCTGGGCGACCGCCGCGAGGTGAAGGTCGGCTCCGGCGCCGCCTCGTACCTCACGACGTACGAGAACTACAACGACGGTTGGCAGGCCACGCTGGGCGGCAGGAAACTGACGCCCGTACGGCTCGACGGCTGGCAGCAGGGCTGGCGGATCCCGGCCGGCGCGGGCGGCACGGTCACGTTGTCGTACGAGCCCTCGACGACGTACGAGGCCGGGCTGATCGGCGGCGGGGTCGGCGTGGCGGCTCTCGCGGGCCTCGTGCTGTGGCGCCGCCGCGAGGCGGGCCCCGACGAGCCGCAGCCGGCGGCGCCGGACGCCGGGCTCTGGCTCGGCACGGTGGCGCTCACCCTGGTGGGCGTGGTCATCGCGGGACCCTTCGCGCTGCTGGTCCCCGCGCTGGCGCTGCTCGCCTGGAAACGGCACGCGCTCCTCGTACCGATCGCGTTCCTCGCGCTCACCGGGGCGGGGATCGCGGCCGCCACGGGCGCCGGGTCGCCACCGGGCGCGAGCGAGGGCGCGTTCGGGCCCGCGGCGCAGTTGCTGGCCCTGATCGGGTTGTTCGCCGGGCTGGTGAGCGTCCAGGAGCCGCCCGGCGCGGCACCCCGGGGCGCCCGCCCGGTCCCTGCGCCCCCGGGCTCCCAGGCCCCGACGGCGCCACTCCCCCGACGCCGCCGCGGCGCGAACGGCGGCCCCGGAGCCGCACCGGGTACGGGGGCCGGACCGGTCGGGGAGGGACCGGACGGCTCGGGCGGCGAACCCACGTCGTCCGCGCCGACCAAAGCCGAGTCCCCCGTACCGGCCCCCGGGCCCGACCGGGCCTGCGGCCCGACCATCTCCGCGCGCGGCCCGGGTTCCGCCCCGCGCGAGGCGGGCGCGGGTGGCACGGGTGCGGGCGAGGGCGAGGCCGATCCGCCCACCGCGCGGATCGCCTTCCGCAAGGCGGGGAACCCGGCGGACGACGACACGGGAAGGGGCGAACCCCGATGACCGCGCTGGAGCACCCGGCACGGGACGGTACCGACGGACCGTCCCGGCCCCCCGCCCGCGTGCCGTTCCCCGTCGTGGACGAGGTCTCCCGGCACTGTCTCCAGGAGGAGGAACCCGAGACCGTCCACATCGAGGTCCACCTCCCCGGCCATCTGGACCCCGCCCGCCTCACCACCGCGTTCACCGAGGCCCTGCACCGTCACCCCCGCATCCTGATGCGCGAGGCCGCGGGCCCCTGGTACCGCCGCCGCTACGAGTGGGAACTCACCCCCGATCCGGACGTGGAGGTCGTCTCCTTCCCGCCCCCGGGCCCGGGCTCCCTCCAGCACGCACGGACCCGCGCCCTGCTGACCGCCCCGCCGCTGACCGCCTCACCGCCCATCCGCCTGGAGGTGGTCGACGGCGCGGGCCCGCCCGTCGGCAGCGAGGCGACGGACGCGGTGGGCACGGCGCCGCGTCGAAGCGCCGCGCCACGCGCCCGCACCGGCCCCCGCCCCAAGGGCACCGTCCTCTTCCTCACCGTCAACCACACCGCCCTCGATGGCCCCGCCTGCCTCCGCGTCCTCGCCACCGCCGCGGAGCTGTACGGCGGCAAGGACAACTCCCCGACCGCACCCCCCGTACGACCGCCCGAGGCGGCGGCGAAGGCCGTACCGGTCGACACCCCGTCCACCTGGACCCCGCCCGCCCGCGTGGCCCACGGCACCCCGGAGCCCTCGCCCGGAAACGGCCTCCTCGTCACCGAACTCGGCGTCCCGCACCGCCCCAAGGGCTCCCCGTACACCGTGAACGACCAGCTCATGGCGGCCACCGCCCTGATGATCACGCACTGGAACAGGGAACACGGCGCCCGCCCGCGCCCCCTGCGCATCACGATGCCGGTCGACGACCGCCCCCGCGGCACCGACATGCCCATCGGCAACGGGACACGGCTCGTCGAAGTCCCCTTCACCGTCGAGGAGTTGGACGCCGGGCGGATGGGCGAGCTGCTGCGCCGCACGGCGGAACGCACCCGCGCGCTCAAGTCGCTGCCCCGGCCCCAACTCGGCCACGGCGCGGCCCTCCTGACCGCCCCCGTGGTCCCGGTCGCCTGGCGTGCCGCCCTCACCCGGGGCCTGCGCCGCGCGGCCGGCCCCTGGACGTCGACCACGCTGCTGAGCAACATCGGCCGCATCCCGTACGCGCTGGACTTCGGCGCGGAGGCGGGCCGCGCGCACGCGGTGTGGTTCTCGGCGCCCGCCCGGACGCCCCGTGGCCTGACCGTCACCACGGCGTCCACCGCGGGCCGTCTGCACGTCGCCCTGCGCTGGTCGCGCACCCTGCTCAGCCACGGCGACGGCGCCCACCTCCGCGACCTCTTCGAGCACTATCTGCACGCGACGGAGGAGGACGGCACCCGATGACGCCCACGACCTCGACCCCGACCACTGGCTCGGTGACGGCGACAGGCCCCGCCCGTCGGGGACTTCGCGACTTCTACGAGGATCCGGGCGTCCCCGTCGCCTCCGGCACCCCCCGCAGCCTCCGCCAGGCCCGGATCCTGGCCGCCGCCCTGGGCCCCGCCACGGCCGGCGCGCGGACCGTGCTGGACATCGGCTGCGGCGACGGCTCCGCCGCCGCGACCGCCGCACCCCTGCTCACCGGACACCGTCTCGTCGGCGTCGACTGGTCGCAGGACGCCCTCAGACGCGCCCACGCCCGGCTGCCGTACGCGATCCGCGGCGAACTCACCGACGGCGGGCTGCCGTTCGCCGACGCCTCGGCCGACGCCGTCCTGTTCAGCGAGGTGATCGAGCACCTCGTGGACCCGGACAGCGCCCTGGACGAGATCCGCAGGGTCCTGCGCCCCGGCGGCCACCTGATGCTCTCCACCCCGAACCTGGCCGCCTGGTACAACCGCGCCCTGCTGCTCGCCGGTGTCCAGCCCGTCTTCTCGGAGGTGAGCCTGCGCGCGATCCACGGCCGCCCGGGGCGGGAGGTCGTGGGCCATCTGCGGCTCTACACGGCCCGCGCGCTACGGGAGTTCGTGACCGCGGCGGGCTTCGAGGTCGTACGGCTGAGCGGGGCGCCCTTCCACGGCGTACCGCGTCCGCTGCGCTCCCTGGACCGACTGGCCTGCGCGGCGCCGACCCTCTCCTCCATCCTGCTCCTGCACGCCCGAAGGACGTAGCCCATGTGGTGGGGAGTGGCCGCGGCCCTGCTGGCGAACGTCCTGTACAGCACCGGATTCGTCCTGGAGAAGCGCGCGCTCGCCGCACTGCCCGAGGTCGACATCCGCCGCCCCGCCCGGCTGCTGCGGCTGGTGCTCGGCAGCCCGCTGTGGATCGGCGGCTCGCTGGCGCTGGCCTCCGGTTTCGGCGCCCAGCTCGCCGTCTACCGCACGCTGCCGATCGCCGCCGCCCAGGGCATCTTCGTCTCCGGGCTCGTGCTGCTGGTGCTGCTCTCCGCCCGGCTGCTCGGCGAGGAGACGTCGGGCCGCGAGCGGTACGCGCTCGGTGCGATCCTGCTGGCCCTGCTGATGGTGGTCCTCTCCCTGCGCGAGGGCTCGGACCGGGTCAGCCGCAGTGCCCCCGCGCCACTGATCCTGACCGTCTGTCTGCCCTCGCTGGCGGCGGGCCTGTGGCTGTACGGGGCCGCCGAGCGCCGCGCGCGGCACCGGCACCGGATGCCGACGACGGGTGTCGAGTACGGCGTGGCGGTGGGCCTGCTGTACGGGGTGAGCTCGCTGGCCATCAAGGGCGTGTCGAGCTATCTGACGACCAGTGACCTGGCGGGGGCGGTGATCGACGTGCTCCGCTCCCCGTACCCCTATCTCCTGCTCTTCACCGGCGCGTTCGGCCTGGTCATGTCCCAGGCGGCGTTGCAGCGCTGCCGGGCCTCGCTGATCGTGCCGGTCTGTACGACGGTGACCAGCCTGTTCACGGCGGTGCTCGGCACGCTCGCGTTCGGCGAGGCGCTGCCGCACGACCCGGTGCGGCTGACACTGCGCCTGGCGGGCACGGCCCTCGCGGTGTCCGTGCTGCTGGTCATGCCCAAGCACGACGCCGCGCCCCAACCCCCCATCGTGGCCAAGGAGCTGACGCCACCATGAACCCCGACGACCCGCTGTTGAAGATCCTGGCCTGCCCGCTGGACAAGGGCCCACTGCACCTGCTGCCCCTGAGTGACGGCGAGGCGCCGGCCTCCGGGGCCGAGCCGAGCGCCGGGGAGGCGCTGTACAACCCGCGCCTGCACCGCCGCTACCCGATCGTCGACGGCATCCCGCAGCTGCTGCCGTCCTCCGGGGAGCAGGTCACGGAGGACGAGCACGAGGAACTCCTCAAGCGGATGGTCCCGTGACGAGGCCGACGAAGTCGACGAGGCCGACGAGGACGACGAGGACGACGAGGACGACGAGGACCTTGGCCGCCCGGCTCGCCCGCCACCTCCCCACCCGCCTCGTCGCGGCGACCGCCCGGCTGGTCTACCCGCGCTTCGAACCCGAACTGGGCCGCCTCGGGGACCTCTGTCCGCCCGGCTGCGGCACGGCGGTGGACGTGGGCGGCTGGTACGGCCCCTGGACTCACCGCCTTGCGGGCCTGGCCCACCGTGTGGTGACCGTCGAACCGGTCCCCCACCTGGCCGGACTCCTCTGCGCCACCGCCCCCTCCAACGTCCGCGTGATCCGCGCCGCCGCCTCCGACCGTCCGGGCACGGCACGGCTCTGGTTCCCGCCGGACGACGCGGGCGACCGGGGCGTGTCGTCGTTGATACGCCGGGACATCCACGCCCGCGCGGTCGAGGTCCCGTGCGTGACCCTCGACGGCCTGGGCCTCCACGACGTCGACTTCGTCAAGATCGACGTGGACGGCAACGAACTCGCGGTCCTGCGCGGTGCGGAGGCCCTCCTGAGCCGTGACCGCCCGGCCCTCTTCATCGAACTGGAGTCACGAATCCAGCCCGTCGCGCCGGTGGTCGGCCATCTCACCGAGCGCGGCTACACGGGCTGGGTCCTGCCCGCGACCACCTGGCTGCCCCTGGCGTCCTTCCCTCTGGAGGCCCACCAGGCACGCACCTCCCACGTGGCCGCCCAGGGCCTGCTGCGCCGCGTCCTGCCCCCGCGAGGCCCCCGTTACGTCAACTCGGTCCTGTTCCTCCCGGACGGGCGCCGACCGGGCTCCCTCCCGATGCGCGACCATGGACCCCATGCCCGCCAAGCGACCCGCTAGCCCCTTCACCCCGCTCGACTTCCAACTGGTCCTGCTGCGCCGCATGGCCGACCACAACCCCGACCTCGTCGAGGACGCCCGCCACGAGCTGGGCGTCTCCATCGCCGACATGCGCGAGGCGAACCGCCGCTGGCAGGCGATGCTGCACGCCCCCCGCTCGCGGGCGGCGACCTCCCGCTACCGCTCGATCCTCGGCGCCCCCGAGTCCGTCACCCCGCGGCAGATCGGCGACCTGGCCTGCGAGGCCCTGCTCTGGCCCGTCCCCCTCTGGCCCGACCTGCGCTTCGAGGTCCTCGTCGCCCCGAACGGCGTCGCCTGGAACGAGTGGCTGGTCCGCGCCCCGGGTGCCGCGGGTCCCAAGCCCCGCACCCTGGACGACCTGCGCCCCTGGTCCTGCACGGTCGACGAGGTCGCCCGCGCCTTCGCCCCCGCCCGCCCCCTGGAGGGCACGGCCCCGACCCGCTGGGGACTGGCGTTCACGTCCCCGGACGCGTCCGGAGTGCCGCGGGAGTGCGCGGCGGAGTTCACGTGGGGGTTGCTGCAGCGCGTGGCCGTCAGCGGAGAGCGGCCTTGACGACGGCCTCCGCGACCACGGGCACCGACTCCGGGTGCAGCCACAGAAACAGGTTCGGCTCGACGAGCTCCAGCTCCATGACGCACGGGTTCCCGTCGTCGCCGTCGACGAGGTCGACACGGGCGTAGAGCAGCTCCGCACCGTCCGTCCTGCCCGGCACGGCCGCCAACGCGCGCTCCGCGACGGCGAGTTCGGCCGGGGTCGGCTGCCAGGGCTCCAGGCGGGGGTGCGCGACCTTGTCCGCGTCGTAGGCCGTGCCGGGTCGAAGGACGGCGCCCTTGCGGCTGGCGTGCAGCAGGCGGCCGCCGTAGAACTGGAGCGCGCGTTCACCGGCGGTGTCGATGCTGGTCAGATACGGCTGGACCATGGCGGTCAGCCCCCGGTCGTGCATCCGCTCCAGCTGTCGCAGGGCCGTCTCCCGCTCCTCGGGCCGGTACCGGGCGGCGAGCCGCGCACCCGCGCCGGAGGTGGGCTTCACGACGAACTCGCGGTCGTCGGGGAACTCCGCGGGCGCGCCCGGCGCGAGGTACCGGGTCGGCACGGTGGGCACCCCGGCCTCCGCGAGATCGCCGATGTACCGCTTGTCGGTGTTCCACCGCACCACCCCCGGCGGGTTCGCGAGCCGCGTCAGCTTCCCGCACCGCTCGGCCCACGCCACGAACTCCGCCACCCGCCAGCTGTAGTCCCAGGTGGACCGGATCACCACGAGGTCGAAGGCGGCCCAGTCGATGTCCGGATCGTCCCAGTACCCGACGACGGCCTCCGCCCCGGCGTCCTCCAGAGCCGCCCTCAGCACGGGCAGATCCCGGTCCAGGCTCTCCGCGCCCTCCTCGGGCCGGTAGGTGGCGAGCGCAATACGTGCGCGGGCGGCGGTACGGGCCACGGCGGACTCCATCCTCATCACGGCTGATCCCCGGCGAGGCTAACAACCGTCGAGGGAACTCCGGCAACCCTGAGACCGAAGGGGATCAACGGCTGGGCTGACTCAGGGTGGGGCCGGGCACGCTGTCCGCCGCGCCGGCCGCGGCCTCGCGTACCGCCCTGATGTCGGCGGGGTGGCGCAGGGCCCGGGACACGGCGTCGATCTCCGCCAGCAGGTTCTCCGTGTCCGGAGTGTCGAGGGGTGCGGTGGCGTCGTCCTGGCGGGTGCGCTTCCTGGTCCCGATGGCCTCCTGGACGGTGACGGCGTGGGCGAGGGCCCCCGCCCGGCCGGCCTCGAAGCCGAGGCCGAGGGCGGCGTCGTACGCCTTCCGCCGGAGGTCCTCGTCGATGAACCTGGCCAGGTTCAGCAGCGCGTCCCGGATGAACGTCTCGCGGCGCGTCAGGCGCAGTTCGGGGGTGGCACGGAGTCTGAAGGGGACGCGTCCGCCGCCCGTGACGGTCCCCATCAGGCGGTACAGGGGGCGCAGGTGCCAGTGGCCGAGCCGGGTGCGGACACGGCGGTGCAGATACTGGCCGGTGTGCGGAAGGATGAAGCCGACCGCGATGAGGATGGCGGAGAGGCAGGCGACCGGCGGGGCGAGCCCGGTGCTCAGCCAGTCGAGGTCGTGTCCGGTCCAGCGGGCGACGACGGCGCAGAACTTGGAACTGTCGTAGAGCAGGTTCATCACATAGCCGACGCCGAGGAACTTCAGACCGCCGCGCAGCCAGACGTCGAGTCCGCCGGCGCGGATCCAGTTCCAGATCAGTTTGGACGTGATCAGGGCGGCCACGGTGTGCGCGAGCAGGTAGAGCACGATCTCTTCGCGCATGAAGGGGGTGTTGGCGTAGTACGTGTCGAGGTCCCGTAGCCGCTCGACGGGGACGTCGGCGAGCGCGAACAGCACCCACAGCGCGACGATCACGCTCGCGTAGACGGTGACCACCCAGCGGGTGGCGCGGCGGGTGACGCCGGAGCGGTCGGAGATGCCGTTGCGCCATGTGGTGATCAGGAGCAGGCAGGCGCCGCCGAACCCGGTGATGAGGCTGTAGACCAGGGGGGCCGCGATGTTCGGTACGCCGGTGACGCGGTTGGTCCAGGCGATGGTCGACGGTGCCGCGAAGACGAAGACGCCGCAGGCGAGCACGAGCAGGCCGCCGACGGCACGCAGCAGCGGGTCCTTCCACAGCTTGACGATGCTGGGCAGTTTGATCGCCAGCGCGGCGGTGAGGACCGCCGTCGGGATCCAGAAGGAGATGTAGAGCCCGGCGAAGAAGCGGGAAGGATTCATCGCCGGTCAGTCCTTAGGGCCGCGGTAGCCGAGGGAGGCCTGGATGGCCTGTCCGACCGGGTCGACGGGGCCCTTCGTACGCGGGCCGGTCACCCAGGAGCGGAAGACGCTGGCGAGGTGCAGGCCGAAGTCCTCCGCCTCGGCCTCGTCGGCCTCGTGCGAGCCGTTGCGGGCGGCGACGGTGAGCGCGATCTCCCGCCAGCCGGGGTCGTCCGACAGCGCGCTGGCGGCGGCCGCACCCGCGTAGTGGTGGGGGGAGTGGGAGTGCCCCGCCATCATGTGCCACAACTCGTGGCCGAGTATGACGAGTTGCTGCACGGTCTCGGCGCGTTCCTCGACGATGACGAGGTCGAAGTCGTGGAACTCCATCCACAGCCCGGTGACTTCGATCTCGTCCGGGAACCGCTCGAAGCGGAGCTGGATGGGGCGGTCGTCGCGGCGCCGGCTCATCTCCTGGCAGAGGGCCTCGGCCAACTCCCGTACGTCCACGGGCGCGTCGAGTCGTTTCTTCAGCGCGCGGGTGAGCTCGACGGCGAGGCCGCGCATCTCGGAGTCGGCGCGGTGGGAGAGGAGAACGGCGGCGCGCTTCCACGCGCGACGGACCGGCCGCATCTTGGGGAAGGGCTTCACCGTTCCGCCTCCTCGCTCTCGCTGCTCAGCAGACCCTCGAGCATGAGCGTGAGCGCCTCCTGCTCGCGGGGGGTCAGCCGTCGGCCCCGCAGGGCGAGCGTGACGACTCCGTGCTTGAGCGTGAACCTGAGCAGCGGTCCGTCCTCGGCTCCGCCGTCCAGCTCACCGACGACGCGCTGAAGTGCGCCGTTCAGGACGACGGGGGCCGGATCGGTGAAGAACTTCGTGCCCTCCTCGATGCGGAAGAACTCCGCGAGCCGGGTGAGGTCGGGCACGTTCGGCATCTTGTCGCCGTTGAGCAGACTGCGGGCCCACTTGTCACTGATCCCGAGCCGCCCGGCGACGTCCCGGCACACATCGGCGGGCCGCTTCCCGCTCTCGTCGAGATACGCCTCGTACAGCGCGCGGACGCGTCCGCGGATGCGGTCGTCGACCTTGTCGTCGAGGGCCCCCGACCCGTCGAGGAGCGCCCGGACCTCTCCCTCGGCCAGAGCCGTTCTTCTCGACAACTCCCCCACGTCGAGGACCTCCCCGCGATCGAGGCCCTTGTCGGCGAGGTGCGCGTCCAGACGCGCGAGTGTCTCGCGAAGAGGAGTCAGCGACGCACTCACCCATGCACTCCCGGCAGTTGACCCGTCAAGTTCTCACGCTGTGGGCCGAGACTACGGTCCCCGACGGGGCCCGCGCCATGCTTTCCGAACGATCGTTCCCCGTTCAAGAACGATCGCTCCCGCGGAGCAGGACAGCCGGAATCGCCCCGGCTAACGGGGCATGAAGCGGCCCAGTTCCCGCGATCTCTCCCGCAGCCGTGACTCCCAGGTGCCGCCTTCCGGCGGGGCGGACATCCCGGTGAGAGCCGAGATCTGCACATTCTCCGACGGGCCGTCCAAAGCGGCACCGAGCCGTGCCCAGTCCACCGCGACCCCGCCGCGCTCCGCGAGCACCAGCACCGTGGCGGCGAAGCCTTCGGAGAGGGCCAGCATGACGGCGTGACTCGTTCTTCGATGCCACGCGAGCAGCGCGTCGACGAAGACCGCGAAGGCGTCCGGGTCGATCCGGCTCTCGTCGTTCACCATCGGCCCGATACCCGACGGGAGTCCCAACTCAGCCTCGAAGAGAGCCACTTGACGAAGAAACAACCGGGACGCCCCATTCGAGGGATTCCACAGGGTCTCGTCACCCATGTCGTAGTCCTGGCTCATGCCGCCACCTCGTTCCCTCGCGGCGGGAAAGCGTAACCAGCCCCGGCCGACCCCGTCGCGGCGATAATGATCTCCTCCATGTCTATCTCAGGAACGGACGCCCACGCCGCCACGGACCCCGCCGCCCTTCCCCCGCTCGTCCGACGGGCCCTCGCCGCCGCGCGTCGTCACGGCTTCGCGTACGCGTGCCGTCCGGAGCAGGGTCGTCTGCTGCACGCGTTGACGGGCGGCGCCCGGGAGCGGATCGGTGAGACGGGTACGGGGTGCGGGGTGGGGCTCGCGTGGCTGGCGTCCGGGGCGCGGGAGGGCGTACGGCTGTTCAGCGTGGAGCGCGACACCGAGCGGGCCCGGGTCGCGGCCGAGGTCTTCGCCGACCGGCCCGAGGTCGAGGTGATCCACGGCGACTGGCGGCGGATCGAGGACTACGGCCCGTACGACCTGCTGGTCCTGGACGGCGGCGGCACCGGCAAGGCGCCGGGCGACGACCCGGCCGACCCCGCCCGGCTGCTGACTCCGGGCGGCACGGTGGTGGTCGACGACTTCACCCCGGCCACCGGATGGCCGCCGCTGCACGAAGGCGCCCCCGACCGGGCCCGGCTGCACTGGCTGCAGCATGTCGCCCTGCACACGGTCGAACTCCGCCTCGCCGAGGACCTCGCCACGCTGGTGGGCACGCGGCGGCGGATCGCCCCGGCGGGGTCGAGCCCGTCATCGGAGTGAGCGTGGCGGCGGGTTTCCCTCGTGCTGGTGTAGGAACGGTGGTGACCGTCATCGGCAGCACGTCCTCCAGCAGGTCCCTACGGCAAGGAGTACCCCGCGTGTCCTCCCTCTTTCCTGCCCTGGTCAGCGGTTCGACCGCACGGCGGCCCGCCCTGCGTTTCGGCGACCGGTCACTGACGTACGCGGAGCTCGCCGCCTCGGCGGGTGAGCTGGCCGCGCGGCTCGACGGCCGGGAGAGGGTCGCCGTGTGGGCGACGCCGTCCCTGGAGACCGCCGTCGGGGTCGTCGCCGCGCTGCTCGCCGGGGTGCCCGCCGTGCCGCTCAACCCCAAGTCGGGGGAGGGCGAACTGGGGCACATCCTGGGCGACAGCGCGCCGTCGCTGGTACTGGTCGAGCCGGGCGTCGAACTCCCCTCGCCTGTAGGCGACTTGGAGCGCGTCGACGTCCAGGTGGGAGTCGCCGGTCAGGACACCCGTCCGAGCCCCGGCTCCCCCGCACGCCCCGACACCGAACCGGACGACCCCGCCGCTCCCGCCCTCATCGTCTACACCTCCGGCACCACCGGTCCGCCCAAGGGTGCCGTCATCCCGCGGCGCGCCATCGCCTCGACCCTGGACGCGCTGGCCGACGCCTGGCAGTGGACCGGCGACGACGTGCTCGTGCACGGGCTGCCGCTCTTCCACGTGCACGGGCTGATCCTGGGCATCCTCGGCCCGCTGCGGCGCGGCGCGGCGGTGCGGCATCTGGGCAGGTTCAGCGCACCGGGCGTGGCGCGCGAACTGGGCGCGGGCGCGACGATGCTGTTCGGGGTGCCGACGATGTACCACCGGCTCGCCGAGGCGCTGGCCGAGGACACCGAACTGGCCAAAGCGCTCGGCGGGGCGCGGCTGCTCGTGTCCGGCTCCGCCGCGCTGCCGGTGCACGACCACGAGCGGATCACGGCCGCGACCGGACGCCGGGTCGTCGAGCGGTACGGCATGACCGAGACCCTCATGAACACCAGCGTGCGGGTGGACGGGGAGCCCCGGCCCGGCACCGTCGGAGTGCCGCTGCCCGGCGTCGACGTACGGCTCGTCGAGGAGGACGGGACGACGATCGCCTCGTACGACGCCGACGGCACGCCCACCGGTACGCCCGACGGCGAGACCGTCGGGGAGATCCAGGTCCGGGGGCCGAACCTCTTCACCGAGTACCTGAACCGGCCCGACGCGACCGCCGCCGCGTTCACCGAGGACGGCTGGTTCCGCACCGGCGACATGGCGGTCGTCGACCCCGACGGCTCGGTACGCATCGTCGGCCGCAAGGCCACCGACCTGATCAAGAGCGGCGGCTTCAAGATCGGCGCCGGAGAGATCGAGAACGCGCTGCTCGAGCATCCGTCGGTGCGCGAGGCCGCCGTCACCGGTGAGCCCGACGCGGACCTGGGTGAGCGGATCGTGGCCTGGATCGTCCCCGCCGACCCCGGGGACCCGCCCGTCGCGGAGGAGTTGGCCGACCACGTGGCCCGCCGCCTTGCCCCGCACAAACGCCCGCGGACCGTGCGCTTCCTCACGTCGCTCCCGCGCAACGACATGGGCAAGATTCTCAAGCGAGCCCTCCCCGATGCCGTCGCAAAGGCCCCTGAGCATGACTGAGCGTTTCTCCGCCCGCGAGGCCATCACCCTGGCCGGCGACGAGTTCCGTGAACTACCCGTCCCCATGCGGGAGTTCAAGCCGGACGGTCCCTTGTCCTGGCAGGGGTACGACGACTCGCGCCGCCGCGCCCTCGCCCGTACCGGCGAGGACGAGTCCGTCGTCTGCGGCACCGCGGTCATCGGCTCGACCCGAGCCGTACTGATCGCCTTCGAGTTCGGATTCCTCGGCGGCTCGCTCGGCGAACGCACCGGCGACCGCGTCGAGGCGGCCTACGCCCACGCCCGTGCGCACCGCCTGCCCGTCGTCTCGCTCGTCGCGACGGGCGGCAGCCGGATGCAGGAGGGCATGCTCGCACTCACCCAGCTCCAGCGCGTGGCACGGCAGTCGGCGCTCGCCCGGGAGGCGGGGCTGCCGCAGATCGCCGTGCTGCGGGATCCGACGACGGGCGGCGGCTGGGCGACGCTGGGTGCGGGCGCCGACGTGACCCTGGCGTTGCCCGGCGCCCAGGTCGGCTTCGCCGGCTCCCGGGTCCGCCCGCCCGACGCCGACCCGGCGGCGTACACGGCCGAGGCCCAGGTGGCGGCGGGCGCGGTGGACGCCGTCGTACGGGAGGAGGAACTACGGGAGACGCTGTCCCTGTGGCTGACCCTACTGACCGCTCCCGCGACCGAAGCCGGAGGCGAGGCCAAGCCCGAGGCCGGGAGCGAGGCCGAGGCCGGGAGCGAGGCCGGGGGCGGGAGCGAGGCCGGGGGCGGGAGCGAGGCCGGGGGCGGGAGCGAGGCTGAGGACGGGGGCAAGGCTCTGTCCGAGTCCAGAGGCGAGCCCGAGGCCGAGCCCGGAGGCGCAGCCGAGTCCAAGCCCCGAAGCGAGGCCAAGCCCGAGCCCGGAGGCGCAGCCGAGTCCAAGCCCCGAAGCGAGGCCAAGCCCGAGCCCGGAGGCGCAGCCGAGTCCAAGCCCCGAAGCGAGGCCAAGCC
>NZ_JBIWFN010000002.1:443540-563762 GCF_044763085.1 Streptomyces sp. NPDC096311
GCCCGAGCCCGAGCCCCGAGGCGTGGTCGGGACCGAGACCGCAGGCGCGGCCGAGCCCGAGGCCGGAGACGAGGGCGTGGCTGAGCCTGTTGCTCCCCCGGCCGCCCTCGGCGACCCCGGCCTCCCCGCCACCGGCTGGGACGCGGTCCGGCACGCCCGCTCCCCCGAACGCCCCCGGGCCGCCGCCTACCTGGACGCCTACTTCTCGCGCCGCGCCGCGATCAGCGGCGACCGCTGCGGCGGCAGCGACGACGGCATGCTGTGCGGGTTCGGTTCCGGACCCGCGGGGCGGACCGTGGCGTACGCCGCCCAGTGCGGGACCGCGACCCGCCCCGCCGGATACCGCACCGCCGCCCGGCTGATCCGGCTCGCCGGCCGGCTCGGCATCCCCGTACTGACGCTGGTGGACACCCCGGGCGCCGCCAACGACGCGGACGCCGAGCGGCAGGGCGCGGGCTCGGCGATCGCGGATCTGTTCGCCGCGGTGGCCACCGCCCGTACGCCCGTCACCACCCTGGTGATCGGAGAGGGCGGCTCGGGCGGCGCGCTCGCGCTGGCCGCGCCCGGCAACACCTGGGCCACGCCGGACAGTTACTTCTCCGTCATCGCGCCGGAGCTCGCGGCCGCGATCCTCAAGCGCCCGGCGAGCGAGGTGCGCGACACGGCGGACCAACTCCGGATCCGGCCGCAGGACCTGGTGGAGCTGGGGGTGATCCGGGGCATCGTGGAGCACGCGGGGCGCTGAGCGTGCCACCCGGGCAGTGACGCCGCGGCGGCGCCGGCTCCCCCCTCCCAAGGGGAACCGGCGCCGCCCGTCCAGAGGGGACCGCGGGCTTACCGCACCCCCACCGCCCGGATGACCTCCTGGCTCACCGAGCCGCCCCGGTCGTCCCGTGCGGAAGCCCGCAGGGAGATGAACTCCGCGCCGCGCGGCACGCTCAACGTCCCCTTCCAGGACGCCGCGCCGCCACCGCCCGACAGCGCGACCGCCTGCCACGACTTCCCGTCGTCGTAGGACACCTCCAGCTTCCCGCCCCCGATGGTTCCGGTGCCGGACGCGCCCTTCACGTACTCGGCGTGGATCCCCACCGGCACCCGGCCGCCGCCGCGCACCGCGCCCGCGAGGTCGGTGTCGATGTCGTAGCCGAGGTTGATGAGCGGAAGGAACGTCCAGCGGTCCGCGGGCGTGGCCGCCGAGCGGAGGGTCCACTCGGAGTGCCCCTGGGTGGACAGCGTCCAGCGGTCGGGGTCGAGGGTGGTGTCCGTGACGACCTTGTAGGTGTGTTCGTCGGCGGGCGCGTCCCACACATACGCGCCGGAGCTCTTGCGCCGGTCGACCAGGGTGCCGTCCTGGTACACGGACGTGAACTGGGTCATCCCGGTGTCGTCGCTCCACACGTCGCCGAAGCCCGTGTGGTCGGGCCCGGAGTCGCCCCAGCCGGGCGTGTTGAACTGGATCTGGTTGCCCGCGCGCTGCTGTCCCCAGCCGAGCCCGGTGCCGAGCCACGCGTGCCAGACCGGCTTGAACCAGTTCAGCGTCGCGTGCGAGCCCCCGCGGTAGTGGACGAGCCCACTGCGCTCCTCCAGCGCGCCCGCCCCGAGGTTCACGGACTCCATCCACGTCTGTCCGGTGCCCGTGGAGACGTAGTCGGTCCGCTCGGCGGGGTAGTCGATCCGCTCCTGGAAGCCGATCCCGATGGGGAAGGCGTCGGTGACCGAGTAACGGAACTCGCTGCCGGAGACGGGCTTGACCGCGTGGAACCTGGTGTCCAGCACGGCGAGGTCACGCGCGCCCGGTTCGTACGTCAGGTCGCCGCGCGGAATGGCCCCCTCGTGCCCTTCCGAGAGGTCGTAGACGTACGGCGTGTCGCGCGTCCCGGTCATGTCGAGATGTCCAGCATCCCGCAGCCGTGCCGCGTCCGCCGCGTTCACCGTGGCGATCTGCAGCGGCCGGTCCGCGCCGTCGTCCGTGCCGAACCAGGCGTTGAGCCGCCCGGCCGCGCCATCGGTGACGAACAGCGCCCTGGCGCCCGCGTCCTGGGCCGCCTGGGCGAGCGCGGCGGGCTCGACACCGTCGGCGAGTGTCGCGAGCACGGCCTTGCCGCTCACCCCGGTGAACGGTCCGGTCCCGACGTCCACCAGCGGCAGCTTGCTCCGGCCCTCGATCAGGGTCCCGCCCGGCTGGGCGACGGCCTCACCGACGCCCTTCACCTCCAGCAACGGCTTCCCCAGCCGCCACACGGTCCGGTACTCGAAGGTGCCCTGGGTGACCTTCGAGGTCGGCGCGGCGAAGATGCTGTCGTACTTCACGGGCACCTGGACGGCGCCGAACTGGTCGGAGCCGCCCGCGTTCCGGTCGTACTCCATGAGCAGCTGCCGGGTCTCGGTCCGCCGCTTCACCTCGGCCCGGATCTCCCGGAGCTGCCGTCCGTCGAGGGTGACCTCACGGTCCCGGTCGAGGGTGATCCCGGGCGCGGCGAGGAAGCCGAGCCCGAGCGAGTCGGCGCCGTGACTGCCGTGCACGTCGAGGAAGGAGGTGAGGCTGTACGTCCCCGGCCTGAGCCGGAGTTTCAGGGTGCCGGAGTCGTCGACCGAGGCCGGGAACGGGTCCACGCCCGCCGCGAGTTGCTGCACCGCGAGGTAGGCGGCGGTCGGCTCGCCCGCGCGGTCCTTGACGTGGACGGTGAGCGTGTACCGCTCCTCCTCCTTCACCAGCCCGAACACGGTGTGCGCGACGGGCGTGCCACCGACGGACGCGACGATCTGCCCGGAGGTGTCGCCCACGGGCGCCTTCGAGCCGTCGCCCGTCACGGTCGTCGACGCGCTGCCGTGCGCGGGCACGGTGAGCGTGGAGTCGGCGAGGGTGGCCACCCCGTCGTCGGCGCCCCGCACGGCGAGGCTCAACTCGACGTCGGAGTCCGAGGAGTTGGTGTAGGTCACGGTCTTCGTGACGGGATGGTTCGCCTCGTACGGCCAGCTGTAGAAACCGAGATCGGCGCTCCCGGTGGCAGTGACCTTCGCGTCGATCGCGTCCGGCACACTCACCCGGCCCGAGCCCAGCACATAGGCGGACGCGTCGAGTTGCTTCGACGTCGACATCAGGGCGTCCTTGAGCTGGGCGCCGGTCCAGTCGGGGTGCTTCTCGGCGAGCAGGGCGGCCACACCGGCGACATGCGGCGTCGCCATCGACGTACCGCTCATGGAGGTGTAGTAGCCACTGCCGGCGACGAGCTGGGAGCGGGCCGCCAGGATGTCGACGCCGGGTGCGGACAGGTCGGGCTTGAGGGCGTTGTCGCCGTAGCGCGGTCCTGCACTGGTGAAGTAGGCGGCCTGGTCGGCGGAGTCCACCGCGCCGACGGTCAGCGCGGCGTCGGCGGCGCCGGGCGAGCCGATGGAGGAGGGGGCGCCGGTGTTGCCCGCGGCGACGACGAAGAGGGCGCCGGTCTCCTTGGACAGCGTGTTCACCGCCTGGGCCATGGGATCCGTGCCGTCACTCGCCTCGGTCGAGCCGAGGCTCATGGAGATCACCTTGGCGTGCACGTCCCGCGCGGCCCACTCCATGCCCGCGATGATCTGCGAGTCGCTGCCCGAGCCCTGGTCGCTGAGTACCTTGCCGACGGCGAGCGTCGCGTCGGGCGCGACACCCCGCTCCTTGCCGTCGGAGGCGGCACCGCTGCCGCCGACCGTGGACGTCGTGTGCGTACCGTGCCCGTTGCGGTCGGCGACCTCCTGCCCGTCGATGAAGCTCTTGCTGACGGCCACCCGTCCGGCCAGGTCGGGATGGTCGGCGTCCACCCCCGTGTCGAGCACGGCGACCGTGACGCCCTTCCCGGTGAGCCCGGCCTCCCAGGCCTGTGGCGTACCGATCTGGGCGTTGCTCTCGGCCAGGTCGGCGTGCACACGCCCGTCGAGCCAGACCTTGTCGACCGTCCCGCCCTGCCGGGTGAGGGACTGCCAGAAGGTGCGCCCCTTGTCGGCGGCGACGGCGGCGCCCCGGATGCTGGGCAGCGCGCGCTTCTGCTCGGCCCCGCGCAAGGTGGCCGCGCGCCCCTTCCCGTACGTCACGATCAGCGGCAGCTCGGCCGTCTTCCGGTCGGTGAGCCCCTGACGTATCAGCTCGCTCACGTCGAACAGCCGCCGGTCGAGGGTGCCCGCCCGCAGATAGGGCAGGGCCTCGTCCGGTACGACGGTCACGGCGCCGTTCGTCACCTGGGTGCGGACCGCCCCCGTGGCGCCCCGGGGCCGCTCGACCGCGACCGTCTTCTTGCCGGCGCCGAGGTCGGTGACGGTCACCTTGTCGCCGGTGACGAGCGTGACGGTGCGGGTGACGGAGGCGGCGCGCGTCGGGGCCGGGGCGGCTGCCTCGGCCGCGCCCGCCCGCCCCGTGGGCAGTACGGCGAGCACGAGCCCGGCGGACAGCAGAGCCGCCCCCCGTCTGACTGGTCCTCTGGTCATGGATGACCTCTCCTCGTCGGCACGTGGTGGCTCCGGTGCTGCGAAGAGTTTCGGGGGGCCGGTGGTGCGCGGGAGTTGACGGAACCTGGCGAGAAACTGCCCTGGCGGGTTTCCGCCAGGGCGCCGAGATCACCGATCCGGACAAGACCGCCCATCCGGCATCCGGACAGGACCACCCATCCAGCGGCACCCCGCCCGGCCCCCCACAAAAGGCGCCTGGTCCGGCGCCCGTCCACGATGCGAGGAAGGACCGCCACTCGGCGGAGCCCCCACGGTCTGCTCTCGGGAGGACCTGCCATGACCGCCAGTCTCGAGCGCTTGCGCCGCTGCCACTTCGCCGTCGACCTGGGCGCGGCCCGGACCCGGGTGTATGTGAAGGGCGCGGGCCTGGTCGTCGATCAGCCGAGTGTCGCCGCGATCAACACCAGGAACGGCGCCCTGATCGCGGTCGGCGAGTTCGCGGAGAAGATGACGGGCCGTACCCCCGACTACATCCGGGTCATGCGGCCGGTGTCCGGCGGCACGGTCGTCGACATCGAGATGGCCCAGCGCATGCTGCGCCAGTTGCTCGGCGACAAGGTCCGCCGTTCCCTGCGCCGCAAGCCCCGGCTGCGCGCCGCGGCCTGCACCCCGCACGACGCGGATCCGCTGGCGCAGCGCGCCGCGATCGAGACGCTGGTCGGGCTGGGGGCGCGGCGGGTCGAGCTGGTCGACACGCTGATCGCCGCCGCCGTCGGGTGCGGGCTGCCCGTCGAACAGCCGGAAGCCACCATGATCATGGTGTGCGGAGCGGCCGCCACCCAGGTCGCCGTGCTGTCCCTGGGGTCCATCGTGACCGCCGAGCGCATTCCGGTGGGCGGCGAGGCCGTCGACCGCGCGATCGTGCAGCACCTGCGCCACCAGCACGAGCTGATGCTTCCTTCGCAGTCGGTACGGCCCCTGCAGCTCGCCCTCTCCGGCAACGGGCTCACCCCGCACGGCCCGGCGTCCACGGAGATCCACGGGCGGGACGTGGCGACCGGCCTCGCCCGGTCCGTACAGGTCGACACCGCCGCCGTACGCGATGCCATCCAGACCCCGCTGACCGCCGTACTGGACGGGATCGGGAAGGTGCTGCGGGCCTGCCCGCCCGACCTGGTGGCCGACCTCGCCGACCGCGGCATCATGATGGTCGGCGGCAGCGCGCTGCTGCCGGGCCTCGACCAGATGCTGCGGCAGGCGACAGGCATGCCGGTGCACATCGCCGAGCGTCCCGACGTGTGCGCGGTGCAGGGCCTGGGCTACATGCTGGAGGGCAAGATCGAGCCACTGATGCTGGACCCGCTGGCGCTCTGACGGCCGGGCCCGGAACGAGTCCCCGGTATGCACGACCTGGTCCCCCGCCTGCCTTCGCTCCTGGAAGCCGTCCTCAGCGTCGGTACCGACCTCGAACTGCGGGCCACGCTCCAGCACATCGTGGACGCCGCCGCCGAGCTCACGGAGGCCCGGTACGCGGCGCTGGAGATGACCGATCCGGGACGGGACGGGCTCAGGGGGATCCGTACGGCGGAACGGCCCGAACCGCCGGAAGCGCCCGAGCCGCCCGCGCCGCCGGAAGCGCCCGAGCCGCCCGCGCCGCCGGAATTGCCGGAGCCGCCGGAACTGGTCGTGCCGATCCACGTCGACGACGAGGTCTTCGGCGACCTGCGCCTCGCCGGGAAGCGCGACGGCCCGTTCACGGACGAGGACGAGCAACTCGTACGGGTCCTGGCGACCCAGGCCGGCATCGCGATCGGCAACGCCCGGCTGTACGAGACGGCACGGCAGCGTGAGCGCTGGATCGAGGGCGCGGCGGCCGTCACCACCGCGCTGCTCAGCGGCGAGAGCGCCGCCGACGCGCTGATGACGGTCGCCGAACGGGCCCGGCGCCTGGCCGAGGCCTCGGCCGGTGTCATCCTCCAGCCCACCGAGAGCGGCGGCATGGAGATCGTCACCGCCTCCACGCTCGACGACCCCGGTGACATCGTCGGCACCGTGATCGAGCCGGGCAGCCCTGTTCTCGAACAACTCCTCGGCGGTGAACCGGTGTTCATCGACGACTTGGCGACCGACCCCCGGATGACCACGCATGTAGGGCACCGGTTCGGGCCGAGCATGATGCTGCCGCTCCAGGCGGGCGGCCGTCTCCTCGGCACGCTCGCCCTCCCCCGCCGGCGCGGCGGCCGTCCCTACACCGCGGTGGAGCGCCTGCTCGCCACCCAGTTCGCCTCACAGGCCGCGCTGGCGCTGGTGCACGCCGCGGCCCAGCACAGCAGGGAGCGGCTCGCGGTCTACGAGGACCGCGACCGGATCGCCCGCGACCTGCACGACCTCGTCGTCCAGCGGCTGTTCGCGACCGGCATGATGCTGGAGTCCACACAGCGCAGGAGCGCCGGAGCAGGCGATACGGACAGGGATGTGCACACGATGCTCGGCCGTGCCGTCGACGAACTCCAGTCCACCGTCCAGGAGGTCCGCACGGCGATCTTCGCGCTCCAGCAGCCGCCGGCCGACGCCCCCACCACCTTCCGCGGCAAGGTCCTGCGCGAGGCGGCGGGCGCGGGCGCGGTGCTGGGTTTCCAGCCGTCCACCCGGTTCACCGGCGCGGTGGACAACCGTCTCGCGGAGCCCGTCGCCGGCCGGCTGCTCACCGCACTGCGCCGCGCCCTGGCCGCCGCCTCCCGCCGCGCCGGTGTCTCCCGCGTCGAGATCACGGTCGACGTGACGGCGAACCTCCCCGACGGACGTCCCGGGGTCCGCCTGACGGTCTTCGACGACAGCGGCGCGGGTACGACGGTCACCTGGCAGTCGCCTCTGTGAGCCGCATCCACCACTCACTTGACGTCCCCTCAGGGCCTCCGTAGCGTCGCAGCTCGTACGCCCACATGACCAATATTCACATCCGAGGACGGGATGGCCATGACTCAGCGACGTGTGGTGGTGTCAGGCGGCGGTACCGGGATCGGCCTGGCGACGGCGGAGGCGTTCGCCGCGGACGGGGACCGGGTGGTGCTCCTCGGCCGCCGCGAGGACGTGTTGCGCAAGGCTGCCGACACCTTGAACGGCCAGTACGGCGAGTCGACGGCGAGCTGGTGCGCGGCGGACCTCGCCGACCCCGAACAGGTGGGCCGGGCAAGGGATTTCATCACGGCGGACGAGACCCCGGTGGACGTGCTGGTGGCCAACGCGGGCGGCAACGTGGCCCGTGAGCCCGACGGCACGCTCGCCTCCCTCGCGGACAGCTACCGCGACAACTTCGACGCCAATGTGCTGACCGCGGTGCTGCTCACCGAGGCCCTGCTCCCCCACATGCGCCGCCCCGGTGGCCGTATCGTGCAGCTCTCCTCCATCGCCTCGCTGCGCGGGCCCGGCTCGTACGGCGGCTCCAAGGCCTGGGTCAACACGTACACCTACGCCCTCGCGCAGCGCGTCGGCCCCGAGGGCATCACCGTGAACGCGGTCGCCCCCGGTTTCGTCGGCGACACGGAGTTCTTCGGCGCCCGCGCGACACCGGAGTTCATCGCCTCCCGGGTCGGCCAGACCCTGACCGGCAAGCCGGGTCACCCTTCCGAGATCGCCGCCGCCGTCCGGTACGTGGCGTCACCGGAGGCGGCGTACCTGACGGGGCAGTTGCTGCACATCAACGGGGGCGCGGCGTTGGGCCGTTAGAGCCTGTCTTCTGGATCAGGCCGGGGACGCCTGGACGGGCGGGCGCGGCGTCACGGTCACCTCCGGGATGGTGCCGCCGCAGCGCAGTACGACGTCGAGGACACGGAGGAACTCCGCCACGTCGAGCAGGGAACCCGTCAGATAGCCGCGCTGCCGCCAGACCGGGTAGACCTGGGCCGCGTACTCCCGGTCCCAGCCGTCGCTGAACCCGGTCCTGGCGTCCCCTTCCCCGCCCGCGCAGTCCCCGACCACGAACCGGGTGAAGCCCACGCTCGGGTGCTCGACGCGGAAGGCCTCGACGAGCTTCTCCAGGGCCGCCTTGCTCACGTGATAGGCCGCGAACCCCGGCCAGGACGGCGTGAGCGAGCCGCCGATGGAGGACAGGTAGGCGGCGACCCCGCCCGACTTCGTCAGATGCGGCAGCGCGGCGCTCGTGACCAGCGCCGCGCCGATCACATTGGTGTCCATGGCGCGGCGCCAGGCGTCGGCGTCGAGCTTCTCGACCGGGGCGAGGGGGCCGATGCCGGTGGCGTAGACGAGCGCGTCGATGCCGCCCAGCCCGGCGGCGGCCTCCTCGACCGCCGCCCGGCAGGACGACTCGTCGGTCACGTCACAGGCGACGGCGAGCGCGTCCGGGCCCGCCTCCTTCGCCGCGTCGACCAGCCGGTCGCGCCGGCGTGCCAGCAGGGCGACCCGGTCGCCGCGGCGCCCGAGATCGACCCCGATGCAGCGACCCAGTCCACTCGACGCCCCGACCACGACAGCCTTCATGCCAGAACCTCATTCTCAGTATCCGACAATCCCCTTCCGCCGCTTCTATCACGAGTCGAGGCCGATGGGCAGACCCCCCGCAACGCCTCTGCGCCTCCTCACGCGCGCACGCCGACGCCTACACACTCATGGCTGCGCCTACACACTCATGGCTACGCACTCGCGCGCAGATACCCCGAGTTCGCCACCTGCCCGAGGAACGTCAGCCGGGTGTCGGTCGCCATGTGCTTGTCGAAGGCCTCCTTGATACCGGGCCACTTGGGGTGCCCGAAGTCGTCGAGTACGACGATCCCGCCGGGCGCGACGATCTGCTCGGCCCACTCCAGGTCCGCGGCGACACCCGAGGCGGAGTGGTCACCGTCGACGATGATCACCCCGTAGGAACGGTCGGAGACCAGGGCGCGCACCTCGGGGTCCTCGGAGAAGCCCTGCTGGACGCGGGCCGCGGCACCGGCCGCGCCGACCAGGGCCAGATTGGCGCGCACCGCGGCGCCGCGCACGGGAGTGCCCGTCGGGTCGGCCCCCTCGGTGGTGCCGGGCTGCAACTGGAGGCCCGCGAGCGGGTCCACGATCGTCAGACGCGGGTCACGTCCCGCGCGCTCCATCATCCGGATCAGGGCCGCGCCGAACATCCCGTACAGGGTGCCGATCTCGAGGATCTCGTCGTTCGGCGGGTCGAGCAGCGGGACGGCGGAGAGCTTGCCGCAGATGTTCATGGTGCCGCCGGCGATCCGGCCGACCCCGAGCGCCTCCAGAGCGATGAGCAGCCGGAACGCCTGGGAGATGTTCCGCTCCGCCCCGCTCTTGTCTCCGCTCACCTGCGCCAACTCCTCGATGGCGCGGTCGAGATGGATCTGGGCCGGCATGCGCGACACGCCGCGCCCCGTCCCGTCGATCAGCAGTTCGAGGGGACGCTGACGATTGCGCAGTGTCGCCAGCTCGCGCTGGAGCCCGCCTTCGGATCCGTCCCCGATGGAGCGGCGGATCTGGCGTTCGATGCGCTGATCGATGAGGTCGGCGATCGGACGCAGGGCACGCCTGGCGGCCTTGGTGGTGAGTAACGCTCGCATGGCTCTTTGACCCTCGCAGGTATAGGAGAAGTGCTGCGTACACGGGGGGACAGAAGGTGCGCACACCCTGATGACGACTGGTTGCGCAGTGGGGATCCAACGCCCAAAGGACGGTAAAGCGTAAACGTCCCACAGATAAATCACAGCGAACACCGGCCCCCCAAAAGGGGACGTGTGGATGATGCTTGGGCCACGGGAGGGTTACGTGCGCCGATATGTGCCGCGCCACCAGCTGAATGACGGGTCAGGAGGGAGCGGGGGTTCACGGAGCGGGGTCGGGCCGCGACACCCCGCGCCCGGTGGATCTTCCTCGTACCGTGGAGCTCTCTCCCCCATCCCTCCCTCCCCCCCGACTCCACGAGGACCGCTCATGACGACCGTGACACTCCTGCACCCCGGCGCCATGGGCGCGGAGGTCGGCGCCCAGGCACACCGCGCCGGGACCCGGGTGCTCCACGTCCCCACCGGCCGTGGTTCCGCCAGCGTCGAACGGGCCAGGAAGGCCGGCCTGGAGGCGGCCGCATCACTCGGGTCCGCCCTGGCCGTCAGCGACCTGGTCCTGTCGATCTGCCCACCGCACGCGGCGGAGGACGTCGCACGCGAGGTCCTCGAGCACGCCTTCACCGGTGTCTACGTGGAGGCGAACGCCATCAGCCCCGACCGGGCCCTCCGTATCGACGGGGCCTGCCGCGAACGCGGCGTCGTCATGGTCGACGGCTCGATCATCGGCGCTCCCCCCGGAGCGGACAGCACCCCGCGGCTGTACCTGAGCGGCGAACAGGAGGCTGTCGGCCGGGTGGCCGCGGTGTTCGAGGGCACCGCCGTGCTCGCCAGACCGCTCGACGCCGGGGTCGGCGCCGCGTCGGCGCTGAAGATGGCCTTCGCCTCCTTCCAGAAGTCCGCCCGCGCCCTGGCCGCCGTCTCGCACGCGCTCGCCACACGTCACGGTGTGGATGCCGAACTGACCCTGGAGGCCGAGTCGATCACCTCCAGGATTCTCGCCGAAGTGGAGTACCTGCCCAGCGTCGCGGCCCGCGCCTGGCGTTGGGCCCCCGAGATGGAGGAGATCGCCGCCACCCTCCGCTCCACCGGCCTCCCGCCCGACCTGGCGGAGGCCAGCGCCACGGTTCTGCGCCACTGGACCGCCGACAAGGACCGCTTCGACCTCCCCCTGGAGGAGGTCCTCGCCCACCTTCACACACCTGACGACCTGGACTGACGGACCGACAGGCCCCCCGCCGGGCAGCGGACATCTCCAAGCCGTCGAGTACGACCCCGCCGGGCACCCCCTGAAGCTCACGCCCTTCACCCTCGCCGTCCCCAAGGACGTTACGTGCGGGAAACCTTGACGATCACTGTCCCGGGTGCCACGATTCCGGCGCCGCCATGTTTACGTAAACATCGCCACCGACCCAGCCCCGGCCATGAGAACAGGCCTCGCCGTGCCGGCCGATGTTTACGTAAACACAGCGTTCCGGTCGGTGGATCAGGGAGGAGCGGACGGATGGGTTCAGCGCCGCGGGCAAGGGTGCACGGCGCCCGGTGGCCGGTGGCCGTCGAAGCCGAGACGGCGCAGGAACCGCGCCTCGCACCTGCCTCGAGTACGCCGAGGCCCACCCGCGCGGGGCGACAGGACCGCCCTCGCACTCCCCCACCGGTGAAGCAGCACCGGTAAGCACCACCGCACCACCGATTCAGCACCGGTCGTCACCAGGCCCACGACGGCGAGCCGACGCGCCCCGCGTCCCGTCCGGCCCGGCGAACCTTCCGACGGCCGCCCAGCCCCGCGCAGGCTCCGCCGGGCGCTGAGCCGCAGTCACCTGAAAGGGCAAGTCGATGCGCAACACCCCCGCCAGAACCCGCCTCACGCCCCGCCTGCGCGCCGCCTTCGTGGCGCTTCTCATCGCCGGCACCAGCGGCACGGCCGTCGCCGCGACCAGTGGCACGGCCGTCGCCGGCGGCACGTCCCACGCCGCGCCGGGCAAGGACACGACCCAGTTCAAGGGCGTGAACTGGGCCGACCCGCGCGACAACTTCGCCGACGACCCCGTCGTACTGTCCGGCCTGTCGACCTCCGACAGCTACGCCCGGACCTACGCCAAGGCGAGCCGGATCATCTCGGCGTTCCGCGCGAACCTCGGCGCCAACACCGTCCGGCTGCCCATCAACCCGTACACGGTCAACGGCTCGTACTGGAAGTCCTACCGCGGGGTCATCGACGCCGCGTCGGACAAGGGCTTCAAGGTCATCGTCTCCTACTGGGAGGGCACGGGCGCCCGCAAGGACGGCTTCATCGACGACCCCGCCACGTTCTGGCCCATGTGGAACACGGTGGTCAAGACCTACAAGAACGACAAGCAGGTCTACTTCGAGCCGATGAACGAGCCCCACGGCTACACCGACACCGAGTGGGCCGACATCGCGGCGAAGTGGCTGGCCACCTACCCCTCCGTCCCGCGCGACCGGGTGTTCGTCAGCGGTGCCGGCTACAACGACCACGTCACCTCCGTCTGCGCCGATCCGCGCCTGAAGGGCACCTACCTCTCCCTGCACCACTACGGCTTCTGGAAGGACTACGCCACCTACGACCAGTGGGTGTCCGACCTCAAGGAGCGCATCGGTGACTGCGCCGGCCGTACCGTCGCCGACGAGTTCGGCGCCCCGATGACCACCGGCCTCGACTACAACAAGCCGGACGCCTCCAACAACTACGTCAACTACGTCCAGGCCGTCACCGACACCTTCCGCGAGCTGAAGATGGGCTCCGTCTACTGGCCCGGCCTGCGTACCGACGACACGTACTCCCTGCAGACCCTGACGGGTGACCCCGCCCGCCCGTGGCTCGCCACCACCAACCAGTCCGGCGCCGACCGCCTCGCGTGGGCCTGGGGCCGCGGAAAGCCCGTCCAGCCCTGACCCGGCCCCCCGGCCCGCGCGTCCCTCGCGGGCCCGATCGGGCCACTCCCGGCTCGAACTGACGTCACGCCAGGGAACGGCGATTCCCCGGTCGTTCCCCCGGACGAGTACAAAGAACGCGAAACGCACGACTGCGGCCCCCGGATCAGCTCCGGGGGCCGCAACCTCGTTGCCGGCACACCACGAACGCGGCGGGTGGGACTCGAGCCCACGGCCGCCCGGATGACGAGTCCTTCGGGGATCTCGGCGCGAGAGCGGAGCCCCACCCCCGGACGGGGGGCGGGGACGGCCGCGGGTGGCTCAGGGCGACTCGGTCGTCGCTCCGGACGGTGCGGCGAGCTCCTTCAGGTGCCGGCGCCACGCCGCCGTCACGTTCGGCGGGATCTTCGTGGTCAGGCCTGCCTTCTTGGTGAACGCGAGCCCCCGGCTGTAGGCGCCACCGCCGCAGCCGTCGGACTGGCGGGTGAGCTTCACGTCGGTGGACGCGTCGATCTCGGGGCGGGTGCTCCCCTTCGGGGTGACCCGGAAGCGCACCGAGCCGCCGTCCGGGTCCACGTCGTCCGGGAGACCGAGGTTCACGCGCGTGATGTCCTCCTGCCGCAGCTCGCCCTTCGCGCACGTGCCCCGCGCACACAACTCGTAGGAGGCACCGGCGAGGTCGCCGTATCCCTCCCGCAGGAACATCACGCCCACGCCGGACGTGACGCCGACCCCAGCGCACGGCTGGGACGACGTCGTGCAGGCGGACACGGCCGCGAGCAGGGCGGACACGCCGACGAGCACGCGCAGTCGAATCATCCGTCTCACCATTTCCTGACTCCTCCGGGGAGCGCCTTCTCCGCCAGCGCGATGTCCGTGAAGATCACCTTGCACTTGCCGTCCCAGGCGTCGCTGCCCGCAGCAGTCCTCGTCCGCTCGGTTCAGCCAAGGAGAGGGAACCTTCGCACGGCGGATTCCCTTACCGACGCGCCGACGCTCCACCCCTGGTACCGGGGTAGAGCATCGTCCCTGACGTCCACCGGCTCGTCCGATCAGTCGGCGGACGTTGCCCCGAACACTTGGGCCGGGATATCGGCCCTACGAGCCACCGCGAAGGCATCGCTCCAGGCCGCCCTCGTGCGTCAGTCCGTTCTGATGCTGTCCAGCACGTTCAGCCTCGCGGCCCGTCGGGCCGGCCACAGCGCTGCCAGCAGGCCCACCAGGGCCGCACCGGCAATGTACGCGGCGAGCTGCGCGTACGGGAAGACGGTCGTGAGTCCGGTCATCGCACTGCTCAGCAGCC
Source organism: Streptomyces sp. NPDC096311 (assembly GCF_044763085.1). Classification (NCBI taxonomy): domain Bacteria; kingdom Bacillati; phylum Actinomycetota; class Actinomycetes; order Kitasatosporales; family Streptomycetaceae; genus Streptomyces; species Streptomyces sp. NPDC096311. The sequence continues at coordinate 457,722 of NZ_JBIWFN010000002.1, forward strand.
GGACGCCGGCCCAGGCCAGGAAGCTGCCGACGGCGATGCCCAGTGCCGCGCCGAAGGACGCGATCAGGACCGCCTCCAGACGGACCATCCGCCTCACCGCACCGCGGGGCAGTCCGACCGCTCTGAGCATGCCTATCTCGCGCTTCCGCTCCAGTACGGCCATGGCGAGGGTGTTGACGACGCCCAGGGTCGCAATGATCACGGACATGGCGAGCAGTGCGTACATGGCGTCCAGCAGCAGGTTGATCTGCGAACTGAAGTGGTCCCGCATCTGCTGTTTGGTGCGGACGTTGATGAGCGGGTTGTCGCCGGTGGAATCCTTGAGCGCCTGCTGCAGTGACGCTGTGGCCCCGGTGACCCCTTTGACCAGGACCGTGCTGTAGAACGGCGCGGTGGTGTGCGGGCTCAGCACCGACCGGCTCATCAGCACGGATCCGAGTACCTCGCTGTTCTGGTAGACCCCGCCGACCGTCAACCGGCCGCTGCTGCCGTCCGGATAGGTCACCGGGACCGTACTGCCGACGGTCCAGTCGTCGTCGACCAGGTGGTCCTGGTCGACCAGGATCTCGCCCCGCCGGAGGGCCATGGTGGAGCCGCTGACCATGTTCGGGACGATCAACTGGTCGAAGCTCTTCGCGTCGACGCCGGTGACGGGAAGGTCCTTGCCGCCCGAACGGAGGCGCTGGTCGTCCAGCGCGCTGTACGCGGCCACGCCCGGGGTCCTGGCGATCGCGGGCAGCAGCGTCGGAGCGACCGGCAGACTGAGCAGCGCGCTGACCGCGTAGTCGGCCCTCATGTTCTGGGTGACCTGCTTGTCGATGGCGTGGGTGACGGACGCGCCGAGGACCGTCAACGCGCTGATCAGGGTGATACCGACGGTGAGTGCCGAGGCGGTCGCGGCGGTACGCCGCGGGTTGCGCACCGCGTTCTGCCGGGCCAGTGTGCCGGAGATCCCGAACAGCCAGGTGCAGAGCGGGCCGGCCAGCGCGATCGCCGGCCGGGACAGCGCGGGGGTGAGAACGAACACTCCGACCAGCGTGCTCACCGCACCACCCGCGACCAGCAGGTCACCGGCCGAGCCGCCCCTGACGGCCCCCCAGAGGACCAGTGCCAGGCCGGCTCCGGCCAGGGCGACGCCGATGCTGTTGCGAACAACGAGGCTTTTGTGGGTGGCCGGGGTGTCGTTGCTGCGCATCGCGGCGACCGGGGCCACGCGGGAGGCACGCAGACCGGGCAGCAGAGTCGCGAGGGCGGTGACCATGGTCCCGGTGAGCAGGGTGACGAGAACAGTGGCGGGCGAGACGACCAGCGTGCTGGTGGAGACATGGCTGCCCATGGAGCCCATGAGGCCCTGGAGTGCGGCACCGATCCCGATGCCCGTGACCAGACCGGCCACCGAGGCGCTGACACCCACGAGCAGGGCTTCCAGCAGCACCGAGTGGGTGATCTGGCGGCGACTGGCTCCGATGGCCCGCAGCAGAGCCAGCTCACGGGTGCGCTGTGCGATCAGCATGGTGAAAGTGTTGGCGATCAGGAAGACGCCGACGAACAGAGCGATCCCGGCGAAGGCCAGCAGTACGTTCCTCATCCCGGACATGTCGCTCCGCGCCTTTGCGGCCATGTCCGCGTTGAGCCGGGCGCCGGTCTTCACCGTGATGTTCCCGCTGTGCGGGACGACCGGCAGGATGTCACCGCGCAGCTCGTTCTGGCTGGTGCCGGGCGTCGCGACGACCTGGATGCTGTCGTACTGGCCCGGCTCGAGGTAGAGGCGCTGCGCGGTGGCGGTGTCGAACAGGACGAGTGAGCCGCCTGCCCTGACCTGTGGGTCGTCGGTGGTGAAGATGCCGGTGACCGTCATCTCCAGCACGGGCCCGTTGACGGCCGCCCGCACGGTGTCGCCGACCTTGAAGTCGTTGTCGCTCGCGGTCCTGCGATCGATGGCGATCATGCCTGCCGAGGCCGGTCCGGCGCCCTGTGCCATCGGGTACTCGGGGTCCTGTCCGCCCGCGGAGGGAACCCAGTTGGCGCCCTGGGTGTTGCCGCGGCTGCCGATGAGATCGCCGTGCGGGTCGGAGAGCCCGGCGAAGCCGGTGACGGTGCCGCGTGCCGAGCGCGTCCCCGGCAAAGCGGCGATCCTGCGCACCGTGGACTCGGTCAGCGGGCTCCGGGCGCCGGTGTTCTGTCCGGCCCCCGAGTCCGTGTCCGTGCTCACGGCGGTGTCGGTGACCTGGGCCGAGATCCGTGAGTAGCGGTCGGAGACGCCGTCCTTGACGGACTGTCCGATCGCGTCGGAGAAGATCAGGGTTCCGGCGACGAAGGCGGTGCCGAGGAGCACAGCCAGCATCGTCATCAGCAGACGGCCTTTGTGGGCCCGCACATGGCGAAGTGCGGTGCGATACATGGTGGTCGGCTCCTCTTCAGCTGGTGCGGGCCACGGCGTCGAGACGACGCATCCGGTCCAGGACGCTGTCCGCGGTCGGGGCCCGCAGGTCGTCGACGATGCGGCCGTCCGCGAGGAACACCACGCGGTCCGCGTACGAGGCGGCGATCGGGTCGTGGGTGACCATCACCACGGTCTGTCCGAGGTCGCGCACGCAGTCGCGGAGGAAGGCGAGGATCTGCGCGCCGGAGCGCGAGTCCAGGTTGCCGGTGGGCTCGTCAGCGAAAACGATCTCCGGTTTGGAGGCCAGAGCACGGGCGCAGGCCACCCGCTGCTGCTGGCCGCCCGAGAGCTGGGACGGTCGGTGGCCGAGGCGGTCGGCCAGGCCGACGGTCGCCACCACCCGGTCCAGCCACGCCTGGTCGGGCTTTCGTCCGGCGATGGCCAGGGGAAGGGTGATGTTCTCCAGCGCGGTGAGCGTCGCCAGCAGGTTGAACGACTGGAAGACGAAACCGATCCGGTCCCGGCGCAGCGTGGTGAGCCGCTTGTCGTCGAGGCCACCCAGTTCGGTGTCGCCGATCCGGGCAGAGCCCGCGGTGACCGGTTCCAGGCCGGCCATGCAGTGCATCAGTGTGGACTTGCCGGAGCCGGACGGACCCATGATGGCGGTGAACTGCCCCCGCAGGAACTCGACACCGAGGTTGTCCAGGGCAGTGACGTGGGTCCCACCCTCGCCGTAGATCTTGCTGAGGCCGACAGCAGACGCTGCTGCTGTGAGGGAATCGTTGGTCACCAGGCTTCTCCCGTCGTAAGGGGCTCTCAAGGTGGCGGGCGGGCGGTACCCGGCGCATCTGCCTGGAGGCATACGCCGCAGGGCCGATGCCCCCGCCCTCCCCGCGCGCCTACGCTCGGGCCATGCGTCCTGATCCGAGCCCCCCGCTGCCGGCACGGCTGCGGCCGGGTCACCGGCTCGCGCTGGAGCTCGCGGGTTCCACCGCGTACGGCCTGTCGGCCTGGGGTCTGCCTGCCCACGGCACCGGCCTTCGGCTCGTGGCGGCAGCCGCCGCAGCCGTACTGCTCACCGCGGCATGGGCAGTCGGCCGGCACTGCCCGCTCGCCGCCTTCGGCGCGGCACTGACGGCCTTCTGGCTGACCCCGCTGGCCGAAGTCCCGCCGGGCGCGACGCTCGGATTCCTGGCGTTGGGGCCGATGGCATGGGTGCTGTACCTCGTGGCCACCAACTGCCGCATCCGTACGGCGGCGGTCGTGCTCGTCCTCTCCCTCTCCGGTGCGGTGGCCACCGCGCTGCCGGACTTCACGCACCGCGGCGGGATCGTCCCCTTCGGGCTGGTCCTCGTCACCGCCTGGACGACCGGCTACGCGGTTCGGCAACGGCGCGGGTACGCGCGGGAACTGCTCGCGCAGACCATCGCCCAGGAACGGTTGCGGATCGCCCGGGAGCTGCACGACGTGGTGGCCCACGGCATGAGCGTGATCACCGTCCAGGCGGGCTACGGCCACCTGGTGATCGACGACCGGCCCGACCGGGCCCGCGCCGCGCTCGACGTCATCGAGACCACGGGCCGCGAGACAACCACCGAGATGCGCCGGCTGCTCGGCGTTCTGCGTACGGAGGACACCGCCCCCGCGCTCGCCCCGGCCCCCGGGCTGGCCGACCTGGACCGGTTGCTGGCATCGACGGCCGAAGCGGGCGTACGGGTCGAGCTGGTGATCACCGGCAACCCGCGCGCCCTGCCCGTCGGGATCGACACATCGGCGTACCGAATCGTCCAGGAGGCCCTCACCAACGTCGTGAAGCACGCCGAAACCTCCCGCGCCTGCGCCCGTATCGGCTACGGGCCGGACGAACTGCTCATCGAGATCACCGACCAGGGGCAGGGCCGCCCGGGCCACATGGGACCAGGACATGGCCTCATCGGCATGCGGGAACGGGCTGCCATGTGCGGGGGCGACTTCCGGGCCGGGCCGGTGCCCGGCGGCGGTTTCCAGGTCTGCGTCCAACTGCCGCTCACCGCCCGGGACTCCACCGGACGCCGCGCATGACGGTCCGCGTCGTCGTGGCGGACGACCAGGCCCTGGTACGCGCCGGCCTGTGCGGCATCATCGGCACCGCACCGGACCTGGCAGTGGTCGGCGAGGCGGCCACCGGCACCGAAGCCGTCGCCCTCGCCCTCGACACACACCCCGACGTCGTCCTCATGGACGTCCGGATGCCCGACATGGACGGCATCGAGGCCAGCCGGCTCATCACGGGCACCGGCACCGTACGGGTACTCATGCTCACCACCTTCGACCTGGACGAATATGTCTACGGTGCGCTGCGCGCCGGAGCCAGCGGCTTCCTGCTCAAGGACGCCCCGCCGGCGGATCTGCTCGCCGCCGTCCGCGTGGTCGCCGCCGGGGACGCACTGCTCGCCCCGGGCATCACCAGGCGGCTGATCAAGGAGTTCGCCGCCCGGTCCGCCCCCGCACCCACGATGCCGACAGGCATCACCAAACGCGAACGCGAAGTCCTTGTCCTGGTCGCCGAGGGCCTGTCCAACTCCGAGATCGCCCGGCACCTGCACATCACCCAGGGAACCGCCAAGACCCACGTGGGACACCTGCTGACCAAACTCGGGGCCCGCGACCGTGTGCAGTTGGTGGTCCTCGCCCACCGCACCGGCCTCGCCGACGGGAGCTCATAGGGCTGCCACGGAGTAGTGGAACGCCACCGACCAACCCGGCAGATCATGGGGCAGACAACGCCACTGACCGCCCCCGGCTCTGGTAGAAGATCGCGTTCACGACCTCCCGGAGACCACAGGTGCCGGGCCCGTCTCCGACCGGCTCATCCGGTCCTGTTTCCAGGCCGTGGTCATCGGCTCGATCAACGCCCACTGCTCGTCCGACAAGTCGCTCGGTCAGGGTCTTCGCTCCATGCCCCGCATCCCAGCATGCGCAGGAAGGACCTTGGAGAACCCGACCACCGCGCCGGGACGCCGCCCTGCCCAAGCGGTGAAAACACCCCGACCACGCGCCGGTCGACGATCAACGACGTCTCATCACCCCAACGAAAAGGCCGGGTTAGTCTGCCGGAATGGAGATCGCCGAGCGGTCGCCCGCCGTCGGCGTGGGGCAATGAACGGCTTCGCGGGGCACGTGTGGGTCCTCTCCCTCGTCGCGGCGGTCTGCGCGCTGATCATGGTCCATCTGCTGGCCGTACGCAGGACCGCCGGTTCCTCCCTCACGGGAGCCGTCGTGCTCACGCTGGCCGTCGCCGCGATCCCCGCCGTACGCGGTGAACCGCCGCACTACGTGGCGGGGGTCGCGCTGACGGCCGGTGGGGTGGTGGCGGTCGTCTGGGCGACGGGCCGCTCCCGTCGGCACCGGTCGGCCCGCCGGTCCGCGCTGGCGGACTTCGAGGCCGGCACGGCGGCGGTCCCGCTGTTCGCGGCGCTGGCGGAACGGGACCGGCTGGCGGCGGAGCTGCACGACGTGGCCGCGCATCGGCTGACCGGGATCGTGGTGGCCGCGGGCGCCGCGCTCCGGCTCGCCGACCGGGAACGGACCGGTGACGCGCTGCGCCACGCCGACGAGGCGGGCCGGGAGGCCGTCCGCGAACTGGAGCGCCTCACCGAGCTGGACGCGACCGCGGCCGGCTTCACCGAGGTCGACGCGCTGGCCGCCGCGCACGCGGTGGACTACCGGCGCACGGTCGACAAGGCACCGGCGGGCAGTACGGAAGCGGCGTACCGGGTCGTCCGGGAGGCGTTGACCAACGCGGCCCGGTACGCCGAGGGCGCGACCGTGCGCGTCCGGATCGAGCCGACGGACGACCGGGACGAGCCCGTACGGGCCGGCGGCGATCACCTGTTCGTCGTCACCGTCACGGACGACGGCGGTACGGCCGTCGAGCCGGGCCTGGGGACCGGGCGCGGTCTCGCGGGGCTGGCGGCCACGGTCACCGCGACGGGCGGGACGTTCCGCGCGGGACCCGTGGGGCAAGGCCGCCGAGAGGGCTGGAGCGTGCGGGCCTCGCTGCCCGCGGCGACGGTTCTTCCCCTCCGCCGGTGGCCCCTGTGGCGTGGGACGGCCGCGCTCGACTACGCGCTGGTGGCCCTGGCGATCGCGCTGTCGCTCGGTGCGAGCCTGCTGTCGGCCGACGTCCCGGCTCCGTTCGGCGGCCTGCTGCCCGCACTGGTGACCGTCGTGCTGTCGGGCCTGCACGCCGTGCCGCTGGCCTGGCGCTCACGGGCGCCCGGCCGCGCGCTCGCGGCGGTGCTGTCGGCGCTGCTGCTGTGGTGGGCCTGCGACCGGGCGGGCTGGACCCAGCCGCCGGTGAGCGACATCTTCCTGGTGTACGGGTGGGTCGAGCTGACGCTCGTCCACAGCGTCGGGGTGCGTCTGCCGTGGCGCCGAGGCCTGTTCGCGCCGCTCGCCGTGGCCGCCGTGGGCGGGCTCGCGCTGGCGAGCGGCAGCGGCATCACCGGCAGCCGTACGGCGGCCTGGGCCGTACTGGCGGGCGTGCTGGCCCTCCCCGCCCTCGCCGTCTGGTCGTGGGGGCGCCGGACCGCCCGGCGGCATGAGCGGCTGCGGGCCGCGGACGCCCGGCGGCGGGTCCTGCTCGACGGGGACGCCGACGCGGCGGTGTCCGCGCAGCGTCTGCTGTTCGCCACCGGGCTGCGGGACACGGCGCTCCGGCACGCGCGGGCGGTCGTCGCCGCAGCGGAGGAGGGGGACCTGCGGGCCGTGCGGGAAGAGGCCCGCGCCGGACTGACCGCTCTGCGGGACCTGCTGTCCGGGCTGCGCGCAGGGGACGCCGCCGACGACGCCCCTCCGCCCACCGTCGCCGGGATCACCGCGCTGGCCGCGCGCTACGGCGCCGTCGTCCGGTACGTCGGAGCACGCCGTCCGCTGCCCGCCGCCGTGGAGGTCTTCGCGTACCGGACCGCCTGCGCGCTCATGGCCGTGGGCGTCACCCTCACCGTGCGCACGCTCTCCGACGGCGTGGAGGTCTCCGGTCCGGCACCCGCCGTTCCCGCGGTCGAGCGGCGGCTGCGCGCCCTCGCGGACGCCGCCGGCGGTACCCTCTCGACGACCGACCGCGGTGCGGTACGCGTGTGGCTCCCGGAGGCGTTCCCATGGCGATCAGAGTGACCGTCGCGGACGACCAGGCCGTCGTACGGGCCGGGATCGCGGCGATCCTCGACGCGGAAGACGACCTGTGCGTCGTCGGGCAGGCGGCGGACGGCGACACGGCGGTCGAACTCGCGCTGTCGGCGCGGCCGGACGTCGCGCTGATGGATGTCCGCATGCCGGGGATCGGCGGGCTCGCGGCGACCGCCGCGATCACCGAACGCAGCCCGGCGACCCGTGTTCTGGTGCTCACCACCTTCGGTCTCGACGAGTACCTGTTCGCCGCGCTGCGCGCCGGGGCCGCCGGTTTCCTGCTCAAGGACGCCGAGCCGGAGCGGGTGATCGACGCGGTACGGGTGGTCCACGGGGGCGCCGCGCTGCTCGATCCGGCGGTGACCCGCAGGCTGATCGACCGGTTCACGGACGGGCCCGGTCCGCTCGATGCGGCCCGGCTCGACCTGCTCACCCCGCGCGAGACGGAGGTGTTGCGGCAGGTCGCGCGGGGGCTGTCCAACGCGGAGATCGCGGCGGTGCTGGGGGTGAGTCCGCCCACCGTGAAGGACCACGTCTCCGTCCTCCTCGGCAAGCTCGGCGTACGCGACCGGGTGCAGGCGACGATCGCCGCGTACGAGACGGGGCTGATCCGGCCCGGCAGCGGGCCGTGAGGTGACTCGGCAGCAGGCCGTGAGGTGAGTCGGCACCCCGCCGTGAGGTGGGGGTGACACCCCGCCGCAGGGCGGCCCTCGCACGCGGCGGGACCGTCCCTGAGCTGGACGGATCGCCCGCGTCGGCTTCCTAGCCTCGAAGGCATGTCACGCATACTTCTCCACCGTGTCGCCGGCGGGGTCCTGCTGTTCCTGGCGCTCTTGCTGACCCCCGCCGTGGCGGTGGCCGGTTTCCTCGCCGCGGCGTTCGTCACCGCGAGCGTGCCGGTCCTGGTCATCGTCGGTCTCGTCTGCGGCGCCCTGGCCGGCGGGCTGCTGGGCCGGGCGGCGTTCGCCCTGTTCGGCCTCGACCGCCGCCCGGCGCGGCGGGCGTCCGCGTTCCTCACGGTCGGCCTGACCGCGGCCGTCGCCGTCCTCGCCGCCGTCACCGTCCTGCGTCCGATGCCCACCACGACGGCCGCCCCCGCCCCGCCCGGCGTGCGGTTCTGGGATCTGCCGACCGGTTCACGCATCGCCTACGTCCACGCCCCCGCCACAGGCAAGGCCAGACCGACCCCGGTGATCTTCCTGCACGGCGGTCCTGGCACCCCCGGCGAGGGCGTCCCCACCGGGGGCCGTGAACTCGCGGCGGACGGCTTCGACGTCTACTCCTACGACCAGCTCGGCGCCGGCCGCTCCACCCGGCTGCGGGACGTCACCGGATACACCGTCGCCCGCCAGGTCGCCGACCTGGAAGCGATCCGGCGCACACTCGGCGCCGACCGGATCATCCTCGTCGGCCAGTCCTGGGGCGGATCACTCACCGCCCAGTACCTGGCCGCCCATGGCGAGCACGTCGCCAAAGCGGTCTTCACCTCGCCGGGCGCGCTGTGGGGCCGTCAATACCCCGGCTCCAAGGCCGGGGAACCCTGGAACCGCCTCTCCCCCGCACAGAACGCCCGGCTCGACCGGCTGAACAGCGCACCCCGCATCATCGCGGCGAGCCTGCTCCTCCAGATCAACCCCGGCGCCGCGCACGCGCTGGTCGGCGACCACGAGGTCGACCACTGGATGCACCAAGTCGCCCTCCAGGGAAAAGACAGCACCTCGTGCGAGGACGCTCCGCCCGCCACGGCGCACGACAACCCTCAGGGCTTCTACAGCAACCAGATGACCGTCAAGGACTTCGAGCAGCTCCCCGACCCACGGCCCCGTCTGCGCACCCTGAGCGTCCCCTCTCTGATCATGCGAGGGGAATGCGACTTCATCAAGCCCGCCGTGACCGCCGAGTACCAACACACCCTCGCATGCTCCGAGTTGGTGACCGTCAAGGGAGCCGGACACTCCATCTCAGGCGAACAGCCCGGCCGCTACACCGCACTGCTGCGGGCCTTCCTCCTGGACGAACCGCTGCCGACGGGCACCGGCTGAGTCCGGAACGGGCGGTCGGGTCGGGTCGGGTCGGGTCGGGTCGGGTCGGGTCGGGTCGGGGGGAGCTTCGTGCGGGCCGTCGGCGCCTCCGGTCTCCAGGATCTGCCGGGGTCCTGGTGACCGAAGCGGCCATCCGGTGTTCAGCCGAGGTGGCAACGAATCGTCCCGGAGAAACCGTCGGCCTGGACACGGCTGCGCCGTCCCGGCCCCTGTACGGCCGCGCTCATCGACGACGTTTTGCCTGGTCAGACCAGGTAAAACGGGTCGACATCCCTTCGTCTTTGTCGGTCTGTTCCTCTCTATACGTCCCGAACGCGTCCCGAACGCACCCAGGGTGGACGTCCTCGGCGAACGCGGAGACGATCAAGCCAGCTCAGAAAACGGTCTCGACCTCGCCCTCAGCGGATTGACCTTCACACGCGCTGAGGCTCCACCCCATCGATCCATCACCCACTACGCCGTGGCGGGTTGAGCCGCAGGTACCCTGCGGCTTCGTACCGGGTCAGCAGCAGTGCGGCCGGGGCCGTCGGCGTCCTGGCGACCCCACCGATCAACGCCTCGGTGGTGGTCTGAGCGCGGACCTTGATCCTTCTCTCACCAAGTCAAGCCAGGAGAACCCAGAAGGCGGAGGGCCGAGCAGGCAAGGCGCCACATCATCTGCTGTCGTGGCCGGGCGCCTGCGGGCCGGCGGGTGCCGGTGATCAGCAGGGTGTGACGCCGCCGCGCGGCACGTGGCGTGCCCAAGACCGAGGCCGTGCAAGCGGTTACGTCAGATCAGATCGGGCGCGGGGGCACGCATGACCAGGAACGCCTGGTCGATGAGGGCGCCCAGGTCGTCGGCCCCGTCGGTCCGTGCCCAGCGCAGGGTGGCCAGTTCCAGGGCGGTCAGGGCGGCCGCCGACCGTAGCACCGTCTCGAAGTCGTCCTCGCCACGGCCGAGCCGTTCGGCCAGTACGCCGCTGAGCGTTCCTTGCCAGCGGCGGTGCTTCTCCATCTCATGCGTCCGCAGCGAGGGCGTCGACTCGATCAGACGGGCCAGCGCGAGCCCGCCTTCGGGGTCCTCGTTGCGAGCGTCGGTGATCACGTCGAGGGCGCGCCGCAGCGCCGTCCACGCGTCTTCGCCGGCCGGTCGAGCGGCCAGGGCTTCGGCGATCCTCGCGCCGTATCCGTCGAGTGCGGCGAGGACCGCGTCCTCCTTGCTGCCGAAGTAGCGGAAGAAGGTGGCGCGCGATACACCGGCGGCCGCGGCGATCTCGGGCACCGTGACGTTCTCGAAGCCACGCGCGGCGAACAGGCCCGTTGCGACTCGGGCGACCTCGGCCCGCATGGCTTGGCGCATGCGGGGCTGGAGCGGCGTTGACGACTCGGTCATGACTCCATACTGTAGTAGTGAGACCCAGTCTCACCGAGAGATTGAGTCTCATCATGGAAGGGAAGCAATCACCATGTTCAAGCTGCCGCCCCTGCTGCACATCGGCCAGGTCGTGCACGACGCCCGCGCCGCGGTCAAGGATCTGCAAGACCGCTACGGACTTGAGGAGATCCGCCCTGCCATCGAGCTGACCCTCAACAACCAGGTCGATGGCAGCGAGCACGGCGTCTTCAACGCGCGCTACCACTTCCTCGGGCTCGGCAACACCGAGTTGGAGATCATCGAGCCCGTGGGCAGTGCCCCCTCCCCGTACACCCAGTTCCTGGAGGAATTCGGTGAGGGCCTGCACCACCTGGCCTTCAATGTCGACTCGATCGAGGAGCACCTGGCCGCCGCCCCCTCGGCGAAGCTGCTGGTCGACGCGCCCATGCCGTACGACAGCCGGATGGTGTACGCGCAAGGGCTCGTGCCCGGCGCCCTGATGGAGCTGATCGAGGTTCCGGGCGACTTCGCCGAGGCCGTCGCCCGCTACAGCCAGGACGGCTGACAACGGACCCGGCGACAGGAGGGCCCTGAACTCCCTTGGAAACCCGCCCGACTCCCGGGCCCTCCTGTCGGCTGCTCCACCCACCACGACAGCCACATCTCACCCTGAACCATCCGCCCCTTCGTGCCACCGGAAGGCTCGAACCATGAAATGGACCGCAGCCCAGGTCCCCGACCTGTCCGGACGGACCTTCGCCGTCACCGGGGCCAACAGCGGCCTGGGCCTGGCCACCACCCGCACCCTCGCCCAGCACGGCGCGCGTGTCGTCATGGCCGTCCGCAGCCTGAACAAAGGACATGAAGCCGCCGCACGGATCCACGACGAACACCCCCGCGCGCGTCTGGAGGTGCGCGACCTGGACCTGGCCGATCTCGAGTCAGTGCGCGGCTTCGTCACGGCCCTGCACGCCGACGGGGTCCGCGTCGACGTGCTGATCAACAACGCGGGCGTGATGGCACCGCCCCACTCCCTGAGCCCACAGGGATTCGAGAGTCAGTTCGCCGCTGGGCACCTCGGCCATTTCGCTCTGACCGGGCTCCTGCTGGAGATCCTGAGCGCAGGCCGTGACCCACGAGTGGTGACGGTCAGCTCGATGATGCACCGAGGCGGCCGGATCCACTTCGACGACCTCAACGGCACCCGCCACTACGCGCCACAGGAGTTCTACCGGCAGGCGAAATTCGCCCAGACCGTCTTCGCGCTCGAACTGCACCGGCGCCTCGGCGCTGCCGGCAGCCCGGTACGCAGCCTGCTCGCACACCCTGGCTACACCGCCACAAACCTGGCCACCACCGGCCCGAGGGGAATCCCTCGCCTCGCCGGACACATCGGCAACCGGCTCCTCGCGCAGAACGTGACCATGGGAGTCCTGCCACAGCTATACGCGAGCACCGCCCCCGACGCGCGCAGCGGACAGTTCTACGGCCCTGACGGACTACGTGAAATGCGCGGCTACCCGACCCCCGTCCGACCCGACCCCGCCGCCGAGGATCCCGCCACGGCACAGCACCTGTGGGAGTTGTCCGAAAACCTCACCGGCATCCGCTACAACCTGTCCGCACCAGCCTGATCGAACCGGCCACCCTCGCCCCTCATGAGCGCATCGCTCATGAGACGGTCTCCAGCGTCGAGGACGTCCTCGCATCTCTCGACCGCGTGCGAGAGTGGCCGCATGGGCCGCACGGTGTCCCGTGGCGCCTTGAAAGGGCGGTAAGTGAGCTGATTTCCCTTCTCGCTCCTTCGCTTCGGGCAGCCAGATCGCGCCCGGTGGCGCGACATGAGCGAGCTGCGGGGTGCGCGGAACGACTACTCGCGCATGGTCAGGCCGCCGTCGACGGAGAGGATCTGGCCGGTGATCCAGCTGCCTTCGTCGGACAGGAGGAAGGCGAGCATGGAGGCGAGGTCGTCCGGCTGGCCGAGGCGAGGGAGGGCGGTGCCCTGCAGGAACTCCTCCGTGGCCTCGTCCGTCATCACCTTCGCGGCCGCTTCCGTCAGGACCGCGCCCGGGGCGACGGCGTTGGCGCGCACGTTCTGCTTGCCCCAGGTGCGAGCCGTGTGACGGGTCAGCGAGTGCAGCGCGTGCTTGGAGGCGCTGTAGGCGGTGGGGGCAGGGCCTCCCAGGAAGGGGCCGGCCGAGGAGACGTTGACGATCGAGCCGCCGCCGGCGGCGACGATGGCGGGCAGGCTTTCCCGGATGACGATGCCGGTGCCGATGAGGTTGGTCCGCATCACCTCGGTCCATACGTCGACGTCCAGCGTGTCTACGCCCAGGTCCCGGCTCATGAGATCCGGGCGGACCGCCGCGGCGACGTTGGCGACGCCGTCGAGCCGGCCGAACGATTGGGTGGCCTTGGCGACGAAGGACTCGATCGAGGCCTCGTCGCGCAGGTCGAACTGGGCGGTCAGCAGATTGTCCGCCAGCGCCCCGGCCTGGTCGCGGGTCTGCGCGAGGCCCTCGGCGCGGGTGCCCCCGGCCACGACCTGTGCCCCCTCGGACAGCAGACGCAGTACGGTGGCCGCCCCTATTCCGGATCCGCCGCCGGTCACGATGAAGGTCTTGCCCTTCAGCCCTTCCATTTTCTTCTCCTTGGTCATGAAGGCCGCCTGGGGCGATCCGTTCGGTCCATTGCCTTCTCCGTGAGCGGTTCGGCCCGGCGGATCAGTCCGCCGGGCGGGACCGCTCACTAGCGGTTGTGTGCGCTGTTCAGCGGGACCGCCTGGGTGTCGTGGTAGTAGAGCCGCGCCTCGGCGACCTTGCCGTCGCGCACGATCAGCTCCTCGGCCACGACCACGTTCTCGCCGGTCCTGAGGTCGGGGAAACGGAGCAGTCCGATGGCGGTGTCGCCGTCGACCACGATCCGCTCGACCGTCATCTTCATGACGTTCAGATGCTCGGAGATCGACCCGGTGAGCGCCGCGACACCGGCGAGCGTGCGGTGTTCCCCGCCCCAGGGCAGGTACGGCGGCTGGCGCACGACCAGGTCGTCGGCGAACAGCTCGCCGAGCGTGGTCGGTTCGCCCGACAGGAGCGCGTCGTACACGGCCTGAACGAGCGTGCGGGTCGCCCCGGTCTCCTCGGCCAGGGTCTTTGTCATGAGAATTCCTCCTTGACGGTGCTGGATGGTGCTGGATGGTGAAGGCTGCGTGAGTCCGTTCGGCATGTGACGGCGATGCGCGGCCGCTGTCAGGCCGCGGGTGTATTCCGCCAATGGATCCGCCAATGGACCCGATATTCGTGACTGCCCGTGGGGCATCGCTCTTCGGGGCGTCGCGCATCGTGGCGCTGCGCGAGCCCGGATCAGGGCCTGTCGGTCCTGGTGGCCTAGGCCACCGGGGACAGGTCCGCGGCGTAGCGGTGGGCCAGGTCGTGGGCCTCGGCGAGGGAGGTCTCGTGGAGCGGGACCAGGTGCTTCAGCGGCTCCATGACGAGCGCGTACGTCAGCTCGGGAGTGATGGTGCGGACGTCGAGGTCCAGCGCGTCGCCGAGGATGGTCTCCAGGGCGGGAACGACGAAGTCCTTGCCGTACTGCGGGCTGCCGGGACCGTAACCGCCGCCGCGGGCGGAGACGAGGACGGCCGGGCGGCCGGAGACGGGGCCGGCGTCGCCCGTTCCGAAGGTCCTCCCGACGATCATGATGTGGTCGAGCCATGCCTTGAACACCGAGGGCATCGAGTAGTTGTACATCGGGACCGCGAACAGGTAGGCGCTCGCGCCCAGGAACTCCTCGACGAGTTCGTCCTGCAGTGCCGCTGCCGCACGCTGCTCGGGGGTCTGCTGGTCGGCAGGGGTCGTACGGGCGGTGATGCCGGCAGCGTCCAGGTGGCCGAGCGGGTTGAGGGCGAGGTCGCGGGTGACGACGTCTCCGCTCCAGTCCTTGGCGAAGGAGTCGGCGACCTGCCGGGAGTACGAGGCGTCGCCGGAGGCGGAGGAGTCGATACGGAGAAGGTAAGTCATGGTCGCGCTCTCTGCGTCGGGGGATCTCGGATCTCGGGGATCTCCGAAATCTCAGGGTTCGGGACGGTTCGGGAGGCGTGCGTGTGGCGACGCCTCCACGTCCTCACTTTTTGTTCGTAGCCCCACCGTCATTAGTTTTGAAAGCGTTACAAAAGGCACACTCATGTGTGCGGTGAGGAGTGGCGGCAGTCATGAGCTCGGGCAAGATCGGAGCGGCGCGTGCCGACGTACTGCGAGATGTGCGGCGCAAGCCGGGCCCGTGCGCGCAGTGGGACAGCGAGGAGACGAACTTCATCCGCGAGATCCTCGACCTGGTCGGCGACAAGTGGAGCGTGCTGATCATCGGCACGCTCGCCGAAGGCCCGCTCCGCTACTCCGACCTCGCGGACGCGATCCCCGGCATCTCCCAGCGCATGCTCACCCTCACCCTCAAGCACCTCCAGCGCGCCGGGCTCGTGAACCGCACCGCCTACGCGGAAGTCCCGCCCCGCGTCGAGTACTCCCTGACGGACCTGGGCACCTCACTCCTTTCCACCGTCCTGGACCTGGCCGCGTGGTCCGCCAACCACCACGACGAAATCCGCGACCGCCAGCGCGCATTCGACGCCGAGGCGACACCAAGGAAGTGACCGTTCCGGGCCGACGCCTTCAGAGACCGTGAGCGACCGCCAGTCCCGCAAGAACGGCTTCTGACGAACGCTGGGCCCTGATCGAGCACGCGTTCGCCACCTGGAAGGCCCAACACCGCCCCGTCAGCGGCCACCAGGGCGGATGCAGGGTCGTGCGAAGCCGCCGCGGTGATCACACAGGCCGAGCCGAACGGGTTCTGGAGGGGCAAGAGAGCGTTCGTCTCTCACGGCACGGCACGGCACGGCACGGCACGGTCACCGTCGCCGCGATCCGGCCGTGGATCCGTCAGTGAGAACGAGGAGGGGGAACAAACTCAGCTGGTGAGCACGACCCACACCGCGGCGCCGAGGAAGAGCACGCTTCCGGTAAGCAGGCTGATGACCGTGGGTCGGAGGTGCTTCCGGGTGAACACCCTTGCATTCTCGGGGCGTTCGGGCAGATAGACGACCGGCACATGGGTTCCAAGGTCCATCCCCATCCGCTTCCCCGTCGCCACGGGCGTGAACCTGACGGGTCGGCTCTGCCGGTCGGTGAACTCGATGACGGGCGTCAAATCAAATTCGTCCGACGGCGCCAGATACTGGTCCACCACCACCCCCTCGGCGTGTACGCCGTACCGACGCAGCCGCGCTTGCAGCCGCGCCTCCCGCACACCGCCCCACAGACACAGCAGGCCCGCCAACACGGCCAGTACGAAACCGACCACTTCACCTGCCGTCATCTGTCCCCTTGCTCTCCCTCGCCCAGCTCCACCCGGCACGGGCCGCACACCAGGATGACGCGGCACCCGGTCCGATGGTTCATGAAGGTGCGCGGGCACACCGGCGCCTCGGGCTGACGCGGCCGTGGCCGGGGGGGGTGCCCACGAAGGGCCGGTAGCTACGCACATGCCGCTCGGCACACCGGAGGCGCCTGGGATGTGCGCCCGAAGGTCCGACACGACGGCGAAGTCCTCCGCGAGATCCGGACTGTTGGCAAGAGCCAGGAGCAGACCGTCGACGCCGCCACCAAGTGGATCCGGAAGTACTGCGTCGGCTTCGACTACGAGATCTTGCGTACCGAGAACCTGACCGATCGTTACTCGGAAGACCGGCGTTCTCACTTCGCACTTCTGCGCTGCTTCATCGCCCGGCCCGAGGGGCAGGCAGCCGACACCTTCATCCTGCCTCAACAGCCGCCACCGACCGACGGCGTTGACCCGGACGAGGGATTGCGTCCCGCCGTGTGACCTGCGTCCCGAATTTGTCCTGCCGGTCGTGACAGCATGACCACCAAGGGCCGCCAAGACCCTCACGGGTTCGTCTCCGACCAGCGAAGGTACTGGTCAGATCGATTCTGCCCGCGTAGCGCGGAGTGGGGCGGGTGGGACTCGAACCCACGGCCGACGGATTATGAGTCCGCTGCTCTAACCGGCTGAGCTACCGCCCCTTACGGCGCGTCGCGCACATTTGTGCGCGCCGTCTGCCGCAGCATAGCCGCTCATACGATCTCCTGCTTCGGATGGTCGGCAACGCATGACCATGAGGACTTCGGCATGGCCTGCGCGGTTCCGCCGGACATGAAAAAGGACCCCTGAGGGGTCCTCTTCCGTTGCTCTCCCGACTGGACTCGAACCAGTAACCTGCCGGTTAACAGCCGGCTGCTCTGCCAATTGAGCTACAGGAGATCGAGCTCCCCCGACTGGACTCGAACCAGTAACCTGCCGGTTAACAGCCGGCTGCTCTGCCAATTGAGCTACGGAGGATTGCCTCGTTGCATCGAACGCACCTACCCGGGTATTCGCCAGGGGGCGTGTGCTCGCTGCGACACATACATTAGCGCAAGCAGGGGGGTGCTCCGCCAATCGGTTCCCCCCGCACCGATGCCGACGCAAGGGAAGGGTGGCCGCCATGCGCTACCGGCTCACATTCGTCGCCGGACTGGCTCTGGGTTACGTGCTCGGCACGCGCGCCGGGCGCGAGCGCTACGAGCAGCTGAAGAAGTCCGCGCGCCAGGTCGCGCAGAACCCCGCGGTGCGCAACACCGCCGAGACCGCCGCCCAGCAGGGGCGCGAGATCGCGGGCAAGGCGTTCCACACGGTCGGCGAGAAGGTGGGCGACCACGTCCCCGACTCGGTCACCGCCCGCGTCCGCTCGCTGCGCGAACGCAACACCAACGGCACTCGCGAGGACGACTGGGGCACCAGCAACACCTAGGGCCCCGCGAGAGGCGCGGGGAACCACCCGATCAGCCCCCACCGGCCGAAAGCCGAACGACTACGGCAGGCAGGGCGAGGGGATCCCTGACGGGGTCGGTGAACGCGCCACCCCGTCCGACCTGCGCCCCGGCCCGGCGGACACCCCGTGAGCCGGTCACTACCACCCGGCTCGGCGCGCCCATCCCCCGCCGTACGGCAGAATTTCCGCCATGGGGATAGTCGCCGGGTTGGACAGTTCGCCCGATTTCACTCGTATCGTCGTCTGCGACACGGACACGGGAGCCGTGCTCAGGCAGGGATATGCCCCGCATCCGGTGGAAACCACCGAGGGCGGCGGCCGTCCTTCCGATGTCGATCCGCAGGCCTGGCTGCTGTCCCTGGGCGAGGCGGCCGGCGGCGGGCTCCTCGAAGGCGTGCAGGCCATCGGCGTCTCCGCGCAGCAGAACGCGCTCGTTCCGCTGGACACGCAGGGCAACACGGTGCGGCCGGCCATGGTCGGCGGTGACAAGCGCGCACAGGTCGCCGCAGCCGATCTCGTCGACGCGCTCGGCGGGCGCGAGGCATGGGCGCAGGCCGTGGGCCACGTGCCGCAGGCCGCCCAGCCGGTGACCAAGCTGCGCTGGCTGAACAAGACCGAGCCCGACGCCGCGCTGCGCACCGCCGTGCTGTTGCAGGCGCACGACTGGCTGGTGTGGCAGTTGCTCGGGCGGCCGATGCGGCGGACCACCGACCGGGGCGGGGCCTCCGGGACCGGCTACTGGTCGGCGGCGACCGGCGGCTACCGGCCGGATCTCGTCGAACTCGCGCTCGGCCACCAGGCCACGCTGCCCGACGTGCTGGGCCCGTCCGAGGCGGCGGGGACGACACCCGAGGGACTGCTGATCTCCGCGGGCACCGGGGAGACCATGGCGGCGGCCTTCGGGCTCGGTATCGGGCTCGGGGACGCGGTCGTGTCCCTCGGCGCCTCCGGGTCCGTGATGGCCGTACACCCCGAGGCGCTGGTCGACTCCTCCGGGATGATCACCTCACTGGCGGACGCGACCGGCATGCATCTGCCGGTGGTGACCACCCTCAACGCCGTACGGACCCTGCGCGGCGCCGTCGAACTGCTCGGCCTGTCCGACCTGGAGAGCCTGTCCGAGCTGGCGATGAAGTCCACGCCGGGCTCCCACGGGCTGGTCCTGCTGCCGTACCTGGAGGGCGAGCGGACCCCGAACCTGCCGCACACCGCCGGGACGCTCGCGGGACTGCGGCGCGAGTCGATGCGGCCCGAACACCTGGCGCGGGCCGCCTTCGAGGGCATGCTGTGCGGGCTCGCGGACGCGCTCGACGTGCTGCGCGGGCGCGGCGTGGACGTACGGCGGGTGTTCCTGCTCGGGGCGGCCGCCGAGCTGCCGGCCGTACAGGCCGCGGCGCCCGCGCTGTTCGGCGCGCAGGTCGTCGTCCCCCAGCCGGCGGACTACGCGGCGCTGGGCGCGGCCCGTCAGGCGGCCTGGGCCCTCGGCGTCTCGCAGGGCACGCTCGATCCCCAGCTGCCACCCGTCTGGCAGGGTGCGGTCGCCCAGATTCTGGAGCCCGGTGAGGAACTGGCCGTGGGTCAGGCCGTACGGCAGCAGTACGTGTCCGTACGGGAACAGACGCATCCTGGGGCGTTCCGGGCATAGGGGGCGCGGAGGAGGTGCGGACGGGTGTTCCGGTGGGCGCAGAGGCCGACAAGGACCCTATGACGTACGTCTCAAGGTCCGGTTCCGGTCCGCTCTTGGTCCGCTCTTGGATTAATCGGTTGAGGTAACACGGGTGGAGTGTTCGACGATAGGGGGTGGTGCACCACCGACCGCACTGCCGTCGACGACTCCGAGAGAAGCCGCGTGCTCATACGACTGCTTCGGACCTACCTCAGTCCGTACAAGAAACCCATCGCTCTCCTCGTGCTGCTGCAGTTCCTGCAGACCTGCGCGACCCTGTACCTGCCGACCCTGAACGCACACATCATCGACAACGGTGTCGTCAAGGGGGACACGGGTTACATCCTGTCCTTCGGTGCCCTGATGATCGGGATCTCGCTGGTCCAGGTCTTCTGCAACATCGGCGCCGTCTACTACGGCGCCCGTACGGCGTCCTCCGTCGGCCGGGACATCCGGGCCGCCGTCTTCGACCGGGTGCAGTCCTTCTCCGCACGCGAGGTGGGCCACTTCGGGGCCCCCTCCCTGATCACCCGCACCACCAATGACGTCCAGCAGGTGCAGATGCTCACCCTGATGACGTTCACCCTGCTGGTGTCGGCGCCGATCATGTGTGTGGGCGGCATCGTGCTGGCCCTCGGCCTGGACGTGCCGCTCTCCGCGGTGCTGGTCGCCGTGGTGCCGGTGCTCGGCATCGGAGTGACCCTGATCGTGCGCCGGCTGCGCCCGCTGTTCAGGACCATGCAGGTGCGCCTGGACACCGTGAACCGGGTGCTGCGCGAGCAGATCACCGGTAACCGCGTCATCCGCGCCTTCGTCCGCGACGACTACGAGAAGGACCGCTTCGAGTCCGCGAACGCCCAGCTGACCGAGGTGTCCCTCGGAACCGGCCGGATGCTCGCCCTGATGTTCCCGATGGTCATGACCGTCGTGAACCTCTCGTCGATCGCCGTGGTCTGGTTCGGCGCCCACCGCATCGCCAGCGGCGGCATGCAGATCGGCGACCTGACCGCGTTCCTCGCCTACCTCATGCAGATCGTGATGTCCGTGATGATGGCCACCTTCATGTTCATGATGGTGCCGCGCGCGGAGGTCTGTGCCGAGCGCATCGAAGAGGTCCTGGACACCTCGTCGAGCGTCGTGCCGCCGAGCGCGCCCGTCGTGGAGCTGCGGCGCCACGGCCACCTGGAGATCCGCGGCGCCGGGTTCCGCTACCCGGGCGCCGAGGAGCCCGTCCTGAAGTCCATCGAACTGGTGGCGCGGCCGGGTGAGACGACCGCCGTGATCGGGTCGACGGGCAGCGGCAAGTCGACGCTGCTCGGTCTCGTGCCCCGGCTCTTCGACGCCACCGACGGAGAAGTCCTCGTCGACGGCGTGGACGTGTCGACCGTCGAGCCGACGCTGCTCGCCAGGACGGTCGGGCTCGTCCCCCAGAAGCCGTACCTCTTCGCGGGGACGGTCGCCACCAACCTCCGGTACGGCAATCCGGACGCGACCGACGAGGAACTGTGGCACGCGCTGGAGGTGGCGCAGGCCAAGGGCTTCGTGGAGCGGCTGGAGAACGGCCTGGACTCGCCGATCGCACAGGGCGGCACCAACGTCTCCGGCGGTCAGCGCCAGCGTCTCGCCATCGCCCGCACCCTCGTCCAGCGCCCCGAGATCTACCTCTTCGACGACTCCTTCTCCGCGCTCGACTACGCGACCGACGCGGCGCTGCGCGCGGCGCTCTCCCAGGAGACCGCCGAGGCGACCGTGGTGATCGTCGCCCAGCGGGTGTCGACCATTCGGGACGCGGACCGGATCGTGGTCCTCGACGAGGGCCGGGTGGTGGGCACGGGGCGTCACCACGAGCTCATGGCCGACAACGAGACCTATCGGGAGATCGTTCTCTCCCAGCTGACGGAAGCGGAGGCCGCCTGATGGCCGGGCCCATGGGACGCATGATGGCCGGGGGCGGCCCCGATCAGCGCTCGATGGATTTCAAGGTGTCCGGGAAGAGGCTCCTGGCCCAGTTCAAACCCGAACGCGTCACCATGTACGGGATGCTGGTCGCCGTCGTCCTGAGCGTGGGGCTCTCGGTGGTCGGACCGAAGATCCTCGGCAAGGCCACCGACCTGGTCTTCTCGGGCATCATCGGGCGGCAGATGCCGGCCGGCGCCACCAAGGCCGAGGTCCTCGCCTCCATGCGGCGGCGCGGTGAGGGCGGCATGGCCGACATGCTCGCCGGGACGGACTTCACCCCCGGCAAGGGCATCGACTTCGATGCCGTCGGAAACGTACTGCTGCTCGCGCTCTGTACGTTCCTGCTGGCCGGCCTGCTGATGGCGGTGGCGACGCGCCTGGTGAACCGGGCCGTCAACAAGACCGTCTACCACATGCGCGAGGACCTGCAGGCGAAGCTCTCGCGGCTACCGCTGTCGTACTTCGACAAGCGCCAGCGCGGTGAGGTGCTCAGCCGCGCCACGAACGACATCGACAACATCCAGCAGACCCTGCAGCAGTCGATGGGCCAGCTGGTGAACTCCCTGCTGACCATCATCGGCGTGCTCGCGATGATGTTCTGGGTGTCGTGGCTGCTCGCGCTGGTCGCGCTCGTCACGGTCCCGCTCTCCTTCTTCGTCGCCACGCGCATCGGCAAGCGCTCCCAGCCGCACTTCGTGCAGCAGTGGCGCACCACCGGCAAGCTCAACGCCCACATCGAGGAGATGTACACCGGGCACACGCTGGTGAAGGTGTTCGGGCGGCAGGAGGAGTCGGCGGCGCAGTTCGCCGAGCAGAACGAGAAGTTGTACGAGGCCGGGTTCAAGGCGCAGTTCAACAGCGGGGTCATGCAGCCGCTAATGATGTTCGTGTCGAACCTGAACTACGTACTGGTGGCGGTGGTCGGCGGTCTGCGCGTCGCGTCCGGCTCGCTGTCGATCGGCGACGTCCAGGCCTTCATCCAGTACTCCCGCCAGTTCTCGATGCCGCTGACGCAGGTCGCCTCGATGGCGAACCTCGTGCAGTCCGGTGTCGCGTCGGCGGAGCGCATCTTCGAACTCCTCGACGCGGAGGAGCAGGAGGCCGACCCGGTGCCGGCGGCGCGCCCCGACGAGCTGCGCGGGCGGGTGGCGCTGGAGAACGTGTCCTTCCGCTACGACCCCGAGACGCCGCTCATCGAGGACCTGTCGCTGAAGGTGGAGCCGGGCCACACGGTGGCGATCGTCGGCCCGACCGGTGCCGGCAAGACCACGCTGGTGAACCTCCTGATGCGGTTCTACGACGTCACCGGCGGCCGGATCACCCTCGACGGGGTCGACATCGCGTCCATGTCCCGGGACGAACTCCGGGCCGGGATCGGGATGGTGCTCCAGGACACCTGGCTGTTCGGCGGCACGATCGCGGAGAACATCGCGTACGGGGCCTCGCGTGAGGTCACCCGCGGGGAGATCGAGGAGGCGGCGCGGGCCGCGCACGCGGACCGTTTCATCCGTACGCTCCCCGAGGGCTACGACACCGTCATCGACGACGAGGGGACGGGGGTCAGCGCGGGCGAGAAGCAGCTGATCACCATCGCGCGGGCGTTCCTGTCCGACCCGGTGATCCTCGTCCTCGACGAGGCGACCAGTTCCGTCGACACCCGTACGGAGGTGCTGATCCAGAAGGCGATGGCGAAGCTCGCGCACGGGCGGACGTCGTTCGTGATCGCCCACCGGCTCTCCACGATCCGGGACGCGGACACCATCCTCGTGATGGAGAACGGGTCGATCGTCGAGCAGGGCGCGCATGCGGAGCTGTTGGCGGCGAACGGGGCGTACGCGCGCCTGTACAAGGCGCAGTTCGCCCAGGCGGTGGCCGAGGTCGACTAGGGGCTGAGGATGGGTAGGGGTGCGGGGAGGTGTTTCCTCGCCCCCGCCGCCCCTACCCGTCCCGTCCTTGGAGGCTCCGCCCCGCTGTGGACCACCCCGCGGCCCGGGTCAGTCCAGGTAGCCGCGGAGTTGGTCCGCGAAGGCGTGGTCCCTCAGTTTGTTGAGGGTCTTGGACTCGATCTGGCGGATGCGTTCGCGGGTGACGCCGAAGATGCGGCCGATCTCCTCGAGCGTGCGGGGGCGGCCGTCGGCGAGCCCGTACCGGAGCTGGACGACCTTGCGTTCACGCTCGCCGAGCGTGGACAGCACCGCTTCCAGGTGTTCCCGCAGGAGCAGGAAGGCCGCGGACTCCACCGGAGAGGTGGCATCCCCGTCCTCGATCAGGTCGCCGAGCGCGACGTCGTCCTCCTCCCCCACCGGCGCGTGCAACGACACCGGCTCCTGGGCAAGACGCAACACCTCACTCACCCGCTCACCGGGAAGGTCGAGGTGCGCGGCGACCTCGTCCGGCGTCGGTTCGTAGCCGCGCTCCTGCAGCATCCGCCGCTGGACCCGCACGACCCGGTTGATCAACTCGACCACGTGGACGGGGACCCGGATCGTACGGGCCTGATCCGCGAGCGCCCGTGACATGGCCTGCCGGATCCACCAGGTCGCGTACGTCGAGAACTTGTACCCACGGGCGTAGTCGAACTTCTCCACCGCCCTGATCAGACCGAGGTTCCCCTCCTGGACCAGGTCGAGCATGGTGAGCCCGCGGCCCACATAGCGTTTCGCGACCGAGACGACGAGGCGCAGGTTCGCCTCGATGAGGCGGCGCTTGGCCATGCGGCCCATGACGACGAGTTTGTCGAGGTCGAGGGCGAGCTGGCTGTCCAGGTCGGGGGCGAGGCGGAGCTTCTCCTCGGCGAAGAGTCCGGCCTCGACGCGACGGGCGAGTTCGACCTCCTCCGCCGCGGTGAGCAGCGGAATGCGGCCGATCTCGCGCAGGTACTGGCGGAACAGGTCCGAGGAGGGGCCTCCGGTGTCCGTGCCGCGTCCCCGGGGCAGTGCGACGGGCTCCGGGGCCTCGGCCTCGGTTTCGACCTCCACGGGCTCGGCCTCGGCCTCGACGGCGTCCGCCGCCGGACCGTCCGGCTCCGTCTCGGGGTGGTGCGCGGCACCCCGCTGCGGGGGCACCGCCGTGACGACGTCGGGCTCGGCGTCCGTATCCGCGTCCGTGAGGTTGTCGGTCTGTGTGAGGGTCTGGGTCTGCACGGGGGCGACCTCCAGGAATGTCGCTGCTGAGGCGTGCGGCAGCGGTACGTCGGGGATGGGGTCGACGGCCTCGCCGCTGTCCATCCCGTAGTCGTTTGGCGGAACCGCGGGAATCGGAAACCCGTCGCGTGCGGGTCGGCCGCGCTCCGAGGACTCAGGCACCGGAACCCAGTGTGGAGTACGACACATCGCCGCCACGAGGGGCGTGCGGTGACTTTTTGCGTCCGGTCCGTGACCCGGTGGTTACCGTGCCCTCCGAGTGCGCAGCTCAGCGCGCGCGAAACCGATTGAACGGCGTACGGGATTGGCATGTGCGCCGGGCCCATCCGGGCAGCCCGGCCCTCGGACCGGGCAGGGGCGGCCTCAGAGCGCCTCCGCGCCCCGCTCGCGCAGCGCCTGTCCGTACTGCTGGAGCACCCACAACTCGTTCTGCACGGCCGCCAGCTGGGCCGGGTCGCCGTGGGCGCTGGCGCGGGACAGGGCGCCCTGGACGTCCACGATGCGGCGCTCGACGGCGCGGCGGCGGACCATGACGAGCTGGTCGCCCGCGTAGGTCTCGTCGACGGTCTTGCGCATGATCGCCTCGACGGCCAGCTCGGTGACCATGGAGCGGACCACGTCGTCCGGAGCGGCCTCGCGGACCCGGACCAGGTACTCCTGTGGGTCCTGCGTGCCGTACTCGGCGCCGCCCGACTCCATGATCGCCAGGCGTACGGCTGCGTAGGGCGCGGCGGTGAACTCGTCGATCCCGTAGGCGTCGAAGGCCGGGGAGACCAGCTCGGGCCGCTGGAGGGCGAGCTTGAGCAGCTCGCGCTCGGTGGCGTAGACGGGATTGCGGAGGACGAGCGCCGGGCCGCCCGCGGGCGTCCGGACGGCGGCGTACGCCTGCTGGGGGCGCTGGCCGCCCGCGGGGGCCGGGCCCTTGCCGCCGCGGTCGCGGGCCCAACGGGCCAGCTGGGCCACCCGCTTGACCACGAACTGGGTGTCCAGGATGCCGAGCATGCCGGCGAGCTGCACGGCGACCTCGTGCTGGGCGCCGCTGTTCTTGATGCGGGCGACGATGGGCGCCGCCTCGTCCAGGGCCGCCGCGCGTCCCGCCGGGGTCTCCAGGTCGTAGCGCAGGATGATCTGGCGCAGGGCGAACTCGAAGAGGGGCGTGCGGGGTTCGACGAGGTCGGCGACCGCCTCGTCGCCCTTGGCGAGGCGCAGGTCGCAGGGGTCCATGCCGTCCGGCGCGATGGCGATGTACGTCTCGGCGGCGAACTTCTGGTCGTCCTCGAAGGCGCGCAGGGCGGCCTTCTGGCCCGCCGAGTCGCCGTCGAAGGTGAAGATCACACGGGCCGAGCCGTTGTCCATCAGGAGGCGTCTGAGGATCTTGATGTGGTCGCCGCCGAACGCCGTGCCGCAGGTCGCGATCGCGGTGGTGATGCCGGCCAGGTGGCAGGCCATGACGTCGGTGTAGCCCTCGACGACGACCGCGCGGCTGGCCTTGGCGATGTCCTTCTTGGCGAGGTCGATGCCGTAGAGGACCTGGGACTTCCGGTAGATCGCGGTGTCGGGCGTGTTCAGGTACTTCGGGCCGTTGTCCGCCTCGTACAGCTTGCGCGCGCCGAAGCCGACGACCTCGCCGCCGATGTCGCGGATCGGCCACATCAGGCGCCCGCGGAAGCGGTCGATGGGGCCCCGGCGGCCCTCCTGGGAGAGGCCGGAGAGGAGCAGCTCCTTGTCGGTGAAGCCCTTGCCGCGCAGGTGGCGGGTGAGGTGGTCCCAGCCCTGGGGGCTGTAGCCGACGCCGAAGTGCGCGGCGGCGGCCTGGTCGAAACCGCGCTCGGCGAGGAACTTGCGGCCCGCGTCGGCCTCGGGGCTGGTGTCGAGCTGCTCCACGTAGTACTGAGCGGCGATCTTGTGCGCCTCGACCAGGCGGATCCGCTCGCCGCGCTGGTGGGCGGGGTTGTACCCGCCCTCCTCGTAGCGCAGGGTGATGCCGGCCTGCCCGGCGAGGCGCTCGACGGCCTCGGAGAAGGTGAGGTGGTCGACCTTCATCACGAACGTGATGGTGTCGCCGCCCTCCTGGCAGCCGAAGCAGTGGAAGAGACCCTTGCTCGGGCTGACCTGGAAGGACGGGGACTTCTCGTCGTGGAAGGGGCACAGACCCTTGAGGTTTCCGCCGCCCGCGTTGCGCAGCTGGAGGTACTCGGACACGACGGCGTCGATCGGGACCGCGTCCCGAACCGCCTTCACGTCCTCGTCGTTGATCCTTCCAGCCACGAGGTGATTCTACGGGGCCGGACTGACACTCCTGGGGCGAGGCGAACGCCCCCGGCCGGGGGGCCGGGGGTAGCCCCCCGGGAATCGCGGCCGGGGGTGGTGCGACAGTCGATGGCCGCCGTTCGCCGCGGGGACCTCTGATCGGTCAGGGGACAAGGCTCTCCAGCGGTACGTGCGGGTTCGCCAGCGCCTCGGTGTCCACCTGGGCCCGGGACCGGATCAGCCGCTGGACGGTTTCCGTGACGTCCCACACATTCACGTTCATCCCGGCCAGCACCCGCCCGTCCTTCATCCAGAAGGCGATGAACTGGCGCTTGCCCGCGTCGCCCCGGATCACCACTTCGTCGTACGTCCCCGGGGGTGCCCAGCCCGAGTACTCGAGCCCCACGTCGTACTGGTCGGAGAAGAAATAGGGCACGCGGTCGTACACCGCGCCGCGGTCCAGCATCGAGCGGGCCGCCGCCGGTCCGCCGTTGAGGGCGTTGGCCCAGTGCTCGACACGCAGCCGGGTGTCGAAGAGGGCGTGCGGGAAGGAGGCGACGTCACCGGCGGCGTAGATGTCGGGGTCGGAGGTGCGCAGGCGGTCGTCGACCACGACACCTCCGCCGTACGCGCGGTCGGCGATCTCCAGGCCCGCGGCCTCGGCGAGCCCGATGCGCGGCGCCGCCCCGATGGCCGCCAGGACGTCGTGGGCCGGGTGCTCCTCGCCGTCGTCGGTGCGGGCGGCCAGCACCATGCCGTCCTGGCCGACGATCTCGGTGAGCCGGGCCCCGAAGTGGAAACGGACGCCGTGCTCGCGGTGCAGCTCGGCGAAGAGGTTCCCCAGCTCGGGGCCGAGAACCGCGTGCAGCGGGGTCGGATGGGGCTCGACGACGGTGACCTCGGCGCCGTACTCGCGGGCCGCCGCCGCGACCTCCAGGCCGATCCAGCCGCCGCCCGCGATCACGATGTGGCCGTTGTCACGGCCGAGCGCGGCCAGGACGCCCTTGAGGCGTTCGGCGTGGGCGAGGCGGCGCAGGTGGTGGACGCCCGCGAGATCCGTCCCGGGGATGTCGAGGCGGCGCGGCTCGGCACCGGTCGCGAGGAGCAGCTTGTCGTAGTGGACGAGGGTGCCGTCGTCGCCGAAGCGGACGGTCTTCGCCGTGCGGTCGATGGCGTCGACGGTCTGGCCGAGGTGCAGCTCCACGTCGTTCTGCGCGTACCAGGCGGGTTCGTGCACGAAGACGCTGTCCCGCTCCTCCTTGCCGAGCAGGTAGCCCTTGGAGAGCGGCGGGCGCTCGTAAGGGTGGTCACGTTCGTCGCAGATCAGTATCACGCGGCCGGTGAAACCCTCCGCTCGGAGCGTCTCGGCCGCCTTGGCGCCGGCCAGGCCTCCTCCGACGATGACGAATGTCTGATCCGCGTCGACCACTTGATGCCTCCTCGTAACGTTGTCGCCAGGCGAGCGTCCCGCACGCAGCGTGATGCGGGAAGAGGGAGTGGCCCGATCAGGCCACGCAGGGTCACACTCCGCCGCCGCCTGTGGGGCGGGTGGTGAGCCTGAGGTGCAGTGAACGTGCCGAGGCGTCGGTGAGCGAAGCAATCTGGTCGACGATCACCCGCTTGCGCGCACGATCGTCCCCGGCCTCGTCGAACAGCGCCCGGAACTGCGGGTCGAGACCGTCCGGGGCGCGGGCGGTGAGCGCCTCGGCCAGCTCGGCGACGACGATCCGCTGATCGGCGCGCAGCCGCTCCTGCTCGGCACGCTGCATGACGTACCGGTCGGCGACGGCCTTGAGGACGGCGCACTCGTGGCGGGCGGCGCGCGGGACGACCAGCTCCGCCGCGTACCGGGTGAGCCGGCCGGTGCCGTACCGCGTGCGGGTGGCGCCCTCGGCGGCCAGGCAGAAGCGGCCGATGAGCTGGCTGGTGGCGTCCTTCAACCGGGCCTGCGCGACGGCCGATCCGTCGTACCCGTGCGGCCACCACTCCTGTTCCAGAAGCCGGTCGAGGGCCGCGGAGAGCTCGGCCGGGTCGGTGTCCGCGGGCACGTACCGGCCGATGGCGACCTCGAAGATCTCCTCGCGTTCCGGCTCGGCGTGCAGGCAGTTGGGGTCGATGTGACCGGCGTGCAGACCGTCCTCGACGTCGTGCACCGAGTACGCCACGTCGTCGGACCAGTCCATGACCTGGGCCTCGAAGCACGTACGGGTGCCGGGGGCGCCCTTGCGGACCCAGTCGAAGACCGGCCGGTCGTCCTCGTAGGCCCCGAACTTCGGCGAGGCGGGGTCGGTGGGGTGGGCGCCGCGCGGCCAGGGGTACTTGGTGGCGGCGTCGAGGGCGGCGCGG
This sequence comes from Streptomyces sp. NPDC096311, assembly GCF_044763085.1. Taxonomy (NCBI): domain Bacteria; kingdom Bacillati; phylum Actinomycetota; class Actinomycetes; order Kitasatosporales; family Streptomycetaceae; genus Streptomyces; species Streptomyces sp. NPDC096311. Next base: position 486,899 of record NZ_JBIWFN010000002.1, read on the forward strand.
GTGAGGTTCAGTCCCACGCTGACGAGTTCGCCCGTCTCCTGCGCGTGGACGAAGCGCTTGGGCTCGATCCTGGTCAGCAGGCGCAGCGACTGCGCGTTGCCCTCGAAGCCGCCGCAGTCCTGCGCGAACTCGTTCAGCGCCTGTTCGCCGTTGTGTCCGAAGGGCGGGTGGCCGAGGTCGTGGGAGAGGCAGGCCGCCTCGACGAGGTCGGGGTCGCAGCCGAGGGCGGCGCCGAGCTCGCGGCCGACCTGGGCGCACTCCAGGGAGTGGGTGAGACGGGTGCGGGCGCTCGCGTCCCAGGCCTGACTGCGCGTGCCGGGGGTGACGACCTGGGTCTTGCCCGCGAGGCGGCGCAGCGCGGAGGAGTGCAGCACGCGTGCGCGGTCGCGCTGGAAGGCGGTGCGGCCGGGGCGTTTGTCGGGCTCGGCGGCCCAGCGCTCGACGGACGACTCGTCGTACATGTCGTACGCGCCCGGCGTGGCGGGGTCGTCGTATGCCGTCGGTGCCTTCGCAGTGCCGTCCATGTACCCGACAGTAAACGCAGGCGGTGACAAACGGGGCGTGGCCTACCGCCAGGAGGCGTGGATCAGGCCGAGGCCAGCTCGCGTTCCGGCGCCGGTTCGGGGGTCGCCACGGCCTGGTCGTAGCGGTGCAGGACCAGGCGGGCCATCGCGGCGTGGGTGCCCAGCGGGGCGGCGGCGATCCAGGGGGCGGCCGCGGCGCACTCGGTGGCGAAGCGGCCGGGCGCGGTGAAGTAGGAGGCGACGGCGATGCGGTGGCGGCCACGCGCGGCCAGGGCGCGCACGGCGGCGGCGACGGTGGGCGCGGCGGCGGAGGCGTACGCGGGGACGACGGGCACGCCGAGGCGTTCGGCCAGCAGCTGGGCGGTGCGGCGGGTGTCGGTGATCGACTCCGGGTCGCGCGAGCCCGCGGCGGCCAGCACGACCCCGCCGGCGCGCCGGGCCGCGTCGCTCATCCCGGTCCGCCAGCCGGCCTCGACGAGCCGCGCGTACAGCGTCTCGACGAGGAGCGGGTGCGGGCCGAGCGGGGCGGCGATGCGGGCCCGCAGTCCCGGTACGGCGGCCGCGGCCTCGGGGATGTCCCGCTTGACGTGGTAGCCGCGGCTGAGCAGCAGCGGCACGAGAACGGCACCGTCGGCGGCGTCCTCGGCGTCGAGGGAGGCGAGCGTATCGGCCAGCAGCGGTTCGTTGAGCTCGATGTGGCCGAGGTGCACGGACAGGTGCGGGCGCAGCTCGCGGACGCGCTCGGTCAAGGTGCGTACGGTGCTCAGCGCGCGCGGGTCGCGGCTGCCGTGCGCGACGAGGACGAGCGGCGGCGGCGCGGGGCGGCGGGCCCCGTTCAGCGACACGAGGCTGAGCTGACTGCCGAGCTGGCTGGTGATCGCGTTCATGAGTTGCGCCGTACTGTCGAGGTGGGCGCCACCGAGCGGCTGCCCGCCGATGGGGGTCCCCGCACTCGGGCGGAACCGAGAGTGGGGCAGGGTCCTGGACTCGTCGTGAGAAGGGTTCGACGCCGTCATGGACCGATGGTGACGGCACGAGGTTGCGGCGCGGTTGCACGGGCGTGTCAGGTGTTTTCCGGGGCTTCACGGCCCGGTGCGGTGACGGTGTGAGCACCTCCCACCTGCGCTTCCGCGGCGCCGAGTGAGCCCGGTCACGGTACCCGGGCGAACCGAACGGGCTTACGCTGCGTCCCCATCTGTCGAATACCGACGTGATCGGACGCCACCGGGGGGACGAACAACCATGCCGCGCCTGCCGCACCCGAGGATCCTCAGACCGCGGCTGCCCCGCCTGCCGCGCACCCGCGCCGGGCAGCGGCGGGCCGTGCAGACGGTCATGCTGCTGTGCGTGCTGGCGCTGCTTCCGGTGACATGGCTGTACGTGAGCACGGCCGACGGACTGCGTACGACGGCCGACGCGCCGCGCACCGAGGTCGCGGTGGTGTTCGGGGCCGGACTGTGGAACGGCGAGCCGTCCCCGTACCTCGCGCACCGGCTGGACGCGGCGGCGAAGCTGTACCGGGCCGGGCGGATCGAGGCCGTGCTCGTCACCGGGGACAACAGCCGCAAGGACTACGACGAACCGGATGCGATGCGGACCTATCTGACGAAGCGTGGGGTGCCGGACCGGCGGATCGTCAGCGACTACGCCGGGTTCGACACCTGGGACTCCTGCGTGCGGGCCCGGAAGATCTTCGGTGTCCACGAGGCCGTGCTGATCAGCCAGAACTTCCACATCCGGCGGGCCGTCGCGCTGTGCCGGGCGGCGGGCGTGCGGTCGTACGGCGTCGGGGTCGACGCCACCCACGACGTCACCTGGTACTACGGGGGCACCCGCGAGGTGTTCGCGGCGGGCAAGGCCCTGCTGGACGCGGTGTTCAAGCGCGATCCGCAGTTCCTGGGGCCGAAGGAGCCGGGGGTGACGCGGGCCCTCGCGGCGGCACGGAAGTGAGGACGGTCATCGATCCCGCCGGTCTGACGCCCGCGGAACGCCGTGTCTGGGAGGCCTTTCCGCTCGGCGAGGGCGTCGACTTCCGTGAGGAACCCGCCTCCTCCGCCGACTCCGGCGGGAACCCCGCCGACGACCCCGCGACCGGCGCCTCCTGGGGCCCCGAGCGGACCGTGCGCGCCGAGGTGCTGCGGGCCCTGCTGATCGACGGACCGGCGCACGACGGCGAGATAGCCGGCCTGAAGCTCACCGGCGCGCGCATCACCGGACAGCTGGATCTCGTGTACGGGACGGTCGAACAGGCCGTGCAGCTGCGGTTCTGCCACTTCGAGCAGCCTCTGAAGCTGTACGGGGCGCAGCTGCGCGCACTGGTGCTGAGCGACTCGGTGCTCCCCGGGCTCAAGGCCGGCAACCTGCGGGTCGACGGGGTACTGCGGCTCAGCTGCTGCCGGGTCACCGGGCCGATACGGCTCCAGGGCGCGAAGATCTCCGGCGCCGTGTTCGTCAACGGGGCGCGGCTGGGCCGCCCGGCGGCACCGGACACCCCGGACACCCCGGACCCGGAAGGGGCCGAGGAACCGGTTCTCCAGCTCAACCACGCGACCATCGGCACCGACCTGTGGGCCGTCGGCCTCCTCGCGCACGGCCAGGTACGGCTGAACGGGGCCACGGTCGGCGGTCAGGTCACCCTCGACGACGCCGAGCTGCACGTACCGGCGGGCGGGACCGCCCTGCACGCCGAGACCCTGTCGGTCGGCACCGACCTGCGGGCCGTGCGGCTGCGCGCGCGGGGCCGGGTCAACCTGAGCGGGTCGAGGATTCCCCACCAGCTCAATCTGGCCTACGCCCGGCTGTCCAACCCCGGAGGTCCGGCCCTGCGTGCCAGCAGCTGTGTCATCGGCGAGCTGTGGCTGCGCGAGGCCGCGCCGATCGTGGGCACCGTGAACCTGCGCCGCTCCCAGCTGGACCTTCTGCACGTGCCTCCGGGGGTGTGGCCCGACCGCGTCCGGATCGACGGCCTCGGCTACCGCACCCTCGCCCCGCATCTGCCCGCCGAGCAGCGGCTGCCGCTGCTGGAACGCGAGGAGGGCGGCTATCTTCCCCACGCCTACGAGCAGTTGGCCGCCGCGTACCGCACGGCGGGCGACGACGCCGCCGCGCGCACGGTCCAGCTGGCCAAACTCCGCCGGCACCGCCGCACCCTCCCCCGCTACGCCAGGTTCTGGGGCCGGCTCCAGGACGCGGCCGTCGGCTACGGCTACCGGCCGATGCGCGCGGCGGGCTGGCTGCTGTTGCTGCTGTGCACCGGCGCCACCGCCTTCGCACTGCACCATCCGCCCGCCCTGAAGCCCGCCGAGGCGCCCGGCTTCAACCCGGTCTTCTACACCCTCGACCTTCTGCTGCCCCTCGTGGACTTCGGTCAGGAGACGGCCTTCGCGCCGCGCGGCTGGTACCAGTGGCTCTCGTATCTGCTGATCGCCGTCGGCTGGATCCTGGCCACGACGATCGCGGCGGGCGTCACACGCTCCCTGAACCGCCAGTAGCCTCCGGCCCGCCCTCCCTGCGGTGAACGGCTCCCGTGAATAGGCCCGTTGACGGTGCCCCCGGCACTAGCATGAGCCCCTGCCCACCACCGCGCCGGGGCTCTGGACCGGTGCGGGATCGACTCGGCGGCGGGGGATCGCGTGACGCAGGAGTTCAGCTACCGCTGGGGCCATTCCGCTCTCACCGCCGATTTCGACCTGGACGGCCGCACACCCCGCCTGGTCCGGCTGACCGTGCCCGGTGAACCGGAGCCCAAGAACGCCGCCGAGGCCGCCGGGGCCGCGCTGCCGCTCGTCGACGTGACCCTCCTCGGAGAGGGCACCGGCTGGTCCGGGCCGCGCTTCACCGGTACGGCGCTCGGGCAGCGCCTGACCCACCGCGCCCACCACGCGGCGTACGGCGACGGCTGGCACCATCTCACCGTCCAGCTCCAGGACAGGCGGGGCGGTCTGACCGTCTTCGTCGAGTACTCCTCACCGGACGCGGTACCGGTGCTGCGCGCCCGCGTCCGGATCCGCAACGACGGCGACACCCCCGTCACCGTGCGCTCAGTGAGCAGTCTGCTGCTGGGCGCGCTGCCCTCGCCCGACGTGCTCGACGTGCACCGGGCACGCAACGACTGGCTCGCCGAATGCCGTTGGTACGCCGAGGAGTTGCGGGAGTCCGTGCCCGACGTCGGCCGGGCGTTCCATGGGCACGACGGCCGGGCCGGGGTGCGGCTCGCCGGGCGCGGGAGCTGGCCCACCGACGGGCATCTGGCGATGGGCGCGCTCACCGACCGCACCGACGGGCGCTGCTGGCTCTGGCAGATCGAGTCCGCCGCGAGCTGGCTGTGGGAGGCGGGCGAGGCGGACCACCGCACATACCTCTCCCTGAGCGGTCCGACCGCGGACGACCACTCATGGCGTCAGGTCCTGTCCCCGGGGGCGGAGTTCGTCTCCGAGTACGCGGCTCTCGCGCTCGGCGACGGTTTCGACGGAGCGCTCACCGCGCTGACCGACTACCGGCGCCGGATCCGCCGTCCGCACCCCGACCACGACCAACTCCCCGTCGTCTTCAACGACTACATGAACACCCTCATGGGCGACCCGACCACCGAGAAGCTGCTGCCGCTGATCGACGCGGCGGCCGAGGCGGGCGCGGAGTACTTCTGCGTCGATGCCGGGTGGTACGACGACGAGGGCGGGGACGGGGACGGGGATGCGGAGGGGGACACGGGCGAGGACGAGGGCGGGGGCGGCGGCGGCTGGTGGGACAGTGTCGGCGCCTGGCTGCCGTCGGCGCGGCGCTTCCCCGGCCCTGACGGCCTCCACGCCGTGCTCGGCCGGATCCGGGAGCGCGGGATGGTGCCGGGGCTGTGGCTGGAACCGGAGGTGGTCGGCGTCCGCAGTCCGCTCGCCACCGAGTTGCCGGACGAGGCCTTCCTGCGCCACGAAGGCGGCGTGCGCGTCACCGAACAGGGCCGCCACCAGCTGGACCTGACGCATCCGGCCGCCCGCGCGCACCTCGACCGGACGGTCGACCGGCTCGTCGGCGAGTGGGGTGTGGGCTATCTCAAGCTCGACTACAACATCACCACCTCCGCGCCCGGTCTCCTCGACCACACGCGCGCCTGGCTGTCCTGGCTGTCGGCCGTCCTGGACCGCCACCCGGGTCTGGTCGTCGAGAACTGCGGTTCGGGCGGGCTGCGCATGGACGGCGCGTCACTGGCCGTGGCCCAGCTCCAGTCCACCTCCGACCAGCAGGACCCCCTGCGCTACCCGCCCATCGCGGCCGCCGCGCCGACCGCGGTGCCGCCCGAGCAGGGGGCCGTGTGGGCGTACCCGCAACCGGAGTTCACGGACGAGGAGATCGCCTTCACCCTCGGCTCGGCGCTGCTGGGACGGGTTCATCTCTCCGGGCGTCTGGACCGCATGACACCGCCCCAACTCGGGCTCGTGCGCGAGGCGTTGGTGACGTACAAGGCCGTCCGGGGCGATCTGTGCCGGTCGGTGCCGTTCTGGCCGCTGGGGCTGCCCGGGTGGCGGGACGCGTGGGTGGCGCTGGGGATGCGGGTGCCGTTCCTCGACACCACGTATGTGCTGGTGTGGCGCAGAGCGGGCGATCACCCCGAAGTCGCCCTGCCCGCGGCGCACTTGGCGGGGCGGGAGGTACGGGTCGACGTACTGCACGGGTCGGCGGGGCCGGTGGTCTGGGACGGGTCGGCGCTGCGGGTGACGTTGCCGCAGGCTCCGGCGGTGCTGCTGACGCGGCTCACCGTGTAGCGGTCACCTGGGCGAGGGCGCTGCCCCTGTCTCCGCAGGCGCGTGCGGAGCGGACGAGGAGTCGGGGGTCACTGGGGACGAGGTGTTCGGGGATTTCGAGGTGTCCGGGGGCTTCGAGGTGTCCGAGGGACTCGACGAGCACGAGTTGATCCCGAGCCCCAGAGCGGCCCCCGCACCCGCGCCGCCCAGCGCGAGGAGACGGCGCCGGGTGATGTCGCTGTCGGTCATGGCGGGACCCTAGGGGCGGCCCGGGGCGCGGCCGTGGGGGCGCGCGGAGTCACGCGGACTCGCCACCCGCACGAGTGGGCTCCTCGATGACAGGCGCACCCGTGCCCTCAACGACCCGCGTGCCAGTCCCCGCCCTCGACGAGGGTGCCGCCGGCCCGCAACCGCGCGGCAACGGCCGGGGCGGCCACGTACACCCAGGCCCGTACGGCCGTGCCGTCCGCGCGGATCACCTCCCGCGCCACCCGCTCGTACAGGTTGCGGGGGTCGCCCGGCACGTACTCCTCCAGCCGGTCCAGCGCGCCGAGCACCTGTCCGTACGCCTCCGGGAGCGCGGTCACCAACTCCCCGCGCACGACACCTCCCGGCTCCTCCACGGCGTACGGATATCCGGGCCCTTCGTACAGCACGGCTCCCCGCATCCGGCCGGGCTCCTCCGACTCCGTACGGCCGCGGAGGAACAGGTCGTGGTAGTGCCCGCCGGGGCGCAGGGTGCCGTAGACGAAGAAGGGGACGGTCACGCGCTGGTCTCCGACTCCACGCTCTCCTCCCCCACGGTCTCCCCTTCCACGGTCTCCTCCTCGATCCAGCGCAGATAGTCCGCGCTCCCCCGGACGACGGGCGTCGCGATGATCTCGGGGGTGTCGTAGTCGTGCGCCGCGAGGAGATACGTCTCCAGCGCGTCGTACCGCGCACCCGTGGTCTTGAACAGCACCTGCCACTCGCTCGCGGTCTCCACCGCCCCCTTCCACCGGTAGACGGAGGTCACCGGCCCGGTGATCTGCGCGCAGGCCGCGACCCGCGCCTCGACCGCGCCGCGCGCGAGCGCCTCCGCCTTCCCGGGGGCGTCGGTCGTGGTCAGCACGGTCAGCCAGGAAGCCGCTCCGGCGGCCATCTCCATGATCGTCTCCCATTCGTGAGGGTGCGGAAACGATTCTCTCCACACCTCGCGGAATCGCGCACGGGCTATGGACATGACATGTCATGGACCTTTAACTCTGACTCGACATCAGCGCCCCCACGCGTCTGAGCGCCCCTCCCCGAGGAGACCGATGAGTCGGATCCGGATACGGCAGACCCGAGGTACCCGACCGCACACCCGAGGCTCCCGCCTGGCCGCGGCCGGTGTGGCCGCGGCCGCCACCGCCCTGCTGGCGGCCGCGCTGACCCCCACCGCGGGCGCCACCGGCCGGCCCGGCCGCGCCACCGCGATCGACAACGCCGCCGCGGCTCTGGTGAAGGAGGCCACCCGGCTGGGCCTGACCTCCGCCGAGGGCACCAGCGTCCGTGACGTGGTCGTCGACGCGGACGGCGGCCAGCATGTGCGCTACGACCGCACGTACCGGAAACTGCCGGTCCTGGGCGGCGACTTCGTCGTCCACCTCGCCCGCGACGGCTCCTACCGCGGCGCGAACCGGGCCACCTCCCGCGACCTCTCCGTCCCCACCACCACGCCCGCGCTCGCCGCCCCCGAGGCCGCCGACCTGGCCACCGCCGCACTGCGCGCCGCGCACCTCGGCGAGACGCTGAAGAAGGTGACGGCCAGGCCCCAGCTCGTCGTGGACGCCCTGCACGGCGCACCCCGGCTGGCCTGGCGCACCAACGTGGTGGGCCAGGACTCGCTGGGCAACCCGGTCGCCCGCACCGTGCTGACCGACGCCCGCAGCGGCCGGCAGATCGACGCGTGGGACAGCATCGAGACCGCGACGGGTGACGGCCGGTCCCTCTACAGCGGCACGGTCCCGCTGGAGACCACGCTCTCCGGATCGACGTACCAGCTCAAGGACCCGACGCGCGGGAACACGTACACGGGCGACGCGGCGAACAAGACGGACCTGTGCGTCTTCGGGATCTGCGTCAGCCGCGCTCCGGCGACCCTCTTCACGGACGCCGACAACCACTGGGGAACCGGGGCGGCTTCGGACCGTTCCTCGGCCGCGGTCGACGCCCAGTACGGCACGAACGAGACCTGGGACTACTACAAGAACATCCACGGCCGCACCGGCATCGCGGGCGACGGCAAGGGCTCGTACAACCGCGTGCACTACGGCAACAACTACAACAACGCGTTCTGGGACGACAGTTGCTTCTGCATGACGTACGGGGACGGTGACGGGACGACGCTCGGGCCGCTGGTCGGGCTCGACGTGGCCGGTCACGAGATGTCCCACGGTGTCACGTCGAAGACGGCGGCGCTGACGTACTCGGGCGAGTCCGGCGGCCTGAACGAGGCGACCTCCGACATCTTCGGCACGCTGGTGGAGTTCTACGCGAACAACTCCACCGACCCCGGGGACTATCTGATCGGCGAGAAGATAGTCCGCTCCGGCTTCGGCAAGGCGGCCCTGCGGTTCATGGACCAGCCCTCCAAGGACGGCAACTCGGCGGACTGCTGGAGCTCCTCGGTCGGTAATCTCGACGTCCACTACTCGTCCGGCGTCGCGAACCACTTCGCGTACCTGCTCGCCGAGGGCAGCGGCGCGAAGACCATCAACGGGGTCAGCTACAACTCCCCCACCTGCAACAACTCCACGGTCACCGGCATCGGCCGGGACAAGCTCGGCGCGATCTGGTACCGGGCGCTGACGGTCTACATGACGTCCTCGACCAACTACGCGGGCGCGCGGACGGCGACACTGAGCGCGGCGAAGGACCTGTACGGGGCCACAAGCACGGAGTACAACGCGGTGGCGGCGGCCTGGTCCGCGGTGTCCGTGAGCTGAACGCCAGGCGCCTGGCAGGGCTTCGACCGGCTGCAAGCAGGGCCTCGACCGGCTGCCCCGGCACGCCCCGGCACGTGCGGCACACGCTCGTGCCGGGGCGGCCGGGGAGGCCGGGGAGGCCGGAGCGGCCGAGGAGGCCGGAGCGGCCGGAGCGGTCGACTCGCGGCGCCCCGGGCCGTCCGGGTGGGCGTGACGGCGCGGTCCGGGACGCCGGGTGCGGTGCCCGCGGCGGCCGGTCGGCGACGACGGGACCGAAACGGCCCTCGTGCTCGCCTTCATGGCGCACGGGCCGTCACCTCAACCATCCTTGAGGTCACTGCGCCTCCCACCCGCCCCCGTCACCCGTTCGCACGCCCTCCCTGCCCTCTTCGGCTTCTTTGCCGCGACACCTCAGCCGTACGCCGGTGACCTGCTGGAACGCCACCGTTCCGGCCCCTCGGACACCCTCGTCCGGCACTCTTTCCCCGTATTTATGACGCCCTGTCAGGAAGCGAACCCGGCCGACTGCCACTTACCTCGGAAGGGCAGGGGCACGACCGACACAGCGGCACTTGGGGGTGCCGCCGGCCGCGCCCCCTCGGAGGAGCACAGCCATGCGACGCACAGCCCGTCTGCTGACCGGTACCGCGCTCGCCGTCGCCGCGGTGGGCCTCGCCACAGCGCCCGCGTACGGCGGGTCCACGGAGAGTCTGGAGGTGTTCCCCTCCACCGTCGTCCCGGGGGCCGACGTCACCGTCAACACGGCGGCGTGCGGGGCGGACGGCACCGCCACGGGTGACGCCAGCGCGGTCGGCGCGGGCATCTTCATACTCGCCGCCAGCGCCCACGAACAGGACGCGATCGGCCAGTTCAAGGTGCCGCCGAGTGCCCAGCCGGGGACGTACGAGATCGTCGCGAAATGCTCCCGCGGCCGACAGGTCACCGGCGACCTGATCGTGAACCTGACCGCCACACGCGAACAGATCCATCTGCCGCGTGGGCATGTGAACACGGGGGTCGGCGGCGCACTCGGCCCCGACCCCGTGCAGACCGCGGCGGGAGTGGCGGCCCTGGCCGTCGCCGCCGCGGGCGGTACCTGGCTCCTGCATCGCCGGGCGAGAGGCGACGGGATCTGACGGACACCCTCCGCTGTCCGTCCGCCGGTACCGCCGTCCCCTCCCCCTCCGTGGCCCGACGCCCCTCGCGGCCCGGAGGGGGAAGGGGACCCACCACGACCACGACCGCGACCACGACCACGGTTGCGACGAGGACCACGACGACCGCCACGACCACAACCGCACAACCCCTGACCCCGAGAGGAGGCTCATATGCGCCGGGTCAGCAACACCGCGATAGCTTCCGTCACCGTGGTCGCCCTCTGCTCAGGGACCTGGCTGCTCCACAACGGCACCCAGGTCCACCCGCCGCCCCAGCCCTCCGCCGCCCAGGCCGGCACCGGCGACGCCCTCCGGCAGGGCGCTCCCGCGCTCCGCCACTCCCCGCCCGAGCGCATCCGCATCCCCTCCATCGGCGTGAACGCCCCGCTGATGGGTCTCGGCCTCACCCCGCAGGGCAGCCTCGACGTCCCGCCCGCCGGGCAGAAGAACCTCGCGGGCTGGTACCAGGCCGGCACCACCCCCGGCGAGCGAGGCACCGCGATCGTCGCGGGCCACGTCGACAACGCCAACGGTCCCGCCGTCTTCTACAACCTCGGCGCCCTCAAGAAGGGCAGCGCCATCGAGGTGGCCCGCCGCGACGGCGGCACCGCGCTGTTCACCGTCGACGCCGTCGAGGTCTACGCGGCCCGCGACTTCCCGGACGAGAAGGTGTACGGCGCCGCGTCCCGCCCCGAACTGCGCGTCATCACCTGCGGCGGCGACTACTCGAAGGCCACCGGGTACCAGGGGAACGTGGTCGTCTTCGCCCACCTCACCGGCAGCCGCTGACCGGCACCTGCGGCGCCTACGCGATCCACTGCTGGTACGCCAGATTCGCCACCAGCGCGAACACCACCGTCAGCAGCACCACCCGGACGAACCCGCTGCCCTTCTTGAGCGCCGTGTGCGCCCCCACCATGCCGCCCACCAGGTTGAACACGGCCATCAGCGCGGCCAGTTGCCAGTACACCGTCCCCTTCCAGGCGAAGGTCGCGAGGGCGCCCGCGTTGGTGCAGCAATTGACGATCTTCGCGGTGGCGGAGGCGGTCACCAGGTCGAAGTGGAGCAGCGCGGTCAGCGCCAGGACGAGGAACGTACCCGTGCCGGGGCCGATGAGCCCGTCGTAGAAGCCGATCCCGAGGCCCGCGAGCCCGATCGCGGCCAGCACGCGCCGCGCGGACACGGGCTCGGTCGAGGGCGCCGTACCGAAGGCGGGCCGCAGCATGACGAAGGTCCCGACGCCGAGCAGCACCACCATGACCACCGGCTTCAGCACGTCCGTACTCAGCCCGGCGGCCACGAAGGCACCGGCCGTGGAGCCCGCCAGCGCCGCGAGCCCGATCCGCACGGCCAGCCGCACATCCACCGGCGCCTTGCGCGCGTACGTCACCGCCGCGCCGGTCGTCCCGACGATCGCGACCGCCTTGTTCGTCCCGAGCGCGTACGCCGCCGGTGTACCGCCCGGCAGTCCGAGCAGCATCGCGGGGAGCAGAAGCAGCCCGCCACCGCCCACCACGGCGTCGATCCAGCCCGCCGCGAGGGAGGCGAGGCAGAGCACAACGACGATGGTCAGCGATATGTCGGGCATGATCGCGACCCTATGTGACGGTCACCGAGTCCAGGTAGCGCAGGACCGCCAGCACCCGTCGGTGCCCGGTGCCCGACGGCGGCAGGTCGAGCTTGGTGAAGATGTTGGCGATGTGTTTCTCGACGGCGCGTTCCGAGACGGTGAAGGCGCCGGCGATCGACTGGTTCGTCCGGCCCTCCGCCATCAGGGCGAGCACCTCGCGCTCGCGCGGTGTGAGCCTGTCGAGGGCGGTGGCGCGCCGGCTCGCACCGAAGAGCTGCGCGACGACCTCGGGGTCGAGGGCGGTGCCGCCTGCGGCGACCCGTTCCATGGCGTCCACGAACTCGCCGATGTCGACGACCCGTTCCTTCAGCAGATATCCGATCCCGGCCGGGTCGGCGAGCAGTTGCCGGGCGTACGTCGTCTCCACGTACTGCGAGAGGATCAGCACCCCGGTGCCGGGGTGGTCCTTGCGCAGCCGTACGGCCGCCCGTACACCCTCGTCGGTCTGCGTGGGCGGCAGCCTGATGTCGACGACGGCCAGGTCCGGACGGTGCTCGGCCACGGCGGCGAGCAGCGTCTCGGCGTCCCCGACGGCCGCCGCGACCTCCACGTCCCGCAACCGCAGCAGCTGGACCAGCCCCTCTCGCAGGAGGGCGGAGTCCTCGGCGATGACGACGCGCATGTGATCCCCGTGATCGTCAGGAGCGGCTCGGACAGGAGGGCGGCTCGGTCAGCAGGGAAGCTCGACCGTGACCACCGTAGGGCCTCCCGGAGGGCTGTCGCAGGTGAGGGTGCCGTCGACGGTCCGGGCGCGGGCCAGCAGCCCGGTCAGGCCCGAGCCCGCGCCGATCACCGCTCCCCCGCGTCCGTCGTCGCGCACGCTCAGCCGCAGCAGTCCGTCCCGGGCGGTCACGCTCACCGCCGCACCGCTCGCCCCGCTGTGCTTGGCGGCGTTGGCGAGGAGTTCGGCGGCGCAGAAGTACGCGATCGACTCGACGGCCGGGCTCGGGCGGTCCGTGATGTCGGCGGCGACCTCGACGGGCAGGGCGCTGTCGGCGGCGAGGGTGGCCAGGGCGGTGTCCAGGCCCTGGTCCAGTACGGGAGGGTGGATGCCCTTCACCAGATGGCGCAGGTCGGCGATGGCCTGGGTCGCGTTGCCCCGCGCGGTGTCGACGACGGCGAGGAGCCGGTCGGGGGAAGCCCCCGCGCCGATCAGCTCCCTGATCATCGTGAGGTGCATCGCGAGGCCGACGAGCCGGGCCTGCGTCCCGTCGTGCAGGTCGCGTTCGATCCGGCGCAGGGTCGCCGCCGCGTCGTCCACGGCCTGAGCGCGGGTCTCCTCCAGGGTGCGGATGCGGCGCTCGGCGGGGTCGGGGCCGAGCAGCGCGCCGAGCAGCGCCCGGTGCGGGGCGAGGGCCTGGCGCAGCAGCCAGGACGCGGTGGCGAGGAGGAGGAGCCCGAGGGCCGCCGGGATCAGCCACCGTGGCCAGGAGTCGACCTGGAACCCGAAGAACTCCAGCGACACCCGGTGCGTCGTGCCGTCGCTCGCCCGCCGGGTGTCGTAGTTCCACCGCTTGAGGAGGGGGTGGAGGGTGAGCAGGACGCCATAGACGTAGCCGATGACGACGGCGGTGTACCCGAAGACGGCGGTGAAGGGGGTGGCCAGCGCGCAGGCGACGGCGCGCCACCCGCTCCGGTCACCGAGCAGCGCCCGCCGCCAGCCCAGGATCCCGGCACCTTCGCGGCGCTCCGGCTCCTCGATCTCCAGCCCCAACAGGCCCCGCGCGAGGGCACGTTGGAGCCTGCCGAGCGCCAGCGCCCCGCGCACGGTGACGGCGACCAGCCACAGTCCCAGCGTGGTCACGGACAGCACGCCCCCGACCAACAGCCCCACGAAGGTGAGGACGAACCCGACCAGGGCGAGCGGGAAGGCGATCACCCCGTAGAGAAGCGCCGCGAGGGCCTTCCGCCCGAAGGGGAAGGCCACGAGTGCGCGGAGGCGGTTGCGGAGGGGGTGCATGGCGTCAACCTAGGAGAGGAGTGCCGCGGCGAGGCGGAGCTGGACGGCTGCCAGGGCCCGGCCGAGCCACGGCATGAGCAGCAGGAAGCCGAACCCGCCGACGATCGCGTGGAACGCCCAGGCCCCCGCGAAGGTCGGCCCTCCCCACGCGTCTGAGGAGTCGGAACCGGCGGCGCGCAGCGGCCAGCCCAGGTTCATCGGCACCAGGGACCAGCCGTAGACGGTGACGGCCAGCACCAGGAGATTGAGGGGTACGGCGGCCGTGGCGTGGGCCAGTCCCCGCGAGGACCCGGACAGCTCCCGGCCCAGGAGACGCCGGACGAGCCCCCGCTGCCACCGCCCGGTCGGGGCGCCCAGCAGAGCCAGCGGGACGCAGAGCACCCCCACGGGGAACGCCAGCACCGCGTACGCGACCCGGCGCCAGGTGCCCGCGGTGAACGCTTCACGGACGAACAGCCAGGCCCGTACGGCGGAGTCGTCGCGGGGCGGCGGGAGCGGCGGCTTCTGCTTCTGCTCCGGCTTCTGCTCCGGCTTCTCGGAGATGGCCATGTTTCTGTCCCCCTGTTCGTCAGCGGGTGGATCCCGATGCCTCAAGGCTTCCGTGCCAGGGCGCCGCGATCGATCGTGCCCGCACGAGGACCGGGGGTTCGGTTGACCCCACCCAACCCTCACAACCGGGTGTCGCTCCCGCTGAGGGCAGCGTTCCTCCCGGGAAACAGCCGTGATGCGACCGGGTAACACCGGCGTCGCAGGCTGCGGTGCATGACCTCGAATGCGCCCGCCCCCTGACCCGGTTCACCCTCGCTCTCGGCCCGGGAGAGACCGGGAGAAGCCGGGAGGGCCCGGGAGGGAACCGCATCGCTCCCCCGCGGACAGCGCCCCGCTGCTCCACCTGCTCACCAACGACGGAGGCTCCTGAATGTCCACGGACACGACGATGACGACGGCGGCGAACGCCACCGACGGCAGCGCGCACACCATCGTGCTCGTCGGCCATGGCATGGTCGGCCAGCGCTTCCTCGAAGCGCTCGCCGAACGCGGCCTGACCGCCACGCACCGTGTGGTCGTGCTGTGCGAGGAGCCGCGCCCGGCGTACGACCGCGTCCAGCTCACCTCGTACTTCTCGGGCCGCACTGCGGAGGAACTCTCCCTCACCGACGCCGAGTTCATCACCACGCACGGCATCGAACTGCACCTCGGCGACCCGGCCGAGACGATCGACCGGGAGGCCAGGCAGGTCACCGCGCGCTCGGGTCTGGTCATCACGTACGACACCCTGGTCCTCGCCACCGGCTCGTACCCCTTCGTCCCGCCGGTGCCCGGCAAGGACGCCGAGGGCTGCTTCGTGTACCGCACCATCGACGACCTGCTCGCCATCGAGGAGTACGCGAAGGCACGGGCGACGACCGGCGCGGTGGTCGGCGGCGGCCTGCTCGGGCTCGAAGCCGCGGGCGCGCTGAAGGGACTCGGGCTGAGCACGCACATCGTGGAGTTCGCGCCGCGTCTGATGCCCGTACAGGTCGACGAGGGCGGCGGCGCGGCGCTCCTGCGCACCATCCAGGACATGGGCCTGAGCGTGCACACGGGCACGGGCACCCAGGAGATCGTCACCGGCGACGACGGCGCGGTGACCGGGATGAAGCTCTCCGACGGCTCCGAACTCCCCACGGATCTCGTGGTGTTCTCGGCCGGCGTCCGCCCGCGCGACCAGCTCGCCCGCGACACCGGGCTCACGGTCGGCGCGCGCGGCGGCATCACGGTCGACGACCAGTGCCGCACGTCGGACCCGCACGTGTTCGCGATCGGCGAGTGCGCCCTCGCCTCGGACGGCCGGGTGTACGGCCTGGTCGCGCCCGGCTACGAGATGGCCGAGACGGCCGCCGCGACGATCGCCGCGGACGAGGCCAGCTTCACGGGCGCCGACCTGTCCACGAAGCTGAAGTTGCTCGGCGTCGACGTCGCGTCCTTCGGCGACGCGCACGGCGCCACCTCCGACTGCCTCGACGTCGTCTACTCCGACTCACGCTCGGGCACGTACAAGAAGCTGGTCATCGGCCGCGACGGCGAGCTGCTCGGCGGCATCCTGGTCGGCGACGCGGACGCGTACGGCACCCTGCGGGCCTTCACCGGCTCTGTGCCGCCGATCGCCCCCGAGCAGCTGGTGCTCCCGGCGGGCGCGGGCGCCCCGGTCGCGCTCGGCCCCTCCGCGCTCCCCGACTCCGCGGTCATCTGTTCCTGCCACAACGTCACCAAGGGCACGATCCGCGGCGCGGTCACCGAGCACTCCTGCACCACCGTGCCCGAGGTCAAGAAGTGCACCAAGGCCGGTACGGGGTGCGGGAGTTGTGTCAAGGTCCTCGGCCAGCTCGTCAACGAGGAGCTGGAGGCGAGCGGCGTCGAGGTCGACCACGGCCTGTGCGGCTGCTTCTCCCAGACCCGCGAGGAGCTGTACGAGATCGCCCTCGCGCTGCGCGTCCCCTCCTTCCAGGTCCTGCTGGACCGCTACGGCCGTGAGGGCGCCCGGGGTGGCGAGGGCTGCGAGGTCTGCAAGCCGGCCGTCGCCTCGATCATCGCCTCCCTCGCCCCGACCATCGGCGCCAGCGGCTATGTCCTGGACGGCGAGCAGGCTGCCCTCCAGGACACCAACGACCACTTCCTCGCCAACCTCCAGAAGAACGGCTCGTATTCGATCGTGCCGCGCGTCCCCGGCGGCGAGATCACCCCGGAGAAGCTGATCGTGATCGGCGAGGTGGCCCGGGACTTCGGCCTCTACACGAAGATCACGGGCGGCCAGCGCATCGACCTGTTCGGCGCGCGGGTCGAGCAACTCCCCCTCATCTGGGCGAGGCTGGTGGACGCGGGCTTCGAGTCGGGCCACGCCTACGGAAAGGCCCTGCGCACGGTCAAATCCTGCGTCGGGCAGACCTGGTGCCGCTACGGCGTCCAGGACTCCGTCCGCATGGCGATCGACCTGGAGCTGCGCTACCGGGGTCTGCGCTCCCCGCACAAGCTCAAGTCGGCGGTCTCCGGATGCGCCCGCGAGTGCGCCGAGGCCCAGTCCAAGGACTTCGGCGTGATCGCCACCGCCAACGGATGGAACCTGTACGTCGGCGGCAACGGCGGCGCCACCCCGCGTCACGCGGACCTGCTCGCACAGGACCTCTCCGACGCCGAACTCGTCCGCCTGATCGACCGGTTCCTGATGTTCTACATCCGCACGGCGGACCGTCTGGAGCGCACGTCGACCTGGCTGGAGCGGATTCCGGGCGGCCTGGACCACGTACGCGAGGTGGTCGTGGAGGACTCGCTCGGCATCTGCGAGGAACTGGAGTCGCTGATGGCCGCGCATGTCGCCGCCTACCGCGACGAGTGGGCCGAGACCATCAACGACCCCGAGAAACTGGCCCGGTTCGTGTCCTTCGTGAACGCCCCGGACACCCCCGACCCGGTCGTCGGCTTCGTCCCCGAGCGCGACCAGATCAAGCCGGACCTGCCGCTGCTGAGCATCGGCCGCCGCCCCTCGGAAGCCCTGGAAGGAAGCGCCCAGCGATGACCCTGGCACCCGAAACAACCACCCTCGTCGTCCACATCCGCCTGACGGACTCCTGGTTGGCCCTCTGCGACGTGTCCGCGCTGACGCCGGGCCGCGGAGTCGCCGCCCTGCTCCCGGACGGCGGCCAGGCGGCCGTCTTCCTCGACCGCGCGGGCCGGATGTACGCCATCGACAACCGCGATCCGTTCAGCGGCGCGGCGGTCCTCTCCCGCGGTCTGATCGGCTCCCACCAGGGCCGCCCGTTCGTGGCCTCGCCCCTGCTGAAGCAGCGGTTCGACCTGGAGTCGGGCCGGTGCCTGGACGACGAGACGGTACGGGTGACGACGTACGAGGTCCGGACTTCCTGACGGCCGGGGTGACCGGGACCTCCTCGCGCCCGCCGGTCACCCCGACCTTACTTGACCGATCATTCTCGATTGTCCTACGGTCACCCCATGGCCAGGACCAAGGAATTCGACCCGGACGCCGCGCTGCAGTCGGCCCTGGAGCTGTTCTGGCGGCGCGGCTACGAGGCGACATCCATGACGGACCTCGTCGAACACCTCGGCGTCGGCCGCGCCAGCCTCTACGCGACCTTCGGCAACAAGCACGAGCTGTATCTGAAGGCACTGGACCGCTACCAGCAGGCGCGCAATCCGCAGCTCCTGCGGGAGCTCTCCCAGCCGGGTCCCGCACTGCCCGCCGTACGAGCGGTGGTGCGCCGCTTCGCGACCGAGGCGGCGACCGAGGGAGGGCGCCTGAGCGGCTGTTTCGTCACCAACACGGCCGCCGAACTGGCCCCCCACGACACGGCCGCGGCCCGCCGCGTCGAGCACAACTGGGACCACCTCGAGACCCTGCTGCACTCGGCCCTGGTCCGCGCGCAGGCCCAGGGCGAACTGCCCGCCGACCGCAACCCGCTCGCCCTCGCCCGCATGCTGCTGGTCCTGATGCAGGGCCTACGGGTGGTGGGCAAGGCGTCCGCGGACCCGGCCCGGGTCCAGGACGCGGCGGAACAGGCGCTGACGCTACTCGACTGAAGGCCACGCCCCAAGGCCCACGTACGCCTTCATACTGAACCGATCAGTCAAATAAGGGGATCCGGAATGACCACACGCACACGCTTCTCGGGAAAGACGGCCCTCGTCACGGGCGCCGGATCCGGCATAGGCCGGACCACCGCCCTGGCGTTCGCCGCGGAGGACGCGCAGGTGGTCGTCGCCGGCCGCACCGCCGCATCGCTCGACGAGACGGTCGCGTTGATCGAGGCCAAGGGCGGAAAGGCGCTGGCAGTGACCGCGGACGTGTCACGCTCGGACGAGGTGCACGCCCTCGTCGAGGCGGCCGTCGACCGTTTCGGCTCCCTGGACGTGGCGGTGAACAACGCGGCGGTCTTCCACGGCGGAACCCCGCTGGCCGACCTTCCGGAGGCCGACTGGCACGCCGAACTGGACATCAACGTCACCGGCGTGTTCCTCGCCCTTCAGGCGGAGATCCGGCAGATGCGGACGCAGCCGTCCGGCGGCGCGATCGTCAATCTCGCCTCCACCATCGGCCTGCACACCCGGCGCCCGGGCGTCGCCGCCTACGCCGCCGCCAAGGCCGCCGTCACCGCGCTGTCCCGCGCCGCGGCCCTCGACCACATCGCCGACGGAGTCAGGATCAACGTCGTCAGCCCCGGCGCCTCCGCCACCACGATGTCACTGCGGCCGGGCGAGTCGGAGGCCGAGCGGGTGGAGCGGGCACGTCACGACCTGCCGCTGGGCCGCGTGTCGAAGACCGAGGAGGTGGCGGCGGCCGTCCTCTACCTGGCGTCGGACGACGCGGCGTCGGTCGTGGGCACGGACCTGGTGGTGGACAGCGGAGGCGCCCTCTGACGCGGGCTGGACGCGGACCGGGGCTCAGGTCACTTCGGAGCGAGAGCGTCGTAGGTCACGCCGGTGAGCTGCTCGGAGGCGTTCCAGAGGCGCTCGCCGGCGGCGTCGTTGCGCGTCCACCCGGCCCGCCAGGAGCTCGCGGGCGCGCCGCGCCACATCGCGAACGAGGGTCCGGTGAAGGAGTCGGGCCGTACACCGGGCGCCGTGGCGGCGTACAGCGTGGGCAGGGCCCCGGCGTCCGGGCTCTGCGCGAGGAGCCGGTTCCCGATCTCCATGACGCGCTCGGCGCCCTTGCGCCCCGCGAGCTTCGGCCCGGCGGTCTGGAGGTTGGTGGAGGCGTACCCGGGGTGAGCTGCGGCAGCGACGACGTCGGACCCGACGCCGGCCAGCCGCCGCGCCAGTTCGCGGGTGAACAGAAGATTGGCGGTCTTGGACCGCCCGTAGGCGACCCAGCGCCGATACCCACCGCGCTCGCTGTCGAGGTCGCGGATGTCGATATTGGCGAGCACGTGGAACATGCTCGACACGGTCACGACGCGGGCGCCCGGGGTGGCGAGCAGCGCGGGAAGCAGCAGCCCAGTGAGCGCGAAGTGCCCCAGATGATTGACCCCGAACTGAGTCTCGAACCCATCGGACGTACGCGCGAACGGCAGAGCCATGACCCCGGCGTTGTTGACGAGAAGATCAAGCCGCTCGCCGTACACAAGGTCGAACATCGCCGCGAACTCCGCCACGGAGTCGAGATCCCCAAGGTCCAACCGTACGAACTCCACGTCCGCGCCGGGCACTTCGGAGGTGATCCGGTCCCCCGCCTCACTCCCCCGCGCCTCGCTCCGACAGGCGAGCACCACCCGCGCCCCACGCCGCGCCAGCTCACGTGCCGTGACGAACCCGATTCCGCTGTTGGCCCCGGTGACGACGGCCGTACGGCCACGCTGATCAGGGATGTCACTCACATTCCACCCGGCCATGCCCAGACCCCTCTCCACCACTGCTCGTCACTCACCGTACGCTCAGTCTCGCCGGATCAACTCGGGATCAATCCTCCGCCCCACAAGCGGCAACGCGCCCACGGCGGCGACGACCAGCACCCCGAGAGCACACACGAGCAGCAACGGAACCCCGCCCCCGTCCCAGAAGACGGCCCCACCCCCGGTGACCAGATAGCTCGACTCGGCCATCTTCCCCACCACCACGGCCAACACCAACCCCACAGCCAACGGCAACACCACCTGCACCACCTGCACAGCCCGCAACGTCCGCGCCCGCGCCCCCAACAAGGCCAACGCAGTAACCTGCGGCCGCCGCTCGACGGCCCGGTCGGTGGCCGCGACGAGGTAGGCGGCTACACCGATGATCAGGCCGAGGATCATGCCTACGGCGAGAAGGGTTTTTACGATGGTGACCCGTTGGAACGAGTCGACGATCAGCCCCGGAGTGGTGACACCGGCCATGGGGGAGATACCGCCGATGCCGTCGAGGACGGTACGGACGGTTTTCTCGGACGGACCACTGACGAGTGTGAGGGTGGCGCTCTCCGGGCGTGCGTTCGGGGGCAGTGCGGCTGGGGGGATCAGGATCGCTCCGCTCGGCAGGACGTGGATGTCCTCATGGTCGCGATACCGGACGGCCTGCTGCGGCACAGTGAGCTTCAGGTCACGGGAGTGCTGTCCCACCTTCAGCCTGAAGACGACGCTGCCGCCCGCCTTGGCATTGTCCTCAGGTTGCGTGGCATCCCACAGCCTCATGGGCTGCCCTTCCACGCACCCCTTGACCCACGGCACCGCCTTGCGCAGTTGACCGCACGTCGCCACCACGGCCCCAGGGCTGGGGGCCGCTCCCGTGTCGGCGGAGTCCGACCTCAGGGTGACGACATGCGCGCGGAGCCCCGGCACCGCCTCGACGGCCCGTCGCTGCGGCCCACTCAGCTCTCCGTACGAGATCTCGTACGTCTGGACGGCCAAGACGCTTTTGGCGACCCCGTTCAGTTCGATGACGACCCCCTGCGCGAGGGAAGCCGCGAAGACCAGCAGTACGAGCCCGGTGGCCACCCGGATCGCACCGCCGGGCTCGGCCTCGTTGCGCCGCATCGCGAGCCCGAGGGAGAGCGACGGGGTGGTGCGCGCCATCCGTTGCGCGAGGAATCGGGACAGCGACGGAAGCGAGAGCGCGAGCCCGACACCGGCCAGGATGATGGCCAGCGGCATCAGCAACGAGGACACGGCGGTGCTTGTGGGAGCATGGCCGGTCGCGCCCGCGACGCAGTAGCCCGTGATGACTCCCAGACCTGCAATCAGCGGCAGGAAAACCCATTTCGAGGGCGGCTTCTCCACCGCGCCGCGCCGGACGGCAAGGGGATTGGCAGCGGCCTTCCCCGCACTGGCGCGACCCACGTACCAGGCGAGCGCCGGGCATCCGACGAGACACACCACGAGGGTCTGGAACGTCAGCGCGCCATCAGCCGGATACCACGTGAAGCCCGGCAGGCCGACTCGTGAGACGAGTTGGTTCACGGCCCAGTACTCGCCGAGTCCGAGGATCGCGCCCAGCCCGGCGGCGGCGACGGTCTCGGCGGCGTTCACCCGCTGAGTCCCCTTCTTGCTCAACCCCAGCAGGCGCAGCGCGGCCAGCCTTCGTGCCCGGTCGGCCGCGGAGAGGCGTGCGCAGACCGAGAGGAAGACGGCGAGCGGGAGCAGCACGACCGCCGACAGTGCGAACCGCAGGATGCCGAGGGTCGTCGGGTCCAACGTAGGAGGTGGCCCGTAGCGCTCGCCGAACCGCTCCACAGGGCTGCCGCCGGCGAGTGCTGCACGGCTCATGCCTACGTACGCGATGAGTTCATCGGGGCGAGCCAGCCCCTCGGCACCGATCAGCCCGACTTCCTCCCCTGGGACCAGCTGGGCCAACGCCGGTTTGTGCAGCCGCAGTTCGTGCAGCCGTGGCGAGACGAACACTTCACCGACCCGGGGGAACGAGGGGAGTCCCGGGGGCGGCTCGACAGCCCTGGTACCACGCGCGGTGAAGACGCGGGTGAGGGGTGTTGAGCCGTAGGGATCCGTGCGGTCGAGGGTCAGGGGGTAGCCGTCGAAGACGGCCAGACCTGACTGATCCCGTGGAGTAACGGCTTGCCTGCCGGTGACGCGGCCGTCCTGCGCCTCCAGGATTCCGGGAATCGCCAGCACGATGGCCAGACAGCACACGCCGAGCGAGCTGCCGAGTGTCATAAGGAAGAACCGCACACGATTACCGCGTCCGCTGCCGAACAGCAGCCTCAGCCCCAGGAGGAGTTCCCTCATGACGCACTCTGCTCCCGCGCGGTGAGAACGCCGTCGGACATCGTGTAGCGGTTGTCCGCTTGAGCCGCGACTGCCGAATCGTGCGTGACGAGTAGGACAGCCGTGCCCTGCGAACGGGCCAGCTCAAGGAACTCCTTGAGCACGGTGGCCGCGTTTTCACTGTCGAGCGAGCCGGTCGGCTCGTCGGCGAAGACCACTGCGGGCCGGTGCACGAGAGCACGGGCGACAGCAACGCGTTGACTCTGGCCGCCGGACACCTGAGAAGGGCGCCGCTCCCTCAGATCCGCGAGGCCCAGACGCCCCAATACCTCGCCGGCAGCGGCGAGCGCGGGGGCCTTGCGCTGCCCGGCCAGCCTCAGCGGCAGAGCGGTGTTCTCCTCCACGGTCAGCTCGGGCAGAAGCTCGCCGTATTGGAAGACGAAACCGAAACGGTCTCTCCTCAAGGCGCTGAGTTCTTCGTCGTCGAGATCTCCCAACAGACGTCCTTCGAAATGGACTTCACCGTTGGTGACGGGCAGAACCCCGGCGAGGCAGTACAGCAGGGACGACTTGCCTGAGCCGCTCTGCCCCGTAATTGCCGTGACCTCACCTCGGCGGAGGGCGATGGAAGCCCCTCTGACGGCCTGTGACGAGCCGTAATGGAGGTCGATTCCCTTACCAGAGAGGATTTCTAACGTTTTGATCTGAACTCCCGAAGGGAAGCGGGCCCGGGCCTGCGCCCGGGCCCGGGCGCTGGTGTAACCGCTCAGTTCTTCTTGTAGTGCAGTTCGGCGGTACAGAGGTCCGACTGAGCGGCCCCCCGGTCGACGCAGGCACGGATGTAGGCATCGTCCGTGTACTGCTGCGCCCCGTCCCAGTTGGACTTGTGCAGGGACACCGTGCGCCCCTGCTTGCCGTAGTACCGGACCGCACCGTGCCCCTCGACACGGACCTGCATGTAGACGTTGTGACCATCCCGCGCCACGGCGTCGTGAAGGGATCCGGCCCACTCGAAGGAACCGTGATTTTGCCCCGGAGGGTTGAACTTGTACCGCCCCTCGTAGAAGTACACGCCCTGCACCGTCATCTCAGGGAGTTCATGCCAGGCTGCCGCGGCTGCCGTGCCCGCCCCACCCAAAAAGACGCCAGCCGCCACCACACCAGCCCATGCCTTCTTCATCTGTCACCCCTCTACCTCCCGACGACCCCACCGGCCCCCAGGAGTTACAGAAGGTAATGGATCAGTAACGCGCTGAATCCTTTGGCCTACGAATCGCCATCCCATCAGGTGATCCGGAAGCACGAGAAGCACGAGCGGGCGCCGAACTCGTCGGCCGGTGCCAGGGCGTTGCGTAGTCGTTCGAGAAGGGCTGGGTCTCGGGGGAGAACCATTCGGGGTGTGGCCCGGCAACGGAGTCGACGACGCCTCGGCATGGGCCACGGAGGCGGGGGAAACAGGGCGACGGGGTGGTGGTGCGGTGCGGGATCCTCGCGGCGAAGGGCTCCGGGGCCGTCCCGGTCCCGGCCATGTCCGCCGTCGACGCGTTCCCCGACCCCGGCATCACCACCTGCACCCGCACCCGCACCCCGCCGCTGCGCAGAGAACTCCTCGACCTGGACACGGTCAGCGTCGAACGGCACCGGGCCTGGCCCCCTGTTGGAGCGGTACGGCAGTAACGGTGCGGGGCCGGTGCGTGCGGTGCACGGGGCCGTCGAGCAGATCCTCGGCAACCTGCTGTCGAACGCGCTGCGACCGGCTCTGCGCGCTCCCGACGCACCCAAGGGCGGTACGGGCCCGGTCGAGACCTGGTGCAGCGGCCGGCCCGCACCGGTGGCGGCGAGGCCGAGTTGAGTGCGGCGCCGTACGGAGGGCTCGACGGCTTCGTACGGCTGTGCCCGGTCGCACGACGGGGCGGCACCTCGGCACAGGGTGTATGGCCAACACCCTGAACCGGGAACTCAGCATCTGCCGCCCCTCACCGCTGGCAGCGTCCGAACGTCACGACGTAGGTGCCGGCGCTGGGCGACGAGGCTCCGGCCCGGTCCGCCGAGCCGGGCTGGGCCCACGGGCCTATCTCGCGCAGCGACGGCTTGAGGATGATGGCGCGGTGGCCGGGGCTGCTCATCCACCAGTTGACGGCGGCCTGCGGAGTTCCCGATCCGCCCCACCCGGTGTACGTGATCTCGTTGAACTCCCACGAGCGGGGGTTGGGACAGTATCCGGCCGCCTGGATGCGGGTCTGCGGTGTCGAGCCGGTTTGGGGGTTGCGGTGCGGGTCCTTGCCCGGTCCCCACCACTTCAGCTGGACGGCCGCGACAGCATGCTGCTGGGCCGCGTTCGTCAGGGCCTGGCTAATGGTGAGGGAAGGCAGTCCGCGCTGTGTGCGCTGCGCGTTGATCAGGCACATCACGGCAGCCCTCGCCTGGGTGACCGTCCCGGCGGTCGGGGCCCGGTTGGCGGCGGCCTGGTCGCAGGTCACGGCCGCCGCGGGCGCGGCCACCACGACAGGGAAGAGTGTGGCCGACAGGGCGGCAGCCGCGGCAGTGCTCAGCAGTTTTCCGGTGCGCGACGTGTGGTTTTGCACGGATACTCCACCTCCTGCGAACACGAACGGTGTTGTCATCCAGGCTGCCATCGGCTCTGGCCCGTCGCCATCCGGGGCCGCGGGTCGGACGTGCCGCTCGCGGATGCGCTTCCTGGATGCCGTGACCCCAACCTGGTGAACGAAAGCGTGTTCGGTGGTGAACGGGCCTCTTGGCAGGGACGAGGTTGTCGGCCAACTCTCCGCCCAAGGAGGCCCGTTGCTGTCCCTGTGCACCATTCTCGAGCCGGTCGGTGCCACTTCAGCCACCCTGGCGTGCGACTGCTACGTCCACCAGCGCGGGGCGATCGACGAGAGCCCCACCCGGAGGGCACAACGGCCTCACGCGAGTTCAACGGCAACCAACGCCGGCAAACGCCAACTTGCCTGGTCAGCGACGTAGCTTGACAGTCGCCGCAGATGATGCACGACGGGGCGGCACCTCCGCACAAGGTGCCGCCCCGTTTCTTTCGTACGCCGGAGCCGTCGGCCGTCGGTGAGGGTCAGGGTCGACCGTCGGCGGCTCCGGAGTTCCGGCAGGCTAGCGGTGGTCGCTGCCCTTCGCCGTCGACGCCGCGCGGCCCGCCTCCAGGCGTGCCACCGGGATCCGGAAGGGAGAGCAGGACACGTAGTCCAGTCCCACCTCGTGGAAGAAGTGGACGGACTCTGGGTCGCCGCCGTGTTCGCCGCAGACGCCGAGCTTCAGGTCGGGGCGGGTGGCGCGGCCGGCCTGCACGGCCGACTTCACCAGGGAACCCACGCCGTCCCTGTCGATGGTCTCGAAGGGGGAGACGCCGAAGATCCCCTTCTCCAGGTACGCGGTGAAGAAGCTCGCCTCCACGTCGTCCCGGGAGAAGCCCCAGACGGTCTGCGTGAGGTCGTTCGTACCGAAGGAGAAGAACTCGGCGGCCTCGGCGATCTGACCGGCGGTCAGGGCGGCCCGCGGAAGTTCGATCATCGTGCCGATGGCGAGCCTGAGGTTCGTGCCGGCGGCCGCCTGCACCTCCGCGATGACCTGGTCGGCCTCCTCGCGGACGATCTCCAGCTCCTGGACCGTACCGACGAGGGGGATCATGATCTCGGCCCGCGGGTCGCCCTTGGCGTTCTTGCGCTCGGCCGCCGCCTCCGCGATCGCCCGTACCTGCATGGTGAACAGGCCGGGGATGACCAGGCCGAGACGTACGCCGCGCAGACCCAGCATCGGGTTCTGCTCGTGCAGGCGGTGCACGGCCTGGAGCAGGCGCAGGTCGTTCTCGTTGGCGTCGCCGCGCGACTCGGCCAGTGCCACCCGTACGGACAGTTCGGTCACGTCCGGCAGGAACTCGTGCAGCGGCGGGTCCAGGAGACGGATCGTCACCGGGAGGCCGTCCATCGCCTCGAAGAGTTCGACGAAGTCCCGCTTCTGGAGGGGCAGGAGCTCCCTGAGGGAGTCCTCGCGCTCCGCCTCCGTGTCGGCCAGGATCAGGCGCTCGACCAGTTCGCGCCGGTCACCGAGGAACATGTGCTCGGTGCGGCACAGGCCGATGCCCTGCGCGCCGAAGCGGCGGGCACGGAGGGCGTCCTCCGCGTTGTCCGCGTTGGCGCGGACGCGCAGGCGGCGGACCCGGTCCGCGTACGCCATGATCCGGTGGACGGCCGCGACCAGCTCGTCCGCGTCGTCGGCGCCCGCGTGCATCCGGCCCTCGAAGTACTCGACGACCGGGGAGGGCACGACCGGGACCTCGCCCAGGTAGACCTTGCCCGTCGAGCCGTCGATCGAGACGACGTCACCCTCCTCGATGACCACTCCGCCCGGGGCCGTCATACGGCGCCGCTTGGTGTCGACCTCGAGCTCCTCGGCGCCGCACACGCACGTCTTGCCCATGCCGCGCGCCACGACGGCGGCGTGCGAGGTCTTGCCGCCACGCGAGGTCAGGATGCCCTCGGCCGCGATCATGCCGTCCAGGTCGTCGGGGTTGGTCTCGCGGCGGATCAGGATGACCTTCTCGCCCGAACGCGACCACTTGATCGCGGTGTACGAGTCGAAGACCGCCTTGCCGACCGCCGCGCCCGGCGAAGCCGCGATGCCCCGGCCGATCTGGTCGACCTTCGCCTGGTCGTCGAAGCGCGGGAACATCAGCTGCGCGAGCTGGGCGCCCGTCACACGCTGGAGGGCCTCCGCCTCGTCGATCAGGCCCTGGTCCACCAGCTGCGTGGCGATACGGAAGGCCGCACCCGCCGTGCGCTTGCCGACGCGGGTCTGGAGCATCCACAGCTGGCCGCGCTCGATGGTGAACTCGATGTCGCAGAGATCCTTGTAGTGGTTCTCCAGGGTCTCCATGATCTGCATCAGCTGGTCGTACGACTTCTTGTCGATCGACTCCAGCTCGGCGAGCGGGACCGTGTTGCGGATGCCCGCGACCACGTCCTCGCCCTGTGCGTTCTGGAGGTAGTCGCCGTACACGCCCTGGTGGCCGGATGCGGGGTCGCGCGTGAACGCCACACCCGTGCCCGAGTCGGGGCCGAGGTTGCCGAAGACCATCGAACAGACGTTGACCGCGGTGCCGAGGTCGTGCGGGATGCGCTCCTGGCGGCGGTAGAGCTTGGCGCGGTCGGTGTTCCAGGAGTCGAAGACCGCGTGGATCGCGAGGTCCATCTGCTCGCGCGGGTCCTGCGGGAAGTCCCGGCCGGCCTCGGTCTTGACGATCCTCTTGAACTTGGTGACCAGCTTCTTGAGGTCCGCGGCCTCCAGCTCCGTGTCGACCGTGACCTTCTTGGCCGTCTTCGCCGCGTCCAGCGCGTCCTCGAAGAGCTCGCCGTCGACGCCGAGGACCGTCTTGCCGAACATCTGGATCAGACGGCGGTACGAGTCCCACGCGAAGCGGTCGTCGCCGGCCTGCTTGGCCAGGCCCTGGACCGACTTGTCGGAGAGGCCGATGTTCAGCACGGTGTCCATCATGCCCGGCATGGAGAACTTCGCACCGGAACGGACGGATACGAGGAGGGGATCGTCGGCCTGGCCGAGCTTCTTGCCCATCGCCGCTTCGAGGGCCTCGAGGTGCGCGCTCACCTCGTCACGCAGTGCCGCCGGCTCCTCGCCGCTGCCGAGGTAGGTCTTGCACGCCTCGGTGGTGATGGTGAAGCCCGGAGGGACGGGAAGGCCCAGGTTGGTCATCTCGGCGAGGTTCGCACCCTTGCCACCGAGGAGGTCCTTGAGGTCCCTGTTGCCTTCGGTGAAGTCGTAAACGAACTTCGTCCCCTCAACGCCGCTGTCGCTCTCGGCTACATGGGGATCTTTGTTTTCCGACACGAGTCTCGACTCCTCGACGTCGCGGTGGCTGCCCTGACGGCGAGGAACATACCCAGATCGAAGGCGCCTGGGTACGTCCACTTGCACGTCATGCGCCTGTAACCACCCGTCCGCCACTCGATTGAAAGTCAAGCCTTGGCAAGCGGTCACGGGGAGATGTTTTCACTTCTTGAACGAATCAACCCCCTCAGCTAGGAGTATACGCTCAGATGAGCAGCCTCCGACACGTCTGAGTTTAATCGATGAACGATCAAGGGATGGCACTGAGTGCCACCCCTTAGGGAAGTGCAGTCGCCCAAGATCCGCTCATCTGAGCGCCACCCCTATCAAGGGTGGCGAGAATCACGCGGTGAAGACGTCCTGAATTTCATCATGCGGACCACGAGGTGGACGCGACGCGAACGCGACACACGGATGTCACACGCCCCGCCACCCCTGTGCGTCACACAGGCGTCACACACCCAGCGCCGCCAGCCGTTCCTCCACCCGCTCCGGCGCGTACAGGTACTCCACGACCAGCGCACCGGCCCCCACCAGCCCCGCCCGCTCCCCGAGCCGCGAGGTCACCACGTCCAGATGAGCGGTCGAACGCGGCAGCGCCCGCTGGTACAGCAGCTCGCGCACACCCGTGAGGAACGGGGTTCCGGCCAGATCCCCGGCGATCATCAGGACGCCGGGATTCAGCAGGGTCACCACCGTCGCGAGCACGTCCCCGACCTGGCGCCCCGCCTCCCGCGCGAGCGCCATCGCCTCCGGGTGCCCGGCCGTCAGCAGGTCGCGCACATCCGATCCGGAGGTGGCCGGTACGCCGGACTCGGCGAGTCTGCGCGCCACCGCGCCACCGCTCGCGACGGCGGCCAGACAGCCGTACGAACCGCACCGGCACAGCGCGTCCGCGCCCACCCGGATGTGCCCGATGTCCCCGGCGCCCCCGTCGACGCCCCGGTAGATGGAGCCGCCGACGACCATGCCCGCACCGATACCGGTGGAGACCTTGACCAGGGCGAACGCCGAACAGTCCGGATAACCGGTGCGCTGTTCCCCGTACGCCATGAGGTTGGCGTCGTTGTCGACGAGTACGGGGATCAGGGTGCCGTTCCTGGTGACCCCGGCGCCCGTGGCACCACCGGCGCTACCGGCACCACCGGCGCTCTTGATGCCGGCGTGCTCGGCGAAGGCACGTCCCAGACGCCCGCGTATGTCGTAGCCGTCCCAGCCGGGCATGATCGGCGGCTGCACCACCCTGCCGGTGTCGGTGTCGACCGGGCCCGGCACCGCGATCCCGATCCCGCACACCGCGTCCGCGCGCTGCCCGGCCTTCTCCAGCAGCTCGGCGAACCAGCGGCCGAGTTCGCCGAGCACGGCGTCCGGGCCGTCCTCGATGCGCAGGCTTCCGTGGTGCTCGGCCTGGATCTCGCCGCTCAGTGAGACGACGGCGGCCCGGCCGTGCCGGGTGTCGAGGTCGGCGGCGAGGACGACGGCGTGTTCGTCGTCGAACTCGAGGGTGATCGAGGGCCGGCCGCCCTGGGGGGAGTCCACCGGGCCGCCCGCGCCCTCGCGCAGCCAGCCCGCGCGGAAGAGCCGGTCGAGGCGCTGGCCGACGGTGGCCCGCGACAGACCGGTGGCCTGCTGCAGCGCGCCGCGCGTCGTGGCACGCCCGCTGCGCACCAGTTCGAGCAGTTCCCCGGCGCTTGCCTGATGCCCGGCCCTCATGGCCTTCGCCGCCCTTCCCGCCGTCCCCGCCATGCCTGTCATGCCCAACCCCTTGCGTTCACCAACTCTGCATTACATATTGAGTTTTGCGTGTTAAATAGACGTAACCCTACGGTAGCTAGTGCCGAACCGATCGGCCGGACGTCTTCGGGGAGACCTGAGTGGACAGCACAACCCAACTCACCATCCGCCGCACGGGGAACACCACCCCCGCGCGCACCTCGGGTTCCCCCGCCCCGCCCGGCTCGCACGAGATCACCCACTCCGGCACGCACGTATACGATCCCGACCGGCCCGCCGGGTCGCTGCACCTCAGGGCGGCCCGGGTACTCGAAGGCAACTGGACGGGAACGTCCACGGTTCCCTCGCACGGTCTGTATCCGCACCAGTGGTCCTGGGACTCCGCCTTCGTCGCGATCGGCCTGCGCCACCTGTCCCCCTTGAGGGCACAGACGGAACTGGAGACGCTGCTCGGCGCCCAATGGGGTGACGGCCGGATCCCGCACATCGTGTTCAACCCCTCCGTCCCGCTCGACGCCTACTTCCCGAGCCCCGACTTCTGGCGCTCCTCGACCGCGGGGCGCGCTGCGGGCGCCCCGCGCACCGTACAGACGTCGGGCATCGTGCAGCCACCGGTGCACGCGCTCGCCGCCTGGCTGGTGCACCAGGCCGACCCGGGTCTGTCCCGGTCGCGTTCCTTTCTCTCCCGGATGTATCCCCGGCTGGCCGCCTGGCACCGCTATCTGCTGCACCGGCGGGACCTGGGCGGCGGCGGGCTCGCCTCCGTGGTCCACCCGTGGGAGCAGGGCATGGACAACAGCCCGTGCTGGGACGCCCCGCTCAGCCGTGTCACCCCGGCCGCGCCGCGCTCCTTCCGCCGCGCCGACCTCGACCACGGGTCCGCGGAGGACCGGCCGACGGACCTCGACTACGGCCGGTACGTGCGACTCGCGACGGACTACCGGGACGGCGGGTACGCCGACGGCGCCGGCGAGTTCGCCGTCGAGGACCCCGCGTTCAACGCGCTGCTGATCGCCTCCGAGCACGCGCTCGCCGCGATCGCGCAGGAACTGGGCGCGGCGGGGACGGCGCGGCACGCCCGCGCGGAACGGTTGACGGCGGCACTGGTGGAGCGCCTGTGGGACCCGACGGAGGGGATGTTCTTCTGCCGGGATGTGTACGGCGAGGACGGGGGTGGTGGGGAGTCGTACGGCGGGGATGCGCGCGACGGGGGCGAGAGCGGTGCGCTCAGTTCGGAGCGGCGCTCTCCTGAGAGCGGTGCTCCTGCCTTGGAGCGGCGCTCTTCCGAGAGCGGTGCTCGCGGATCGGAGCGGGGCTCTCGGAGCGGCGCTCTCGCTTCGGAGCAGCGCTCTCGCGCCGGGGCACTGATCCCCGAACGCAGCGTGGCGGGGCTGCTCCCGCTCATCCTCCCCACACTCCCCCGCGACATCGCCGCCACCCTGGTCCGCACGGCGGGCGGGCCGCACTTCGGGCTCGGCGGGGTCGCCCGGCTGGCGCCGAGTTACGACCTGACCGGGCACGCCTTCGACCCGCACCGCTACTGGCGCGGCCCGGCGTGGTTCAACACGAACTGGCTGCTGGAGCGCGGGCTGCGGCTGCACGGGGAGCACGGGCGCGCGGAGGAGTTGCGGGCGGCGCTGCTTCAGACGGCGGACACGTCCGGGTTCGCGGAGTACGTGGATCCGTACACCGGCGAGGCCTGCGGCGCGCTCGGCTTCAGCTGGACGGCCGCGCTGACGCTGGACCTGCTGCACGAGCCCGCGCGAGCCGACCAGGCGGATCGGTCGACGCACAGCGTGTCCCATCCGGGGCGCCGCGCGTTCGACAAGGCACAGGGCACGCCGCCACACACATCGCACGCATCACACACGACACACAGTTCATTCGAGACGGGCGCCAAAGGAGGGGACCGGGGATGACGGACCGGCATCATCTGCTCGTGCACGGTGGAACGTTCGCCGCCGTGGGCGACGGCGGGGACATCAGCGGGGTGCGCGGCGGCAGCTCCCCGGACGGGTTATTCGTACGGGACGCCCGGCACCTCAGCCGCTGGCAGCTGACCGTCGACGGCGCGGTGCCCGAGGCGCTGACGCCGGTCGCGGACGGCGACACGGCGCGCTGTGTGCTCGTCCCGCGCGGCGGGCGCAACGAACCGCCCGCGTACACGCTCTTCCGTGAACAGGCCGTCACCGACGGCGCGTTCGTGGAGGCGCTGCGCGTCACCAACAACCGCCCGTCGCCCACGAGCGTGCGCATCGCGCTGACCATGGACGTCGACTTCACGGACCAGTTCGAGCTGCGCTCCGACCACCGTACGTACGCCAAGACCGGCGCCGTACGGGGGCGTCAGGTCCTCGATGACGGGGTGGAGTTCAGCTACCAGCGCGGGGAGTGGCGGTCCTGTACGACGGTCACCTCCGAGCCGCCGCCGGACGGGGTCGAGGAGACCGGCACCGGCGCCCGTCGCCTCGTGTGGACCCTGGACCTCGAACCACACGCCTCGGCGGTGCTTGCGCTGCGCGTGGCGGCCCGCCCGCACGGGGCGCTGAAGGACCCGGAGGTGCCCGCCTCACCCTCCGCGGCGAATGAACAACTCCTGGCGCTGGAAGGTGAGTTCGCGGACGGCGTGCCCTTCCCGACCGGCTGGCCGGAGCTGGCCGCGGCCTGTGCGCGCGGGCTGTCCGATCTCGCGGTGCTCCAGGTCCCGGCGACGGGCCCGGACGGCGAGGAGCTGCGGGTGCCGGCGGCCGGAGTGCCGTGGTTCCTCACACTCCTGGGCCGCGACGCCCTGCTGACCTCGCTGTTCGCACTCCCCTACCGCCCCGAGCTCGCCGCCGCCACACTGCCCGCGCTCGCCGCGACGCAGGCGGTCGAGAGGGGAGCGGGTGCGGTGGCCCAGCCCGGCAAGATCGTGCACGAGGTGCGGCACGGTGAGCTGGCGCACTTCGGGCAGGTGCCGTACGGGCGGTACTACGGATCGGTGGACGCGACGCCGCTGTTCCTGGTACTGCTCGGCGCGTACACCGAGCAGACGGGTGACCCGGCCCTGGCCCGGCGGCTGGAGGCCAACGCCCGGGCGGCGATCGGCTGGATGCTCGACCACGGCGGTCTGACCTCCGTGGGCTATCTCGTCTACCGAGCGGACGGCGGCGGCCTCGCCAACCAGAACTGGAAGGACTCCCCCGGCGCGATCTGCTCCGCCGACGGGAGCCGTCCCAGTGGGCCGGTGATGGCCGCGGGCGCGCAGGGATACGCGTACGACGCGCTGCGCCGCACCGCCCACCTGGCCCGTACGGTCTGGGGCGACGAGGTCTACGCCGCTCTGCTCGAACAGGCGGCGGCCGACCTCCGTGACCGTTTCCAGCGGGACTTCTGGATGAGTGAACACGCCTTCCCCGCGCTGGCGTTGGACGGTGACGGCCGTCAGGTCGACGCCCTCGCCTCGGACGCCGGGCACCTGCTGTGGTCGGGGCTGCTCGACAAGGAGTACGGCGAACTGGTCGGCCACCGCCTGCTGGAGCCGGACTTCTTCTCCGGCTGGGGAGTGCGCACCCTGGCCGCCGGCCAGCCGGCGTACCACCCGTTGTCGTACCACCGCGGTTCGGTCTGGCCCCACGACAACGCGCTGATCACGCTGGGACTGGCCCGCTACGGCCTGCACGACGAGGCCCGGACGGTCGCCCACGCGCTCGTCGACGCCGCCACGGTCGCCGGCCACCGTCTGCCGGAGGTCCTCGCGGGGTACGGCCGCGAGACACACGGGGAGCCGGTGCCTTATCCGCACGCGTGCGTGCGGGAGTCCCGTTCGGCGGCGGCGCCGCTGGCGTTGCTCACGGCGGTCGGAGGCGCTTGAGGGAACCCCCGGCCCCCGGCCCCCCGGCAGGAGAGTCAGCCCCCGGACGTGTCCAGTTCCGCGTCCTCGCCGATGCCCGCGCAGTCGTACGGGTCCTTGAGCCAGCCGTCCGGCAGGACGACCCTGTTGTTGCCGGACGTGCGGCCGCGGGGCCCGTCCGCGCCCGTGGGCCAGGGCTGGTCGAGGTCCAACTCGGCGAGGCCGTCGGAGAGTTCGGCGAGGGACGACGTGATCGCGAGCCGCTTGCGCATTTCGGAGCCGACCGCGAAGCCCTTCAGGTACCAGGCCACGTGCTTGCGGAAGTCGATGACGCCACGCGCCTCGTCGCCGATCCACTCGCCGAGCAGGGTGGCGTGGCGGACCATGACGGCCGCGACCTCGCGCAGGGTCGGGCGGGCGTAGGCGTCCTGGCGCCCCTCGAAGGCGGCCACCAGGTCGCCGAACAGCCACGGCCTGCCGAGGCAGCCGCGCCCGACCACGACCCCGTCGCAGCCGGTCTCGCGCACCATCCGCAGCGCGTCCTCCGCCGACCAGATGTCGCCGTTGCCGAGGACGGGGATCTCCGGCACATGCTCCTTGAGGCGCGCGATGGCGTCCCAGTCGGCCGTGCCGCCGTAGTGCTGGGCGGCCGTGCGGCCGTGCAGGGCGATGGCGGTGACGCCCTCCTCGACGGCGATCCGTCCGGCGTCGAGGAACGTCATGTGGTCGTCGTCGATGCCCTTGCGCATCTTCATCGTCACCGGGAGGTCGCCCGCCCCGCTGACGGCCTCGCGCAGGATCGCCCGCAGAAGGTTGCGCTTGTAGGGGAGGGCGGAGCCGCCGCCCTTGCGGGTGACCTTCGGGACCGGGCAGCCGAAGTTCAGGTCGATGTGGTCGGCGAGGCCCTCCTCCGCGATCATGCGGACGGCCTTGCCGACGGTCGCCGGGTCCACGCCGTACAGCTGGATCGAGCGCGGCTTCTCGGTCGCGTCGAAGTGGATCAGCTGCATGGTCTTCTCGTTGCGCTCGACCAGCGCCCGCGTGGTGATCATCTCGCTGACGAACAGGCCCTTGCCGCCGCTGAACTCGCGGCACAGCGTGCGGAACGGCGCGTTCGTGATCCCGGCCATGGGGGCGAGGACGACGGGCGGCTGGACCGTGTGGGGGCCGATCGACAGCGGGGAAGCGGCGACGGCGGCGGGGGCGAGGGCGGTCGTGGACATTCCCCCATTGTCGCGTACGCGGACGGGTGCGATGACTGTGGTGACTGTCATGAATGAGTGCGGTGCGCAACAAAGGAGGGTCAGGGGAGGGTCATTAGTTAGACGCACTATCGACACGAGCGTAGGCTGGAGGAATGCCCGAGCTCAGTCCCCGCCACCGTCTTCTCGTCCTCGCGATCTGCTGCATGAGCCTGCTGATCGTGAGCCTCGACAACACGGTCCTGAACGTCGCCCTCCCCTCCATGCAGAAGGAACTGCACGCGAGCGTGGCGGGCCTCCAGTGGACCATCGACGCGTACACGCTGGTCCTGGCGTCGCTGCTGATGCTCGCGGGCTCGACCGCCGACCGCATCGGCCGCCGCCGGGTCTTCAAGGCGGGCCTGGTGATCTTCACCCTCGGTTCGGTCCTGTGCTCCGTCGCTCCGAACCTGGACTCGCTCGTCGCCTTCCGCATGGTGCAGGCGGTCGGCGGCTCGATGCTGAACCCGGTCGCGATGTCGATCATCACCAACACCTTCACGGACCCGCGCGAGCGCGCCCGCGCGATCGGCGTCTGGGGTGGCGTGGTCGGCATATCGATGGCCGCGGGGCCGATCGTCGGCGGCCTGCTCGTGGACTCGGTCGGCTGGCGGTCGATCTTCTGGATCAACCTCCCGGTCGGCCTCGCCGCGCTCCTGCTCACCTGGCGTTACGTCCCCGAGTCCCGCGCCCCCAAGGCCCGCCGCCCCGACCCGGTCGGGCAGCTCCTCGTCATCGCACTGCTCGGCTCCCTGACGTACGCGATCATCGAGGCGCCCAGCTCCGGCGCCCCCAGGACCCTCGCCTTCGGCGCGATCGCCCTCGCCGCGCTGCTCGGCCTGCTGTGGTACGAGCCCCGGCGCGCCGAACCCCTCATCGACCTGCGCTTCTTCCGTTCGGCGCCGTTCAGCGGGGCGACGGTCGTCGCCATCAGCGCGTTCGCCGCGCTCAGCGGGTTCCTGTTCCTCTCGACGCTCTATCTGCAGAACGTGCGCGGTCTGGACGCGCTGCACGCGGGCCTGTGGATGCTGCCCATGGCGGTCATGTGCTTCGTGTGCGCGCCGTTGTCGGGGCGGCTGGTCGGCAACCGGGGGCCGCGACTGCCCCTGCTGATCGCGGGCGTCTCGATGACCGCGAGCGGGATTCTCTTCGCCGCGTTCGAAGGCGAGACGTCGAACGTCACGCTCGTCATCGGGTACGTCCTCTTCGGCCTCGGCTTCGGCTTCGTGAACGCCCCGATCACCAACACCGCCGTCTCCGGCATGCCCCGCACCCAGGCCGGCGTCGCTGCCGCCGTCGCCTCCACCAGCCGCCAGATCGGCGGCACCCTCGGTGTCGCCGTGGTCGGCGCGGTCCTGGCCTCCGGCATCCACGCTTCGGCGTACCGGGAGACGTTCGTGTCGGCCGCCCGCCCCGGCTGGTGGATCCTGGCCGGCTGCGGTCTCGCCGTGCTTGTCCTGGGCGCGTTGACCAGCGGACGCTGGGCACGTGGGACGGCCGAGCGCACGGCACGGCAGCTGGAGTCGACGGAGGTCAGGGACTCGGTGGGC
Source organism: Streptomyces sp. NPDC096311 (assembly GCF_044763085.1). Lineage (NCBI taxonomy): Bacteria > Bacillati > Actinomycetota > Actinomycetes > Kitasatosporales > Streptomycetaceae > Streptomyces > Streptomyces sp. NPDC096311. The sequence continues at coordinate 523,765 of NZ_JBIWFN010000002.1, forward strand.
GTCCGCGCCTAGGCGGGCCCGGGGCCCTGTCGGCCTAGGCCGCTTCCGTCTCCGCCGTCAGCGCGATCTCGTGCAGCTGCCTCAGACGTTCGCGGCTCTGCTCGTCCACGGGCGCGTACGTCACCATGCGGGCGCCCATGTCGGGGGCGAGCCACAGGTCGGTGTGGTCGACGGTGAGCAGCCCGACGTACGGGTTCAGGAACTGCTTGGTCTTGCTGCGCGAGCCGCCGTACACCTCGTACCGCTCCCAGATCTCACGGAACTCCGCCGACTCCGTCCGCAGCCGCTTGACCAACAGCTTCCAGGCGGGCTCGCCGAGGTGGCCGGCCATCGAGCCGCGCAGCTTGGCGGCCATCACACGCATGGTCTCGTCGAGGAGCACGATCGACTCGCGCCACTCCGGGTGGGTGTAGGCGAGGATCATGAGGTTGCGGTCCTCGGGCGGTACGGAGTTGAGGTCGCGCATCATCAGCCGGGCGTACGTGCGGTTGTACGCCAGGATGTCGTAGCGGCTGTTCTGGATGCAGGCCGGAACCGGCTCCAGCTGGGACAGCACCTCGAGCAGGGCCGGGGTGAGGGTCGGGCACCGCGCGGCGGGCGTGGGGTCGACGGCTCCGGCCAGCCGGAAGAGGTGGGCGCGCTCGCTGGTGTCGAGCAGCAGGGTGCGGGCCAGGGCGTCGAGAACCTGTTCGGAGACCTGGATGTCGCGGGCCTGTTCGAGCCAGGTGTACCAGGTGACGCCGACGGCGGAGAGCTGCGCGACCTCCTCGCGGCGCAGGCCCGGCGTGCGCCGGCGGCGGCCGCGGGGCAGTCCGACCTGTTCCGGTGTGATGCGCTCACGGCGGTTGCGCAGGAAGGTGGCGAGCTCGTGCCGCCGGATCTCGCTGCCGCGGGGGGCGGCGGAGCCGTGCGGCTCGGGGTCCACCGGCCGCGGAGACGTCACGGACACCGCCCGCTGAGCAGGATCGATCACCGCCCGCTGAGCAGGGTCGATGGCCTTCACCGGCCGGGGGGCGGTGCTCTCCTGCGTCATCGTCGTCATGCCTCCAGCCTGCCGTTCGCCGGAACCTGTTGCCAGGTAGTGCTTCTACCAGGATAAGGACACTCTGGTACCCGTCTGAGGTCAGGAGAAGTCTGGAGGACGTGACCGAAACCGGAACCCTCAGGACTCCAGTCCGCTCGCCCTCCACGGCACCCGTACTCAGCGGCCTCGGCCTCTTCACCGTGCTGCTCGGAGCGGCGCTGCCCCTCATCGACTTCTTCATCGTCAACGTAGCCCTCCCGACCATCGGCCGGGACCTGAACGCGAGCGAGGCCGTCCTCGAACTCGTCGTCGCCGGGTACGGAGTCGCGTACGCCGTCCTGCTCGTCCTGGGCGGCCGCCTCGGCGACCTCTTCGGGCGACGCCAGTTCTTCCTCGGCGGCATGGCGGCCTTCGGCATCACCTCCCTGGCGTGCGGGCTCGCGCCCAGCGCCTGGACGCTGGTGGCGGCGCGCGTCGCCCAGGGCGCGGCGTCCGCGGCGATGCTGCCGCAGGTGCTCGCCACCATCCAGGCGGCGACGGCGGGCCCGCGCCGCGCCAAGGCCATGGGCCTGTACGGGGCCACGGCCGGTCTGTCCATGGTGGCCGGGCAGATACTCGGCGGCCTCCTCGTCGCGGCGGACATCGCGGGCACCGGCTGGCGTGCGGTGTTCCTCGTGAACGTGCCCGTCGTGATCCTCGGCCTGATCCTGGCCACGCGCGCCGTCCCCGAGACGCGCTCGCAGCACCCGGAGCCGATCGACACCCCTGGCACGGTGCTGCTCGCCGTGTCCCTTCTCGCGCTCCTCGCCCCGCTCACCGAGGGCAGGGCGGCGGGCTGGCCCCTGTGGACCTGGCTGTCGCTGGCGCTGTTCCCCCTCGCCGCCGCGGCGTTCTACTTCGTCGAGCGCCGGGAGGACCGCGAGGGCCGTACGCCCCTGGTGCCGCCGAGCCTGTTCGCGCTGACCTCGCTCCGCCGGGGCCTGATCATGATCGTGCCGTTCTCGATCGGTTTCAGCGGCTTCATGTTCGTGATCGCGGTGGCGCTGCAGCGAGGTGCGGGCCTCGGCCCGGTCCCGGCGGGCCTGGCCCTGGCGCCGATGGCCGCGGTCTTCTTCGTCGTCTCCCTCTGCGGCCCCCGGCTGATCGCCCGCTACGGCACCCGGATCGTCACCGCGGGTGGGCTGATCCAGGCGGTGGGCGTGGCCCTCATCGCGCTGGCCGCCTGGCGGTCCTGGCCTGACCTGGGCGTATGGCAACTGCTGCCGGGCGCGGCGGTCGCGGGCGCGGGCCAGGCGCTCCAGCTCCCCGTCCTCATCCGGATCATCCTCTCCGAGGTGCCGTCCGCGCGGGCCGGCGTCGGCAGTGGCGTCATGGCCACCACCCAGCAGTCGGCCCTCGCCGTCGGCGTCGCCACCCTGGGCACCCTCTTCCTGTCCCTCGCCTCGAGCAACGGCATGCGGGACGCCCTCGTCACCACCCTCCTGGTCCAACTGGCGGGCGTGGCCCTGACGACGGCCCTGAGCCTGCGCCTGCCGCGCACGATCAGCTGAACGGCCGGAGCAGTCGGAGCATCCGCTCCATGACGCAACTCCTCAGTGGCGGACCAGACAGAAGGGATGTCCTGCCGGATCGGCGTAGACGTGCCAGGCCCGCCCGTCGCGGACGTCCAGCGGCGTCGCGCCCAGGGCCAGGACCCGTTCCCGCGCCCGGTCCAGGTCGGGGACGCCGAAGTCCAGGTGGAACTGCTGGGGGTGGGCGGGATCGGGCCACCGCGGAGGGCGGTACTCCGCGGCCGGCACGTATGGGAAGGCGAGCACGAGACCGGACGGCGTGTGCAGCGTCGACCAGGCCTCGCCGAGCGCCCAGCGTCGGTCCGGCCGGTTGACACTCCCGCCGAGCAAGGCCTCGTAGAACTCGGCGAGTCGGAGCGGCTCGGGGCAGTCCAGCACCACGCACTGCAGTTCGGCGATCACGTGCCGAACTCAACTTCCCGGACGGGCGGGTGGGGCGGCCAGGGTCTCCGGCTGGTGGGCGCGGCGTAGGGCGTTCGCGACGAAGCCGTTCGCCTTCAGTTCCTCGACGAGGTCGTGGAGGAAGCGGACGGTCTCGGGGTGGCGGGCCCTCGTCGTGCCGACCGCCTGGCGGATCTGCATGAACCGGTCCTCGATCAGGCGGAGTTCGGGGCGCGCCGCGACGAACTCCGTCATCGGCTGCCTGATCCCGGCCGCGACCTCCAGCCCCTCGGCTCCGAACGCCTCGACCCCGTCCTCCCCACGCACCACGCTCGCGTGCCGAAGCGTGCGGGAGAGGAAGAGGTCGTAGGCGGACCCGCGCTTCACACCGATCCGTACGCCGGGACGGTCGACCTCGGCGACGGTCGTCAGGTCCGAGTCGCGGGGCACGGCGTACACGCCCTCGATCACGACGTACGGCGCCGTGAACGCGACCTCGGCCTCCCGCGCGGGTTCGACGGCCAGGAAGCACAGGTCGGCACGGCCCTCCGCCATCGCCTCGTACGACTTGCGGGCCGCGTCGAAGCAGAGGAGTTCCACGGGGACGTCCAGGCGGGCGCCGATCTCCCGCGCGAGGTCGACGGTGATACCGGCCGGGGCCGTCGGTGTGCCCTGGGCCAGCACGGGATTGCCCAGGTTGATCGAGGCCCGCAGGGTGCCCTGGGGCGCGAGGTCCTTGGTGATGGCGGGAGTTCCGGTCGTCATGAGCGGAGTGTAGATCGGGGCGGTGCGGGAGTTCGGAGGGTGGCGGGAGTGCGGAGGGTGGGGGTGCGGAGGGTGAGGGGAGGGTGGAGGGGCGGCGACGGGTCGTGATCGCGTACGACCACGCGGTGAACTCGCGGCCGAAGAACCCCCGTTGATCTTCCTGATGCTGCACACTCCTTGCTGCGAAAGGCTTGCCGCCAACGCCTTGCCGGGCAAGCGGAGCGGTAACACCTGGAGGTGTCATGCTGCAGATCAACACGAGCAAGGTAAGCCGCTGGGACCAGCACGGCCGCGAGCACGTCGTCCATGTCCAACGCGCCGGTGTACAGCGCACGATCAGATGTGACACCTGCGGCTGGCGCAAGGGCGCGCAGTTCCTGCCGTGGCTGAAGGCGGAGGAACACCTCGCCGAGGCGCATCAGGCAACGGTGGACCCGACGGAGGGATAGTCCTCCGCCGGGTCCACCGGTCCGTCGGGAACACCGGTCCGTCGGGGCCGTGGATCACGGCGCCCCACTCGGGCATCGCGCGTTCACCAAAGCGCGTCCGGAACGTGCGAAGCCCCCGGCTCCCGCATCGGGGAACCGGGGGCTCGAGAAGGCAGGTCAGCAGCCGATGAGGCGAGCCGCCAGGTAGCCCTCGATCTGGTCGAGGGAGACGCGCTCCTGCTTCATCGAGTCGCGCTCGCGCACCGTGACGGCGTTGTCGTCGAGCGTGTCGAAGTCGACCGTGACGCAGAACGGGGTGCCGATCTCGTCCTGGCGACGGTAGCGGCGGCCGATGGCGCCCGCGTCGTCGAAGTCGATGTTCCAGTGCTGGCGCAGGGCCATGGCGAGACCCTTGGCCTTCGGGGACAGCTCGGGGTTGCGGGAGAGCGGGAGGACGGCGACCTTGACCGGCGCGAGGCGCGGGTCGAGGCGCAGCACCGTGCGCTTCTCCATCTTGCCCTTGGCGTTGGGGGCCTCGTCCTCGACGTAGGCGTCCAGCAGGAACGCCAGCATCGCGCGGCCGACACCGGCGGCGGGCTCGATGACGTACGGAGTCCAGCGCTCGCCGGCCTCCTGGTCGAAGTAGGAGAGGTCCTGGCCGGAGGCCTTGGAGTGCGCGCCGAGGTCGTAGTCGGTGCGGTTCGCGACGCCCTCCAGCTCGCCCCACTCGTTACCGCCGAAGCTGAAGCGGTACTCGATGTCGGCGGTGCGCTTGGAGTAGTGGGAGAGCTTCTCCTTGGGGTGCTCGAACCAGCGCATGTTCTCTTCGCGCAGACCGAGGCCGGTGTACCAGTTCCAGCGCTCCTGCATCCAGTACTCCTGCCACTTCTCGTCCTCGCCCGGCTTGACGAAGAACTCCATCTCCATCTGCTCGAACTCGCGGGTGCGGAAGATGAAGTTGCCGGGCGTGATCTCGTTGCGGAAGGACTTGCCCATCTGCGCGATGCCGAAGGGCGGCTTGCGGCGCGAGGTCTGCTGGACCTGGGCGAAGTTGGTGAAGATGCCCTGGGCCGTCTCGGGGCGCAGGTAAGCGACGGAGCCGCTGTCCTGCGTGGGGCCGAGGTGGGTGGTGAGCAGGCCCGAGAACTGCTTGGGCTCGGTGAACGTGCCCTTGTTGCCGCAGTTGGGGCAGTTGAGGTCGGCGAGGCCGTTCTCCGGGAGGCGGCCGTGCTTCGCCTCGTAGGCCTCCTCCAGGTGGTCGGCGCGGTAGCGCTTGTGGCAGGAGGTGCACTCGGTGAGCGGGTCGGTGAAGGTGGCCACGTGACCCGACGCGACCCAGACCTCGGTCGCCAGGATCACCGACGAGTCGATACCGACGACGTCCTCGCGGGAGGTGACCATGTAGCGCCACCACTGGCGCTTGATGTTCTCCTTGAGTTCGACGCCGAGCGGGCCGTAGTCCCAGGCGGCACGCTGTCCGCCGTAGATCTCACTACTGGGGAAAACGAAGCCACGGCGCTTGCTCAGGCTGACGATGGTGTCGATCTTGTCGGCGGCCACGGTGCTCTCTTCATTACGAACGGACGGCAGCGAATGATTCAGGTTACCGGCGCCGCCCACCCTCGTATCAAATCGGTTCGGGGACACCTCGTCCCATCGTGCCCCTTACCGGCTCATTCGCCGCCTCGTTTACTCAGGGCTTACCGAAGGCTTGTTGACAATCGTTTCCAGGTTTGTTGAAAATGACTGTCATGAACGTACGACGGCGCCTCGCCGCTTCTCGCATCAGCACGGCCGGGTCCGCGGCCCTGGCCACCGCCGTCGGCCTCGGCGCCCTCACCGGCTGCTCGGCTTCCACGGCGGCCGACGGCAAGAGCGACGGGAAGCTCGACATCGTGGCGTCGTTCTACCCCCTGCAGTACCTCGCCGAGCAGATCGGCGGGACGCACGTGCACGTCACGACCCTGACCCAGCCCGGTCAGGAGCCGCACGACCTGGAGATCAGCGTCCGGCAGACCGTGCAGCTCGAGTCGGCGGACGCCGTCGTCTACCTCAGGAACCTGCAGCCGGCCGTCGACGACGCCGTGGCGCAGTCCGAGGTCAAGACCAAGATCGACGCCGCGTCGCTGACCACGCTGGAGAAGCACGGCACCGAGGTCGGCGGCCACGCGGCCTCGCACGACACCTCCAAGAGCGAGGAGTCCGGCGCCGCCGACCCGCACATCTGGCTCGACCCCGTGAAGTACCGCGAGGTCGCCGAAGGGGTCGCCAAGGCCCTCAAGAAGGCCGACCCGAAGCACGCCGCGGACTACGACAAGAACATGGCGGCGCTGCGGAAGAAGTTCGCCGGTCTCGACGCCCAGTACAAGACCGGGCTGGCGGACACCAGGACCAAGGTCTTCATCACCACGCACGCCGCCTTCGGCTACCTCGCCGAGCGCTACGGCCTCACCGAGGAGGCCATCAACGGCCTGGACCCGGAGTCGGAGCCCAGCGCGAACCGTGTGAAGGACCTTGAGAAGATGGCGAAGGCCGACGGCGTCTCGACGGTGTTCTACGAGACGCTCGTCAGCGACAAGACCGCCAAGACCATCGCCGGCGACGCGAACCTGAAGACGGACGTCCTCGACCCGATCGAGGGCATCACCGGCAAGTCCAGGGGCAGCGACTACTTCCAGGTCATGGAGTCGAACCTGAAGGCGCTGCGCACGGCGTTGGGCGCCAAGTGACACCCCGTCCCAGTTCCAGGAGGACAGCGTGAGCGAGCCCGTCATATCCCTGCGCGGCGTGACCGCCGAGCTGGGTTCGCGCCCCGTCCTGCGCGGCATCGACCTCAGCGTGCACCGCGGCGAGGTCGTCGCGCTGCTCGGCGCCAACGGCTCCGGCAAGTCGACGGCCATCCGCAGCGTCATCGGCCAGGTCCCGGTCAGCGGCGGCGCGATAGAGATCTTCGGCACCCCGCGGCGCCGCTTCCGCGACTGGAAGCGGGTGGGGTACGTGCCGCAGCGCACGACCGCCGCGGGCGGCGTGCCCGCCACGGTGACCGAGATCGTCGCCTCCGGCCGGCTCTCCCGCGCCCGCTTCGGCGTGCTGCGGAGGGCCGACCACGAGGCCGTACGGCACGCCCTGGAGCTCGTCGGCATGGCGGACCGCGCCAAGGACTCGGTGAACGCCCTGTCGGGCGGCCAGCACCAGCGCGTACTGATCGCCCGCGCCCTCGCCTGCGAACCCGAGCTGCTGATCATGGACGAGCCGATGGCGGGCGTCGACCTCGCGAGCCAGGAGGTGCTGGCCCGGACCCTGCGCGAGCAGGTCGCGGCGGGCACCACCGTCCTGCTCGTCCTGCACGAGCTGGGCCCCCTGGAGCCACTGATCGACCGCGCGGTCGTCCTGCGCGACGGCTGCGTCCTGCACGACGGCCCGCCCCCACGGGCGGTCGGCCAGCACGCCCTGCCCGGCCACGACCACGTACACCCGCACGCGGCTCACGACGCCGAACCGATCCGGACGGGACTGCTGAGCTGATGGGACCGTTGAGCTGATGGAATTCCTGAACTACGACTTCATGCGGCGGGCCCTGCTCGCCGCCGTCCTGGTGGGCATCACCGCGCCCGCCATCGGCATCTACCTCGTCCAGCGCCGCCAGGCCCTGCTGGGCGACGGCATCGGCCATGTCGCGATGACCGGGATCGGCCTCGGCTTCCTGCTCTCGACCAATCCCGTGTGGATGGCGACGGCCGTCTCGGCCCTCGGCGCCATCCTGATGGAGCTGATCCGCTGGTACGGCAAGACGCGCGGCGACATCGCCCTCGCCATGCTCTTCTACGGCGGCATGGCGGGCGGCGTGATGCTCACCAGCCTGGCGGGGGGTTCCACCGCCAACCTGACCTCGTACCTCTTCGGCTCGCTCTCCACGGTGAGCGAGTCCGACGTCACGGCGATCTGCTTCCTCGCCGCCTTCGTCGTCCTGGTCACGATCGGCCTGCGCCGACAGCTGTTCGCGGTCAGCCAGGACGAGGAGTTCGCGCGAGTGACGGGCCTGCCGGTGCGCGCCCTGAACCTGCTCACCGCCGTCACCGCCGCCGTCACCGTGACGGTCGCGATGCGGGTGGTCGGCCTGCTCCTGGTCAGCGCGCTGATGGTGGTCCCGGTGGCCGCCGCCCAGCAGCTCAGCCGCAGCTTCGCCGCCACCTTCGCGATCGCGGTGGCCATCGGCGTCAGCGTGACGATCGGCGGCACCGTGACGTCGTACTACCAGGACGTGCCGCCCGGTGCGACGATCGTGTTGCTGACCATCGGCGCGTTCATCGTGCTCACCGCACTGGCGACCCCGCTGGCCCGGCGCCGGGCCCGGGCCCTGGCGGCCGCGCAGGGGGCCGCAGACCCCGCGGAGTGCGCGATTCCGGCCACCCGTGGCCCGGAACGCAAGGTCGGCGTCTGACCACGCACAGTCCGGGCTGGCACAATGGCCGGGCAAGGGCAGACGTGAGGAGGCAACGGTGACAACCGCTGGATCGCCCGTTCGGGGCCGTTCCACCCGGCAGCGTGCCGCCGTGGCGGCGGCGCTCGACGAGGTGGACGAGTTCCGCAGTGCGCAGGAGCTCCACGACATGCTCAAGCACAAGGGTGACTCCGTCGGACTCACCACCGTGTACCGCACGCTGCAGTCCCTCGCCGACGCCGGCGAGGTCGACGTGCTGCGAACCTCCGACGGCGAGTCCGTCTACCGCCGCTGCTCCACCGGCGAGCACCACCACCACCTCGTCTGCCGCGTCTGTGGCAAGGCGGTCGAGGTCGAGGGCCCGGCCGTCGAGAAGTGGGCGGAGGCGATCGCGGTGGAGCACGGCTATGTGAACGTCGCGCACACGGTGGAGATCTTCGGCACCTGTGCGGAGTGCGCATCCGCCAAGGGGTAACGGGGGGCTGCTTTTTGGCTGCGGGTCGGTGGGGGCTGGGCGCGCAGTTCCTCGCGCCTCCGAGGGGCGCCTCCTGACGGAGCGCCCCCTCACACATCGGGCCCTATTCCTCGTGGCCCCGCATGCCCTGCTCCATCGCGAGCAGTTGCTCGTTCGGGACGGCGCCGCCGAAGCGGCGGTCGCGCTGGGCGAACTCGACGCACGCCCGCCACAGGTCGCGCCGGTCGAAGTCCGGCCACAGCACGTTCTGGAAGACCATCTCGGCGTAGGCGCTCTGCCAGAGCAGGTAGTTGGAGGTGCGCTGCTCGCCGCTCGGCCGCAGGAACAGGTCCACGTCGGGCATGTCCGGGTAGTAGAGGTACTTCGCGAAGGTCTTCTCGGTGACCTTCGACGGGTCGAGCCGGCCGGCCTTGATGTCCTGAGCCAAGGCCTGCGCGGCGTCGGTGATTTCGGCGCGACCGCCGTAGTTCATGCAGAAGTACAGCGTCAGCCGGTCGTTGTCCTTGGTCTGCTCCTGGGCGACCTGGAGCTCCTTGGCCACCGACTTCCACAGCTTGGGCATCCGGCCCACCCAGCGGACCCGGATGCCGAGTTCGTCGAGCTGGTCGCGGGTCTTGCGGATGAAGTCGCGGTTGAAGTTCATCAGGAAGCGCACCTCGTCGGGCGAGCGCTTCCAGTTCTCGGTGGAGAAGGCGTACAGCGAGATGGCGCCGACCCCCATCTCGATCGCGCCCTGCAGCACGTCGAGGACGCGCTCGGCGCCGACCTTGTGCCCCTCGGTACGCGGCAGCCCGCGCTCCTTCGCCCAGCGGCCGTTCCCGTCCATGACGATCGCCACGTGGTTCGGGATCAGCTCACCGGGGAGCTTGGGCGCGACAGCGCCGGAGGGGTGCGGTTCCGGCGTCTTGTACTCGCGGCGCTGGCGTCCCAGGATCCCGCGTACGACCATGTGCTTCTCGTCTCCCTCAGTCTTACTTTTCCACGTACCGGAGTGAGCGCAGCCCGCGCTCCAGATGCCAGTGCAGATAGGCCGACACCAGCCCGCTGCCCTCCCGGACATACCGCGGCTCGCACGCGTCCGCGGTCTCCCAGTCTCCCGTCAGCAGCGCGCCGAGCAGCTCGAGGGCCCCCGCCGAGGGTACGACGCTGCCGGGCACCCGGCAGTCCACACAGACGGAACCTCCCGCCGCGACCGAGAAGAACCGATTCGGTCCCGGCATCCCGCACTTCGCGCAGGCGCTGAAGCTGGGCGCGTAGCCGTTCACGGCGAGGGAGCGCAGCAGGAAGGCGTCGAGGACGAGGTGCGGTTCGTGCTCGCCCCGGGCGAGGGTGCGCAGCCCGCCGACGAGCAGCAGATACTGCTGCACGGCGGGCTCCCCCTCGTGATCGGTGAAGCGCTCGGCGGTTTCGAGCATGGCCGTACCGGCGGTGTAGCGCGCGTAGTCCGTCACGATCCCACCGCCGTACGGAGCGATCGTCTCGCTCTGCGTGCACAGCGGCAGGCCGCGCCCGATCAGCTCGCTCCCCCGCGCGAAGAACTGCACGTCCACGTGCGAGAAGGGTTCGAGCCGGGCCCCGAACTTCGACTTGGTCCGCCGTACACCACGGGCCACGGCCCGTACGCGGCCGTGACCGCGGGTGAGCAGCGTGATGATCCGGTCCGCCTCACCCAGCTTCTGGGTGCGCAGCACGATGCCGTCGTCGCGGAACAGACTCATGGGGCCATTCTCGCGTACGCGAGGACATGCACCGGCGGGTGCCGTACTTCTTGCAGGTGAATACGGCCGACTCGCCTGGCGGCCGACCACTCACGTCAGTAAGACTCTCGGTATGAGCCTGGAGCGAGTCACCATCACCATCCCGAGCGAGACGCTCGAGGCGGTCAAGTCGGCCGCCGAGCGCGAAGGCCTGAGCGTCTCCGCCTGGCTTTCGCGGGCCGCTGAACACGCGGCGAAGATCGAAGCCGGGCTGGCCGCGGCGGAGGAGGCCATGGCATACGTCGATGCGCCCACGCCGGACGAGCAGGCGTGGGTCGACGATTTCATGAACCGCGTCACTCAGCCCACACTCACGGCCGAGCAGTCGCAGGGTGCCGTGTGAACACGCTCAGGCCCGTGGTCTATGACGCCGGGGCACTGATCGCCGCGGAACGGAACCACTCCGCTTTCTGGCAAGCCCACCGCTCCTATCTCACCGCGGGCGGCCTGCCCCTGGCACCCGCACCGGTCGTGGCGCAGGCCTGGCGGGATGGCGCCCGCCAGGCCCAGCTGGCCCGGATCCTCAACGGCTGCGAGGTCCCCGTACTCGATCACGCACTCGCCAGGAGGGTGGGGGCGCTCTTGGGACAGGCCGCCACGTCGGACCCGGTCGACGGCACCGTCGCGGTGCTGGCGGCGGACCTCGGTGCCGTGATCGTCACGTCGGACCCCGGAGACATCCAGCACCTCCTGGACCGGCTCGGTCCTGCCGGCAAGCGTGCCGAGGTCGCTCCGTTGCGCTGACGTCCGCCGAACCACCGCTCACGGGACCTCACCGCGGCTGCGTGCGTTCGCATACGCCGTGGCCGCGCTGAGCCGCTCCGCCGCGGTGGCCCGTCGGACGGTGTCCGGCGCGCAGTCCCACTCCTTGCCCCCACCCGGCGGTCTCAGCTGTACGTACGGTCCCTCGTGTCCCATCACCATGCCCACCCTCCCTGTGTGCGTGTCGACGACGTACGAGCCGATCGGCGGCTTCGTCGGCGGCCTCACCGCGGCGCCGCCGCGAGCCGGGTCGCGACCTCGATGGAGCAGCCGCCCCATTCGACACGCGGACAAGGTGCCTCGCGCGCCGGACTCGCCGGGCCGATCCGGAGCGACGGCAACGTAATTCCGGCCCTCTTCAGTGCCGCCCGCAATTCCTTCACCGTTACCTCCGCCTCTTCGACGCAGAGCGCCGCGTGCTGTGCCTTCACCCTGTTCCCCTGACTTTCCGAGTTTCACTCTTCGCATCTCCAGGGTGACGCTCCGCATCTACACTCGGCGGGAGTCTGTCCATTGCAAGTTCGGCGCGCCGTAAGGGGTTTGGCCGACATCGGCCATCGGCCAGTTCGAACAGGCCATTCGGAAACCACCGTTGGATGCGGCGCGCGGATTACTTCTCCTTGGACCGGCGGCTCGTGTCCCCAGCGCTCCCCACACCTCAGGTCAGCCACCCTTGCCGATGTGCGAGTGACGCAGGCATTAGTCTGATGCCGCGGAACAGGCGTGCGACACAGGTGATTTGGGAAAGGTAACCGGCCATGCCGCTGAGCACCGGGGAATCGGAGTCCATCGGGTCGATAGGCGGCTACACGCTCGTCGACCGGCTCGGCAGCGGTGGCATGGGCGTCGTCTACCTGGCACGTTCCGCCTCGGGACGGCAGGTCGCGGTCAAGGTCGTACACGCGCAGTACGCGCAGGACGAGGAGTTCCGCGTCCGCTTCCGGCAGGAGATCTCGGCGGCCCGCCGGGTGAGCGGAGCGTTCACCGCTCCCGTGGTGGACGCCGATCCGGACGCCGAAGTGCCGTGGATGGCGACGCTGTACGTGCCGGGCCGGACGCTGTCCGAAATCGTGGCGGAGGAAGGTCCGTTGAGCGGGCACACGCTGCGCACACTGGCGTTGGGGCTCGTCGAGGCGCTGCGGGACATCCACCAGGCGGGTGTGGTGCACCGGGACCTGAAGCCGAGCAACGTCCTGCTGGCCGAGGACGGTCCGCGCGTCATCGACTTCGGTATCTCGCGCGCCGCCGACAACCAGGCCCTCACCGTGACGGGGCGGCTGATCGGCACCCCGCCCTTCATGTCCCCGGAACAGTTCGCCTCGCCCCGGGACGTCACCGCCGCCTCGGACGTGTTCTCGCTGGGCTCGCTGCTGGTGTACGCCGCCACCGGCAACCGCCCCTTCGACGGCGGCAGTCCCTACATGACGGGCTATCAGGTGGTGCACGAGCAGCCGGTCCTGGACGGCGTACCGGAGCCCCTCAGGAGCATCGCCGAGCGCTGTCTGGACAAGGACGCGACCGCCCGGCCCGACCTCACCGAGCTGCACCGGCTGTTCAGGGACCTGCCGGACGTGGCGACCACTCCGGTGACGACCACTCCGGCCGTGTCGGGCCTGCCGACCGTCGCGAGAGGCCGGAGGGCCGCCCGGAGGCGCAGTGACACGACGACCTCGACCGGCTCCGGGCGCCGCAGCCGCCGGGTGCGCCTCCTCGTCGCACTCGGCGCGGCCCTGGCCGTCACGGCGGTGTCCGCGTCGGTGTACTACCTGGTGGCGCGCCCCAAGAGCACCGAGGGCACGCCCGGCGGGCGGACCACCGCGTCCCGCGCCGCCACTTCTCCCGCCGCGGCGCTCCCCACCGGCTGGAAGTCCTGGCGCGCGAACCTCACCCAGGCCCCGGACAAGGCGTACGCGGACATCACCATCAGCGGCTCGGAATCCGGCTGCGTGTCCGGCGGCTCCTCCCTGTACTGCGCGGGAACCGGCTTCACGGTCGCCAAGCTCGACGCCGCCTCCGGCCGCGTCGAGTGGCGGGCCGGCCACACCCCGCAGACCACGCTGCCGCTCGGCGTCCGGAACGGGATCGTGTACACCTACGAGAAGCCGGGCCTGAACGTGCGCGAGACCTGGCGGCTGGTCGCCCTGGACGCCGGCACCGGAAAGCGGCTCTGGTACCGCCCGATCAACGAAGTCCGGCCCGCCGCCCTGTTCGACGGCGGCGCCCTGGCGAAGTCGGACGACGGGGACGACGGGACGGAGTTCGTCGCCTTCGACGCCCGGACGGGCAAGGACCTGTGGCGGGCCCCGGCGAAGTCGTCGGCGGGCAACTCCTGCACCCCGCTGGCCCTGGACGGCGTCCCCTACGGGCTGTGCACGCCGGAGAACACCGACACGGGCTCGACCGGCCTGGTGCGCCTCGACCCGGCCGACGGCACGGCGCACGACCTCGCCACGCTGCCCCGCGGGGTGGTACCGCTCGGCACCACGGGCGGGCAGCCGCTCTTCGCGGTGCCACGGAACGCGGCGGAGGACGAGTCCGTCGACGATGCGGACACACCGTACTCAGGCCTGCTGAGGGTGAACCCGACCAGCGGCGCCCTCGACCGGATCCCCCTGGCGGGCCCGCCGCGCGGCTCGGTCACCCTCCTCGACGGCGTCGTGTACTTCGTCCGGCCCGACGGGACCGTCACCGCGGTCAGGGCGACCGACGGCGCCCGGCTCTGGCAGCGTGAGACGCAGATCGAGAATCTGTCGAAGCCGGTGCTGTCGACGACGTACGACGACCTCTTCTTCGCCAACCGCTACGGCCGGCTGCTCGCGCTCGACCGCGCGACCGGCGCCGCGCGGTGGAACACGGACAAGCTGGACAACCCGGGGAACTCGCCGGAGACCACGGTCCCGAGCCTGCTGCTGGTGAAGGACGCGATCGTGGCCGTCGCGGGCGACACGGCCTTCTCCATACGCCCGGACCGCCCCAAGGCCACACCGAAGCCGGCCGCGGCCACCCACTGACGCGAAGCACGGCTCGACGTCACGTCACGTCGTGTCGCGTCGTGTCACGTATCGCTGAGGCCCACGTCCCAGAGCTCCCGGAACCGCTTGACCCGCTGCCTGAGATGATCCTCGCGGGCGTTGAGCGTGGTCTTGGCGTTCTCGTGCAACAGGTCCGGCTCGACTTCGTAGCAGAGTGTCTCGTCGAAGATGACGAAGTCGTTCGTCGTGCCGCGCCGGACGTTCAGCGGGAGTTCGGACAGGGCCACGACGCGCGTGTCGATGCCCATGTTCCGCTGGTCCTGGCAGAGTTGGAGCAGGGCCGGGTCGGCGCCTTCCGGCTTCTGCACGATGAACAGGCGCCGCACCTTCACACCCCGTTGTGCGATGGCCTCCGCCTGTGCCTGGAGGTAGCGGAGGGCGGGCTCGCTGTCCCAGTAGTTCCGCTCCACGAAGCTGCTGGTGGCGTCCATGGTCCCGGTGGTGCACTTGGTGAGGGCCATCAGCCAGTCGTGGTTCTCACCGGGGCAGTCGGCACTCATCGTGGTGAGGTTCTCCATGACCGACGCGAGGCGATCGATCTCCTCGCGGGCGAAGGCGCTCACGAGGCCGGGACCCAGGGAACTCACCCGCGTGGCGCTGCGGGCCAGTCTCGTCACCCCGTCCAGGCGGAGCGTGGAGTGGTCGAGGGTGTCGAAGAGTTCGGTCGCCTCGCTGATGTCCGTGAACCTCCGGTCGACCAGGGTCCGCATCTCGCGGTGGTGACCGGTCAGACGGTCGGCGACTTCCCGTGCGTACGCCTGCTGACCGGTCTCCACCGAGGCCAGCCGTCGTTCGAAGTCGACCATGTACTGGACGATGAGCGTCGCGCCGCCGATGACGATGGAAACCGCGAGTTGCCACAGCTTGTTCTGGTCCTGGTTGATCAGGTTGGTCGTCACATACGCGATGGTGGCCACGACCACGGTGACCAGTGTCTTCAGCAGAACCGGCGGTATGCGCAAGCCCTCCGCCGCCCCCGGAGCCGGTATCGGTGCCGGTGCCGGTGCCGGTGCCGGTGCCGGTGCCCCTGACGATCCGTCCATTCCTGCCTCTCCCCCCGCGGGATCGATCCTGGGATGTTCCGATCAGCGTGACGCCAGTGCCTCACGCAGCAACGGTATGGCCTGGAGGGCCAGTTGGTCCCGGATGCGCTGAACCAGGGTCTGCCACTGCCGGCTGAATCCGGGTTCTCGTTCGAGTACCTCCCAGAGCGGGCCCAGTGCAGGGTCCACGTGGGCCCTCGGCATCCACAGGTGCAGCAGATGGTCGACGGCCGGGCGCAGTGCCAGGACGGTGGCGGCCCCGCCGGTCGCTCCGAGCCGGCTGGTGTCCAGCATCCGTACGACCGTCGTCAAGAGCCAGTCGTGGAGGGCGAGGTCCTCGCACAGGCCCGCGACGGCGGACGCCTCCGCCGCCGCCGGGACGCGCAGTTCCACGGTGCGCAGTTCGTCCTCGGCGAGGGTGAAGCGTTCGATCGAGGCGCCTTCGCCGTCCCGGGTCCGCAGGGCCACCCAGCGCAGCCGGGTGGCGCGGGACTTGAAGGGGGCCTTCCGATCGAGGAGGGGATGTCTGCGCAGTTGCGCGAGCAGGCCCTCGGCGATCAGTCCGAGATGCAGCTCGCCCTTCTGGGGATCCCGCAGAATTCCCTGGGCCAAGGCCTTTTCGGGCAGCTTGCCGAACGGCTCCAGCACTCCGGGACGCACCAGGTAGTGGCCCCACGGCTGCCGTCGGTCCGGTCCCGTGGCCGGGGCCCGGAAGTACGCGGTGGCCTGGAGGACACGGCCTTCGGTGAGCGCGGCGCGGGCGACGACCGTACCGACCGCGCGCACCTTCGCCCCGCCTGCGGCCGGCAGTCGGCAGTCCACCCCGGTGAGCGTGTCCGGCGAGAGCGCGTACACCTGGGGCCGTTCGGAGACGAGGACGCGTTCGTCGGCGCGCAGCTGCAGGAAGTGGGCGGCGGCCCGGGTGTCCAGCGGCTGGAAGGACGGCAGCAGACAGGTGCGCACTTCGCCGCAGGCGAGCACCGCGTGGGTCGTGTCCATGGGGCTTCGCATCACAGGCCCGTGTAGAAGACGTACGCGACACGGTCCGCGACGGCGTCCGGCACGGGCGTGCCCTCGCGGACGGCGCGTTCGGTGACCTGCCGCAGCGCTCCGGAGTCCACGTCGGTCTGGTCGAGGATGACGCGCACCGCGTGTTCGACGGGCACGAACCGGTTGGGGAGCACGGAACAGGTGCGGTAGGCGCTGAAGGGTGCCGCGGAGGTGGTGAGCTGAAGCAGCGGCGGGAGTTCGTCCCAGTCGCGCGGGAAGTCGCCGGAGCTCCAGGGGCGCGGTGCGAGGACGGGCTCGCCCTCGTTGCGCAGGAGGCCGAGGCGGGCCAGTTGCCAGACCGCGGCGAGGAAGGGGCAGGACCAGGTGCGGTGTCCCTCCTTGTCGTCGTCCCACAGTTCGATGTCCAGGAAGACGGAGTGGCGGCGTGCCGCGGTCTCGTGGGGCGGCCGCCAGGCGGTGGCCGTCGTCATCGCCCGCGTGGTGCCGGCGGACGGGGTGCGTTCGCCGTTGGCGAGCCAGCCGGTCACGCCGACGGGCGGACGCAGGCCGTAGGTGCCGGGCGGGGGTGATTCGACCAGGCGGTGGGAGACGGACTCGGCGAGGGGCACCTTGTCCGCGACGGCGCAGCCGGATTCCCTGGCCAGGTAGTCGATGACCAGCCCGGCCCGCTCGGCCTCGGCGAGCAGCAGCGGGACGAGGTCGGCGGGCGAGGAGAAGCGGGTGAAGTAGTCGTCGATCAGGAAGCAGGTGCTGATGCGGGGCCGCTTGCCCGCGGCCCGGACGGTGGCCTCCGCGCGGGCCGCGTCCGCCCAGGGCCGTACCCGTGCGAAGTGCCGGCGCAGTCGGTCGGGGCCCTCCTCGAAGTCCTCCATGTACAAGTGGCCCAGTTCCAGGGAGAGATGGGAGAGCGGTACGGATCGGGTGCTGGGCTCCGCGGTGGTCTCCCGGAAGACGGCTTCTGTCACGGCTGCCCCCAGTACATGTCGTCGGTCAGCCTTCGGGCGAGGTTCTCCAGCGCCTCCAGGGTCTGCTTGTTGGCGATCTGGGTGGAGAGGACGTCCTCTTCGGTGATGAGCTGCTCGCGCCACTGCAGGACGGGTTCGAGGGGGACGCTTCCGAGTACCCGGCTGTCACCGATGCCGTGTTCCGAGGCCAGCACGCGCAGTTCCTCTTCGCACTTGTGCATCCAGGCGATCTGCGCGGGTGACACATGGGACCACAGCGGGGATTCGGGGTCGGGTACGGCCGCGCGGACGAAGCGGATGGCGTCCCGGAGTACGCGCTTGTCGTGTCCCCTGGCCTCTCCGGCTTCCAGGATGCCGTGTTTCTCGAACACCAGCCCGTGCACGGCGATCACGTGCTGCCGGGTCCAGCGGTGGAAGACCAGCCAGCGGGTCTCGACGCCGCGCATCTCCGGCTGTGCGGTCACCTCCAGCGCCATCTCCACCGCGTAGCTGCGGCCGGCGCTCAGGTCCACGATGATCAGGTCGAACTCTCCGTTCAGACGGAGCATCAGGTCCGCGCAACGGCGGAGGGTCCCCTGGTTCGTGGCGAACTCGCCGCCGCTGGGGTCGCCGGGCAGCAGGACGAGTCGGCCCGCGCCGTTGGGCTTGTTCCGCAGGACGGGGTGCTCGGTGAGCTTCCAGATGTCGAAGCGGGCCGGCTCGCCGATCGTGCCCTCCAGGTAGGAGTGCAGGCCGCTGCCCTCGGTACCGCGCGGGGATGTCGGTATGTCGAAGACGGCCACGGCGGTGGGTGAGCCGAAGTCGAAGTCCACGTAGCACACGTCGTCCCCGGCGAGCGCACGCTGATAGGCGAGATTCGCGCTGGTGACGGAGCGGCCCGTGCCTCCCTTGTCGGAGGCGGCGAAGACGAACACGGTTCAGGCCCCCTGAGCGTCGTCCCTGGCCTGGGCCAGGGTTTCGAGTTCACCGAGCACCGACAGGGCCAACGCGCAGGCCGAACCGGGCCGTTCGCCGACGATCCTGCGTGCGCGGCGGAGCCTGATCTCCAGGCTCTTCAGCGCCCTCCCCTGCCCGCTGCCCGGGATGGCCGGCACCTCCAGTTGTTCATGGCCCAGGAGGTGGGTCGATTCGCTGAGCAGGGCGCGTGCGAGGGCGGTGAGTTCGGTGCTGCGTATGGGTCGCTGGGAGTAGAGGTCGTGGGCGGCGACCATGCATTCGGTGACGCGCTCGGTGACGCTCCAGGACGGGGGTTCCTCACTCCGCGGCGCCGACGGATAGACGGCGTGGACGTCGTCCCACAGACCTGTTCCCTCGCCCTCCTCGATGCGGCGCTGCCACAGATGCTCGAAGACCTGTTCCGCGAGCCGCAGGAGCCGGTCGTGGGAGTCCGGGTTGCGGGACAGCGTGCAGAGCTGCACGGTCCGTTTGAGCAGCTGCGCCGAGAAGTCGACGATGGTCCACTGCATGGGTGGGCCCAGGGCCTCGCTGCCCTGCAGCGGCAGTGCGACACCGGGCCGGTGCAGGAGCAGGGCGCTCGCGTCGTCACGGGCCATCCGGCTGGTGATCCGGCCGTGTTCGGCGAGGCGCTCCATGACGTCGACGGTGCGGGTGAGGTCGTCGTCGGTGGCGCGGCGGCGTACCAGGTCGTGGACGAGGATGGCGGCGACGGAGAGCGAGAAGTACGGGGATTCCAGTTGCTGGCCCGTGGTCCGCCAGGGGATGTCCTCCAGCGGCCAGCGCTCGGCGTCGAAGCGGGCGATGCCCGACCAGTACTGCTGGGTGATCTCCCAGCGCAGTCGGAGTGCTTCGGCGAGTTTCTGCTGTTCGGGGTTGAGCAGGCCGAGGGTCAGGGTGCGGTCCGAGAAGAGGTCCTGGATGCCGTCCAGGGCGACGACGGTGAAGTAGAGGTACGGCACGGGGTCGGCGACGCCGTCCGGCTGCGGCCCGATCGGTTCGTCGGTCTCCACTTCGGGCGCGTCCTTCACCAGACTCCAGGTCCAGCCGCACTCGAAGAGCCCGCTCTCGTCGCAGAGGCCTTCCTCGACCTCGACACCGAGGACGACGCTCTCCGTGAGGGTGGCGCGCAGCGACCGGAAGCGGCGCTGGAAGGTCTGCAGGACGAGCCGTGGGGGCAGCCGCCCCTGGCCGAGGAGTGCGCAGAGCGTACGGCCCTGGGGGGAGTCGGCGTCGAAGACGTTGACGGTGAACGAGCGGAGCAGGCTCACCATGGCGGCGGTGAGCCGGTTGCTGCAGGCCGTCTTGAGTTCCTGGATCAGGTGCAGCATGTCGCGGCGGCCGGTCCTGGCCTCGTACGTCCTGAGGAAGCCGAGGGTGGCGAGGCAGAGGGTGACCGACATCGAGTAGGAGTCGACGACCTCCATCTCCCGCTGTTTTTCGGTGAGTTCCTGGCCGTCCTCCTGGGGGGCGAAGTAGTGGCCGCCCGCGAAGGTCGGCCTCTCGTCGTCACCGGTGTGCCTGCGCATGAAGTCGCTGACGGCCTTCAGGAGGAGCCCGGGGATCTCCGTCCGCCCGCCGGGCCGTCCCAGTGCCTTCTCCACGTCGTACTGGGTGAGGTCCGGGTCGTCGAGGCGAAATCCGGCGATCTCGGTGGCCGGGTACATCAGACAGAGCAGCCGCTCGGCATCCGCCACGCTGCTGAGCCCGCCCCATTTCCCCCAGGACCAGACGCCGTCGTCGATCGAATTTCTGGCCATCGCCCGCCATATGTCCAACAGGTGCTGACGCGGCTCGATCCGCATCCCCATGCCCCCTCACAGGTGATGTCGCCCAAACGGCCTGCTTTCGACGGTATCAGGATCACGCAGTCCGCAGGCCAGAATCATTCCCGTGTATCCCTCGCGGAGAACGTTCGGCAATCCCATCCGGCACGTCTCCACATTTCCCGCGAAACCCACGAGACTGTCGCGCACCTGGGATTCACTCACGTCACATGCGGGAAAATAATTCTCGCCCACGACATAGCCCTTGGAATGCTCCATGAACGCGGCCGCGAAGGGGGCTCCCGGCGCGAGGGCGCGCATGAAGCATTCCAGCGCGTACGAAAACTCCACGTGGGAGGTCGTCATGGACTCGGCCACGAAGAACATGGTCCCCATGGACCACTTCCCCTCTCGGCGGACCAGATCGAAGAGATTGCCCCTCTCGATCCGGACGGCCCGGCGGAACCTCGTCCGGGGGTCGCCGCCGAGTGCCGCGTACGGCCCGCTCCGGCACAGGGCGTCCCAGAACTGGTCCCAGTTCGGGTCGTACCGGCGCACCTGGGCTTTCAGATAGCTCACATTCGCGGCCGAGCGGTCGAGCAGCGTGATCTCCTCGCACCAGGGCAGCATCGCGAGAGCGGGGTAGAGATTGGCTCCGGCGCCCACGTCGATACCCTGGATCCGGTCAGCGGGATTCCTGCGGAAATGATCACTGAAATGGCTGCGCACGACGGCGATGATCTCTTCGTCCTCGGCGGCCATGGAGAGGTAGTTGTGATCAATGTAGTAACCAGGGTCGAAGTGGTCCCAGGGTGCGTCCGCGTTCAACTGGTCGACGTGCCCCGGTGATCTCGAATCCATGCCCCAAGGTATCAACACGACCAGGCCATCGGCTCTCCTTCAACCTGATCCGGCGCACGGGCGGAGGCAAGGGGGGCGCATCGCAGCAATCGGTGAAGCGATCTTCGATTCACCCCTTGAAGGATTGTGTCGCGCCACGCGATGCTGACCGGATGTCCGCTCATCCTTTGGTCCCGCTCTCGCCACCCTCCGAAATTGGGCCCTTTCACATACGACCGGCATCAGAGGACGATCTGCCCGCGCTCGTCCGCCTGGACACCGAGCTGTTCCCGGACTTCGCGTACCCGTACTTCGTACTGCGCCAGTTCCTCGACCTGTACCAAGACCGTCTCCTCGTGCTCGACGACGGCTCCTCCCTCCACGGCTACGCGCTGAGCGCACTCTCCGCGGACGGCCGCACGAGCTGGATCCTGGGCCTGGGTGTCGCCGAGCGACTGCGCGGACGGGGGCTGGCCCGACGACTCATGCAGGAGACGCTTCGAAGGCTGCCCGCCGACGGAGTGCACGAGGTGTGGCTCACCGTGGAGCCCGCCAACACCGCCGCGATCACCCTCTACCACTCCCTGGGCTTCACCCGACAGGGCGCCCGGAAGGACTATTTCGGGCCCGGCCACGACCGCCTTCTGCTGGCATTGCGCCACTGACCTCGACAAGCCTGCCGGCGCGGGGCCCGCTCACCGGGTCACGGACACCAGCCCCGCCTCATACGCGATGATGACCAGCTGGACCCGGTCCCGTGCGTCCAGCTTGGACAGCAGGCGGGTCAGGTACGTCTTCGCCGTGGCGACGCTGATGAAGAGCCGTTCGGCTATCTCGGCGTTGGACAGACCCGTGCCGACCAGGGTGAGGACCTCGCGCTCGCGGTCCGTGATCGCGGTCAGGTCGCGGCGTGGACGCGCCGGCCCGGAGGAGCGGGCGGAGGTGAAGTCCTGGATCAGGCGGCGGGTGACGCTGGGGGCGATGAGGGCGTCGCCGGCCGCCACGACCCGTAGGGCGCCGATGATGTCGTCCAGGGCCATGTCCTTGACCAGGAACCCCGACGCGCCCGCGCGCAGCGCCCCGTACACGTAGTCGTCGTCGTCGAAGGTGGTCAGGACGACGATCCTCGACTCGCCCGCACCCGTCGTGATCCGGCGGGTCGCCTCTATGCCGTCCACGCCGGGCATGCGGATGTCCATCACCACGACGTCGGGCCGGAGTTGCTCGGTGCGGGTCACCGCCTCCTCGCCGTCCGCGGCCTCCCCCACCACCTCCATGTCCTCGATGTCGGCGATGACCATCCGCAGGGCCGTGCGGATCAGCTGCTGGTCGTCGGCGAGGACGACACGGATCGGCATCACGCGGCCACCGTCGCCGCGGGCGCCGGGACCGGCAGGCGGGCCGTCACCCGGAAGCCGCCCTCGGGACGGGGGCCCGCCGTGAACTCGCCGTGCAGCAGGGCCACGCGCTCGCGCATCCCGACCAGGCCGAAGCCGGTGTCGGTGGTGGCGCCCCGGCCGTCGTCGGTGACCTCGACGGCCACGTGCTCCTCCAGGTAGTCGACCGTCACGCGGCAGGCGGTCGTCGCCGCGTGGCGTACGACGTTCGTGATCGACTCCTGGACGATCCGGAAGACGGAGAGGTCGATGTCCGGGGGGAGTTGGCGGCGCGCGCCCTTCCAGTGGACGTCGACCTGGACGCCCGCCGCCGTTGTCGCGGCGGCCAGGCGGTCGAGGTCGGCAAGGCCCTCGGCCGGGTGCAACCGGTCGCTCCCGGCGGCGGCCCGGTCCTGGTCCCGGTCCGCCTGGCGCAGGGCGACCAGCATCCGGCGCAGCCCCGACAGGGTCTCCCGTCCGGCCGTCTCCACCGCCGTCATCGCCTCGCGCGCGGCATCCGGCTGGGTGTGGACGACGCGGGCCGCCGCCCCGGCCTGCAGGGCGATGATGCCGATGCTGTGGGCGACCATGTCGTGCATCTCGCGGGCGATGCGCAGGCGTTCGTCGGTGACCGCCTGGCTGGCGGCCTGGGCGCGGAGCGTCTCGCCGTACTCGCGGGTGCGGTGGGAGGCGTCGCCGAGGAGCCAGGCGACGACGGCCGTCAGCGCCACGGTCAGCTCTTCCAGCGTGCCGATGCCCCATCCGCGCAGCAGCCGTACGGTCTCCCAGACCACCAGGACGGCGAGCGCCATGCACAGGGCGGTGACTCCGGTGCGGCGGGGGCGGCCGGCCGCGATGAAGTAGAGGGCGAGGTCGACGGCGAGGAACTGGGCCGGCTGGATCGCTCCCGCGGCCAGGTTGGTGGTGAGGAAGGCGGCGGCCGTCAGGAGCAGGGCGAGGGCCCTCAGCGGCCGTCGGTGCAACCACACGCTGCCGAGCAGCGCCAGGGCGCAGGCGATGGTCAGGATCAGCAGGCCGTCCCAGCGGTAGAACTGGACGGCGGCGAACTCGTTGGCCGTCTCCTCACCGGGGAGCCGGATGCGGGCGAGGAAGGTGAACGCCGTGCTCGCGCTCCAGGCCAGGGCCACCCAGACACCGGGCGGCACGAGTTTGAGGCGGGGCGGGAGCGGCATGGCATGCATGCGGCGATCGTAGGCACGGGGGCCGTGGACGGGCATCGGTCCGGGGACGTACACCCCTGGTCGACACCGGCGGGGGAGAGTGTCGGCCACGGGGCGATACCGCGCGCGGGGCGCCGAGGAGACGGTGGTCGTGTGATCGAAGTCAACGAACTGACCAAACGGTACGGCGACACCACCGCCGTACGGAATCTGACG
Organism: Streptomyces sp. NPDC096311; assembly: GCF_044763085.1. Taxonomy (NCBI): domain Bacteria; kingdom Bacillati; phylum Actinomycetota; class Actinomycetes; order Kitasatosporales; family Streptomycetaceae; genus Streptomyces; species Streptomyces sp. NPDC096311. Next base: position 547,753 of record NZ_JBIWFN010000002.1, read on the forward strand.
TTCCAGGTGCGCCCGGGGCACGTCACCGGGTTCCTCGGCCCGAACGGCGCGGGCAAGACGACGACGCTGCGCATGCTGCTCGGGCTGATCGGGCCGACCGGCGGGAGCGCGACGATCGACGGGCAGCCGTTCCGGCGTCATCCGCGCGGGCTGCGGCACGTGGGCGCGCTGCTCGACGCGGGCGATGTGCACGGCGGGCGCAGCGCGCGGGCCCATCTGGAGGCGCTGGCGCGGAGCAATCGCATCCCCCGGAGCCGGGTGGACGAGGTGCTGGAGGAGGTGGGGCTCGCGGGGGCCGCGGCGCGGCGCAGGGTCGACGGGTTCTCGCTGGGCATGCGGCAGCGGCTCGGCATCGCCACCGCGCTGCTCGGCGAACCTCCGGTGCTGCTCTTCGACGAACCCCTCAACGGGCTCGATCCCGAAGGTGTGTTGTGGGTGCGGGAACTTTTCCGCAGGCTCGCGGCCGAGGGTCGTACCGTCTTCGTCTCCAGCCATCTGATGTCCGAGATGGAGCACACCGCGGACGAGCTGATCGTCATCGGACGGGGTGAGCTGATCGCCGCGGAGAGCGTGACCGCGTTCGCGGCGCGCGGCACCCGGCCGACGGTGACCGTGCGGACGCCGGACCTCGCGAAGCTCACGGCCGTGCTGTCCGAGGAGGGCGCGGCGGTGGCGCCGTACGACGACCGGACCCTCAGGGTGACGGGCCTGAGCGCGGCCCGCATCGGTGAACTCGCCTTCCACCGCCGGATCCTGCTCGAGGAACTGACCCCGCAGGCCGCGTCCCTGGAGGCCGCCTTCATGGAACTGACCGCCGATAGCACCGAGTTCCTCGCCGGAGACGCCCGATGACCGCTCTCGCCCTCACCCCCGCTCCCCCGCACCCCGCCGCGCGGTTCACCGATCTCCTCGCCGCCGAGTGGATCAAACTCCGTTCCCTGCGCTCGACCTACTGGGCGCTCGGCGCGGGCGCCCTCGCCGTCATCGGCTTCAACGCCAACGCGGCACGGGTGCACGCGCACGACTATCCGCGCTACAACCCCCAAATGCGCTCCATCGCCTGGGAGTTGGCCTTGCGTGACGCCTTCACCGACGGGTCGGCCCTGATCCTGATCCTCGCGGCGGCAAGCATCGGCGCGATCACGGTCGTCGGGGAGTACTCGACGGGCCTGATCCGCACGACCCTCGCGGCCGTCCCGGACCGGCGTGCCCTGATGGCGGCGAAGGTCGTGATGGTGACGGCGGTGATGACGCTGTACGGCGCGTTCGTCGCGAGTGCCTCCTTCGCCTCGACGCAGGCGATCCTGACCACCCGTGATGCCGCCGTGTCGATCACCCACGTCGGTGCCCTGCGCGTGGTCGTCGCCTCCGCGCTGCTCGCCCCGGTCTGCGCGTTGGCGGGCATGGCCTTGGGGGCCCTGATCCGGCACAGCGCGAGCACGATGGTCGCCGTCACCGCCGTCCTGCTCCTCGTCCCCAGCTTCATCACCGACCGCTACCGCTGGACGGCCGCCGTGCGGCACGCCCTGCCCGTCAACGCCTGGACGCGGCTGACCGACGTCGCCTACGGCCACGATCCCTTCACCCGGCTTCCGCGCTACGGGGCGACGGTGACCGGCAGTTGGGTGGTGCTGGCGGCGTGGGCGGTGGTGTCGGCGGTGATCGTCGTGGTGGCGGTGGACCGCCGGGACGTGTGAGAGGTCGCATGGGACGGGCGCGTACGGAGTTGTCAGTGGGCGGCCGTACTGTGCACCCAACGCACACCACGCCGTACGGCATCACGCGCACTGGAGGAACCATGTCCGCGAGCGCCCGTCTCGTCACCACGCTCGCAGGCCCGCTGGAGTCGGCCACGGCCGGCTTCCCAGGAGAGCGGTGCCTGCCCGGCCGGACGCTGATCCTGCAGAGCGACGACACCCAGCTGGCCGCGTACGACCTGGCCGCGGCGCTCGCGGGTGAGGCGTCGGTGGCCCGCTTCCCGTTGCCGTGGCCGCGCCGCTTCGGGACGTGCACCGTGTCGCCGGGGCTGGACGTCGCCGTCTTCGCGGGCGTGCACGCGGTGCGGGCGGTGAACCGGCGGGGCGCCACTCTGTGGGAGGTGCGGCACGGCTGCTGGGAGGGGAGCTGCCGGGAGATGCACGCCTCGTTCGACGAATACGGCATAAACGGCGAAAACGGCGAAAACACTGACAGACGTGGGCACTTGTACGCCGACAGCGGCTCGGTGGTCTTCTCCGCGGACGGCAAGCTCGTGTGGGCCCATGTGCGCGGGCCGCTCGCGGCGGGCGGCGGGGACCCGGACGTGATCGAGGAATGGCTGGTGCTGGACGCCACCGACGGGACGGTCCTCGGGCAGGCGGACACCCAGACCGTGGCCGCCGGTTCGGGGCACGTGTTGCACCCGGATCCCGGGCAGATGGGGCTGAGCGTCGGCGAGGGACAGGACGGGGCGCCGCTGCTGTGGGGACGCTGGGACGGCGAGCGGCTCACGGTCGACCGGATCGGCGACGACGACCGCTGCCTGATGGCGGTGAGCCCGTCCGGCGAGCACTTCCTGACGGTGACCCACTACCAGGAGGCTCTGGCCCTGCACCGGGTCGAGGACGGCTCGGTGGTCTCGGAGCTGGACGCGGAGGAGGTCATTCCGGATCACCCCGCCCTGCACCCGGACAACGACGAGCCCGAAGTGCGCTGGGACTACTACGGCGGCTTCCTCGACGAGCACACCGTCATCGCGGGCACGAGCGAGGCCGACGAGGAGTACGGGGCGGGGCGGCACTGGCTGGTCGACGTGCGGGACATGCGGCTGCTCGGCGAGGTCACCTACCCCTTCCCGATATCCGGCGTGCCCAGCACCCTGGGCGACGGCAGCTGGTACACGATCGCCGAGGACACGAAGGAACTCCAGGTGTGGCGCCTGGGCGGCGTCTAGCGCCGGTCCGGTTGCGGGGGTGGGCTGGTTCAGCCCACCCCCCTGGACTCCTGGGCCGCCCTCGCCTCGATGCCGCGGAAGTGGTCGGCCATCGCGCGTTGGGCGGCCTCCACGTCGCGGGCGCGCAGGGCGGTGACGATGTCGCGGTGGCGGCGGACGGTCATTTCGGGGGACGGGTCGTCGGTCCAGCCGCGTATGCCGGCGACCCGGCTGAAGACGGTCCAGAAGGCGCCCAGGAGCTGTGGCACGAGCGCGTTGCCGAGCGAGGCGTACAGCAACTCGTGGAACTCGCGGTCGAGTTCCGGGAAGGGGCGCCCTGAGCGGCCCGTCTCCTCCATCTCGGCCACAACGGCTTCGAGGCGGTCGAGCTCCGGCTCGGTGAGCACGGCCGCGACCCGGCGTATCAGCCCCTCCTCCAGCACCTCCCGTACCTGGAGGATCTCCGCCAGCGCCCCGGTCTCGTTCTTGTCGTCGGGCTGGGCGAGCGTGCGGAAGGTGAGGCCGTCCACGAAGGGGGTCAGGGAGGCCTCGCCCACGTAGGTGCCGTAGCCGTGCCGGATGTCGACTATGTCGAGGGCCTGCAATGCCTTGAGGGCCTCGCGGACGGAGTTGCGGCTGACGCCGAGGTCCTGCATCAGCTCGGTCTCGGTGGGCAGCGGGGCGCCCGCCTGGAGCCTGCGGTCGAGGATCAGCTGCATGACCTCGCGCTGGATCTGACTGCTCACCCGGCGCTCGGACCTGCGCTCGGGCCCGCGCCGGTTCCCGGTCTCCTCAGACATGCGCCGCATCGTACGCTCACTGGACATCCGACGTCCCACCTCCGGGTGGATTCAGCACCAACTACCCAGGTTTCACGGCTTCATTGGTCGCACCTCTGGAAGATACGCCATTCGTGTGCGATCCCTTGACCGCCCTCACGGGCCCTCTTATGGTCACGCTGCCCACCATGACGTAGGACGTCGTATCTCCCGCCTCTCCCTGGAGGAACCGTGCGCGACGTGACCGACCACTCGGCGCTGCACCGCCGACGTTTCCTGAAGTACTCCGGCGCCCTCGGCGCGGCCGCGGCCCTCTCCTCCTCGCTGGCGGCCTGTTCGTCCGGGCCGCAGTCCACCAATGACACCGGCGGCGGGAAGGGCGGCAAGGACGCGACGCTCACCGCCGTCATCGGCTACGGGAACGACGGCAGCTGGGACCCGACGCAGACCGCGTCCGCCTTCGCCATGGCGGCCAACAACCACATCTACGAGGGGCTGCTGGACACGGACCCGATCTCGCGCGAGCCGTACGCGGCGCTCGCGACCCAGGTGCCGGGCGATCTCAGCGGCACGTCCTGGAAGTTCACACTGCGGGCCGGGGCCACCTTCCACGACGGAAAGCCCGTCACCGCCGACGACGTGGTCTTCGTCTTCGACCGGATCCTCGACCCGAAGACGCAGACCCTCGGCAAGGGCTTCTTCGTGAGCTGGCTGAAGGAGGTTCGGAAGATCGACGCGTCGAACGTCGAACTGGTGCTGAAGTTCCCCTTCCCGGAAGGCATCGCGCGGCTCACCCTCGCCAAGATCATGCCCAAGCACGTCTTCTCCCAGCCGGGTGCCTGGGACGACGCGATCAAGGGGAAGGCGGTGGGCTCGGGGCCGTACCGGCAGACTGCCCACCACCCCAAGTCGAACACCACCTTCGAAGCGTTCGCCGCCTACAACGGCCCGCGCAAGGCGGCCTTCAAGAAGATGAACTGGCTGACCATCGTGGACGCGGCGCCGCGCGTCGCGAAGATCTCGGGCGCGAGCGCCGGGGCCCAGATCGCCGACAACATCCCGTACGCCAACATCGAGCAGCTGAGGAAGGGCGGCATGACCGTCGAAGGCGGCGCGGGGATGAACAACCTCTTCCTGATGTTCAACACCCAGCACAAGCCCTTCGACGACGTCCGCGTGCGCCAGGCCCTGCACTACGCCATCGACACCGGCAAGATGGTCGAGGTCGCCCTCCACGGACACGGCAAGCCGTCGAGCTCGTTCCTCAACGAGGGGAACCCGGCCTACCGGCCGGCGAAGACCGTGTACGGCTACGACCCGCAGAAGGCCAAGCAGCTCCTGAAGGCCGCCGGGGTCTCCGGGCTGAAGATCGAGATCCTGTCCGTGAACGTCAGCTGGATCGTCGACTGCCTGCCGACCATCAAGGCGTCCTGGGACGCGATCGGCGTCGAGACCACGCTCTCGCCGCAGGAGACGACGGCCGTCTTCACGAAGATGGACCAGAAGCAGGACTACCAGGTGGTGGCCGCCGCCTCGAACCCCAACCAGTTCGGCCTGGACGCCGATCTGATCATGCACTACAACTACGGCCCCGAGAACCTGTGGATGCAGTACGCCCGGTGGGCGGGCGACCCGGTCGCGAAGCAGCTCTTCAAGGACATGGACCAGGCGACGCGGGAGCCGGACGCCGACAAGAAGAAGACGATGATCCAGGACTACATCGACGTCGTCGCCGAACAGGCCGTGCTCTACCCGGTCGTGCACAACGAGCTGATGACGGCCTGGGACCCCAGGAAGCTCACGGGGATCAGGGCCCAGCCCTATCCGGGCGTCAACCTCCTCCAGGCCAAGTGGGCCTGACGTAGATGACGGCCATCGTCCGCATCCTGGCCCGCCGTGTCGCCCTGCTCGTACCGCTGATGCTCGGCATCGTGCTGTTCGTGTTCCTGGTGATGCGGTTCTCGGACGTCGACCCGGCGTCCGCGTTCTTCCAGGGCGCCAACCCCACTCCACAGCAACTGCACGACTTCCGGCAGCAGAACGGCCTGCTCGACCCTCTCCCGGTGCGTTACGTCCACTTCATCGGCGATCTGCTCCACGGCGACCTGGGCACCAGCGCGCTGACCCGGGCGCCGGTCGTCGACCAGGTCACCACCGCACTGCCGCTCACCCTCCAGCTCACCTTCCTCGGCCTCGCCATCGCGGTGGTGCTCGCGCTGCTCGGCGGGGTCACCGCCGCGATCCACCGCGACCGACTGCCCGACCAGGTCATCCGGGTCGTGTCGCTGACCGGGGTCGCGGCGCCCGGCTTCTGGCTGGCGCTGCTGATGATCCAGTACCTGGCCGTGGACCGCGGCTGGTTCCCGACCGGCGGATACATCAACCCCGGTGACTCGCTGAGCGGCTGGCTGAAGACGATGACGCTCCCCGCCTTCGCGCTGTCCCTCCCGGTCGCCGCCCAGCTCACCCGGATCGTGCGCACGGCCGTGGTCGAGGAACTAGACAAGGACTACGTCCGGACGGCCATCGGCAGCGGACTGCCGCCGGTGGTCGTGGTCGGCCGCAATGTGCTCCGCAACGCGCTGATCAACCCGCTGACCGTGCTCGGCCTGCGCGTCGGCTATCTGCTCGGCGGCGCGGTCGTCATCGAGACGATCTTCTCGCTCCCCGGCATGGGCAAGCTGATGATCGACGCCGTGAAGAACGGCGACCCGGCGGTCGTCCAGGGCGTCGTCCTGACCACGGCCACCGGGTTCGTGGTCGTGAACCTCGCCATCGACATCCTGTATCTGCTGGTCAATCCGCGACTGAGGGATGCCACGTGACGATCCCCCCGCTCTCCCGCCGACGTCTCACCGAGGGCCTCGCCCGGCCCGGCATCCGACTGCGACGCCTGCCCGTCCTCTCCCGGATCGCCCTCGGCTTCCTCACCCTCGTGGTCCTGCTGGCCGTGTTCGCGCCCCTGCTCTCCCCGCACGACCCGCTCGACCAGCAACCGCAGGTCGACGGCACCGGCGCCCCTTCCGGCAGCCACTGGATGGGGCAGGACAGCCTCGGCCGGGACATCCTGAGCCGGCTGATGTACGGCGCCCGCTGGTCCCTCGCGATCGGCCTGGGCGCCACCGCGCTCGCCCTCGTCGTCGGCGCGCTCCTCGGCGCGATCGCCGCGACCTCACGGGGAGCCGTCGACGAGACGCTGATGCGCTGCCTGGACGTCGTGATGGCGTTCCCCGGCATCGCGCTGGCCGCCGTCCTGGTCGCCGTCTTCGGCGGCGGCATCACGGTGCTGATCTGCGCGATCGCGTTCCTGTTCACCCCGTCGGTGGCCAGGGTCGTCCGCGCGAACGTCCTCGACCAGTACGGCGAGGACTATGTGACGGCGGAACGGGTGATCGGCGCCCGCACCCCGCACATCGTGCTGCGCCACGTGGCCGTCAACTGCGCCGCCCCCGTGCTGGTGTTCTGCACGGTCCAGGTCGCCGAGGCCATCGTCTTCGAGGCCTCGCTGTCCTTCATCGGCGCGGGCGTCCGGCCGCCCGACCCGTCCTGGGGCAGTGTCATCGCGGACGGCAAGAACATGGTGCTGACCGGCGGTTGGTGGGCGACGGTCTTCCCGGGTCTGCTGATGCTGATCACCGTACTGTCGCTGAACATCCTCTCCGAGGGCGTCTCGGACGCGTGGGCGGCGCCCGTGGCACGGGAGGTGGCGGCGACGGCGACCGCGGGTGACCGGCTGGAGACGCCCGAACCCGGCAGCGGAGAGGTCCTCGAACTGCCCGGTCTGACGGAGGCCGCCGCCCGCCTGCGCTCCCGGGCCCGCCCCCTGCCCACCGGCCGGCCCGTCCTCTCCGTGGAGAACCTCGTCATCGGCTTCGACGCCCGGCACGGCGGGGTGGACATCGTCGACGGCATCGGCTTCGACGTGCACCCCGGTGAGGTCCTGGGTCTGGTCGGCGAGTCGGGCTGCGGCAAGTCGCTGACGGCGCTCGCGGTGATGGGCCTGGAACCGAAGGGGGCCCGGGTCCGGGGCCATGTCCGGTTCGATCAACGCCAGTTGGTGGGCGAGCCGATGCGCGTACGACGCCGTCTGCTGGGCCACGAGATGGCGATGGTCTACCAGGACGCGCTGTCGTCCCTGAACCCGGCGATGACGATCAGGGCGCAGCTGAAGCAGCTGGTGCGCCGGGGCGGCAGACAGACCCCCGCGGAGCTGCTCGCTCTGGTCGGTCTCGACCCCGGCCGCACCCTGCGCAGCTACCCCCACGAGCTCTCCGGCGGCCAGCGCCAGCGTGTCCTGATCGCGATGGCCCTGTCCCGGGGCCCGAAACTGATCGTGGCGGACGAACCGACCACGGCCCTGGACGTGACGGTCCAGGCACAGATCATCACCCTGCTGCTGAAGCTGCGGGAAGAGCTGGGCTTCGCGCTGATCCTCGTCTCGCACGACCTGGCCCTCGTCGCGGACGTCACGGACCGCGTGGTGGTGATGTACGGCGGTCAGATCGTGGAGACGGGCGTGACGGCGGACCTGGTGGAGGCGCCGGCCCACCACTACACGCGCGGCCTGCTCGGCAGCGTCCTGTCCCTGGAGTCGGCGGCCGAACGGATGACGCAGATCAAGGGGGTCGTGCCCGCCCCCGCCGACTTCCCGGCGGGCTGCCGGTTCGCCGACCGCTGTCCGCTGGCGAGCGAGGTGTGCCGGACGACGGCGCCCGGCCTGCTGGGCACCCGGACCCACACGGCCGCGTGCCATCACCCCGCGGTCGATCTGATCACCGCACAGAGCGAGGCCGTCCAGTGAACGCGCTCATCACCCTCTCCGACGCCCATGTCGTCCACAAGGCCCGCTCCGGCGGCCTGTTCACCCGCGACCGGGTGTACGCCCTGACCGGCGCCGACCTCACCATCGCGCCCGGCGAGACGATCGGCGTCGTCGGCGAGTCCGGGTGCGGGAAGTCGACGCTGGCGAAGGTGCTGGTGGGCGTCCAGCGGCCGACGTCCGGCACCGTGCGCTTCCGCGACCGTGACCTGTGGTCGATGCGGCCCGCCGAGCGACGAGCGTCCGTCGGCGGCAGCACGGGCATGGTCTTCCAGGACCCGTCGACGGCCCTGAACCGCCGCCTGCCCGTACGCCGGATCCTGCGAGACCCCCTCGACGTGCACCGGCGCGGCACGGCACGGGAACGGGACGACCGGGTGCGGGAGCTGATGTCCCTGGTGGGCCTCCCCCGCGCCCTGGCGGACGCCCTGCCCGGCCGGCTGTCCGGCGGTCAGCGTCAGCGGGTGGCCATCGCGCGCGCCCTGGCCCTGGACCCGGACCTGGTGGTGGCGGACGAACCGACGAGCGCGCTGGACGTCTCGGTCCGCGCCCAGATCCTCAACCTCCTGCTGGACCTGAAGGAGCGCCTGAACCTGGCCCTGGTCTTCGTCTCGCACGACATCCAGACGGTACGGAGGATGAGCGACCGGGTGATCACGATGTACCTCGGCCGGATCGTGGAGGAGTCCCCGGCCGCCCGGGTCACCGACCGCGCCCGGCACCCGTACACCCGGGCCCTCTTCTCTGCCACGCCCGGCCTCCTGGACCCGATCGACCCGATCCCGCTGGTGGGCCCGGTGCCCTCGGCCACGCACCCGCCGACCGGCTGCCCGTTCCGCACCCGCTGCTGGAAGGCCGACGGGGAGTGCGTGAGCGTGATGCCGGACTTCACGGCCGCGTCGACGCCGGACCACCGCTTCCGGTGCCACCATCCTGTGGAGGAGGACCAGTCGACGCGCGACCTGGTGGCCCAGGCCGTGTCCGCGGCGCCCGCCGTGGCCGACATCCCCGCCCAGCAGCAGCCTTGATCGTCCCGAGGGAGCCTTCATGCCGATCCCCGCCCCGCTGACCGGTGTCGTTCCGCCCGTCTGCACGCCCCTGACACCGGACCGTGAGGTGGACGTCCCCTCGCTCATCAGGCTCGTGGACCACCTCGTGGACGGGGGCGTCGACGGCCTCTTCGTCCTTGGTTCGTCCTCGGAGGCGGCGTTCCTGACGGACGCCCAGCGGCAGCTGGTCGTGGAGACGGTGGTCGCCCGTGCGGCCGGCCGGCTCCCCGTGCTGGCCGGGGTGATCGACATGACCACGCCGAGGGTGCTGGACCATGTGGCGTATGTGACGGCGGCGGGCGCGGACGCGATCGTGGCGACCGCACCCTTCTACGCCCGCACCCACCCGGCGGAGATCGTGCGCCACTTCCGCCTGGTCGCCGCCCGTTCGTCCGTGCCCGTCTTCGCCTACGACATCCCGGTGTCCGTCCACACCAAGCTGGGCGCGGAGCTGGTCCTGTCCCTCGCCGCGGAGGGCGTGCTGAGCGGCCTCAAGGACTCCAGCGGCGACCTCGCCGCCTTCCGCGCCGTCGTCACGGGCGCCCGCGCCCACCCCGACCTCACCGGCTTCACCACTCTCACCGGGTCCGAACTCGTCGTCGACTCCGCGCTCGCCCTCGGGGCGGACGGGGCCGTGCCGGGTCTCGCCAACGTCGACCCGCACGGGTACGTACGGCTCGACCGGTTCTGCCGAAGGGGTGACTGGGAGCGGGCGCGGGCCGAACAGGAGCGGCTGTGCGGGCTGTTCGGGATGGTCGGGGTGGGGGACCCGGCCCGGATGGGCGGCGGTTCGTCGGCGCTCGGGGCGTTCAAGGCGGCACTGCACCTGCGGGGCGTCATCGCCTGCCCGGCCACCGCGGAGCCGCAGGTGCCCCTGTCGGAGGCGGAGGTCGAACGGGTGGGGAAGTACCTGGCGGGGGCGGGCCTGCTCTAGGCCGGCCGGCGCAGACGCCGGAACTCGATCCTGTCGTACGGCCGTGCCGAGCCCGTCTCGTACAGGATGCCGATCCGGTCGTGCCCGAGGTCCACCAGGTCCGAGTAGGCGGCCGGGGCGGAGGAGAGGGTCGTCGCCCTGGTGAACGTGGCGCCGTCGTCCGTGCTGCGCCAGAGGGTCATCGCGCGGCGGGCGGTGGGTACGGAGGGGGCCGAGAAGAGCAAGGGGGCGTGGGCGCCCTGGAGCTGGAGGACGCTGCCCTGGACGACGGGGACGTCGTCCAGGGTGGGCTGGATCGCGTAGGGGCGGTCCAGGGTCTCGCCGCCGTCGCTGGAGTAGGTGTCCAGGCGGTTGCCGGGAGTGGTGCCGCCCTCGTCGCGGGCGCTGAAGTACAGGCGTCCGTCGGGGAGTTCGGCCGCGCCGCTCTCGTTGGCGTCGACCCGGCCGTCGTAGGTGCGGTCGGTGAAGCCCAGGTGCCAGGTACGGCCGCCGTCGTCGGAGTAGATCGCGTGCGCCCCGTAGTACTTGGCCTCCCGGCCGGTGTCGGCCGAGCCCGCGGGCGGGGCGGCGGAGTGGTTGGCGGGGACGACCAGACGACCGGCGTGCGGGCCGTGGCGCAGGGCGATCGCATGGCCGGGGCCCGTCGCGTACCAGCGCCAGCCCGGCGGCTTCACCTCCGCCGTGATGTCCCGGGGAGCGGAGAAGCGCACGCCGTCGTCGCCGCTCGTCTGGACGAAGACGCGGCGGCCCTGGCGCGCCGTGACCTCGCCCCGCATGATCCGCGCCTCGGTCACCGCGCCGCTGTTGTAGGAGGTGACCAGGACGATCCGGCCGGTACGCGGGTCCACGACGGGCGCCGGGTTGCCCCGGGTGTCCCCGGCCCCCGCCGTGACGACCCGCAACGAACCCCACGTACAGCCGCCGTCGAAGGAGCGTCTGAGGACGACGTCGATGTGACCGCTGTCGCCCGCGCCGTCGTACCGCCCCTCGGCGAAGGCGAGCACCGTGCCCGCGCGGGTGGTGACGACCGCCGGGATGCGGTAGGTGTCGTAGCCGCCCTCGCCCGCGGAGTACGGCACGGAGGAGACGCAGCCGGTACGAGGGCCGGGGGCGGCGGACGCGACACCGGCGCCGGAGGCGAGGAGGCCAACGGCCAGGGCGGCGACGAGGCTGCGACTCAGGGCGGTCCCCGCTCTCCCCCGCGCAACACGAGGGCCCGGTTACGGTGTGTTGCTCATACCGTACCCCGAGTCACCGACCGTCACTCCCGCCCCCTCGCTACGAGGGCGTGCGCGCCGCCGCCAGCAGTCGCGTCACGTCGTCGGCGCAGATCGTCAGCGCCGCGCCCACGGTGGCGAGGACGTCCCGTTCGGCGGGGGTGTACGGGCCGTCCGCCAGGGCGATCCGGGCGCCCTGGAGCAGGATCGACTCACGGCCGGTCGCGGCGAGGTGCGGCGCCAGCGGATCCAGGGCCTCGTGCAGCTCTATGGCGAGGCCCGCCCCGCACGGCTCCCCGAAGATCCGGCCCGTGTCCGCGGCGAGCGCCTCGACGAGGGCGCCGAGCTGGTCCTCCGTGCAGTCGTCGAAGCCGGCCGAACGCACCGCGGTCGCCGCGGTCTCCAGGGACGTACGGGAGCAGGTGCCGCCGGCGGCGAGCACGGCGAGCGCGACGGTGTGGACGGCGTCGCGGAGCATCGCCGAGAAGCGGGTGGTGGTCGGATGGTCGAGGACGTCCGCGCCGTAGTGGCGGCCACAGGCGGCGCACTCGACGACGGGCCCCGTGTCACCGCGCGGCAGGACCGGGACACCGAGGAGGGTGAAGCGGCGCCGGCCGGTGAGCCGCTGGTAGTTGCGGTCACCCCCGCAGCCCGGGCAGAAGAACTCGCCGTCCCCCATGGTGGTCCACGCGGTACGGGTGCCTAGGATGCGGGAAATCTGCACTGCACGACCGTTTCGTCCCCATCCTGGCAGCACGCTCGCACACCTCCGTCAGGCCGCGGCAACATCGCCGCGCTGGCGTGATGTTAGCCACATTGTTGAGGCGGAGTCAGTACCTTGGACGAGACCTTTCCGTGATCTCCACGGCGATTGGCCGGTATACGACGGGGCCCTGTCCGCCTCAAAAGGCGGACAGGGCCCCGAAAGTGCCGGTCAAAGTCCTCAGCGGGCCGCGCGGTTGACCGCGGAGACCACGGCCTTCAGCGACGCGCGTGTCGTATTCGCGTCGATGCCGATTCCCCACAGGACCTTGTCGCCGATCGCGCACTCGATGTACGAGGCGGCCTGCGCGGAGGCGCCCTCGCTCATCGTGTGCTCCTGGTAGTCCAGGAGGCGCGCGTCGATGCCGACGGACTGCAGGGCGTCGAAGAACGCGGAGATGGGACCGTTGCCGGTACCGGTCAGGACCGTGTCGGTGCCGTCCACCGAGGCCTCGACGGTCAGCGAGTCGATGCCGTCGCGGTCGGTCGTGGTCTGGCCGGCCTTGACCTGGATACGGCCCCACGCGTTGCCGGGGTTCGGCAGGTACTCGTCCTGGAAGATCGCCCAGATGTCCCTCGGGGTGACCTCGCCGCCCTCGGCGTCCGTCTTCGCCTGGATGATCTTCGAGAACTCGATCTGCATCCGGCGCGGCAGGTCCAGCTTGTGGTCGTTCTTCAGGACGTAGGCGATGCCGCCCTTGCCGGACTGCGAGTTGACGCGGATCACGGCCTCGTACGAACGGCCGACGTCCTTCGGGTCGATCGGCAGGTACGGGACGGCCCACTCGATGTCGTCGACGGTGACGCCCTTCGCGGCGGCGTCCGCCTCCATGGCGTCGAAGCCCTTCTTGATGGCGTCCTGGTGGGAGCCGGAGAAGGAGGTGTAGACGAGGTCGCCGACGTACGGGTGACGGGCGTGGACCTCCATCTGGTTGCAGTACTCGGCGGTGCGGCGGACCTCGTCGATGTTCGAGAAGTCGATCTGCGGGTCGACGCCCTGCGAGAACAGGTTCATGCCCAGGGTGACCAGGTCGACGTTGCCGGTGCGCTCGCCCTGCCCGAACAGACAGCCCTCGATGCGGTCGGCGCCGGCCATCAGGGCCAGCTCGGCGGCGGCGACGGCCGTACCCCGGTCGTTGTGCGGGTGCACGGACAGGCAGACGAACTCGCGGCGGGACAGGTTGCGCGACATCCACTCGAAGCGGTCCGCGTGCGTGGACGGCGTCGAACGCTCCACCGTGGCGGGCAGGTTGAGGATGATCTCGCGGCCGGGGCCGGGCTGCCAGACGTCCATGACGGCCTCGCAGACCTCCAGGGCGAAGTCCAGCTCGGTGTCGGTGAAGATCTCGGGGCTGTACTGGTAGCCGAACGCCGTCCGCTCGTCGAGCAGCTTCTCGGCGTACTCCATGACCAGCCGCGTGCCGTCGACGGCGATCTGCTTGATCTGGTCCTTGGAACCGCGGAAGACGACCCGGCGGAAGACCGGGGCCGTCGCGTTGTACAGGTGGACCGTGGCGCGCTTGGCGCCGACCAGGGACTCCACCGTGCGCTCGATCAGGTCCTCGCGGGCCTGGGTCAGTACGGAGATCGTGACGTCGTCCGGGATCGCGGTCTCGTCCTCGATGATCGAACGGACGAAGTCGAAGTCGGTCTGCCCGGAGGCCGGGAATCCGACCTCGATCTCCTTGTAGCCCATCGTCACGAGCAGGTCGAACATCTCGCGCTTGCGAGCCGGGGACATCGGGTCGATCAGCGCCTGGTTGCCGTCCCGCAGGTCCGTCGACAGCCAGCGGGGGGCGACGGTGACACGCTGGTCCGGCCAGGTGCGGTCAGGGATGTCCACCTGCTCGTACTTGCCGTACTTGTGGACCGGCATGGCGGTGGACTGCTGGAAGTTCGGCATGATGCGTGGGCTCCTCAGAGGGTGTCCGGAAGGACGGCCGACGGCGCAACGCCGAACTCCGCGGGGAGGGGGTCGGCCTCGACTACAGGCCCTCGCCGCGGCAGCTAAGGAGAAGCAGCCCGATACGCATGATGCTCCGCAGCCTAGCCGAGCCTCACTCTCTCCGGAGGGCTGTATCAGTATGCGGGATCGTGGTCACATAAGGAAGAAAAGGGACAAAAAGTGTGGCGTAGCACTCAGAGTGAGCCCTTTTACCACTGAAGAGCGGACCGATGGGCTCCTTATCGCCGCATTTCACACAATCTTGGTCGCCGGTAGTGACAGCGGAGTCACTCAGTGCAATTGTGCCGGGCATGACCGCGAACCCGGCAGGCTTCGAGCCTGTCTTCTGCACCATCGTGCCGCCCCACGTCCTCGACACGCTGGCCCAGCACGAGGACCCCGCGCTCGCCGGGCCCGCGCGCCGCACCCTGGAGCGCGACGCCTTCGAGCGCACCCACCGCCGGCTGACCACGGTCATCGGCGCGCCCACCGTGGCCCCGCCCCAGGGCGCGCCCGCGGACAAGCCGCAGCGCACCATCTACGACGCCAGGCACCACCAGGACCTGCCGGGCAAGAAGGTCCGCGGCGAGGCCGACAAGCCCGGCAAGGACGCCACGGTCAACCGCGCCTACGCCGGACTCGGCGCCACCTTCGACCTCTACCTGAACGCCTACGCCCGCAACTCGGTCAACGGCGAGGGCCTCCCCCTCACGGCGAGCGTCCACTACGACGTCGACTACAACAACGCCTTCTGGAACGGCGAGCAGATGGTGTTCGGCGACGGCGACGGCGAGATCTTCCTCGACTTCACCATCCCGGTCGATGTCATCGGCCACGAGCTGACCCACGGCGTCACCCAGTACACGGCGAACCTCACCTACTTCGGTCAGCCGGGCGCTCTGAACGAGTCCATGTCGGACGTCTTCGGCTCGCTGATCAAGCAGTACACGCTCGGCCAGACCGCCGCGGACGCCGACTGGCTGATCGGCGCGGGCCTGCTCGCCCCGCGCGTCACCGGCAAGGCGCTGCGCTCCATGAAGGAGCCCGGCACGGCGTACGACGACGACGTGCTCGGCAAGGACCCGCAGCCCGCGACGATGGACGGCTATGTGAAGACCGGCCGCGACAACGGCGGTGTCCACATCAACTCCGGCATCCCCAACCACGCCTTCTACCTGGTCGCCCAGTCCCTCGGCGGGCACGCCTGGGAGCGCGCCGGGCAGATCTGGTACGACGTCCTCACCGGCGGCGAGCTCCCGTCCCAGGCGAGCTTCTCCGACTTCGCCAAGCTGACGGTCGCCCAGGCCAGGAGCCGGTACGGCGAGGGCGAGGAGCTCCAGTCCGTCACGAAGGCCTGGGAACAGGTCGGGGTGCCGACGTCGTAGCTTCGGCGCCCGGCTCGTACTAGACAGGACCCATGCGTATTCAGGTAAGGCGCACGGGCGGATTCGCGGGCATCGAGCGCCGTGCCGAGGTGGACACCTCGGGGCGCTCCGACGCCTCCGAGTGGCGGGGGGGGGGCGCCCCCCCCCCCCGCCCCCCCCCCCGCCCCCCCCCCCCCCCGGGGGCCCCCCCCCCCCCCCACCCCCCCAAC
>NZ_JBIWFN010000002.1:563772-600883 GCF_044763085.1 Streptomyces sp. NPDC096311
TTTTGGCTGTGCGGGGGCGGGGGGGGGGGGGGGGGGCCGCCGGGGGGGGGGGGGGGCCCCCCGGGGGGGCGCCCCCCCCCGGGGGGGGGGGGGCCCGGGCCCCCCCGGCGCCCCCCCCCCGCCCGGCCCCCGCGCCCCGCGGGGGTCCCCGACGGCTTCAGCTACGAGATCACGGTGGACGGGAAGACGGTCTACGCCGCCGATCCACGGCTGACGGAGGAGCAGCGAAAGCTGATTTCAAGGGTCCTGAAGGAGGGCGCATAGATACACCGGTGCAGGTGCGCGCCCTTCAGGGGCGCGGGGCTGTGACATATGCGGCTCCGCCGCGTGGGCGCGCCAAGCCCCCACCGGGGCCGCAGTCGCGAACCACCGCACCGCCGCTGCGCCCAGGCGCCCGCCCAAAGCCGTAACTCCCGGTTCACACCAACCCGTTGACTTCCCTTACTGCCGGTAAGGATGATCGCGCGCATGGCGACGAACCCCCTACCGCAGTTCCCGCCCGGCTTCCTCTGGGGCGTGTCCACCTCGGCCCACCAGATCGAGGGAGCCGCGGCCGAACGCGACCCGTCGGTATGGGACGCGTTCACGGCCGCGCCCGGCCGCGTCAAGGACGGCTCGACGGCGGACGTGGCCTGCGACCACTACCACCGCTACCCCGAGGACGTGGCCCTCCTCGCCGACCTCGGCGTGGACGCGTACCGCTTCTCGATCTCCTGGCCCCGCGTGAACTCACCCGGCGGCCTCGACTTCTACGACCGCCTCGTGGACGCCCTGGTCGCGGCGGGCATCCGCCCCGTACCCACCCTCTTCCACTGGGACCTCCCGCTGAAGCTGGAGGAGACGGGCGGCTGGCTGAACCGGGACACCGCGGAGCGCTTCGCCGAGTACGCCGGTGTCGTCGCCGCCCGCCTCGGCGACCGCGTCAAGAAGTGGATCACCCTCAACGAACCCGCCGAACACACCCTGCTCGGCCACGCGCTCGGCGCCCACGCCCCGGGCAAACGGCTCCTGTTCGACTCGCTGCCGATCGCCCACCACCAACTCCTCGCCCACGGCCTCGCCGTCCGGTCCCTGCGCGCGGCCGGCGTCACGGACATCGGCATCGCCAACTCGCACGGCCCGACCTGGGCGGCCTCCGAGCAGCCCGAGGACGTGGAGGCCGCCGACTTCTACGACCTCCTCCTCAACCGCCTGTTCGCGGACCCGCTGCTGCTGGGCCAATACCCGGACGGCATCGGGGAGTTGATGCCGGGCGACATCGAGGCGGACCTGAAGGCCATCGCGGAACCGATCGACTGGTACGGGATCAACTACTACCAGCCGACCAAGGTGGGCGCCCCCGAGGGCGCGGAGATCGAGTTCAGCGGACTGACCCTGCCCGCCGAACTCCCCTTCTCCGTGCGGGAACTTGAGGGATACCCGGTCACCGACTTCGGCTGGCCGGTGGTCCCCGAGGCGCTGACCGAGCTGCTGGTGGGCTTCCGCGAGCGCTACGGGGACCGCCTCCCGCCGGTCGTCATCACCGAGAACGGCTGTAGTTACGAGGGCGTCGACGACCAGGAGCGGATCACGTTCCTCGACGGCCATGTCCGGGCGCTGCACCGGGCGTTGGAACAGGGCGTGGACGTTCGCGGGTATTTCGTGTGGTCGTTGCTGGACAACTTCGAGTGGGCCGAGGGGTACGCGCGGCGCTTCGGCCTGGTCCACGTCGACTACGACACGCTGAAGCGGACCCCGAAGGCGTCGTACACCTGGCTGCGCGACGCGCTGCGGGCGCGGGGATGACGGCGGCCGACCCCGTCGCGTCCGTGGGGGCGCTCGCCGAGCCCGTCGAGCGGGTCGGCCGGGGCTGGACCTCGGCGCTCTCGCTCGCCAACGGGGCGATCTGGGTCGGCTGGTACGGCCCGCTGCAGATCCTGCTGGCCTCCCAGGCGGAGGACTTCGCGCCCGGTACCGGCATGTCGAAGGAGACGATGCTGGCGTGGGTCACGGGCGCGGGCGCGATGGTGTCGCTGATCGCCAACCCGCTCTTCGGGGCGCTGTCCGACCGGACGACGGCGCGCTGGGGCCGCCGTACGCCGTGGATCGTGGCGGGTTCGGCGGGCGGCGCCCTCTCCCTGCTGCTGCTTGGGGGAGCGGGCGGGGTCTGGACGATGGCGGCCGGCTGGTGCCTGGTCCAGCTCACCCTGAACGCCGCCTTCGCCGCGATCACCGCGGCGGTCCCCGACCGGGTGCCACGGCTCCAGCGGGGTTCCGTGGGCGGCTGGCTGGGCGCGGCACAGATCCTGGGCGTGGTGGGCGGAACGGGCCTCGCGACGGCGGCGGGGGGTGTGGGCGGCGGCTACGCGGCGTGTGCGGTGTTCACGCTGGTGGGCGTGGGGCCGTACGTACTGCGCTACCGGGACCTGCGGCTGCCCGCCTCGGCCCGCCCCGCCTGGTCCTGGCGCACGTTCGCGGCCTCCTTCTGGCTGAGCCCGCGCCGCCACCCGGACCTGGCCTGGGCCTGGCTGACCCGCTTCCTGATCAACCTGAGCAACGCCCTGGTCCTGCTCTACCTCCTGTACTACCTCCGCGACCGGCTCCACTACGACGACCCCGAGAACGGTGTACTGATCCTCACCGCGGTCAACGGCGTCACCCTTCTCGCCACGGTCGTGGTCGGCGGGGTGTGGTCGGACCGGGTGGGCCGCCGCAAGCCGTTCGTGATCTGGTCGGGCGTCCTGATGGCGGTGGCGACGGCCGTCCTCTCCGGGTGGCAGACCTGGCCGGGCGCGATCGTCGCGGCGGCGGTCCTCGGGATCGGCTTCGGCGTCTTCACCTCCGTCGACTTCGCGCTGATGACGGACGTCCTGCCCAAGGCCCTGGACCGCGGCAAGGACCTCGGCGTCATCAACGTCGCCAACGCCCTCCCCCAGGTCGCCGCCCCCGCCCTGGCGGCCCCGATCGTGACGTATCTGGGCGGCTACCGGGTGCTGTACCTGCTGGCGGCGGTGATCGGACTGGCGGGGGCGCTGCTGGTGGGGCGGATCAGGGGAGTCGACTGAATTCGAATGCCACCGACATCCGAATTCCTCTTGGATGGCGCCATGACGACTGTGAACGCATCCCTCGACGGTCTTGAGCGCTACTACGACTCGGTACCGCGCGCCGCCGCGCGGGCCGAGGACTTCGGCCCGCTGACCCTCTTCGTACGGGAGGCCACGGGCTGGCCCTACTACGCGCGCCCCACCCTGGACTGGACGGGCCCGGCGGCCACCGCCGAGGACGTCGAACGGGTGCGGGCGCGGCAGCGGGAGCTGTGCGTGCCGGAGGCCTTCGAGTGGGTGGCGGAGGTGACGCCGGACCTGCGGGAGGCGGTCGAGGCGACGGGGCTACGGGTGCACGCGCATCCCCTGATGATCCGCGACGAGGACGCGCCGCTGCCCGACCCGCATCCCCTGGTCCGCGTCCTGGACCCCGAAGACCCCTTCCTGGCGGGCGCGCTGTCGGTGCCGCATGTGGCGTTCGCGGCGCCGGGCACGGCGGTGGGGGAGGCCGGAACCGGCGAGCTGGCCACCGAGATCACCGCCCGCGCCGCCGAGGTACCCGCCGCCGCGGATCGCATCCGCGTGGGCCGCACCGTACTGGCCGCGGCGGTCGAGAACGGCGTCGTGGTCTGTTCCGGGATGCACCTGCCCGTGGGCCGCGTGAGCGAGATCGCGGGCGTCGGCACCCTGCCCGCCGAACGGCGCCGCGGGCTGGCGTACGGCGTCACGGCCGCCCTCGTGGCCGACGCGCGTGAGCGGGGCGTCGAGACGCTGTTCCTGTCGGCCGGGGACGAGGACGTGGCGCGGATGTACGGCCGCCTGGGGTTCCGGACGGTGGCGACGGCGCTGATCGCGGAACTCGCCGAGTAGCGGGCCGATCAGGGGACAGGGACGAACTTCGGCCACTTTCGACAACCCCTGAAGAAACCGCCCGGCATGCCTTGCAATCCCAAGCCGCTCGCGCATCAATGGAACCGCTAGTTCCGACGGACCGTCAGAAACGCCTCCGCTGGCGTCCCGCACCCCGCTCGCGGACGGTCCGTGTACACATCTCTCCGCACCCGCACCGGCGTTCACCGGTGACGCGTCCGTGTGCCCGGCCCCGGCCTCTGAGCAGACGGTTCCGTCCCTCCATCCCCACATGGCAATTCCCGTACAAGGGAAGGGAACCCGATGAAACGCAAGCAACTCGGTATCGCCGCGGCGTTAGCCGCCGGCACCCTCGCCGCCACCGGCCTGGCCCTCGCGCCGACCGCCGCGGCCGTCACCCCGCTCACCGCCACCATCAACGCGACCTGCACGATCGGCGGCGGTGGCGCGGCCACCCTCACCGCCACCCAGACCGGCACGGCCGCGACGATCACCCTCAGCTCCACCTCGATCACCGCGCCGATCGCGCTGGCGCAGGACTCCATCGCCTCCACCCTGACCATGGCGAAGTCCGGCGGCGGCACCGTCGCGTTCACCGGCACGAAGAATCCCGCCATTCCGCTGGGCGGCGGGGTCACGGTGGGCCCGCTCAGCGGCACCGTCGCCTCCGGCGACAGCCTCGACGCGTACGGGGGCTCGCTGAAGATGGTCGTCTTCGGCATCACCATCACATGCACCGCGAGTGCGGCGCAGGCACCGGGCCCGTTCGTCTTCAGCTGAGCCCCGCCACAGCACCTACGTGAAGACCGGTGTCGCCGGCGCGCGGCGGCACCGGTCCTCGTACTGCCTGAACCACTGGACCGCTGGACCGAAGAACTGCCTGATCACAGCCAACTGGCCTACAGGGGTGCCCAGTTGACGATATTGACACGACCTGATGGCCCATCAGTTGCCGTCCGGGCCCTCCATTGACTTCTCACACAACCCGCACATCAATGGCCCCCTGTCGGCGCAGACGAGCCGCTGCGCCCGCATCCCTCAGGAGGGGGCACATGGCAACGCACAGGGGAACCAGGGGTTCGCACGCCCGAAGACGCCGCTGGGCGGCACTGCTCGGGGTGACCGCGCTGGCGGTCACCGCGGGAGGCGCGCTGGCGGCCCCGGCGGGCGCCGCGGCCGCGGACTCCCAGAACGTGGACTTCGCCACGCACTGCATCCCGCCGGCGATCGCGGGCATCCCGCCGATCGACGGCACCACCACCGCGATCATCACGGTGGACAACGCCAGTCCCAAGGTCGGTGACACCGTCACCGTGACGTACAAGGTGGTCACGCCCGCCGCGAACAACCCGACCGCCCTCGCCCTGCCCGCCGACATCATGACGCCCACCGGCAAGGTCGCCCTCGGCGGCGCGCAGACGGGAGACGTCACGGTCGCGGGCCCCAGGAAGAACGACCCGGTGGCGGGCAACGCGCCCTTCCCGGGGTTCAGCATGACGGGCACCTTCACCGTCACCAGCCCGGGTGCCATCACCCTCGCGCCCGGCGACTACAACATCCACACCAGCTACATCCTGGAGCTGGACACCCCCTGCACGGTCACCAACCCGCCCGCCCCGGTCTCCGGGACGATCACCGCGACGGACGGCACCCAGACCAACAACCGTGCCATCTCGCTCGGTTCGGCCTCCGGGAAGCCCGGTGACAGCGTGACCGTCACCGGCAGCAACTTCACCCCGGGCGCGAGCGTGACCCTCGCCGGACGGTCGGGGGCCACCCAGACCGCCGACACCGCCACCACGACCGCCGACGCACAGGGCTCGATCAGCGGCACGCTGACCGTCAGCGACAAGACGACGACCGGTGTGGTGGCGTACGAGGGCGCGAGCTGGAGCGACACCAAGGGAGCGGGGCCGGCGGCGTACGTGGTCGTCGACGACACTCCCATCCCAGCGGGCTCCCAGAAACTCACCACCACGGTGAAGGCGGGCACCCTGTCGATGTCCCAGGCCGGGGACGCCGTCCAGCTGTCGGCGGTGGACTTCGGCAAGGGCGGGGCCTCGACCGGTGCCCTGCAGACGGTGACGGTCAAGGACTTCCGCGGCGGACCCGCGGGCTGGTCCCTGACCGGCAAGGTCACCGACTTCACCGGTCCCGGCGCCAAGATCGATGCCGGGAAGCTGAGCTGGACCCCCGCCTGCGCGACCAAGGCGGGCAGCCCGAGCACCTGCCAGGCCGGTTCGTCCGGCGCGGTGGGCGGTGCGGGAGCGACGCTGGCATCCACCCCCAACGGGGCGCTCACCGGTGGTGAGTTCACCGTCGACGCCGGACTGTCACTGGACGTACCGGCGTTCACCCCGCCGGGTTCCTACTCCGGTGTGCTCACGCTGACGCTCACCTGACCCACCCCTCCGCACCCCGGTGGCCGGGCGCGCACCCGCCCGTCCACCCAGGGCCAATCCACCCACATCCGCGGGGGTCCGCACCCATGCGCAAGCTGTACGTCCTCATCCTGTCCGTGTTCCTTCTCGCGCTCACCACGCCCGCCTCGTACGCCGCCGACAACGGCAGCTGGTCCGTCTACCCCGTCTCCACGCAGATCGCGGCCCGCCCGTACTTCTACCTCTCCGCCGACCCCGGCCAGACCCTCCGGGACAAGGTCACCGTCGCCAACAAGACCGGCGCCCCGCTGACCTTCCGGCTGTACGCCGCCGACGCCTACAACACCGCGCGCGACGGCGGGTTCGCGGTGCGGACGGTCAAGGAGAAGCAGCTCGGGGTCGGCGCGTGGGTGCACCCCGCCCGCTCCCGGGTGACGGTGCCCGCGCACGGTTCGGTGACCGTGCCGTTCACCCTCCGGGTGCCCGAGAAGGCCGAACCCGGCGACCATCCGGGCGCGCTGGTCGCACTCGACGAGCGCCTCGAGTCCGGGGACGCGGCGACCTCCTCGGTGGCGGTGCAACGGGCGGTCGGCGCCCGGATCTACCTCCGGGTCGGCGGACCCACCGTCCCCGCCCTCGCCGTCGAGAAGGTCCGCATCAGCCACCACCAGCCCCTGGTCCCCGGCCTCGGCGAGAGCGGCGCCACCGTCTCGTACACCCTCCACAACACCGGGAACGTGACCCTGAACCCGAAGGTACGGCTGCGGGCCGAAGGTCTCTTCGGACGTACGCTGCTGTCCCGGGGGCTCACGAAGATCCCCTCGGAGCTGCTGCCGGGGCAACGGGTCCGGCTGACCGAGCCGTGGCACGGAGCGCCTCAACTCGACTGGGGCCACGTGACATTGACGGCCAGCGCGCCCGGCACCCGGGAGTCGGCGAGCACGTCGTTCTTCGCGCTCCCCTGGCTGATGGCGGTGGTGACGGGCGCGGGGATCGCCGCCGCCGTGGTGGTGATCAGGGCGCGCAGGGGCGGTACCCGTCCGTGGCCGCTCGGTGCGCGCAGGAGCGGTACCCGCCCGTGGTGGCTCAGAGCGCGTCGGGGCCGCGCTCGCCCGTCCGTACCCGTACGACCGTCTCGACCGGTACCGACCACACCTTCCCGTCGCCGATCTTCCCCGTCTGCGCGGCCTTGACGATCGCGTCGATCGCGGCCTGCGCGTCCGCGTCCTCGACGACGACCTCGATACGGACCTTGGGGACCAGGTCGACCTGGTACTCGGCGCCGCGGTAGACCTCCGTGTGGCCGCGCTGGCGCCCGTACCCGCTGGCCTCGGTGACGGTGAGCCCGTGCACGCCGAGCTCCTGGAGAGCGGTCTTGACCTCGTCGAGGCGGTACGGCTTGACGATGGCGGTGATGAGCTTCATGCCTGGGCCTTGGCCTTCTGAGCGGTGGGGAGGGATGACGAGACCGGGGCGCCGTGGCCCAGGACCCCGTGATCGTAGGCGGTCTCTGCATGCACCGTAAGGTCCAGGCCGGTGTGCTCGTGCTCCTCGTCCGCCCGCAGCCCCACGACCTTGTCGAGCACCTTCCCGATGCCGTACGTGACGGTGAAGGCGTACGCCCCCACGGCCACGACCGCCACCAGCTGCTTGCCGAGCTGTCCGAACCCACCGCCGTACAGCAGTCCCTTAGCGCCACCGGTCATCGTCGCGTCGGCGAAGACACCGATGAGGGCCGTGCCGATGACGCCGCCGACCAGGTGAACGCCGACGACGTCCAGCGAGTCGTCGTAGTTCAGCCTGAACTTCCAGCCCACGGCGTACGAGCAGACGACACCGGCGGCGAGACCGACGACCAGCGCGCCCAGCAGCGACACGGACCCGCAGGACGGGGTGATGGCCACCAGGCCCGCGACCGCGCCGGAGGCGACGCCGAGAGTGGTGGGGTGGCCGTCGCGCTTCTGCTCGACGAAGAGCCAGCCGAGCAGACCGGTGCAGCCGGCGGCGAGGGTGTTGAGGAAAGCGGCGGCGGCGAGCCCGTTGGCGCCCAGCGCGGACCCGGCGTTGAAGCCGAACCAGCCGAACCACAACAACCCCGCGCCCAGCATCACCATCGGCAGGTTGTGCGGCCGCATGGCGTCCTTCTTGAAGCCGAGACGGGGGCCGAGGACGAGACAGAGAGCCAGGCCGGAGGCGCCGGAGGTGATCTCGACCGGCAGCCCGCCCGCGAAGTCCAGCGCCCCCAGCTTCGCCACGATCCAGCCTCCCGGACCCCACACCCAGTGCGCGACGGGAACGTATACGAGCAGCGCCCAGACCGGCACGAACACCAGCCACACCGCGAACTTCGCGCGGTCGGCGATCGCCCCGCTGATCAGCGCGGCGGTGATGATCGCGAAGGTGAGCTGGAAGGTGGCGAAGAGCAGGGTGGGCACGGTCCCGTGCACACTGTCCGGCCCGATACCGCTCATCCCCGCGTGCTCCAGGCCGCCGACGAGCCCCCCGAAGGCGTCGTCCCCGAAGGCGAGCGAGTACCCGCCCGCCAGCCACACCACCGTGACCAGGGCGATCGACACAAAACTCATCATCAGCATGTTGAGGACGCTCTTCGTGCGGACCATGCCGCCGTAGAAGAGGGCCAGGCCCGGTGTCATCAGGAGGACGAGGGCGGTGGCGGCGAGCAGCCAGGCGGTGTCGCCGGTGTCGAGGTGGGGTGCGGCGGCCAGGTTGACGGTGTCCGGGGTCTCCACGGTCTGCACGAACTCCACGGACGGCTCTCCTCGGTTCTCCTGGGTGCGGGGGCGTCGTCAGAGAGTCACGGGTTCGCGTTTCCGGTTGTGCACGTGTGCGTTTCCGGCGTGTTTCGTATTGCGTGGGGGTTTCCGAAACCTCACGTCGCCGCACGGGAGCGGTCAAAGGCATATGGCGTACGGCGCGGGCCTGTGGATCAGGGACAATGGGCGCCATGAGCGTTCGTACCCAGTCATCCGAGCCGTCCGAGGCACCCCACCGCGCCGGCTTCGCCTGCTTCGTGGGCCGCCCCAACGCGGGCAAGTCCACCCTCACGAATGCTCTGGTCGGCCAGAAGGTGGCGATCACCGCGAACCAGCCGCAGACCACGCGGCACACGGTACGGGGCATCGTGCACCGACCCGACGCCCAGCTGATCCTGGTCGACACCCCCGGTCTGCACAAGCCGCGCACGCTGCTGGGTGAGCGCCTGAACGACATCGTGCGCACGACGTGGGCCGAGGTCGATGTCATCGGCTTCTGCCTGCCCGCGAACGAGAAGCTCGGTCCGGGTGACCGTTTCATCGCGAAGGAACTGGCGTCCATCAAGAAGACGCCGAAGATCGCGATCGTCACGAAGACCGACCTCGTCGACAGCAAGACGCTCGCCGAGCAGCTCATCGCGATCGATCAGCTCGGGCGGGAGCTGGGCTTCGAGTGGGCGGAGATCGTGCCGGTGTCGGCGGTCGGGGACAAGCAGGTGGACCTGCTGGCCGACCTGATCGTCCCGCTCCTTCCCGAGGGCCCGGCGCTCTACCCGGAGGGTGACCTCACCGACGAGCCCGAGCAGGTCATGATCGCGGAGCTGATCCGCGAGGCGGCGCTGGAGGGTGTGCGCGACGAGCTCCCCCACTCCATCGCCGTCGTCGTCGAGGAGATGCTTCCCCGCGAGGACCGCCCCGCCGACAAGCCCCTCCTCGACATCCACGCCTTCGTCTACATCGAGCGCCCCAGCCAGAAGGGCATCATCATCGGCCCCAAGGGCAAGCGCCTGAAGGAGGTCGGCATCAAGTCCCGCAAGCAGATCGAGGCGCTGCTGGGCACGCCGGTCTTCCTCGACCTCCATGTGAAGGTCGCGAAGGACTGGCAGCGGGACCCGCGCCAACTCCGCAAACTCGGCTTCTGACGGTTCCCCCCGGGGGTGTGTCCTTCGACCGCGGGTGAGTGGGGGCTCATCGCGCAGTTCCCCGCGCCCCTCAAGGGCGCGGGCTCAGCCTGCGGGCGTCGTCAGGTGGACGGTGCCGTCGGGGCCCGCCAGCAGTACCGGCGTCGCCGACCCGCCGAGGTCCCGGACCGCCGCCCGGTCCTCCGAAGAGACCTCCCCCGCCTCGGACACCACCGCCGCCGCCTCGAGAGACTTCGCCCCGGACGCCACCGCCATCGCCACCGCGGTACGCAACGCGCTCAACCGCAGGGAGGGGAGATCCACCGTCCCCGCGACATACGTACGGCCGGTCTCATCACGTACGGCCGCGCCCTCCGGCACCCCGTTGCGCGCCCGCGCGGAACGGGCCAGGGTGACGATCTTGCGGTCCTCGGGGTCAAGCGCGCTGCTGTCGGTCATGTTCAGAGCATACGAAGAGATCGGGAGACGCACGCACACACCTCCCGGCACGCACACACCTCCCCGCACCCAGCCACCCGCACAGACGAGGCACCACAGACCTAACCCGCCACCGGATACATCGAGCCCCGTCGGCCCTCCGGCGAGGCCAGCCACTCCAGCTTCGCCGCCGTGTTCGCCTCCGGCAGCGGCGTGTGCAGCACGATCGTGAGATCGGGCCGCGCCGGCACCTTCATCGCGGTGGACTCGACGGCGAGCAACCCGACGAGCGGGTGGTCGAGCTCCTTGCGGATCTGCCCGGCGTCCTCGATGTCCCGCTCCTCCCACAGCGCCGCGAACTCCGGTGAAACGGCCAGGAGTTGGTCCAGGACCTCCCGATATCCCTCGTCGTCCGGCGCCGCCGCGCACGACGCGCGGAACTGGGCGACGACCGTGCGCGCGTTCTTCTCCCAAGTCCGGGACTGCCCCCGGTACAGCGGGTCGGCGAAGAAGTCGATGATGCAGTTCTGCGTGTTGTCAGGCCGCATCCCGAGGACCATCCCGGCGGCGTCGTTGTACATCACGCAGTTGTAGTAGGGATCCATGATGTGCGCCGGATACGGCATCCACGTGTCGATGAGCCGCCGCAGCCCGTCGCACATGTCCCGGACCTCGGGCGCGACCTCCGGCGCGGGCGGGTTCAGCCCGGCGAGCATGTACAGATGGCGTCGTTCGGCGTTGCTGAGCCGCAGGACGCGGGCGACCGCGTCGAGTACCTGGGGCGAGACGGAGATGTCCCGCCCCTGCTCCAGCCACTGGTACCAGGACGCGCCGACACCCGCGAGCACGGCCACCTCCTCGCGGCGCAGCCCGGGCGTGCGGCGGCGGGCCCCGCCGTCCGGCAGACCGGCCTGCGTCGGTGACACCCTCGCCCGGCGGCTCATCAGGAAGTCCCGCAGCTCACGCCGTCGGTGGGTCCTGAGCACGTCCTCCGTCACGTGTGAATCCCCCTGTTGGTGACTGGTGGTGCGACCACCAGCATAAGTTCCCGCTCCCCACGGATATTCCGGCGGCCGCACGCTCTTGCCATGGCGATCGACACCACCGAAACCACATCCGCTTCCCCAACTGCCCACTCCCCGCTCGGCACCCGGCTGTCGACCCGCGACAAACTCGTCCTCTTCGTGCTGTGCGCCGCGCAGTTCATGGTCGCGCTCGACTTCTCCGTACTGAACGTGGCGCTGCCCGTGCTCGGCAAGGACCTGGGCATGAGCCAGTCCGCGCTGCAGTGGGCGGTCACCGCCTTCGCCCTGCCGTCCGGCGGCTTCCTGCTCCTCTTCGGCCGCATCGGTGACCTGTACGGCCGCCGCAGGCTCTTCCTGGCCGGCCTCGCCCTCTTCGGTACGGCCTCGCTGCTGGCGACCTTCGCCTGGGACCCGGCGTCGTTCCTGACGGGCCGGGCCTTGCAGGGCCTCGGCGCGGCGGCGATCGTGCCGACGGGCATGTCGCTGCTGACGACGACGTTCCCCGAGGGCCCGGCGCGCGACCGTGCGCTCGGCATCTCCGGCACGCTCCTCTCCCTCGGCTTCACGGTCGGCATGGTGGCCGGCGGCGTCCTGACCGACGTACTGAGCTGGCGCTCGACGATGGGCCTGCTGTCGGTCTTCGCGCTGATCGTGCTGCCGCTGGCCCCGGGCCTGCTGCCCGAGTCCCGCACCCCCGACCGCCCGCGCCTGGACATCCCCGGCGCGGTCACCGTCACCGGCGGCCTGCTGGCCCTGATCTACGCCCTGTCGACGGCCGCCGAGCGCGGTTTCGGCGGCGCGGACGTCATCGTGACCCTCGCCGCGGGTGTGCTCCTGCTCGCCGCCTTCGTGTACATCGAGTCCCGCGCCCACGCTCCGCTCGTCAGCCTCCCCATGCTGCGCCGCCGCACGGTGGCGTGGGGCAACCTGGGCGGTCTGGTCACCTTCTCGATGATGTCGACGGTCGTCTTCGTGCTGACGCTGTACCTGCAGGAGACCCTCGGCCTGTCCGCGTTCGAGACGGGGCTGGTCTTCGGGGTCCAGGGCGTCATGTCCGCCGTCGCCGGGGTGTACGCCCCGAAGGTCATCGGCCGCTTCGGCGCCCGCCGTACGCTGGTCGGCTCGCTCGCCGGTCAGGGCCTGTTCGTGGCGGGGCTGGTGCTGCTGAACGCCCACACGTGGTCGGTCTGGCTCGCCACGGCCGCGATCTCGCTGGCCAGCATGTGCCACCTGGGCGCGATCATCTCGTACGGCCTGACGGTGACCTCGGGCGTTCCCGACGAGGAGCAGGGGCTGGCCACGGGTCTGGTGACCTCCACCCAGCAGGTCGGCATCACGATCGGCATCCCGCTGCTGGGTGTCCTGGCGACGACGTCGAGCGACCTGCTGGCCGGCGTCCACACGGTCCTCGTCCTGGACGCGGTGATCGTGCTGGCGGCGGCGGTGCTGGTCGCGGCCGGGCTGGGCCGCGACCGCTCACGCCCGGTCGAGGCGGAGGCGCTCGGCCTTCGGTAGACCGGCGACGACGAGATCGTAGGAGTCCTCGACGAGCTCCCGGACCAGACGGTCCGGGAGCTCGCCGTCGACCGTCACCGTGTTCCAGTGCCGCTTGTTCATGTGATAGCCCGGGACGATCAGCCCCGGGTGCTCGCCGCGCAGCCGGATCGCGTCCTCCGGGTCGCACTTGAGGTTGACCGTGAGCGGGCGCGCGTCCAGCCATGTCAGCGCGAAGAGCTTGCCCAGCACCTTGAAGACCGAGATCTCGGGGCTGAAGGGGAAGTCCTCGACGGCCGCGTTGAAGGACAGGCAGAACGCACGCAACTGCTGCGGTTTCACTCGGGCTTCTTCTCCTCCTCGGACGGCTCCGGGTCCACCGGGCCGACCGGCTCGACGAGCACGGTGACGATCTTGTTCCGGCGGCCGGCCGCGGCCTCCGCCGTCAGCCGCAGCTCGCGCCCGTCGGGCAGCTCGACCACCGAGGAGGCACCGGCGATCGGAACCCGCCCGAGCGCCTTCGCCAGCAGTCCGCCGACCGTCTCCACGTCCTCGTCGTCGTACGCCTCGAAGCCGTACAGCTCGCCGAGGTCGCCGATGTCGAGACGGGCGGTCACCCGGTAGCTGTCGTCGCCGAGCTCCTGCACGGGCGGCAGCTCACGGTCGTACTCGTCGGTGATCTCCCCGACGATCTCCTCGAGGATGTCCTCGATGGTGACGATGCCGGCCGTGCCGCCGTACTCGTCGATGACGACGGCGACGTGGTTGCGCTCCTGCTGCATCTCGCGCAGCAGGTCGCCCGCGTTCTTGGTGTCGGGCACGAAGGTCGCGGGCCGCATGGCCGTGGACACGAGCTCGGACTCGGCCTCGCGGCTGATGTGCGTCTTGCGGGCCAGGTCCTTCAGGTACACGATCCCGACGACGTCGTCCTCGCTCTCCCCCGTGACAGGGATGCGCGAGAAGCCGGACCTCAACGCCAGGGTGAGGGCCTGGCGGATGGTCTTGTACCGCTCGATGACGACGAGGTCGGTCCTCGGCACCATCACCTCGCGTACGAGGGTGTCGCCCAGCTCGAAGACGGAGTGCACCATGCGGCGCTCCTCGTCCTCGATCAGGGACTCCTTCTCGGCGAGGTCGACCAGCGCGCGCAGCTCGGCCTCGGAGGCGAACGGACCGCGCCTGAAGCCCTTGCCGGGCGTCAGCGCGTTGCCGATGAGGATGAGGAGGGACGGGATCGGGCCCATGATCCTGGCCAGCGGCAGCAGGACGTACGAGGCCGCCGTCGCCGTGTTCAGCGGGTGCTGGCGGCCGATGGTGCGGGGCGAGACGCCCACGGCGACGTAGGAGACGAGGACCATGACCCCGATGGCGACGACGAGGGCCTCCCAGGTCTCGTCGAACTCCTTCAGACAGGCGTACGTGACGAGCGCGGCGGCGGCCATCTCGCAGGCCACGCGCACCAGCAGGGCCACGTTCAGATAGCGGGTCGGGTCGGCGGCGACCTGGGCGAGCTTGGCGCTGCCGCGCCGCCCGGACCGTACGGCCTCCTCCGCGCGGAAGCTGGAGACACGCGCGAGGCCCGCCTCCGCGCAGGCGGCGAGCCAGGCGACGACGACCAGCGCGATGGCGCCGAGGACGAGCTGGGGACTCATGAAACGGTCGGGGCCGGCGAGGGGCCCGTCATGCCCTTCTCCGCGCGCCAGCCGTCCACGATGGCGGCCTGCAGACCGAACATCTCGGCCTTCTCGTCCGCCTCCTCGTGGTCGTAGCCGAGCAGGTGCAGCACTCCATGGACGGTGAGGAGGTGCAGTTCCTCGTCCATGGAGTGCTGTGTGGGAGCTTCCTTGCCCTGCCGCTCGGCGACCTCCGGGCACAGGACGATGTCACCGAGGAGTCCCTGCGGGGGCTCGTCCTCGTCCTTGGACGGCGGCCGCAGCTCGTCCATGGGGAACGACATCACGTCGGTGGGCCCCGGAAGGTCCATCCACTGGATGTGGAGCTGCTCCATGGCGTCGGCGTCCACGACGATCACCGAGAGTTCGGAGAGCGGGTGGATGCGCATCCGCGCGAGCGCGTAGCGGGCGATGTCGAGGATCGCCTGCTCGTCGACCTCGGTTCCGGACTCGTTGTTGACGTCGATCGACATGGTGCTCGCTTGTCTACTTCCCCTTGTGGCCGGCTTTGCCGCGGCTCTTGTGGGAGCCGTTCTCGGTGCCGTTCTCGCTGTCGTACTTCTCGTACGCGTCGACGATACGGCCGACCAGCTTGTGCCGTACGACATCGTGGGACGTGAGCCGCGAGAAGTGGACGTCGTCGAGGCCCTCCAGGATGTCCTGGACCTGGCGCAGACCCGACTTCGTCCCGTTCGGGAGGTCGACCTGTGTCACGTCGCCCGTGACCACGATCTTCGACTCGAAGCCGAGACGGGTGAGGAACATCTTCATCTGCTCGGCGCTCGTGTTCTGCGCCTCGTCCAGGATGATGAAGGCGTCGTTCAGCGTGCGGCCGCGCATGTAGGCGAGCGGCGCGACCTCGATGGTCCCCGCCGCCATGAGCCGCGGGATGGAATCGGGGTCGAGCATGTCGTGCAGCGCGTCGTAGAGGGGCCGCAGGTAGGGGTCGATCTTCTCGTAGAGCGTGCCGGGCAGGAAGCCGAGCCGCTCGCCCGCCTCCACCGCGGGGCGGGTGAGGATGATCCGGTTGACCTGCTTGGACTGGAGCGCCTGTACGGCCTTCGCCATGGCGAGGTACGTCTTGCCGGTACCGGCGGGGCCGATACCGAAGACGATGGTGTGCTTGTCGATGGCGTCGACGTACCGCTTCTGGTTGAGCGTCTTGGGTCGGATGGTGCGGCCGCGCGAGGACAGGATGTTCTGCGTGAGCACTTCGGCAGGGGTTTCCTGACCGTCGCCCTCCCCGTTCTCGCTCGCCCTGAGCATGGCGATCGAGCGTTCCACTGCGTCCTCCGTCATCGGCTGCCCCGTGCGGAGCACCAGCATCATCTCGTCGAACAGGCGCTGGACGAGAGCGACTTCACCGGCGTCGCCGACCGCACTGATCTCATTGCCCCGGACGTGGATGTCGGCCGCCGGGAAGGCCTTCTCGATCACGCGAAGCAGCGCGTCTCCAGAACCCAGCACGGTCACCATGGGGTGCTTGGCCGGGACGGTGAAATGCGCTCGTGCCTGCCCCGAAACGGGGCTGTGAGCTGTGGGTGTCTGAGTCATGGGCCGGCTCTGTAGGCCTGCTTTTCCTCCTTGATCGGCACGCTTGCCACGGGGGCAGCCTTGCGGTTCCAAGGGTACGACGGTGGGGTGACAGTGCCGTAGGGCTTTTCGGCGCGGGTTCGGGGGCCGGGCGGGGAGCGTCAGGCCGACCGGCGGAAGCCGATGGTCGGGACCGCCCGCCGCAGCGGCCACGGGCGGGTCACCTCCGGGAGCAGGCTCTCCAGGAAGGCGTACCGGCGCAGCGCGGCCGGTTCCTGGTCGTCGACGGACTGGACCCGGCGCCACCACGCCGCGATCTCGGCCCAGCCGGGCGCCGAGAGGGAGCCGCCGAACTCCTGGACGGAGAGCGCGGCGGTCAGCCCGGCGAAGGCGAGCCGGTCGGCGAGCGGCCAGTCGGCGAGGGTGCCCATCACGAATCCGGCGACGAAGACGTCACCGGCACCGGTGGGATCGAGGGCCTCCACGGCGATCGCGGGGACCTCGGCGGTCTCCCCGGTACGGCCGTCCACGGCGTACGCGCCCTCGGCACCGAGGGTGACGACGGCCAGCGGCACGTACTCGCTCAGCGCGTGCGCGGCGGCCCGCGGACAGTCCGCCCCCGTGTACCGCATCGCCTCGTCCGCGTTCGGCAGGAACGCCTCGCAGTGCTCCAGGTCCGCGAGCCCGGCCAGGTCCCAACGCCCGGTGTCGTCCCAGCCGACGTCCGCGAAGATCCGGGTGCCCGCACGCGCGGACTCGGCGATCCAGTGCGCGCGCGTGCCGGGCGTCAGCGAGGCGACGGCGGCACGCGCGCGGGGGGCGTGTTCCGGCGCCGGCTCCTCCGGCGGCGGCTCGTGCCCGTGGCTGACCATCGTCCGCTCGCCCTCGTACGCCATCGACACGGTGACCGGCGAGTGCCAGTCGGGCACGGTGCGCGACGGGGCGAGGTCGATGCCCTCGCCCTGTTCCAGGGCGTCCCAGCAGTACTCCCCGTAGTGGTCGTCCCCGAAGGCCGCCGCCAGGGAGGTCTTGAGGCCGAGGCGGGCGAGCGCGGTCGCCATGTTGGCGACGCCGCCGGGGCTCGACCCCATCCCGCGCGCCCAGGACTCGGTGCCGCGCACCGGTGCGGTGTCGAGCCCGGTGAAGATGATGTCGAGGAAGACGGTGCCGGTGAGGTAGACGTCCCACGGCGGGTCCTGAGGGGTGCGCAGACCGGCGAGCGGGTCGACGTGAGCGTGACAGTACGGTCGCTCTCCGTTGGTCTCGATCACGGTGCGCTCCCTGAGGTGGTGCGGATTCAGGCCAGTGTGCACCAAACGGCACACGGCACGGCGCCGGTCGGTGCCGGAGCTGACCGATGAACGGCCGGGAGAAAATCCGGCGCCTACCCCGCCCTTCCCCCCGCAAACAGAACGTGACCCGGATCACACCTCCCCGCCTACGTCGTACCCCCACCCGCTTGATACAAATTGCCCGCGCGTTCCTGTCCGTCGACAGCCGCTCAACCCCCCTTACCGAGCCGCTCTTTCGCATGCCCTGGGAACGCCCGTGTCCGCCCGCACCACCACACCCTGGCCCCTCGTCGCCCTTTTCACGGCCGGGTACCTCGCCCCGTACCTGCTCCCGACCACCGTCGGCCGGCTGAGCGCGGGTCTGCCCCTGTCCACCACCGAGGCCGGTTCCATCGGCAGCGCCCTGCTGCTGAGTTCGGCGACGGCGGGCTTCCTGCTCGCGTCCCGGGTGGACCGACTCGGCCCTCGCGGGCTCGCCCGCGCAGGCCTGCTCCTGGCCGCCGCCGGCTACGGCACCGCCGCCGTCACGACGACCATCCCCCTGGTCGTCCTCGGCGCGATCGTCGGCGGTCTCGGTTCCGGCACGATCACCAGCGTCGCCGCCACCGGGATCGCCGGCCAGCGCGACCCCCACCGCACCACCACCCTGGGCCTGCTGGGCGTCTCCGCCCTCGCGGGCGCGCTGTATCTGACGATCCCCCACCTGGGCCCGGGCCACGGCCACCCCCTCGCCGCGATCGCCGTCACCGCGCTGCTCGCACTGCCCGTGACCCGCCGGCTCCCCGCCGCCGGGGCCCCCGAGGCCCCCCACACCCCGGCCGGCCGCGCCCTGCGCGCCACCACTCCGCTCCCCCACCGCCGTGCCGGACTCGTCCTCGCCGCCGCGATGCTCTGCTGGTCCCTCGCGCAGAATTCACTCTGGGGTGTCAGCGGCCGGATCGGTCTGCAGCAGGCGGGGCTGACGGAGGTGACCGTCGGCGCGGTCTTCGCGGTGGCGCTCGGCGCGGGGCTGCTCGGGGTGATCGGCGCGGGCGCACTCGGCCAGCGCCTGGGCCGGGCCCTGCCGATCGGCGCGGGCACGGCCCTGATCGCCGGATGCATCGCGCTCAGCGCGGCGGCCACCGACCTGACGTCGTTCGCGACGGGCGAGATCGCCTGGAACACGGTCTACCCGGTCGTGCTCTCCTACGTCATCGGCCTCGCCGCGTCCCTGGACCAGCGCGGCCGGTGGGCGGTCCTCGTCGGCTCCGCCTCCTCGCTCGGCACGGCATGCGGTCCCCTCGCGGGCAGTCTCCTCTCCGCGCGGGTCGGATACCCGGCGATGGGCGTGATCCTGGCCCTCGGCCTGCTCCTGATCACCGGCCCGATGACGGCCGTGGCCCTGCGCACCCGGCGCCCCGCGCCGCTCCCGCAGGAGCACCCGGTCGTGGAGATCCCGCTGGACGCCGTCCCGGCGCCCCGGACGGCGTACGACACGGCAGGACCCCGGCAGGCGACCGCGGGTGCGGCGGCCGGACCGGGGCCCGCAAGCAGGTAGTCCCGCCGCGCCTACCCGAACTCGTACGCCTCGACCTCGGCGAGGTAGCGCGCCCGCCGCTCCTCGTCGTGCTCCAGGAAGGACGCCACGAACGAGTTGCGCGCCAGTTCCCGCATCCGCTCCCGGTCCAGCCCCAGCGCCTCGTGCACGGCGTGGAAGGTGTCACCGATGTACCCGCCGAAGTACGCGGGGTCGTCGGAGTTGACCGTGCACAGCAGCCCGGCGTCCAGCATCGCGGGCAGCGGGTGGTCCTCCAGGACGTCCACGGCGCGCAGCCGTACGTTCGACAGCGGGCAGAGCGTCAGCGGCACCCGGTCCCGTACGAGCCGCTCGACCAGCTCGGGGTCCTCCATGCAGCGCAGCCCGTGGTCGATACGCTCGACGCCGAGCACGTCCAGTGCCTCGGTGATGTACTCCGGCGGCCCCTCCTCGCCCGCGTGGGCGACGCGCCGCAGGCCGAGCGCGGCGGCGGCCTCGTAGACCTCACGGAACTTGACCGGCGGGTGCCCGACCTCGGCGGAGTCGAGGCCGATGCCGACGATCCGGTCGAGGTAGGGCTTCGCGGCCTCCAGGGTCGCGAGCGCCGACTCGGCGGACTCGTCGCGCAGGAAGCACATGATCAGCTGGGTGGAGACGCCGTGCGTCTCCTCGCTGCGGGAGAGCGCGCGGTGCAGCCCCTCGACGACCGTCCCCATACCGATGCCCCGGGCGATGTGGGCCTGCGGGTCGAAGAAGATCTCCGCGTGCCGCACGCCCTGCGCGGCGGCCCGTGCGAGGTAGGCGTCGGCGAGGTCGGCGAAGTCCTGCTCGGTCCGCAGGACGGCCATGAGCTCGTAGTACAGGTTCAGGAACGACTGGAGGTCGTCGAAGAGATACGCCTTGCGCAGTTCCTCGGTGTCCGCGTAAGGGAGCGTGACGCCGTTGCGCGCGGCGAGCTCGAAGGCCAGCTCGGGTTCGAGGGTGCCTTCGATGTGGAGGTGCAGTTCTGCTTTGGGGAGGGGCATCGAAATATCGTACGGGTGTGTACCGACGATCTCGTGCGATGACGCCTCGTCGACTCGTACGACGACGACTCATCGCCGCTTCGGCACCGGCACCCTCACCAGATCGTGCGCCACGGTCAGCTCCCCCTCGAACCCGGCGGCCCGGGCCTGCCGCTCGAACTCGTCCGGTTCGGAATATCGCTGGCTGAAGTGCGTGAGCACGAGATGCCGTACGCCCGCGTCCCGCGCCACCCTGCCCGCCTGACCAGCCGTCAGGTGACCGTGGTCGACGGCAAGTTGGTGATCACCGTCCAGGAACGTCGACTCGATGACGAGGAGGTCGCAGCCCTCGGCGAGGGCGTCCACGCCCGCGCACAGCCGCGTGTCCATGACGAACGCGAACCGCTGTCCGCGCCGCACCTCGCTCACGTCGTCGAGCGAGACCCCGCCGAGCGCGCCCTCGCGCTGGATCCGCCCCACGTCCGGCCCCTTGATCCCGTGCTCCGCGAGCAGCTCGGGCAGTATCCGCCGGCCGTCCGGCTCGACCAGCCGGTAGCCGAAGGACTCCACGGGGTGGGAGAGCCTGCGGGCCTCCAGGGTGTACGAGGAGGTGGTCACGAGTACCCCGTCCGCCTCGACCGGTGCCTCGGTCAGCTCGACGGTCTCGCGGTAGGCCGTCGCGTACCGCAGCCGGTCGAAGAAGCGCTGCCCGGAGCGCGGGTAGTGCGCGGTCACCTCGTGCGGGACACGGTCGAGGTTGATGCGCTGGATCACCCCGGCGAGTCCGAGGGAGTGGTCGCCGTGGAAGTGGGTGACGCAGATCCGGTGCAGGTCGTGCGCGGCCACTCCGGTCCGCAGCATCTGCCGCTGGGTGCCCTCACCGGGGTCGAAGAGCAGGCCCTCCCCGTCCCAGCGCAGCAGATAGCCGTTGTGGTTGCGGTGCCGGGTGGGGACCTGGCTGGCGGTGCCGAGGACCACAAGTTCACGTACGGACAAGGTCGGTTACCCCGGCGGCCACTGCATGCCACGGCCGCCCAGGAGGTGGGCGTGCGCGTGGAAGACGGTCTGGCCCGCGCCGCCGCCCGTGTTGAACACGATGCGGTAGCTCTCCAGCTTCTCCTCGGACGCCACCTCGCCGGCCTCGCGCAGCAGGTCCGCGGCGATGGCGGGCTCGGCGGCGGCGAGGGAGGCCGCGTCCGGGTGGTGCACCTTGGGGATGACCAGGATGTGCGTGGGCGCCTGGGGGTTTATGTCGCGGAAGGCGACGGTCGTGTCGGTCTCCCGGACGACATTCGCGGGAACGTGCCCCGCGACGATCTTGCAGAACAGACAGTCGTCCTGCGGTGCGCCGTCTTCTTCTCGCGACATGCGTGTGCCTCCTCACGCCGTCTGATCATTACGTCGTGCATCGTATCGGCCCCAGTGGGCGCGGGCGTGTGGCCGGATCAGAGCTCCGGCAGCGCCGGTGCCGCCTTGGCGGGGTTCTCCGCGAGCGCGGCCAGCGCGATCCGGATCGCCTCGTCGAGCTGCGCGTCGCGCCCGGCCGCGTAGTCCTGCGGCGCCTGGACGACCTCGACGTCCGGGTCGACACCGTGGTTCTCCACGCCCCACCCGTAACCGTCCAGCCAGAACGCGTACTTGGGCTGGGTGACGAGGGTGCCGTCGACGAGCCGGTACCGGCTGTCGATGCCGACGACCCCGCCCCACGTCCGCGTCCCGACGACCGGCCCGATGCCCAGCGCCTTGATCGCCGCGTTGACGATGTCGCCGTCCGAGCCGGAGAACTCGTTGGCGACGGCGACGACCGGTCCGCGCGGCGCGTCCTCCGGATAGCTGTACGGCCGCATCCCGCGCGGCAGGTCCCAGCCCACGATCCGCCGCGCGAGCTTCTCCACGACCAACTGGGAGGTGTGGCCGCCGCGGTTCTCCCGGACGTCCACGACCAGCCCCTCCCTGGCCACCTCGATCCGCAGGTCGCGGTGGATCTGGGCCCAGCCGGGCGCCTGCATGTCGGGCACATGGAGATAGCCGAGCCGTCCGCCGGACTTCTCGTGGACGTAGGCGCGCCGGTCGGCGACCCAGGCGTGGTAGCGCAGCGGCTCCTCGTCGGCGAGCGGGACGACCACGGCGTGCCGCGGCTCGCCGCCGCCCGACGGGGAGACGGTCAGCTCGACCGGCTTGCCCGCGGTGCCGACGAGCAGCGGCCCGGGTCCGGCCACCGGGTCCACCGGCTGCCCGGCGACCGCGACGATCGCGTCCCCCGCGCGCACCGCGACGCCGGGCGCGGCGAGCGGCGCCCGCGCGTCCGGGTCGGACGTCTCCGAGGGGAGGATCCGGTCGATGCGCCAACTGCCGTCCTCGTGACGGGAGATGTCCGCGCCGAGCAGTCCCTGCGCCCGGTCGCCGCCACCCCAGCCGCCGCGCGGGGTCACGTACGCGTGCGAGGTGCCGAGCTCGCCCTGCACCTCCCACAGCAGGTCGACGAGGTCGTCGTGGGTGGCGATCCGTTCGAGCACCGGCCGGTAGCGGTCCAGTACGCCCTCCCAGTCGACCCCGCCCAGGTCGGGCCGCCAGAAGTTGTCGCGCATGAGGCGGCCGGTCTCGTCGTACATCTGCCGCCACTCCGCGGCCGGGTCGACGGTCTGGCGGACTCGGGAGAGGTCGACGGTGATGTTCGTGTCGCTCTCGTCGTCGTTCGAGGCGCGGCGGTCGCTGGGGACGACCTTGAGCTTGCCGTCGGTCCACAGCAGGACACGTTTGCCGTCGCCGCTGACGGCGAAGTGGTCGGCGTCCGCGGCGAGATGCTCGACGCGCTGCTGGGCGAGGTCGTACCGCTCCAGTTCGGTCTTCGGGTCCGGGTCGTCCGGGGTGGCGCGGGAGGCACCGAGGACTCCGACGACCGGGTGGCGCAGCCACAGCAGCCCGTCCTTGGCGGCGCGCAGGGTCGAGTAGCGGGCCGCCTCGACGGGGAACGGGACGATCCGGTCGGCGAGTCCGTCGAGGTCGATACGGGTGGTGGGGGCGCCCTCGCTGTCGGGGGTCTCGTCCTTGTCGGGTGCCTCGAAGGGGCGGCCGTGGCGCTGCGGTCCGAAGGGGGACGGGGTGGTCGCGGCCAGGGTGATCAGATGCGGCCGGGAGCCCCCGACGAACGCGAGGTCGAAGACGTGTTCGTCGTAGACGGGGTCGAAGGAGCGGGCCGAGAGGAAGGCGAGGTGCTTGCCGTCGAGCGTGAACGCGGGTGCGTAGTCGCGGAAGCGCAGCGGCGTCGCCTCGGTCACCGACAGGTCGGCGGTGTTGGCCAGCTTGAGCTGGCGCAGCGGGCGCGGGCCGGGGTGCGACCAGGCGAGCCAGGCGGAGTCCGGCGAGAAGACCAGCCCGGAGACCTCGCCGTCCTCGCTCCGGTCGACCTCCCGCACCTCTCCGGTCTCCCGCTCGACGAGCAGCACCCGTCCGTCGTGCGAGGCGACGGCGGCGCGGCTGCCGTCGGGCGCCATGGCGAGCCCGAGGACCCGTCCCAGCTGTCCGGCGGCGAGCCTGCGCGGGGTCGCTCCGGGCGCGAGACCGGTCGCCGGGGCGAACTCCAGCGCGTCGTCGCCCGCCGCGTCCGTCACCCACACCACGTACTCCTCGCCCTCCACCCGGAAGGCGCGGGGCAGCCGGGCGCGCACACCGGGCCGGGCGGCGAGCGCGCGGGCCGGTCCGGAGCGGTGCGTGACCCAGTGGACGGCGCCGCGCACGGAGACCGCGCTGCCGCGTCCGGTGTGGTCGGGGGCGGCGGCCGAGAACCAGCGGGAGGCGCTCACGAGGTGCGGCTGCTGGTCGACGCGCTGTCCGCCGAGCCGCACGTCGAGCCGGCGCGGCTCGGCGCCGTCCAGGTCGTCGAGGAGCCACAGTTCACCGGCGGACGCGTACACGACCCGGGCGCCGTCGGTCGCCGCGTGCCGGGCGTAGAAGCCTCCCCCACTCTCGGCTTCGCTCGAGCGGGAGGTGCCCCCACCCGGCGTGTGGCGGCGCAGGTCGGATCCGTCGGCGAGGGAGGAGTAGAGCGCTCCGACACCCTCGTGGTCGGACAGGAAGGCGACACGCTCCCCCACCCACAGGGGGTATTCGAGGTTCCCGTCCAGGTCCTCGTGCAGCCGTACGAACTCGCCCGCCGCTTCCCCGTCGCCGCCGGCCCTGTCGATCCACAACTTGCCCGCCGTGCCACCCCGGTACCGCTTCCACCAGGCGGCCTCGCGCCCCATGGGAGCGGACAGCAGCAGCACACCCTGATCGCCGTGGACCACATCGCCGACCGGACCGTACGGGAGGGTGGTCGCGGGGCCCCCGTCGAGCGGGACGGCCCGGGCCCAGCTGCGGCGCAGGCTGGCCTGGCCCTGGGTGCTGAGCGCGAGCACCTGCCCGTCCGGGGTCCAGCCGCGCACCTGGGTCCTCGAACTCCCCCAGTACGTCAGCCGCGTGGACGGTCCGCCCTCCAGCGGCGCGGCGTGCACCTCGGGCGCTCCGTCGCGGGTCGACGTCCAGGCGACGGTCGTACCGTCCGGGGAGATGCGGGGATGGTTCACCGGCATGTTGTCGGCGCTGACCCGCCAGGCGCGACCGCCGCCGTCGAGGGGGGCGACCCAGACGTCGTCCTCGGCGGTGAAGGCGACCAGCTCGCCGTGCAGATGCGGAAACCGGAGATACGCGGGCGATACCGACGACGCGGACGATGCAGACTGAGTCACCCGATCACCCTATGCAGGGACAGCTCGGCCCGACAGGGGTTTGGATCACTTGCCCTGGGAGGGCCAGCAGGTGGGATCGCCCTTGCACCACATGGTCTTCGTCACCGTGACGGTGGTGGTGGGGCCCGGACGGTGGTAGGTGGGCGCGCCGTAGGTGGGAGGCGTGTACGAGGGCGTGCTCGGGGCGTTGCAGTTGCCCAGTACGTTCACATGGAACCACTGCTTGCCGCCGACCTTGGCCGTCAGATCCCCGCGGACGCACTTGCCCTCGACCTCGCGGGTGACCTTCCCGGTGATGGTGATCTCCCGCCGGTCCTTGGTCCGCCCCCGGCAGTCCACCTCCACCACGGAGGGTGTGGAACTCGAGGCCGACGGTGTGCGCCCCGGGGTGTAGGCCCTGTTCCCGCCGGTCCCGCCGCCGTAGGACCCGGTGCAGCTCAGGTACTGCACGTCGACGTGCTGCCGCTGCAGCTCCGCGGTCCCGGCCCGGTCGGTCGTGTACGCCACCGCGGAGGCGCTCAGCCCGCCGACCGGTTCGCACGCGGCCACCCCGAAGGCGCTCACCACGGCGAGCCCGGCGACCATCGGTCCCCGACGGCCCGTCACCAGTCGCCTCGCCTGTCGTCGAATACGCATCAATGCCCCCATAGACGGCAGAGTGCCACTGTCACGGGCGTCGCGGTAGACCTCATGCGGCCACTACACACCTGCGTGCGCCTCCGTCGAACGCATATGCGTGAAACTCTGTCAGGTCCGCAGGAGGAGCCACTCCTGAAGTTCCACCAGATTGCCCTCGGGGTCCTTGAGGTGGGCGACCCGCATCCGGTCCGTCATGAAGTCCGGGCCGTGCACGAGGACGGCGCCGCGCGAGGTGATGGCCTCGCAGTAGGAGTCGAGGTCGTCGACGCGCAGGACCACCAGCGAGCGGTGGCCGCTCGCCGAGTCGCCCAGTTCACCGAGTATCCGGGCCATCATCGCGCGGTCCTGGAGCGCGATGCCCGCCGAACCGGCGGTGGGACTGAACTTCTCGTACGGTCCCTCGGTCGCGCCCGACTGGGGCTTGAGGCCGAGGACCTCGGCGTAGAAGTGGTAGCAGACCGGGAAGTCCGAGACGAGCAGCCGTACTTGGGCGAGTTCCAAAGCGTCCCCCGTGCGCGCGCGAGGTCAGGACCAGCGGCCGGTGCGCGCCATCAGCAGCGCGGTCGCCACCGTCCCGGCGGTCGATGTACGCAGCACGGTACGCCCCAGGTGGCACGTCTTCGCGCCCGCCCCGGTGAACAACTCGATCTCCTCGGGGGAGATCCCGCCCTCCGGGCCGACCACCAGCACGATCTCGCCCGAGGTGGGGAGTTCGGCCGTCACGAACGGATCGGTGCCGACCTCCGTGTCCTCGTGCAGCACCGCCGCGAAGTCGGCACTGGCCAGAAGTGCGGCAACCTGTTTGGTCGTCGCCGCGTCCGCGACCTCCGGGAAGCGCACCCGGCGCGACTGCTTGCCGGCCTCCCGGGCCGTGGCCCGCCACTTGGCGAGCGCCTTCAGACCCCGGTCGCCCTTCCACTGCGTGATGCAGCGGGACGCGGCCCAGGGGATGATCGCGTCGACGCCGGTCTCGGTCATCGTCTCCACGGCCACCTCGCCCCGGTCGCCCTTGGGGAGCGCCTGGACGACGGTGATGCGGGGCTCCTCCGCGGGCTCCTCGCTGTAGGAGTCCATCTGGACGATCAGCCGGTCCTTGCCCTCGGTGCCCAGCACCACGCAGTCCGACCAACGCCCGGCCCCGTCGGTGAGGACGACGTCCTCGCCGGTCCGCAGTCGCTTCACGGAGACGGCGTGGCGCCCCTCCGGGCCGTCGAGCACGTACCGTCCGGCGCTGCCCGCCTCGAAGTGCTCGACCACGAACACCGGTGCCGTCATCGGACCTCACCCCCCGCTTCCCCGGCGGCCGACAACGCTGTCCTGGCCGCCGCGAGCTCCGCGCTCAGCACCTCCACCAGCTGCCCGGCGGGCAGCTCCCGCGCCATGCGGTGCCCCTGCCCGGCCCACAGCGCCATGCCCTGCGCGTCGCCCGCCTTGGCGGCCGCCTTGCGCAGCGGGGAGGTGAGGTGGTGGACCTCGGGGTACGCGGCGGGCGCGTACGGGCCGTGCTCGCGCATGAAGCGGTTCACCAGGCCACGCGCCGGCCGCCCGGAGAACGCGCGCGTCAGCTCCGTCCGTACGAACAGTGGGTTGGTCAGCGCCTGCTTGTGCACGGCGTTGGCGCCGGACTCCGGGGTGGCGAGGAACGCGGTGCCGAGCTGTGCCGCGTTCGCGCCCGCGGCGAGCGCCGCGGCTATCTGGCTGCCGCGCATGATGCCGCCGGCGGCGATGACCGGGATGTCCACGGTCTCGCGGACCTGCGCGATCAGCGACAGCAGCCCTATACCCGTGCCGTCCGTCTCCGGGTTGTCGCGGTGGGTGCCCTGGTGGCCGCCCGCCTCCACGCCCTGCACGATGACCGCGTCGGCGCCGGCCCGCTGGACGGCGAGGGCCTCCTCGGCGGTGGTCGCGGTGATCACGGTGAGGGTGCCGGCGCGGCGCAGGGAGTCCAGGACGTCGGTGCTCGGGATGCCGAAGTGGAACGAGACCACCGGCACCGGGTTGTCGAGGAGGACGGCGAGCTTGGCGTCGTAGCCGTCGTCACGGCCGCTGTCCGGTTCACCGAGTTCGGTCTCGTACCAGGAGGACTCGCCCGCGAGCTGGTGGGCGTAGACCTCGACCGCGGCGGGGTCGGCGTACTCGGGCTGCGGCATGAACAGATTGACCCCGAAGGGGCAGCCCGTGAGCCCGCGCAACTGCTTGATCTCCTGGTACATGCCGTCGGCGGTCTTGTACCCGGCGGCAAGGAACCCGAGCCCGCCGGCCTCGGACACGGCGGCCGCGAGATGCGGGACGGAGACGCCGCCCGCCATGGGGGCCTGCACGATCGGGTGAGGGAAGAGATCGGTCAGTGCGGTGGACATGACGGCATGTTGTCACGTCCTCCGAACAAGTCCGAATCGGGCCTTCCGCCTGGCATAGGCCACCGGGATGGACGCTCGAGCACCTGGGGGCGGAGCCCCCAGGAACACCCGTCAGCGACCGTTGAACGCGTCCTTCAGGCGCGAGAACAGCCCCTGCTGCCCGGGCTGGAACTGCCCCGTGGGCCGCTCCTCCCCCCGCAGCTGCGCCAGCTCCCGCAGCAACCGCTCCTGCTCGGGATCGAGCTTCGTGGGCGTGGTCACCTCGACGTGCACGATGAGGTCACCGCGGCCACCGCCCCGCAGATGCGTGACACCCCGCCCGTGCAGCGGAATCGACTGCCCGGACTGCGTGCCCGGACGGATGTCGACCTCCTCGAGACCGTCGAGGGTCTCCAGCGGCACCTTGGTGCCGAGCGAGGCCGCGGTCATCGGAATGGTCACCGTGCAGTGCAGATCGTCCCCGCGCCGCTGGAAGGTGGAGTGCGGCAGCTCGTGGATCTCGACGTAGAGGTCACCGGCGGGACCGCCACCGGGCCCGACCTCGCCCTCGCCCGCGAGCTGGATCCGCGTGCCGTTGTCGACGCCGGCGGGGATCTTGACGGTCAGCGTGCGACGCGACCGGACCCGCCCGTCACCGGCGCACTCGGGGCAGGGAGTCGGGACGACGGTCCCGAAACCCTGGCACTGCGGACACGGCCGGGAGGTCATGACCTGCCCGAGGAAGGACCGCGTGACCTGGGA
Organism: Streptomyces sp. NPDC096311; assembly: GCF_044763085.1. Classification (NCBI taxonomy): domain Bacteria; kingdom Bacillati; phylum Actinomycetota; class Actinomycetes; order Kitasatosporales; family Streptomycetaceae; genus Streptomyces; species Streptomyces sp. NPDC096311. The sequence goes on from NZ_JBIWFN010000002.1 coordinate 592,387, forward strand.
CACCTCACCCCGCCCGCGACACATGTCACAGGTCTGGGCCGAGGTACCCGGCGCCGCGCCCTCACCGTTGCAGGTGGCGCAGACGACGGCCGTGTCGACCTGGATGTCCTTCGTCGTGCCGAAGGCCGCCTCGTCCAGCTCGATCTCGAGCCGGATCATGGCGTCCTGGCCACGCCGCGTACGCGAGCGCGGACCGCGCTGCGACGCCGTACCGAAGAAGGCGTCCATGATGTCCGAGAAGTTCCCGAACCCGCCGGCGCCGAAGCCGCCCGCACCGCCGCCGCCCGACTGGGACAGCGGGTCGCCGCCGAGGTCGTAGACCTGCTTCTTCTGCGGGTCCGACAACACCTCGTACGCGGCGTTGATCTCCTTGAACCGCTCCTGCGTCTTCGGATCGGGATTGACGTCCGGGTGCAGCTCGCGTGCGAGCCGCCGGAAGGCCTTCTTGATCTCGTCCTGGGACGCGTCGCGGCGCACGCCGAGTACGGCGTAGTAGTCCGTGGCCACTTAAGACTCCGCCAGGATCTGTCCGACGTACCGTGCCACTGCGCGTACCGCTCCCATCGTTCCCGGGTAATCCATGCGGGTCGGGCCGACCACGCCGAGTTTGGCTACTGCCTCGTCGCCCGAACCGTAGCCGACCGAGACCACGGACGTGGAGTTGAGTCCCTCATACGCGTTCTCGTGACCGATTCGCACCGTCATGCTCGAATCCCCGGCCTCACCAAGCAACTTGAGAAGCACGACCTGCTCCTCCAGCGCTTCGAGCACCGGCCGGATGGTGAGAGGGAAGTCATGTCCGAAGCGCGTCAGATTGGCGGTCCCGCCGATCATCAGCCGCTCCTCGGTCTCCTCGACGAGCGTCTCCAGAAGAGTGGAGAGCACCGTCGCGACCGTACCTCGGTCCTCCGCCTCGAACGCGTCCGGGAGGTCCTGCACGAGCTGCGGGACGTCCGCGAAGCGACGGCCCGCGACCCTGCTGTTGAGCCGGGCCCGCAGATCCGCGAGAGACGTTTCTCCGAACGGGGCCGGGCAGTCGATCATGCGCTGCTCGACCCGCCCGGTGTCCGTGATCAGCACGAGCATCACACGGGCAGGGGCGAGGGACAGCAGCTCCACGTGCCGCACGGTCGATCTCGTCAGCGACGGATACTGCACGACGGCGACCTGCCGGGTCAGCTGCGCGAGCAGCCGCACCGTCCGCCCGACGACGTCGTCCAGGTCGACCGCGCCGTCCAGGAAGTTCTGAATGGCCCGCCGCTCGGGCGCGGTCATCGGCTTGACGCCGGCGAGCTTGTCGACGAAGAGCCGGTAGCCCTTGTCGGTGGGGATCCGCCCGGCGCTGGTGTGCGGCTGGGCGATGTACCCCTCGTCCTCCAGGGCCGCCATGTCGTTGCGGACGGTGGCCGGGGACACTCCCAGCCGGTGCCGCTCGGTCAGCGCCTTGGAACCGACCGCGACCGGCTCGTCGGTGCCGACATAGTCCTGGACGATGGCGCGCAGCACTTCGAGCCTGCGTTCACTGAGCATCGCGCACACCTCCAGTTCTCGGCCCCTCGGCGCCCCGCCTGGCACTCAGCGCATGCGAGTGCCAGCATTCCCCGGCCCAGTGTACGGCCGGTGGGTACGGCCCCGGCAAGGGCGGCCCCGCGATCTTGTGCAAGGTGCACCGACGTACACCGACGTGTCCCGTGATGTCACACCGTCCCCGCCCGCGATGTCGTACCGTCCACGCCCTCACCGCTAGCGTCGGCGTATGAAGGTGACTTGGGAAGAGGCGGGGTGGGAGCAGCTGACACCGCGGGTGGGGCGGCGGCGGCTTCCGGTCTGGGACTGCACGGTCGGACTGGTCGTGGGCGAGGGCGGGGCGCTGATCATCGACCCGGGGTCGAGCCTCGCGGAGGGCGCACGGTTGCGCGGGGAGGCGCAGGCGCTCGCCGGCCGCCGTGTGACCTTCCTCGCGCTCACCCACCCCCACTTCGACCATGTCCTGGGCGCGGCGGCGTTCGCGGGCGCGGAGGTCCTCGCCGCGGGCGGCTCGGCCGAGGTGTACGAGCACGGGCGCGAGGAGCTGTACGCGGACGCGGTACGGGGCGGACTGGACGCGCGGGCGGCGGAGGACGCGGCGGACACCCTGGTGCGTCCCAGGCACTATGTGTGGGGCACCTGGCATCTCGAGCTGGCCGGCGGCGTCGAGGTCCTGCTGGTGCGGACGGGCGAGGGCCACACCGCCCACGACCTCGTGGTCGTGGTGCCGGGCGACCCGACGGTGGTGTTCTGCGGCGACCTGGTCGAGGAGTCCGGCGAACCCCAGGCGGGCCCCGACGCCGTACCGTCGCGCTGGCCCGGGGCCCTCGACAGGTTGCTCGACCTCGGCGGCGAGGACGCGCTGTACGTGCCAGGTCACGGAGCGGTCGTGGACGCCGGATTCGTACGGTCCCAGCGGGACGCGCTGGCCGCGCGTTTCGGCGTGCCGGGTTTCGGCGTGCCAGGTCTCGCCACGCCGGGTTTCGATGCGTCGGATTCCGGCGTGTCGCGTTGAGCGCCGCCGGGCTTCTCCTATCGTCATCCGAATGCGCCAGTACTCTCCGGACCTGACTCCGCCGTGGAAGAAGCCCAAGCCCGTGCCGGAGGTTCCGGCGGAGCCGGGCCTGGTGGTCGAGGAGCCGGGGACCGGTTTCTGCGGTGCGGTGGTCCGCTGCGAGGCGGGCACGGTGACGCTGGAGGACCGCTTCGGCAAGCACCGCGTCTTCCCCCTGGAACCGCGCGGCTTCCTCCTCGAGGGCCAGGTGGTCACTCTCACCCGCCCCTCCTCCACCACCACCCGTCCCACCCGCACGGCCTCCGGTTCGGTGGCCGTCCCCGGCGCGCGGGCCCGGGTCGCCCGTGCCGGCCGGATCTATGTGGAGGGCCGCCACGACGCCGAGCTGGTCGAACGGGTCTGGGGCGACGATCTGCGCATCGAGGGCGTCGTGGTCGAGTACCTGGAGGGCGTCGACGACCTGCCCGCGATCGTGGCGGACTTCTCGCCCGGCCCGGACGCCCGCCTCGGCGTCCTCGTCGACCACCTGGTGCCCGGCAGCAAGGAGTCCCGTATCGCTGCGTCGGTCACGAGCGATCACGCCCTGGTCCTCGGCCACCCCTACATCGACATCTGGGAAGCCGTGAAGCCGTCCTCCGTGGGCATCCGGTCCTGGCCCCGGGTCCCCCACGGCCAGGACTGGAAAACCGGCGTCTGCCGCGCCCTCGGCTGGCCCGACAACACCGGCGCCGCCTGGCAGCACATCCTGTCCCGCGTCCACTCCTACAAGGACCTGCAGCCGGAACTCCTGGGCCGAGTCGAAGAACTCATCGACTTCGTCACAGCCCCGCACTGACACCACGTTCCCTCGCCCCCGCCGCCCTGACCCGTCCCACCCCGGGGACCTCCGCCGGCGGGGAGAGAGAAACTGCAGGTGAGTGGCCGGAAAGGGGGATGCGGCCGGGTACGGGACAATGGAAGGCATGCCTTCCGCACTTCCCGACGGCGAGCCCGTCCCCGACGACGGGGCGCTGCCCGCGCACGCCCTGGCCGGAGCCGCCGAGCGACCCCTCGGTTTCTACCTCCACGTGCCGTACTGCGCGACCCGCTGCGGCTACTGCGACTTCAACACCTACACGGCGACCGAGCTGCGGGGCACCGGAGGCGTGCTCGCCTCCCGCGACAACTACGCGGACACGCTGATCGACGAGGTCCGGCTCGCCCGCAAGGTCCTCGGCGACGACCCGCGACCCGTCCGTACGGTGTTCGTCGGCGGCGGTACGCCCACGCTGCTGGCCGCCGACGACCTCGTACGGATGCTGGCGGCGATCCGGGACGAGTTCGGGCTCGCGGACGACGCGGAGATCACGACCGAGGCGAACCCGGAGTCGGTTGATCCGCGGTATCTGGAGACGCTCAGGACCGGAGGGTTCAACCGGATCTCCTTCGGCATGCAGAGTGCCCGGCAGCACGTCCTCAAGGTGCTCGACCGTACGCACACCCCCGGCCGGCCCGAGGCGTGTGTCGCGGAGGCGCGAGCGGTCGGGTTCGAGCATGTGAACCTCGACCTGATCTACGGCACGCCAGGTGAGTCCGACGACGACTGGCGGGCCTCGCTCGACGCAGCGCTCGGTGCCGGGCCCGACCATGTCTCGGCGTACGCGCTGATCGTCGAGGAGGGGACGCAGCTGGCCCGTCGTATTCGGCGGGGCGAGGTGCCGATGACGGACGACGATGTGCACGCCGACCGGTATCTGATCGCCGACGAGGTGCTCTCCGGGGCGGGGTTCGACTGGTACGAGGTGTCCAACTGGGCCACTTCCGCCGCCGGGCGGTGCCTTCACAACGAGCTGTACTGGCGGGGGGCCGACTGGTGGGGGGCCGGGCCCGGGGCCCACAGTCATGTGGGCGGGGTGCGGTGGTGGAACGTGAAGCATCCCGGGGCGTACGCGGGGGCGTTGGCCGCGGGGCGGTCTCCGGGGGCGGGGCGTGAGCTGCTCGCGGAGGAGGACCGGCGGGTGGAGCGGATCCTGCTGGAGCTGCGGCTTCGGGAGGGGTGTCCGTTGTCGCTGCTGCGGGCGGAGGGGCTTGCCGCGGCGCGGCGCGCGCGGTCGGAGGGGTTGCTCGAATCCGGGCCGTTCGGCGAGGGGCGGGCGGTTCTCACGTTGCGGGGGCGGTTGCTGGCGGACGCGGTCGTACGAGACCTGGTGGACTGAGGGGGCTGCGCCCCGCCCTGTTCTCCCTGTTCTCCCTGCTCCCCCGACTCCGCCTTACTCCGTCCACTCCGCCTGCAGCACCAGCAACGCCAGGTCGTCCTCCGGCGGCTTGCTGCCGAACTCGTGCACAAGCCGCCGGATCCGTTCCGCGACGAGCTCGGCGCTCAGCCCCGTACAGCCCGCGAGGGCCTCCGCGAGCCCTTCGTCGTCATCGAACTGGCGGGGCCCGCTGCGGCGCTCCGTCACCCCGTCGGTGACGCACAGGACGGTGTCACCGGGGTACAGGTCGAAAGTCTCGGAGACGTAGGTCGCGTCCTCGAAGACCCCGAGGAGGGTCTGCGGCTCGGCCACTTCCCGTACGTCGCCGTCCGGGCCGAGGATCAGCGGCAGCGGGTGCCCGGCGGAGGCGAGGGTGCAGCGTACGCCGCCCTCGAAGGGCACCAGCTCGCCGTACAGCATGGAGAGGAAACGGGTCTGCGGACCCTCGTCGGGGCCGAGACCCGGCCCGCCCGCCGCCACCAGCGCACGGGCCGCCGCGTCCGCCGCCTCCGTCGCGTCGTCGAGGAGGAGCTGGTTGAGGCGGTCGAGGACGTCCGCGACGTGGTAACCCTCGCGGGCCAGCAGCCGCACCCAGGGCCGGGCGAGGCCGATCACGACGGCGGCCTCGGGCCCCTTGCCCTGGACGTCCCCGAGGACGAAGCACCAGCGTCCGTCGCCCGCGGGGAACAGGTCGTAGAAGTCGCCACTGGGTCCGCCCTTGTCGAGCGGCTCGTACACGAGGGCGCTGCGCACCCCGGGGATCTCGGCGACCGCGCCGGGCAGCAGGCCGCGCTGGAGGACCCGGCTGATGGTGGCCTGGCGCGCGTACTGGCGGGCCGCGCCGATGGCGAGGGCGATCCGCCGGCTGAGGTCCTCGACGAGCCCGGTGATCTCGTCGGGGAAGGCGGTCAGTCCGGCCCGGCCGATGACGAGGGTGCCGAGCGGCCGGCCGCCGGCGATCAGCCGGTACGCGAGCGCCGCCCCGCTCACCCCGCCCGCGCCACCCTGCCCGTACCCGTGCTCCTGCTCCTGCCCCTGCCCCGTGCCTAACGCCTCCCCCGGCCAGGGCACCGGCACCGCCCGGGACCGCACCGAGTCCGGCAACCGTGGCGGATCCTTCTCCAGGGCCCGCCGCAGCTCCTCGATCCGGTTCTCACTGCCGTGCCAGACGCGGGCGAGCCGGGGTCCCAGGGCCAGCCCGAGCCCACCCGCCCGGTCGGTCGCCTCGTCCTCCAGCCATACGGCACACCAGTCGGCGAGCCGCGGCACGAGGAGCTGCCCGGCGAGCGCGGCGACGAGGTCCTCGTCGAGCTGCCCGGCGAGCAGGTCGGAGGCCTCGGCGAGGAAGGAGAGAGCGCCGCGGTTGAGCCAGTCGCCGTCCCGTCGCGGCCTGTGCCGCTGCCCGGCAGCGAACGTCCCGCCGACCGGCCCGATCTCTCCGACCAGTCCCGTCTCTCCAGCCGGTCCCGTCCCGCCCGGCAGTCCGATTCCGTCGGCCGACCCCGAACCGGCGGACAGTCCCATGGCGCCCGTCATCCCCGGCCCGGCACCCATCCCCCCATCGGCACCGAACCCACCATCCACACTCAGCCCACGCTCAACGCCCAACCCACCACCGACACTCAGCCCATCTTCAACACTCAGCCCGCCTTCAACACCCAGTCCGCCTTCAACACCCAACTCACCCTCGGCACCCAACCCACCCTGAACACCCAGCCCCTCCTCGCCGCTCAGCCCCCCGTCCACAGGCAACCGCGCCCACACGGTCTTGACCCCGGTCCGGTACGTGATCCCCCACGCCTCCGACAGGGAGGCGACCAACCGCAGCCCCCGCCCGTACTCCGGTGTGCCGTAAGCCCGTTCGGCCGACTCCTCGCGTACCGCCCGCGAGGGATGGTGGTCGGAGACCTCGACGACCACCGCGCCCACCGCACCGCCGTCGGTGATCTCCAGCCGGCACAGCAGCTCGACGTCGGTGCCCGCGTGCACGACGGCGTTGGTGACGAGTTCACTGACGACCAGGACGGCATCCTCGGCGAGGCGCTCGCGGACGATCTCGGCGCCGGGCAGGGCCAGTTCTCCCCAGTCGGCGAGCGTCTCGCGCACCATGCGCCGGGCGGCGCCGGGCGCGAGCGGAGTGCCCGGCAGCGCGGCGCGCGCCATGGCTTCCTGACCCACGCGGTAGTGCGCGGGCGTACCAGGGGCGAGCGCCATGGAGTCCGGTTGCGACTCCCGTTGCGTCGGAATGGCCCCCACTGTGCGGCTCCCTGAGCAGTTCGGACGAATACGCCTCAGGCGACACGGACAGAGTGACAGACTGACCACGCCCATAAGCGCCGAGTTACCGAAGTGGGCCGCCATGAGTGAGAACAGTGCTACGCGTGTGCTCGAAGACGGACAGATTCGGGCAATCGACGACGGCCGGATCCCGGCGTCCGATCTGCGTCCGCTGCTCGCCGCGATGACCGCCGCACGGGACGGTGACTTCACCAAGGTGCCGGAGACGGGGCACGGCCTGGTGGCCGACCTGAGCGCGGCGTTCAACCAGATCATCGACCGCAGCACCCACTTCAACACGGAAGTGCAGCGGGTACGACGGGAGCTGGTCCGGCACGGACGGCTCGACGAGCGGCTGTCGGCGAGCCCGGGCCAGGGCAGTTGGACGACCCGCGTCAATGACGTGAACCAGTTGCTCGACGCCCTGGTGGCACCCGCCGCGAACGCGACGCGCGTCCTGGACGCGGTGGCCGGCGGCGACCTCACCCAGCGGGTCGACCTGCACGACGGCAACCGTCAGCTCAGGGGAGATCTGCGGAGGTTGGGGCGCGCCGTCAACAAGATGGTCGATCAGCTCTCCCTCTTCACGGGCGAGGTGACCCGGGTCGCGCGCGAGGTCGGCACCGAAGGCCGTCTCGGCGGGCGCGCCAAGGTGCAGGGCCTGTCGGGCAGTTGGCGCGATGTGACCGAGGCGGTCAACACGATGGCGTCCCGGCTGACGGCCCAGGTCCGTGACATCGCCCTGGTGACCACGGCGGTGGCACGCGGCGATCTGACCCGTACGGTGACGGTCGAGGCGACCGGTGAGCTGCTCGAACTGAAGCTCACCGTGAACACGATGGTCGACCAGCTGTCCGCCTTCGCCGACGAGGTCACACGGGTGGCCCGCGAGGTCGGCACCGAAGGGCAGCTGGGTGGCCGCGCCCAGGTCAGGGGCGTCTCGGGGGTCTGGAAGGACCTCACCGACAACGTCAACTTCATGGCGTCGAACCTGACCTCCCAGGTCCGCAACATCGCCCAGGTCACCACGGCCGTGGCCAATGGTGACCTCAGCCAGAAGATCACGGTGGACGCGAAGGGCGAGATCCTCGAACTCAAGTCGACCATCAACACCATGGTCGACCAGCTCTCCGCCTTCGCCGACGAGGTCACGCGCGTCGCCCGCGAGGTCGGCACCGAAGGCAACCTCGGCGGGCGGGCCCAGGTCAGGGGCGTATCCGGCGTCTGGAAGGACCTCACCGACAACGTCAACTTCATGGCGGACAACCTGACCTCGCAGGTCCGCAACATCGCCCTCGTCTCCACGGCCGTCGCGCAGGGCGACCTCGGCAAGAAGATCACGGTCGAGGCGAAGGGCGAGATCCTCGAACTCAAGTCGACCATCAACACCATGGTCGACCAGCTCTCCGCCTTCGCCGACGAGGTCACGCGCGTCGCCCGCGAG
>NZ_JBIWFN010000002.1:600981-705142 GCF_044763085.1 Streptomyces sp. NPDC096311
AGGTCGGCACCGAAGGCAACCTCGGAGGCCAGGCCCAGGTCAGGGGCGTATCCGGCGTCTGGAAGGACCTCACCGACAACGTCAACTTCATGGCCCTGAACCTGACCTCCCAGGTCCGCAACATCGCCCAGGTGACGACGGCTGTCGCCAACGGCGACCTGTCGAAGAAGATCACCGTCGACGCCCGCGGCGAGATCCTGGAGCTGAAGGACACCGTCAACACGATGGTGGAGCAGCTGCGGGCCTTCGCCGACGAGGTGACCCGGGTGGCCCGCGAGGTCGGCACCGACGGGCGGCTCGGCGGACGGGCCCAGGTTCTCGGCGTCTCCGGCGTCTGGCGGGATCTGACCGACAACGTCAACTACATGGCCGACAACCTGACTTCGCAGGTGCGGAACATCGCGCAGGTCGCGACGGCCGTGGCGCAGGGCGACCTGTCGAAGAAGATCGACGTGGACGCCCGCGGCGAGATCCTCGAACTGAAGACGACCATCAACACGATGGTCGACACGCTCTCCTCCTTCTCCTCCGAGGTGACCCGGGTGGCCCGCGAGGTGGGTTCGGAGGGCCAACTCGGCGGTCAGGCACGGGTCGAGGGCGTGTACGGCACCTGGAAGCGCCTCACGACCAACGTCAACGAACTCGCCTCCAACCTCACCACCCAGGTCCGCGCGATCGCCGAGGTGGCCTCCGCGGTGGCACAGGGCGACATGTCCCGCTCCATCACCGTGGAGACGCAGGGGGAGGTCGCCGAGCTGAAGGACAACATCAACCTGATGGTGGCCAACCTCCGCGAGACGACCCGCGCGAAGGACTGGCTGGAGTCGAACCTCGCCCGCCTGGCCGCGCTGATGCAGGGCCACCGCGATCTGATGGAGGTTGCCGACCTGATCCTGCGCGAGCTGACCCCGCTGGTGAACGCGCAGTACGGCGCCTTCTTCCTGGCCGACCCGGAGGAGGACGGGGCTTCCCTCCACACCGCCGTCCCCGCCAAGGGACTCGCCTTCATCGCCGGATACGGCTCGGCGCAGGGCGCCACGGTCGACACGGGCGGCATGCCGGTGCACGGCCTGGTCCGGCAGGCGGCCCGCGAGAAGAAGCGGATCCTCGTCGAGGAGGCCCCACCGGACTACATCAAGATCAACAGCGGTCTGGGGGAAGCCGCCCCCGCCAGCGTCGTCATCATCCCGATCCTCTTCGAGGACAAACTCCTCGGCGTGATCGAGCTGGCCTCCTTCTCCCGCTTCTCCGACGTCCATCTGGCCTTCTTCGACCAGTTCGTGAACACCATCGGCGTGGCCATCAACACGATCATCGCCAACTCCCGTACGGAGTCCCTGCTCGGCGAGTCCCAGCGCCTCGCCATCCAGCTCCAGGACCGCTCGGACGAACTTCAGTCGCAGCAGGCGGAGCTGCAACGCTCGAACGCCGAACTGGAGGAAAAGGCAGCGCTCCTGGCGACGAGCTCGCAGTACAAGTCAGAGTTCCTGGCGAACATGTCGCACGAGCTGCGGACCCCGCTGAACTCGCTGCTGATCCTGGCCCGGCTGCTGTCGGACAACCCGGACGGTCATCTCTCCGACCAGGAGGTGCAGTTCGCGACGACGATCCACCGCTCGGGATCGGACCTCCTCCAGCTCATCAACGACATCCTCGACCTGTCGAAGATCGAGGCGGGCCGTATGGACGTACGCCCGAAGAAGCTCCCCCTGATCAAACTCCTCGACTACGTCCACGCCACGTTCCGCCCGCTCACCCTCGACCGGGGTCTCGCCTTCGAGGTGAAGGTCGGGGAGGACGTACCGCGGGAGATGTACTCGGACGAGCAGCGGCTCCAGCAGATCCTGCGCAACCTGCTCTCCAACGCGATCAAGTTCACCGCGACCGGCCGGGTCGAACTGCGCGTCAACCGCCTCAAGGACCCCGACCACGCCTTCACCCGGGAGAACAGCGACGACGTGATCGCCTTCGCCGTCTCCGACACCGGCATCGGAATCGCCGCGGAGAAGCTCCCCGTGATCTTCGAGGCGTTCCAGCAGGCCGACGGCACCACCAACCGCAAGTACGGCGGCACCGGCCTCGGCCTGTCCATCAGCCGGGAGATCGCCGGACTGCTCGGCGGCCGCATCATCGCGGAGAGCGCCCCCGGCAAGGGCTCCACCTTCACGCTGTACGTCCCTGTCATCAGCCCCGGCCACACGGCGACCGGCGCCGCCCCGGAGGACCACCGGCCGCTCGTGCCCGAGCAGCTGTCCACCGAGCCGTACACCTCCCACGACACCGACGATTCCTGGCCCACCCCCACCAAGCTGGAGGCGTGGAAGGCCGGCCGGGCGGGTCAGGTCCTGCCGGGGCGACGGGTGCTGATCGTGGACGACGACATCCGCAACGTCTTCGCGCTCACCCATGTCCTGGGCCGCGTCGGCATGCCCGTCCTGTACGCGGAGAACGGCCGCGAGGGCATCGAGACCCTGGAGCGCAACCCCGACGTGGAACTCATCCTGATGGACATCATGATGCCGGAGATGGACGGCTACGAGACGATCTCCGCCATCCGCCGCACCCCCCGCTGGACGGGCCTGCCGATCGTCGCCCTCACCGCGAAGGCGATGCCGGGAGACCGTGAGAAATCCATCGTGCGCGGTGCCAACGACTACGTACCCAAGCCGGTGGACGTCGATCAGCTGCTCACGGTCGTCAGCGCCCTCCTCGACCCGGAGAACGCGCGCGACACGGAGCAGGACGACTCCGAAGAATCCGTTGTTCCGGGGCCGAGCACATCGTCCGAGGAGGCCGCCGCCCCGCCGACGACCGAATGAGGACAGTCACCATGAGCGCTGAGGAAACGACCTACGAGCGCGCCAGCATCCTCCTGGTCGACGACATGGAGGACAACCTGATCGCGCTGGAGGCCGTCCTGGGGTCCCTCAACGAGCCGCTCGTACGTGCGCGTTCGGGCGAGGAGGCGATGAAGGCGCTGCTCAGGCAACGCTTCGCCGTCGTCCTCCTCGACATCCGCATGCCCGGCATGGACGGCTTCGAGACAGCCGCCAACATCAAGCGGCTCGACCAGACCAAGGACGTCCCGATCATCTTCCTGACCGGCACCGACGCCGACGCGGGCTACGCCTTCCGCGGCTACGCCACCGGCGCCGCCGACTACCTGACCAAGCCTTTCGACCCCTGGGTCCTGCGCGCCAAGGTCACGGTCTTCCTGGACCTCCACCGCAAGAACCAGCAGCTGGAACGCCTGCTGACCCAGGAACACACCCACGCGGCCCAGATCAGCACACGGCTTGCGGCCCTGGAGAAGCGCTTGTCGTCCGAAGACCCCCCGGACCTTTCCGACCTACGGAGGCAGGTCCGAGAACTGCAGAGTCTGGTAGCGGGGCTGAGCGGCAACCGCGTCCTTTAGGGGCGCGAGGCTGTGACGTCTGCGGCTCCGCCGCGTGGGCGCGCCCAGCCCCCACCGACCCGCAGGCCGAAAGGCAACCTCACGCCTCCCGGCTACCGGCGTACATCTCCTCGATGAGCCCCTTGTACTCCCGCTCCACAACCGGCCGCTTCAACTTCAGACTCGGCGTGATCTCCCCGTGCTCCACATCGAGATCCCGCGGCAGCAACCGGAACTTCTTGATGGTCTGCCACCGCTGGAGCCCCTCGTTGAGTTCCTTGACGTACCCCTCGACGAGGGCGACCGTGGCGGGCGCCGCGACGACATCGGCGTACGACTTGCCCTCCAGCCCGTTCTCCTTCGCCCACTCCAGGATGGACGGTTCGTCCAGGGCGATCAGGGCGGTGCAGAAGTTCCGGTCGGCGCCGTGCACGAGGATGTTGGAGACGTACGGGCAGACGGCCTTGAACTGGCCCTCGACCTCGGCGGGCGCGATGTACTTGCCGCCCGAGGTCTTGATGAGGTCCTTCTTGCGGTCAGTGATCCGGAGGTACCCGTCGGGCGACAGCTCTCCGATGTCGCCGGTGTGGAACCAGCCGTCGGATTCGAGGACCTCGGCGGTCTTCTCCGGCAGCCCGTGGTAGCCCTCCATGATGCCGGGGCTGCGCAGCAGGATCTCGCCGTCGTCCGCGATGCGCACCTCCGTGCCGGGCAGCGGCTTGCCGACCGTGCCGGTGCGGTACGCCTCGCCGGGGTTCACGAAGGAGGCGGCGGAGGACTCCGTGAGGCCGTACCCCTCGAGGATGTGGATGCCGGCACCCGCGAAGAAGTAGCCGATCTCGGGGGCGAGCGCGGCGGAGCCGGAGACGCAGGCGCGCAGCCGGCCGCCGAATGCCTCGCGGATCTTGGCGAAGACGAGCGCGTCCGCGACCTTGTGCTTGGCGCCCAGCCCGAAGGGCACGGAGGCGGTGCCGGTGCGGCGGAAGTTGTCCTGGCTGGCCTTCGCGTACTCGCGGGAGACCTCGGCGGCCCACTGGAAGATCTTGTACTTGGCGCCGCCGCCGGCCCGTGCCTTGGCCGCGACCCCGTTGTAGACCTTCTCGAAGATGCGCGGGACGGCCGCCATGTACGTCGGCTGCACGATCGGCAGATTCTCGATGATCTTGTCGACCCGGCCGTCGACGGCGGTGACGTGCCCGACCTCGATCTGGCCGGAGGTGAGCACCTTGCCGAAGACGTGGGCGAGCGGCAGCCACAGGTACTGCACGTCGTCGGGGCCCAGCAGCCCGGTCGAGGCGATGGCCTTCGCCATGTACGACCAGTTGTCGTGCGGGAGGCGCACGCCCTTGGGACGGCCGGTGGTACCGGAGGTGTAGATGAGGGTGGCGAGCTGGTCGGCGGTGATCGCGCCGACGCGCTCCTGGATCAGCTCGGGGTTCTTCTCCAGGTACGCGGCACCGCGCGTCTCCAGTTCGGCGAGGGTGAGCACCCCGTCGCCGGTCTCGACGCCCGCCTGGTCGATGACGACGATGTGGCCGAGTGCGGGCAGCTCGGCGCGCTTCTCCCGGGCCTTGGCGAGCTGGGCCGCGTTCTCCGCGACCAGGACCTTGCTGTCGGAGTCGGAGAGGATGAACGCCGACTCCTCGGCGTTCGTCTGCGGGTAGATCGTCGTCGTGGCCGCGCCCGCGCACAGGATGCCGAGGTCGGCGAGGATCCACTCGACCCGGGTGGAGGAGGCGAGCGCGACGCGCTGCTCCGGCTGTACGCCCAGTTCGATCAGTCCGGCCGCGATGGCGTAGACCCGCTCAGCGGCCTGCGCCCAGCTCAGCGACTTCCATTCGTCCGGGCCCTCACCTGAGGCAGGGGGGACCGGGTAGCGGTAGGCCTCGGCGTCGGGCGTGGCTGCCACGCGCTCCAGGAAGAGGGCCGCCACGGACGGCGGACGGTTCTCGATCAGGGTCTGTGTGTCGCTCACGACATCCTCCGGGGCCCGCGACAGTGCGTGCGTCTGGCTCGACCGACTGCTGACTGTTGCTGTGCGGCTGGCTGGTTCGGCTGTTGTTTAACTCGCGAGTAACCATCGAGCAGAGATCAGAGTAAGGCGCGTCCGGCCAGTGCGTAAGGGGCGGCGGCCTGTCACTTCCTACAGAGAGCGACCCTACGCACGCGTACGGGCTCGCCACGCCGAAGCGCGACGAGCCCGCATTGTGCCCGAGTTTCCGGGGGTAACAGGTGGCTACTTCTTGCCCTTCGCCGAACCGCCGCTGTCGTCGCTGGACAGCACCGCGATGAAGGCCTCTTGCGGAACCTCCACAGAGCCCACCATCTTCATCCGCTTCTTGCCTTCCTTCTGCTTCTCCAGCAGCTTCCGCTTACGGGAGATGTCACCGCCGTAGCACTTGGCGAGGACGTCCTTGCGGATGGCGCGGATGGTCTCGCGCGCGATGACGCGCGACCCGATGGCGGCCTGGATGGGCACCTCGAAGGCCTGCCTCGGGATCAGCTCACGCAGCTTCGCGACGAGCCGCACACCGTACGCGTACGCCGCGTCCTTGTGGGTGATCGCCGAGAAGGCGTCCACCTTGTCGCCGTGCAGCAGGATGTCGACCTTGACCAGGCTGGAGGTCTGCTCGCCGGTGGGCTCGTAGTCGAGCGAGGCGTAACCCCGGGTCTTCGACTTCAGCTGGTCGAAGAAGTCGAAGACGATCTCGGCGAGCGGCAGCGTGTACCGGATCTCGACCCGGTCCTCGGACAGGTAGTCCATGCCGAGCAGGGTGCCGCGCCGGGTCTGGCACAGCTCCATGATCGAGCCGATGAACTCGGAGGGCGCAAGGATCGTGGCCCGCACGACGGGCTCGTACACCTCGTCGATCTTGCCCTCGGGGAACTCGCTCGGGTTGGTGACGATGTGCTCGCTGCGGTCCTCCATGACGACCCGGTAGACCACGTTCGGCGCGGTCGCGATCAGGTCGAGCCCGAACTCACGCTCGAGCCGCTCACGGATCACGTCGAGGTGCAGCAGCCCGAGGAAACCGACGCGGAAACCGAAGCCGAGCGCGGCGGAGGTCTCCGGCTCGTAGACGAGCGCGGCGTCGTTGAGCTGCAGCTTGTCGAGGGCGTCGCGCAGCTCGGGGTAGTCGGACCCGTCCAGCGGATAGAGCCCCGAGAAGACCATGGGCTTGGGGTCCTTGTACCCGCCGAGCGCCTCGGTCGCGCCCTTGTGCAGGGTGGTGATGGTGTCACCGACCTTGGACTGCCGGACGTCCTTCACGCCGGTGATGAGATAGCCCACCTCACCGACACCCAGCCCGTCCGCGGGCAGCATCTCGGGCGAATTGGTCCCGATCTCCAGAAGCTCGTGCGTAGCCCCCGTGGACATCATCCGGATCCGCTCACGCTTGTTGAGCTGTCCGTCGATGACTCGTACGTACGTCACGACGCCCCGGTAGGAGTCGTACACGGAGTCGAAGATCATGGCGCGCGCGGGCGCGTCCTGGACACCGACCGGAGCCGGGATCTCGGCCACGACCTTGTCCAGCAGCGCCTCGACACCGACACCGGTCTTGGCGGAGACCTTCAGTACGTCCTCGGGGTCGCAGCCGATGAGGTTGGCGAGCTCCTCGGAGAACTTCTCCGGCTGGGCGGCCGGCAGGTCGATCTTGTTGAGTACGGGGATGATCTTGAGGTCGTTCTCCATCGCCAGGTAGAGATTGGCGAGGGTCTGCGCCTCGATGCCCTGGGCGGCGTCGACGAGGAGGACGGTCCCCTCGCAGGCGGCCAGCGACCGGGACACCTCGTACGTGAAGTCCACGTGCCCGGGGGTGTCGATCATGTTGAGGATGTGGGTGTTGCCCGGATCCTCCGTCGGGGCCCAGGGCAGCCGGACCGCCTGGGACTTGATCGTGATGCCGCGCTCGCGCTCGATGTCCATGCGGTCGAGGTACTGAGCACGCATCTGCCGCTGCTCGACCACCCCGGTCAGCTGGAGCATGCGGTCGGCGAGCGTGGACTTGCCGTGGTCGATGTGCGCGATGATGCAGAAATTGCGGATCAGAGCCGGGGCGGTACGGCTCGGCTCGGGCACATTGTTAGGGGTCGCGGGCACGCAGGGTCCTGTCTCTTGAGGCGCCTGTCGCCTCGGGTCGGATCGATACGTAGGCTCCATGGTCCCACGGGTGGGGAGCTGCGACCGGTTTGGGCCGGTCGCGCGGCTACTGGTAGCCTGGGTGGCTGTGTCTCGTGCCCTCTCTGCAGGAGGCACACCCCAAGGAAATCAAACGGCGAGCGAGACGTGCTGTCTCGCGCGCCTGAACCTGTAAAGGCTCATTCGTGGCGAACATCAAGTCCCAGATCAAGCGGATCAAGACCAACGAGAAGGCTCGGCTGCGCAACAAGTCGGTCAAGTCCTCCCTGAAGACCGCGATCCGCAAGGCCCGCGAGGCTGCTGCCGCGGGTGACGTCGAGAAGGCCACCGAGTACACGCGCGCTGCGTCGCGCCAGCTCGACAAGGCCGTCTCGAAGGGCGTCATCCACAAGAACCAGGCCGCCAACAAGAAGTCGGCGCTTGCTTCGAAGGTCTCTTCCCTCAAGGGCTGAGTCGGCTGGGCCCTATCGGGCTCAACCCCTGACTTGACCGCCGGAAAGGACCCAGCGGGCCCTCTCTTCCGCTCCTGACCGGCACCCCCGGACCCACGCGCGGCCTGCGTTCGCCACGCGGGCGTGGATCCACCATCGTGATCCGAAGGCCCCGTTCCCCTCCTTCCCCAGGAGACGGACGGGGCCTTCGGCGCAGGGCGAGCGTCCTGTCAGGGCTGCGGACGGGTAAGCGGAGAGGGAATCGAGGCGAAGCCTCGCCCCGGGGGCGCGGGGAACTGCGCGAGCGCCCCCACCCACCCACAGCCAACGAACCCCACCCGGGGTCTGAGGGCGGAGCCCCCAGGTACGGGATGGGACAGGCAGGGGCGGCGAGGGCGAAGAACCCAGGCTCAGCCCCGCCGAGAACTAGCTCAGCCGGAAACCAGCCCCGCCGAGAACTGGCTCAGCCGGGAACTAGCCCCGCCGAGACCGAGCCGCCCGAGCAATCGCCACGACCGCCTTCTCCAGCGCGTACTCGGGATCATCTCCCCCGCCCTTGACCCCGGCATCGGCATCGGCGACCGCCCGCAGGGCAACCGCGACCCCGTCCGGCGTCCACCCCCGCATCTGCTGCCGCACCCGATCGATCTTCCACGGCGGCATCCCCAACTCACGGGCAAGATCGGCCGGCCGGCCCCCTCGCGCGGAGGACAGCTTCCCGATCGCCCGCACCCCCTGAGCCAGCGCGCTGGTGATCAGGACGGGCGCGACCCCGGTCGACAAAGACCACCGCAACGCCTCCAACGCCTCCGCGGCCCGTCCCTCCACGGCCCGGTCTGCCACGGTGAAGCTCGACGCCTCGGCCCGCCCGGTGTAGTACCGCCCGACGATGGCCTCGTCGATCGTCCCCTCGACATCCGCGGTCAGCTGCGACACCGCGGACGCCAGCTCCCGCAGATCACTCCCGATCGAGTCGACCAGCGCCTGGCACGCCTCGGGCGTAGCCGATCTCCCGAGCGCCCGGAACTCGCCGCGCACGAAGCCCAGCCGGTCCGCGGGCTTCGTCATCTTGGGGCACGCCACCTCCCGCGCCCCCACCTTGCGCGCGGCGTCGAGGAGCCCCTTGCCCTTGGCCCCACCGGCGTGCAGCAGCACGAGGGTGATCTCCTCGGCCGGCGCGTCCAGGTACGCCTTCACGTCCTTGACCGTGTCGGCCGACAGATCCTGCGCATTGCGCACGACCACGACCTTGCGCTCGGAGAAGAGCGAGGGACTCGTGAGCTCGGCCAGCGTGCCGGGCTGCAGCTGGTCCGGAGTGAGGTCCCGTACGTCCGTGTCGGCGTCGGCGGCCCTGGCGGCGGCCACCACCTCCTGCACGGCACGGTCGAGCAGGAGGTCCTCCTGGCCCACGGCAAGTGTGACGGGGGCGAGAGGGTCGTCTTGAGCGGTCTTCTTGGCCATCACCGAAAGCATCCCACGCGCCACTGACAACGCGTCCCGCACGGGAACCCGCGCGCCCGGCCCCGGCTGAGCGCTACGGCTCCTCGCGCCAGCCGTCCCACTCCCCCGCGAACTCGTCCAGCTCCTTCGAATCGAGCCGCTCCCCGGGATCCGTCAGGACCAGTAGCCACTGCGCGTCCTCGGCATCGTCCTCACCGGCCAGCGCGTCCCTGACGAGCTGCGGCTCCTCGTCGAGCCCGAACCGGTCACCGATCACCTCCGCCGCCTCTTCCGCTGCATCGCGGTCGGGCAGCACCAGCACATGTCTCACATCGCTCACGAGAACATTTTCCGCCACGCCGCACACGACCGACGCCGGGGTCGCTCTCCTGATCAATCCGCAGTCCGATGTGCCGCACGGTGAAACCGATCAACGAACTCACGACCCCATCGCAGGAATCCGGCACATGCACTGGGACCACGCACGCACTGGGACCACGCGCGTATCGCGTACGGGGACCCACGCACAGGCAACCCCATGTGACCGCTCCGCCCCCGACCGCTCCACCGGCACGCAGGAATCAGCCCTTCCGCACCTCCGGCACCCGGTCCAGCTCGATCCCGAAGCGCTCCCGGTAGAGCGCCAGCACCTCCTCGTCCGTTGCCAGTTCCCACACCTCCTTCGTCCCGTCCGGCGCCGTCGCCGTCAGCTTCCGACCGCTGAGCGTGATCCGCCCTCCGTCCTCCGTCACCCGCGAACAGACCAGCGACCGCGTGAAATGCGACTTCGGCGAAGTGCTGTTCCACCAGGCTCCGGCGGCGAAGTCCCCCAGCACCCGCGGCCGCACCTCCAGGCGGTACTGCGGGCCGCCGTCCCGGATGACGTCCAGGTCCTCGGCCTCCCGCCGCCCGCCGACGCCCCGCACGCCCGCCGCGTCCGGACCCGCCTCGAGCACCCTGAACGTGCCCCCCGGGTCCACCTGTTCGGTCCGCGCCCCGAAAGCCAGCGGATAGTGACTGTGCGCCCCGAACCCGACGTCCGCCAGCCAGTCGCCCCCGTCCACCGTCCGCACCCGCAACGCGAGATGGTCGTACGGGATCCCGAGCCGCCCCTCCTCCCCGTACACCCGCCCCGCGAGCAGCGTGACGTCGAAGCCCAGCGCCCCGAGCAACGCCCCGAACGCCCCGTTCAGTTCATAGCAGAAGCCGCCCCGGCGCGCGCCCACCACCTTGTCCAGCAGTCGCTTCTCCTCCAGCACGATCTCCTCACCCAGATGGATCGACAGGTTCTCGAACGGCACCGCCTTCAGATGGCGCAGGTGCAGGTCACGCAGCACGCCTGACGTGGGCCACGCGGGGTGATGGGCGCCGATCCGGCGGAGGTAGGCATCGGCCTGTGCGGAATTCATGCCCTCAGTCTCTCGCCACGCTCAGCCCTCCGCCCCCACCGACGACGGCCAGCGCCCCGTCCTTGTCCGTCCGCAGCACCACGGCACCCCCGGCACGCAGCGCCGCGACCGTGCTGGGCGCGGGATGCCCGTACGGGTTGTCCCTGCCGCACGAGATCAAGGCCAGCCGCGGGGCCACCCTCCGTATGAGCTCCGGGTCCTGGTAGGCCGAGCCGTGGTGGGCGACCTTGAGCACGTCCACGGCCACAAGCTCCCCGGCCGCCGGCGATCGCAGCAGCGCCTGCTGCGCCGGCGGTTCGAGGTCGCCGAGCAACAGCAGCCGCAACCCCGCCGACCGTACGACGAGGGCAACGCTGGCGTCGTTCGGCCCGTCCGGGGTGGGCGCCGGGCTCGGTGGCGGCCACAGCACCTGCCAGTCGAGACTGCCGATGCGCCGCCGTTCACCCGCCACGGCCGACGTCACCGAGATGTGGCGAGCGGCCGCCTCCCTCCGTACGAACTCGGCCTGGTCGGGCGGCTCCGCGAAGCCCGTCGTCTCGATCGCCCCCACCGCACGCCCGCGCAGCACCCCCGGCAGCCCCGCCACATGGTCGGCGTGGAAGTGCGTCAGCACGACGAGCGGGATCCGGGTGATGCCGAGCGTGCTCAGACAGTGGTCGACCAGCGCCGGATCGGGGCCCGCGTCCACCACCACCGCGGTGCCTTCGCCAGCCGCGAGCACCGTCGCGTCGCCCTGTCCCACGTCGCACATCGCGAACCGCCAGCCGGGCGGCGGCCATCCCGTGATCACTCTGGTGAGCGGCGCCGGCTGCACCACGACCAGCAGGAACACCACGACACATGCGCCGCTCAGCCAAGGATGTTTCAGGAGCCGTCGGCCGGCGAGCACGACGACCGCCGTGACCACGGCGAGCAGCAGCGCCCCCGGCCAGCTCGCGGGCCAGTCCACTCCCCCGCCGGGCAGCGCGGCTCCGGTCCGTGCGATGTCGGCGATCCACCGGCCCGGCCAACTCGCGCACCACGCGAGCCCCTTGGCCACGGGCAGCACCACCGGTGCCGTCGCCAGCGTCGCGAACCCCAGCACCGTGGCCGGCGCGACGGCGAACTCCGCGAGCAGATTGCACGGCACCGCCACCAGGCTCACCCGGGCCGACAGAACCGCGACGACCGGCGCGCACAGGGCCTGTGCGGCGCCCGCGGCGGCCAGTGCCTCGGCCAGGCGCGGCGGCATCCGGCGACTCTGGAGCGCCGCACTCCACCGCGGGGCGAGCGTGAGCAGGGCGCCGGTCGCCAGCACGGAGAGCAGGAAGCCGTAACTCCGCGACAGCCAGGGGTCGTACAGCACCAGCAGCAGTACGGCCGTGGCCAGCGCTGGGATCAGCGACCTGCGGCGGCCGGTCGCGAGGGCGAGCAGCGCGATCGATCCGCAGGCGGCGGCCCGCAGCACGCTCGGGTCCGGCCGGCACACGATCACGAAGCCGAGCGTGACCGCGCCACCGAGCAGGGCGGTCGCCCGCAGCGGGATACCGAGCCGCGGTGCGAGACCACGCCGCTCGGCGCGCTGGGCGAGGCCTGGTGGTCCGACGAACAGGGCGAGCAAGATCGTGAAGTTGCCGCCGCTGACCGCCAGCAGGTGTGTGAGATCCGTCGCCTTGAACGCCTCGTCCAGCTCCGGCGTGACCCGTGAGGTGTCCCCCACGACCAGCCCCGGCAGCAGCGCCCGCGCGTCCGCCTCCAGATCGTCGGTCGCCTGCCGCAGGCCCTCGCGCAACCTGCCGGCGAACCGCTGCGGCCCGGACGGCTGCCCCACCACCTCCGGCGGCCCGCTCCCCCGCACGCGCAGCACGGCCGCGATCCGGTCCCCGCCCGACAGCGCGGGGGCGAGCCGCGCGGCCACCCGCAACCGTGTGGACGGCAGCAGTGACAGCCAGGGCGAGCGCCCGCCGGGTAGCCGGGGCGAGCCCCTCGGCGAACTCGCGTCGACGATCACCAGCACCGGCGTACGTGTCGCCACCACGGCCCCGTCGCCGCCCGCCCGCGTCACCCGTCGTACCTCCGCGTCGAGCAGCACAGCCGTGGGAGCCGCGTGATCCCCCTTGATCCGAGGCCGGGTGAGCCGTGGGTCGGAGGTGATCTCCACCTCGGCGGTCACATGGGCGTACTGCCGTGCCAGGGCCGGGATCGGGCCGCGGCGTGCATCCGCCCCGTGCAGCCCCGCAGAGGCGGCGGCCGCCGCGACACAGAGCAGCGAGGCGGCGACGGAGACCCGCGGCCACGCACGAGATGGCCGTGCGCCGTACTGCGCCACTCTGTGCGCCTTGGTCCGCCCCAACGCCAACAACGCGCCGGCCAGGACCAGGCAGCCCACCACCAAGGCCGTGACCCGTCCGGGCGGTGCGCCCACGGTCACCGCCGCCGTCACCCAGACCGCGAGCGCGGGCGGCACGAGCCGCAGATCCGTCGGCCCTTCCTCCCGGGGGTGCGCGGTACCGAGCCGCTTTCCCGAGGCGGCGTGCACGGCTCGGCGGCTCCGGGAGTGCCGGGTGCTCCGCGTGGCATCCGTCGGCGCGAAGGCCGCGTGGGGTGAAGGAGGCGGAAGAGGTGGCGGAGATGAAGGAAGCGAAGGAAGCGAAGGGGGCGAAGAGGTCGCGGAAGCCGCCGAGGGCCCGGTGGGCCCGCTCACGGCCGTACGAGTTTCTGCAGATCGGAGAACCGGCGGTCGCCGATGCCATTGACCTCACGGAGCTCGTCGACCGAACGGAAACCGCCGTGTTGGGTGCGGTAGTCGATGATGTGCTGGGCGAGAACGGGACCGACCCCCGGCAGGGTGTCGAGCTGGTCCACGGTGGCCGTGTTGAGGGAGACGGGAGCCGAAGGAGCCGCTCCTGAAACGGATCCGCCGATCCCCGTGGCACTGGAGCCGCCACCCATGCCCGGTCCAGTCACGGCGACGGGGACGCCCACCAGGACCTGTTCGCCGTCCACCAGGAGGCGGGCCCGGTTGAGCCCCTGAGTGTTCGCACCCGGTCGCACCCCACCCGCGGCCCGCAACGCGTCCTCGACCCGCGAGCCGGCCGGCAGTCGTTGCAGCCCGGGACTGTGCACCTTGCCGCCGACGTCCACCACGATCACGGTCCCCGTCGAACCGGTCGAACCGGCCGGGCTCGGCGGCGCCCCGGCCGCGCCTCCCGGCTCCGCCGACTTCTGCTCCATCGCGCCGCTCCGCCCGCCGTACGGCGCCACTGCCCGCACGACCTCGGGAGCCCGCACCGACTGCGTCCGGCCACCCCAGAACTGCTGCACGGCAAAGACCACGGCGACAACGAGCAGCACACCGAGTGCGGTCACACTCCTGCGCTCCAGACCGCACCTCGACTGCAGCCACAGCGGCATCCGCTCCCGCACGGCAAGC
The DNA here is from genome assembly GCF_044763085.1 of Streptomyces sp. NPDC096311. Taxonomy (NCBI): domain Bacteria; kingdom Bacillati; phylum Actinomycetota; class Actinomycetes; order Kitasatosporales; family Streptomycetaceae; genus Streptomyces; species Streptomyces sp. NPDC096311. The sequence goes on from NZ_JBIWFN010000002.1 coordinate 615,212, forward strand.
CCGGCCCGCTCTCGCCATGCCGCCGTTGCCCCAGGCACGGGAGCGCCATGCTCGGCATGGTCGCTCGCACTCGCACTCGTACCTGAGCTTGGGCTCGGTTCGTCATGGTCCAGGACCTCGGTGGGCGAAGAGCCGCCACTTCCCCGAACGACGGCGACCCCGACCCCTGCCGAGGTGCTCCCCCTTGGGCCTCCGACATCCCGGTCCACGCCCGGCGGTCCGTCCCCCAACTCCCCTCGTGTGCCGGGCCTTTCGGAGAAGAGTGCCTGCGCGCGCAGACGGAGCGCCTCGGCCGAGGCATCGCGGCGTCGGGCGCGGGCGCCTGTATCCGTACCTGTACGTGTACCTGCGTCTGTACCTACACCTGTGCCTGCGCGGCTTGGCGAGCGATGGCGGCGATGGCGGGTGCGGCCGTCGGAGACGGGGCCGCGGCCCGGGCCGCTGGTCGGTGTGGCGGTGCGTGAGCGTGATCGAAGTGCCATGCGTCGAGGATCGGGCAACTCACGACCCTCGCGATGATCTTGCTCAAATCCCGGGGAAAACCACCCAGTTGTGGATAACTCCGTCACCCACATGAGTCACATCAGGCCCAGCAGACGCAGCGCACGCAGCACACGCAGCAGTCCCACCAGACGCAGGTGCTCCCACCCCGCCGCCACCGGATTCCTCAGCCTCATCGAGGCGAGACGACCGCTCCCAGCAGCCCGGGGCCCGTGTGCGCGCCGATCACCGCACCGACCTCGCTCACATGCAGATCGACCACGCCCGGCACCCTCGCCCGCAATCGGTCCGCGAGAGCGGACGCCCGCTCGGGGGCGGCGAGGTGGTGGACGGCGATGTCGACCTGGGCACTGCCCGCGCGTTCGGCCACGATCTCCTCGAGCCGGGCGATCGCCTTGGACGCCGTCCGTACCTTCTCCAGGAGTTCGATCCGCCCTCCGTCGAGCTGGAGCAGCGGCTTCACCGCGAGCGCAGAGCCCAACAGCGCCTGCGCGGCGCCGATCCGGCCGCCACGGCGCAGATAGTCGAGTGTGTCGACGTAGAAGTACGCGTAGGTGCCGGCGGCCCGCTTCTCCGCGGCCGTGACCGCCTCGTCGGCGGAGCCCCCCGCCTCCGCGGACTCGGCCGCGGCCAGTGCACAGAACCCGAGGGCCATCGCGACCATCCCGGTGTCCACCACTCGCACGGGGACCGGAGCCTCACGGGCCGCGAGGACGGCGGCGTCGTAGGTGCCGGAGAACTCGGCGGACAGGTGGAGCGAGACGATGTCGGTCGCGCCCGACTCGGCGACCTTGCGGTAGGCCGCGGCGAAAACCTCGGGGCTGGGGCGGGACGTGGTGACGGAGCGCCGCTTCTGAAGTGCCTGCGCCAGGGAGCGGGCCGAGATCTCGGTGCCCTCTTCGAGCGCCTGATCACCGAGGACCACGGTCAGGGGCACCGCGGTGATGCCGTGGCGCTCCATCGTCCGGGGCGGCAAGTAGGCCGTGGAATCGGTGACGATCGCGACATGGCGGGACATGAGCTGGAGGTTACCTGCCGGGGAGCGCGGACGGCAGCCCGGCCCCTTTCACCTGCGGTCTAGGTCGGGTCAAGTCGTGCTCTCGGGACGGGGTTTCTTCTGCCAGGGATAGGTGGGCCGCTGTACTGGCGGGGTGATGGCGGAGCGCGGCGGCTCGTCGGCCGGGCGGGTCTGTGGGGGCTCCGGCCAGGTCTGGCCGCTGGAAGTGGCCGTGTCCGGTGCCGGTGCCTCGGGCCAGGAGGCCGTGGGCCCCGGCTCGGTCGTCCAGTGCCGCAGGGCGCCCGCCTCGACGTCGATCTGCTCACTCAGCGAATCCAGGTCGTCGGCGGCGAACCGGCGGGCCCGGTCGCGCGCGGCCCAGCGCAGCGAGTCCGCGGACTGCGTGATCCGCTCGGTGCGCTCGCGCAGCTCGGGCAGCCGCGTGGAGAGCGTCCTCTTGTCCGGTTCGCTCTCCAGGCGCCTCAGCTCGTCGTCCAGCTCGCGCGCGTGCACACTGAGCCGCTCGAACAGCCCCAGGGACTCCTTCAGCGACTCGTCCTCGGCCACGCCCGCGTACAGCGCGTCCTGCGTGGCCCGCATCGAGGTGCGCAGCGTCAGCCTCAGCTGGGCGATCTCGCCCGCCGGGCCCGGCTGAGTGAAGGTCTTGGCACGCAGGGTGGTGTCCTCGACCGTGCGGCGGGCCTGGGAGATCGTGCGGTCCACACCGCGCTTGGCGGCGCCGATCACCTTCACGGTGGCGTATGCGCCCAGCACCACGAACAGCAGGAAGAGCAGGGCGATTACTGTGATCACGGCTTCCACCACGCTCCTCCTCCGGACGTCGCGGCAACCGCCGCGTCGCTCTTCAACGGTAAACGCAACGGGCAGGTCCGGAGTTCCGGAAGAACCCCGAACCTGCCCGTAGGGGACTACCCCTAGCCAAGCGACCCATCCGTGCCGGACCGGGACAAGCGGCTACGCCGTGACGATGTTCACCAGCTTCGGCGCCCGCACGATCACCTTGCGGATGCCCGCGCCGTCCAGTGCGGCGACGACCTTCTCGTCGGCCAGCGCGATCTTCTCCAGCTCCGCGTCGGAGATCGACGGGGAGACCTCCAGGCGGGCCTTGACCTTGCCCTTGATCTGCACGACACAGGTCACGGCCTCGTCCACGGCGTACGCCGGGTCGGCCACCGGGAAGTCCTGGTGGACGACCGAGTCGGTGTGGCCCAGCTTGCGCCACAGCTCCTCGGCGATGTGCGGGGCCAGCGGCGCGGCCAGCAGCACCAGGGGCTCGGCGACCGTGCGCGACACGGGGCCACCGGTCTTGGTCAGGTGGTTGTTCAGCTCGGTGACCTTGGCGATGGCGGTGTTGAAGCGCAGGCCCTCCAGGTCCTGGCGCACGCCGTCGATCGCCCTGTGCAGCGCCCGCAGGGTGTCCTCGTCGGCCGGGGTGTCGACGACCGTGACCTCGCCCGTGGTCTCGTCGATAACGTTGCGCCACAGCCGCTGCAGCAGCCGGTACTGGCCCACCACCGCGCGCGTGTCCCACGGCCGCGACACGTCCAGGGGACCCATCGCCATCTCGTACAGGCGCAGGGTGTCCGCGCCGTACTCGGCACAGATCTCGTCCGGAGTGACCGCGTTCTTCAGGGACTTGCCCATCTTGCCCAGCAGCCGGGAGACCTTCTCGCCCTGGTAGTAGTACGCGCCGTCGCGCTCCTCCACCTCGGCGGCCGGCACCGCGATGCCACGGCTGTCGCGGTACACGAAGGCCTGGATCATGCCCTGGTTGAACAGCTTGTGGAACGGCTCGACCGAGGAGACATACCCCAGGTCGTACAGCACCTTCGACCAGAAGCGCGCGTACAGCAGGTGCAGCACGGCGTGCTCGGCGCCGCCGACGTACAGGTCGACGCCACCGTGCGGCTGGCCTTCGCGCGGGCCCATCCAGTACTGCTCGATGGCCGGGTCGACCAGCTTCTGGTCGTTGTGCGGGTCCAGGTAGCGCAGCTCGTACCAGCAGGAACCGGCCCAGTTGGGCATGGTGTTGGTCTCGCGGCGGTACTTCTGCGGGCCGCGGCCCTCACCCAGGTCCAGGGTGACGTTGACCCAGTCCTCGTTGCGGGACAGCGGCGTCTCGGGAGAGGTGTTCGCGTCGTCCGGGTCGAAGGTGCGCGGCGAGTAGTCCTCTACCTCCGGCAGCTCCAGGGGCAGCATCGACTCGGGCAGCGCGTGCGCGACGCCGTCCTCGTCGTAGACGATCGGGAAGGGCTCGCCCCAGTAGCGCTGGCGGCTGAACAGCCAGTCGCGCAGACGGAAGTTGACGGTGCCCTCACCGATGCCCTTGCGCGCCAGCCACTCGGTGATGCGCTCCTTCGCCTCGGCCACGCCCAGGCCGTCCAGCGAGATGTCGTCGTTGGAGGAGTTGATGATCCTCGCGTCGTACGACCCGAAGGCGTTCTCCCACGTCGACGTGTCGGTGCCGCGGCCGTCCGTCGGTTCGACGATGCAGCGGATCGGCAGCTCGAAGGCGCGCGCGAACTCGAAGTCGCGCTGGTCGCCCGCCGGGACGGCCATGATCGCGCCGGTGCCGTAGCCCATCAGGACGTAGTCGGCGATGAAGACCGGGACCTGCTCGCCGTTGACCGGGTTGGTCGCGTAGGCGCCGGTGAAGACACCGGTCTTGTCCTTGGCCTCGGCCTGCCGTTCGACGTCGGACTTCGAGGCGGCCTGCCCACGGTAGGCGGTGACGGCCTCGGCGGGCGTGGCGTGACCGCCGGTCCACACCTCGTGGGTGCCCTCGGGCCAGGCTTCGGGGACGAACTTGTCGACCAGCGGGTGCTCGGGCGCCAGCACCATGTAGGTGGCGCCGAACAGGGTGTCCGGGCGCGTGGTGAAGACCGTGATGGCTTCGCCGTCGATCGGGAAGTCGACGCGGGCGCCCTCGGAGCGGCCGATCCAGTTGCGCTGCTGCAGCTTGATCGCCTCGGGCCAGTCCAGCGCCTCCAGGTCGTCCAGCAGCCGGTCGGCGTACGCCGTGATGCGCATGTTCCACTGGCGCAGCTTGGCCTTGAAGACGGGGAAGTTCCCGCGCTCGGAGCGGCCGTCGGCGGTGACCTCCTCGTTGGCCAGCACCGTGCCCAGCCCGGGGGACCAGTTGACGGGCGCGTCGGAGGCGTACGCCAGCCGGTACTCGCTCAGGACGTCGGCGCGCTCGGTGGCGGTCAGCTCGTTCCACGCGCGCGTGGCGCCGTCAACGCTCGGTACGGCGCGCTCGCCGCTCTCGAACTGGGCGATCAGCCCGGAGATCGGACGGGCCTTGTCCGCCTCGTCGTCGTACCAGGAGTTGAAGATCTGCAGGAAGATCCACTGCGTCCACTTGTAGTACTCCGGGTCGATCGTGGCGAACGACCGGCGCTTGTCGTGGCCCAGGCCCAGCGCGCGCAGCTGGGCCTTCATGTTCTCGATGTTGGCCTCGGTGGACACGCGCGGGTGGGTGCCCGTCTGCACGGCGTACTGCTCGGCGGGCAGGCCGAAGGCATCGAAGCCCAGGGTGTGCAGGACGTTGTGGCCCGTCATGCGCTGGAACCGGGCGGATACATCGGTGGCGATGTAGCCCAGGGGGTGGCCGACGTGCAGACCCGACCCCGAGGGGTACGGGAACATGTCCATGATGAACTTCTTGGGCTTGGCGGCCAGCTCGGGGTCGCCCGCCAGGTCACCGCTGGGGTTCGGCGCCTCGTACGTGCCCTCGGCGTCCCAGAAGTCCTGCCAGCGTGCCTCGATCTCAGCGGCCATCGCGGCCGTGTAGCGGTGCGGCGCTGCCACCTCGGGGGCGGCAGCGGGGTTCGTCTCGCTCATGATCCTCAAAGCTCCATCGATCGTCTCTGCCGGCGGCTTAGAAATGAAAAATCCCCTCGCACAGGAGGGGACGCCGCGCCGATGCCGACCACGGGTCGTCAGTGGTCGGGACTGATCAGCGCGGCTCGCTAAGCAGAAGGCGTACGGCACGCATGGCGTCAGGGTACCGCAGCCCTCGCGCGCGCCGCGACGAGCTTTGGACGGGGCCGGACACGCCGTGCCGCTCGTCACAATCACGCCAAAAAAACTGAACAATATTCAAATATTACTTCGCGTAAGGGGACGCTACGGGACAACACAAGAACCTGGCCGCCCTTTGATAACAACGCAATAACTCAAACCTCGTACCCATCGGTATGGCTCGACTTAGAGTTCGGCTTCGGGACCGCTTCCCCGAACCGTTGGGAGTAACCCCCTATGAACCCTCGTCGCAGTGGCAGCACGCTTCCCCGACCGGGCCGCTCGGCCTACGGGATGGCGAGCGCTGCCGTCCTGCTGCTCATACCCGTGGTCGTGTTGGCCGGAGGCCACCAAGTCCAGGACTTCCTCAACTTCGGCGCGGGCGTCCTGTCGCTCGTCTCCCTCACGTGCTCCGTCATCTGGGGCCTCATCGCCCAGGACCGGCTCATCCTCAACACGCGTCAGCGGATCGTGGCACAGGGCATCCACCGGGTGACGGCCGTCGGCTCGATCGCGTTCCTCTTGGTGCACATCACCATCAAACTGGCGCTGGACCACACCGTCCTGATCGCCGCGCTGATCCCCTTCAGCCTGGGCGTCAAGGGCAGCGCAGGACTCATCGGCCTCGGCTCTCTGGCCGGGCTGCTCATGATCTTCGTAGGCATCACCGGCGCACTGCGCAACCAGTTCGCGGCCCCGGCACCGGTCGCGGCACGCTGGCGCGCGATGCACATGCTGGCGTACCCGGCCCTGTGCGCGGCGCTGATCCATGGTCTCTTCGCGGGACGGGCGGCGAAGCCGTTCTTCATGGTGTCGTACGAGTTGTGCCTGGTCGCGGTCGGCGGGGCCCTCGCCCTGCGTGCGGCTCCCCACCCCTTCAAGCGCAAGGTCGCCGACCGGATCCTGGCGATCCTCGGCGAGGGCGGCGGAGCCGGTGGCCGCATGGCTCGCGAGGACCTGACGGCATCCCGTGCCGCCCTGTCGGAGAACTCCCTGCCGGGCTTCGCCCCGCGCCCTGCGCAGCAGTCCTCGGGCGCCCCCTTCGTCCCCCCGCAGCGCACGCCGTCCCCCGGGCAGTCGCTGTACCAGACCCCGGCCGACCCCGCCGCTGCCGCGGACGCGACGTCCGGTTTCGCGGCCGCCTACCGGGCCGTCTCGGGCACGCCCGGCGCGAACCCCGCCGGCGCGGCCCCGACCGAGCGCGTCCAGATGCCCATGGACATGCAGCCGACGGAGACGTTCCCTCGCGCCGACGCCGGCGGCAGCACGTCGGGCAGTTGGCCCATCCCCTCGCCGCCGCCGGTCGGCGAGGCGCCCCGCTCCGCGTACGACCCGCTCGCCGACACGGGATACAACATCCCCGTCTATGACAATTCGGCCACCGGTGGGTACGGCACGAGTGATGTGTACAACAACGGTGAGACGAATCCTGCCTTCGGTACGTACAACACCAACGACACGTACGACAGCGGTCCCACGACTGACGTACTGCCGGGCGCCTTCGACGCTCCTGGCTCCGGTGAACCATGGAACGCCCCTTCCGGAGGCTTTAAGTGAACGAGGCCCTGCCCGACGTCCCGGAGGTCCGCGTCGTCGGGCTTCCGCAGCTCACGTCGGGCTTCGACCTGGTTGAACGGCTCGATCTGCCCATGCACCTCAAGGTGCACGGGCCGCTCGAGCCGATGGGCGGTGAACAGCTCGCGGGCCTCGCCGAGGCGATCGGCCTGAAGGGCCGCGGCGGCGCGGGCTTCCCCTTCGCCAAGAAACTGCGCTCGGTCGCCGAGTCGGCCATCAGCAAGGGCATCCGACCCGTCGTGGTCGTCAATGGAAGTGAGGACGAACCCGCCTGCCGCAAGGACACGGTGCTCATCAACCGTGCCCCGCACCTCATCCTGGACGGCGCCCTGCTCGCCGCGGAGGCCATGGGCGCCCGCACCCTGGTCATCGGGGTGACCCGTGAGTCGACCCAGCGGTCCATGGAGGCCGCGCTGGCCGAGCGCGGCCTCAGCGACCGGCGCGGATCGCCGCTCCGCGCGCGCGTGCAGCGCAATCCCGTGCGCATGGTGACCGGAGCGGCCGCTTCGCTCATCCGCTCCATCGACGGCGGCCCGGCCATCCCGCCGGGCCGCAAGATCAGCGCGTCGCAGAGCGGTGTCGGCGGCGCGCCCACCCTGCTGTCGAACGCCGAGACGTACGCGCAGCTGGCCATCGCCGCCCGTATCGGCCCCGACCGCTACCGCAACACCGGACTGTACGACGAGCCCGGCACCGTCATGCTCACCATCTCCGGGGCGGTCGCCCGCCCCATGGTGATCGAGGTCCCCACCGGCGTGCCGCTGCGCTACGTGCTCCAGCTGGCCGGCGCCCCGCCGATGCCGCAGGGCGTGCTGACCGGCGGCTACCACGGCAAGTGGCTGGACGCGGCGACGGTCAACGAGGCGATCGTCTCGCGCAACTCCCTGGACGCGGTGGGCGGCGCGCTCGGCGCCGGCGCGATCCTCCCGATCACCCAGGAGACGTGCCCGCTGGGCGAGTCTCTCCGGGTGGCCCAGTGGCTGGCGGAGGAAAGCGCGGGACAGTGCGGTCCCTGCTACCTCGGCCTGCCCGCCGCGGCGCGCGGCCTGGAGGACATCCTCAACGGCGGCGGACCGGCCGCCCTGGAGGCCGTGAAGCAGGTCGCCAAGGCCGTGAAAAGACGCGGCGCCTGCTCACACCCCGACGGCTCGGCGATGTTCATCGAGTCGACCATCAAGGCGTTCACGGACGACCTGGCCGCCCACGTCCTCGGCAATGGCTGCGGAAGGCCCGTGGAGGGCGTTCTGCCGCTCTTCGAGGGCGGTCAGCTGCCCACCGGCATCCCTGGCGGCCAGGCGGTCGAGGAGGCCGGCCCCAGCCGCCAGAAGATCTACGTCGACTGGACACTGTGCCGCGGTCACGGCCTGTGCGCGGACATCCTTCCCGAGGTCTTCGAACTGGGCGCCGACGGCTTCCCCACCGTCGCGCAGGCCCAGGTGCCCCGGTACGCGGAGGCGAAGGCGCTGCGGGCCGTACGCCGCTGCCCGGCGCTCGCCCTGCGCATCGAGGAGGACACCCGCTCCTCCGCCCCGGCGCGCAACAACCTTCCGGTCCTCTCCCAGCGCCGTGGTCGTCGGGCGCTCGGCAGCGGCCGCTGAACACGACGAAGGCGGGTCACCCCGACCGGGTGACCCGCCTTCAATATGTGTGGAGCTAAGGAGAATTGAACTCCTGACCTCCTGCATGCCATGCAGGCGCTCTACCAACTGAGCTATAGCCCCTTGCCGCCATGCGGCGAAGCCGCATATCGACCGTGTCGCCCGGCTTCCCCGGCGGCGACGCCAACATTACACGGTCCTCCCCGTGGACCACCAAATCGATTCCGTGCCGTGCGGACAATGCGGACATGAGGGATAGTGTCGGCCTTCGTGACCGTGATCGCGCTCCCCCGTGTCCGCCGCCGTGCGCCCGTCGCCGTGGGGGCGTGCCTGTTGTCCTTCGCGGCCTTCTGGTGGGCACAGCGGGCCGCGCACGTGTCGATGATCGACCTGATGGTGTACCGAGCGGAGGGCGAGACCGTCCGCGCGGGCGGCGACCTCTACGCGCTGCGTACGACCGAGGCCCATCTGCCGACCACCTACCCGCCGTTCGCGGCGCTGCTGTTCACGCCGCTGACACTGCTGGACACGTCGACCATGCGGACCCTGGCGACGGCCGGAAATCTGGCCCTTCTTGTGGTGTTCGTGGCCCTCTCGCTACGGCTCGTCGACCACGCACGCGTGGAGGGCGTCTGGTGGGTGTCCGCGGTGGCCGTGTGGTGCGAGCCCGTGTGGACGACCGTGCGGTACGGGCAGATCAATCTGCTGCTCGGCGTGCTGGTGCTGTGGGACCTGACGCGGCGGCCCTGGCACCGGTGGGCCGGAGTGGGCATCGGGCTCGCGGCGGCGATCAAGCTGACACCGGCGCTCTTCGCGGCGTTCCTGCTGGTCGCCGGTGTCGTGGCACACGCACGGCGGGGCCCTGAAGGCCCCTGGCTGCGGCACGCGCGCGGGGCGGCCGTCGCGTTCGCCGGAGCAACCCTGCTGGCGGCCTCCGCCCTGCCCTACGACTCATGGCGCTTCTGGAGCCGCATGGTCTTCGAGACGGGTCGGGTCGGCCTCGTGGAGGACACCGCGAACCAGTCGCTGCGCGGGGTACTGGCCCGGCTGCTGCACACCACTCAGCCGGGCCTCTGGTGGGTCGCCTCGGCGGCCGTGGCGGGCTCCCTGGGCCTCGGGGTCGCCGTGGCGGCGGAGCTGCGCGGGCGGCGCGCCTGGGCCGTGGCCGCCTGCGCGGTCACGGCGCTGCTGATCAGTCCGGTGTCATGGTCGCACCACTGGGTGTGGTGCGTGCCGATGGTGCTGATCCTCGGCACACGCGGCCGGACGGCCGCCGTCGGCTCGGCACAGGTGACGGCCGTCGGTACGGCACTGGTGACCGCCGCCGGTACGGCACTGGTCTTCTGCTCGTACGCGCTGTGGTGGGTGCCACACGGCCCGGGACGGCTCGAACTGCGCCAGACGGGCGCCCAGTTGACGTTGTCGGCCCTCTACGAAGGAGCCGGTCTCGTCTTCCTGACCCTGATCGGGGTCAGGCTGTGGCGAACGAATAGAACCGTTTGAGCGTGCAGTGCTCGTCGAGGAGCCGGCCGTAGATCGGCTCGCCCTCCAGCTCGCGGTACGTCTCGATCGGGTCGCCTTTTATGATCAGCGCCCGCGCGCACTCCTCGCACCAGTACTGGTAGTCGTGGTTGACCGGCTCCATGTCGCGGACGATCGGCGTGCCACTGCCGCACCAATCGCACTTCCGCCTGTGTGCACCCATCGATCAGCTCCAGCTGTGGCCGCAGGCCGTGCACACGTAGGAGATCCCGCCGTTGTCGCCGAGGACCTGGGCGACGTGGACCGATCCGCAGGAAGGACAGTCGAGGAGAGTGGCTCTTCTACGTGTCTGTGCCACATCGAGGAGATCGTCGACCTCCTCGAGGATGCTCGCAGGCATCGCTTCTCCCTCCCGTCGGGCCGCGCCCCCTTCCGGCCGTTTGATTCTGCCACGGCCGGAGCAATACGGTCAGCGACGCCTTCGTACCAGTCCGGACACGGCACCCGACGTGGCCGTCGCGGCCAGCGCATACGTGCACATGAGGAGCGCGTCCGCAGAGGTATACGCCCCCGGAGCCCCAAGTGACTCAAGTCGGTTCAAGAAGAGTGTGCCGAAGGCCGCGACACCGATCAGCTGACCGAGCTGGGCGACCGTCGCGAGCAGTCCACTGGCGTCGGCCGCGTCCTCGGGCCGCACCGTGGCCAGAGCCCTGGTCAGCGTGGGGCTGAAGCCCAGTGCGAGACCGGTCCCCATGCCCGCGAACGCCACATACAGCCAGAAACCACCGTCGCCCCCGCCCTTCAGCGCGGCTCCGACGCAAGCCACGGAGACGGCGGCGATGGCGAAGCCGGCCGGGATCAGGACGCCCTGCAGAGCGGCCGGCCAGTCGCGCCAGGTCAGACCGACCAGGCCGAAGACCACCGCGGTCGGCGCGAAGGTGAGTCCGGCGCGCAGCGCGCTGTACCCGAGGCCGCCCTGAACGTGCAGGGTCAGAGCGAACAGGAAACCCGCGTTGACCGCCATCACCGCGAGCAGGCGGAAGACCGCGAGACCCATGCCGGGGTGGCGCAGCACCCGGGGTGAAATCAGCGGCGCTCCACCCCGCCGGGCGAGCCGGGACTCGTACAGACAGAAAAGGGTGAAGAGGATCACGGCCGCGCCGAGCGACAGCCAGGACCACAGCGGCCAGCCCTCCTCCTGACCGAGCACGAGCGGCACGGTGAGCAGCGACACAGCGGCGCCGAGCAGGACGAGGCCCGGCAGGTCGAGGCCGCGTGAGCGCTCCACGGCTCCCGAGGCGTCCCGGGGCAGGACGCGGTGGCCGACGGCCAGGAGCACGAGGCCCACGGGCACGTTGACCAGGAACACCGGCCGCCAGCCGGTGCCGAACAGGTCGGCGCTGACCAGGACGCCGCCCAGCACCTGTCCGGCCGCGGCTCCCGTCGCGACGACGGCGGAGTACGCGCCGAGGGCACGGGCCCGGGCCTCGCCGGTGAAGTGGCGCTGGATCAGGCTGAGCACCTGCGGGATCATCACGGCCGCACCGGCGCCCTGCACCAGCCGGAACGCGATCAACTCCCCGGTTCCCCCGGCGAGTCCGCACGCCAGCGAGGCCGCGGTGAACAGCGCGAGCCCGGCGAGGTGGACGCGGCGGTGGCCGAGCAGATCGCCGAGGCGCGCGCCGGTGATCAGCAGTACGGCGTACGCGATGGAGTATCCGGCGATCACCAACTGCATTCCGGCGCCGGACGCGTGGAGTTCGGAACCGATCGTGGGCACGGCGACGTTCACGATGAAAACGTCGAGCAGTGCCATGAACTGGGCTGTGAGCACGACCGCGAGCAGCCGTCCGGGGCGATTGTCAGTGCCGGGGGCTTTACTGGTCGCAGGACTTGAATCCGCTGCGGGACCTGGGCCCGCGGGGGTTGTCGTCGTCATGGCTCCGAGCCTGGCGGCGGCCGGATACGGGTGCCGAGAGCCCACCGATGCTGGTACTGACAGCACCTGGCAGCGGACGGGTTCGACGCGGACGATGGAAGACGGGGGAAGTGAAGCCGATGAACACGACACAGCGTCGCAGGCCGGAGCTGGCCGGCTTTCTGCGCGGCCGGCGGGCGCGGGTGACACCCGCCGACGTCGGGATGCCCCCGGGCTTGCGGCGCCGCACGCCGGGTCTGCGCCGCGAAGAGGTCGCGCAGCTCTCCGGGGTCGGTGTGACCTGGTACACATGGCTGGAGCAGGGCCGTCCCATCAACGCCTCTCCTCAGGTCCTGGACGCGGTGGCGCGCACCCTGGGCCTGGACCAGACCGAGCGGGAGCACCTGTACCACTTGGCCGAAGTGCCCTACGAGTCCGAGCCGGAGCTCCCCGCACAGACCGTGAGCGCGGAGATCGAGGGCATCATCGACGCCCTCGATCCGCACCCGGCGGCGGTCTACAACTCGCGGTACGACATCCTGGCGGCCAACCCCCCTTACCGCGACCTGTTCTTCGTGCCGCAGACGCTCGACATCGGCGTTCCCAACGTGCTGTGGACCCTGTTCACCGTGCCCGAGCCCGGCTGCCCCGTGGTGTTCCTGGACAGCGAACTGCCGTTGATGGTGGCGACGCTGCGCTCCGCGTACGGCAGACATGTCGGCGAGCCCGCCTGGGAGGACTACATACGCGGGCTGTCGGCCGCCAGCCCGCGCTTCGCCGAGTTGTGGGCGGGCGGAGACGTCCTCCCGCCGGGACCGCGTGTGAAGACGTTCCGCCATGAGGCGGTGGGCGAACTGCGAATGACCTCGGTGTCGCTGTCCATCGACGGGATGCCGGAGTGCCGGATCGTCGCCTACACCCCGGACGACGAGAAGGCGCGCAAGGGGCTGGCGGTTCTGCGCGAGCAGCGGGAGCGGTTGTGGCCACCGTCACTCGCGGCCGCCACGGCATCCCTGGGACCGATGCCGCCCATGTCACCGACAACCTGGGGGACATGAAAAAATCCCGCCCCACGAAGGGAACGGGATTCTCATCACTGATCTGTGCTGATCTTTGACAACTCAAGAGAGTTTATCTGTGGAGCTAAGGAGAATTGAACTCCTGACCTCCTGCATGCCATGCAGGCGCTCTACCAACTGAGCTATAGCCCCTTGTGTTCTTCCCGCCCGGCGGGGCGAACAAGAAGAACTTTAGCCTGCGACCTGCCAGAAAGTGAAATCCGGTCCCTCCTGGCCCACGGGACCGGACAGGGGGCCGCTCAGTCGTCGTCGCCGAGCACCGGCTCCGGCAGTGTGCCGGCGTTGTGCTCGAGCAGCCGCCAGCCCCTCGCGCCCTCTCCGAGGACGGACCAGCAGCAGTTGGAGAGGCCACCCAGGCTCTCCCAGTGCCGGGACTCCAGGCCGAGCAGGCGCCCGATGGTGGTGCGGATGGTGCCGCCGTGACTGACGACCACGAGGGTGCCGTCCTCGGGGAGCTTGTCGGCGTGGCTCAGCACCACGGGGGCGGCGCGGTCGGCGACCTCGGTCTCCAGTTCGCCGCCGCCGCGGCGCACCGGCTCACCACGCTTCCAGGCGGCGTACTCGTCGCCGTACTGGGCGATGATCTCCTCGTGCGTCAGCCCCTGCCAGACGCCCGCGTAGGTCTCGCGCAGGCCCTCGTCGTGGATGACGTCGATGCCGGTGAGCGTGGACAGTTCGGCGGCCGTGTTCGCGGCGCGCTGGAGGTCCGAGGCGACGATCACATCGGGCTTCAGCGAGGCGAGCAGCCGGGCGGCGCGGCGGGCCTGGCCGATGCCCGTCTCGGTGAGCTCGACGTCCGTGGTGCCCTGGAAGCGACGATCCACGTTCCAGGAGGTCTGGCCGTGCCGCCACAGGATGACGCGGCGACCGCGGCCCGGCTTCTCCCCGGCCTCGACGCCCGCGACGGTCGGCTGCCGCCCCGCCTGGGCGTCACCCATGGCGGACGTCCTGGCCGCCTCGGCGCCCGCCGCGGTCACCGCAGCTCCCCGAATTCGACGGAGTCCTCCTCGGCCTGCAGCTTGGCGTGCTCGGCGGCCTTGCCGCGGGTGGCCTTGGCGTCGGCGGGCAGGTCAAGCTCGGGGCAGTCCTTCCACAGCCGCTCCAGAGCGTAGAAGACACGCTCCTCGCTGTGCTGCACGTGCACCACGATGTCGACGTAGTCGAGCAGTACCCAGCGGGCCTCGCGGTCGCCCTCGCGGCGCACCGGCTTGGCGCCGAGCTCCTTGTTCAGCCGCTCTTCGATCTCGTCGACGATCGACTTGACCTGGCGGTCGTTGGGGGCGGACGCCAGCAGGAAGGCGTCGGTGATCGAGAGAACGTCGCTGACGTCGTAGGCGATGATGTCGTGCGCGAGCTTGTCTGCGGCCGCCTGCGCGGCGGTGGTGATGAGCTCGATGGAGCGGTCCGTGGCGGTCACTACGCGGCTTTCCGTCGGCGGTCAGTAATGACTCAAGGGTCTCACGGACCGCCGACGGCGCCCCACGCGTTTCCGTGGCCACGTCCCGGGGGCCCCGGGACGTGGCGCCGACCGCTCCGGAGGGTCACCCGCGACCACTCCTCGTGATCGCCCAGTGGAGTGGTCACCGTGATCACCCGGTGGAGGTGGTCACCTTGTAGTCCTGGCCGAGGACCACCGAGACGTCCGCGTTGGACGAGCCACTGCCCTTCTTCACGGTGCTGGTGGGCAGGCCGAGGGTCTTCGCGACCTCGATGGCGTCGTTCTTCCTGGCGGCATCGGTGTACGTGATCTGGGACACGCTCTGGGCGGTGGCGGCGGTGCCGGAGTCCAGGAAGGTGTAGCCGCCGTTGACCAGGACGACGCGGGACTTCTCGGTGGCGTCCTTGTTCCCGGTGGCGTTCTTGATGCCGACACGGACGGCGGCACCGGCGTCGGGACTCTTGGCGGTGCCGCCGAGGACGTCCTTGACCACGCTGTTGGTGGCGCTCTCGCTCAGGGTGCCGTCCTGCTGCACGGGCAGCAGCGCTGTTTTGTAGTCGCCGCCCTTGGCGAGGTCGGCGAGCTTGGCGAGGAAGGCGCCGAGGTCCTGGTCGGTCAGGGAGGGGTCGAGGATCTGCGCCAGGGTCTGCACGGTGGTGGTCGCGGCCTGTTTGTCCGAGGACAGCTTGCGCAGCACGCCCTGCATCACCTGTCCGAACCGCTCCAACTGCGCGTTCTGGGCTTCGCCGGAGGCCCGGTAGGTGGCGTAGGCGACGGCCATCTTGCCGCTGAGGGTCTGGTTCTCGCCCTTCTTGACGAGGGGCGCCTCGCCCTTCTTCTTCGCGTCGGGGTCCGGCACATCGGCGTTGGTGGTGAGGTCGATGCTGCCGACGAGGTCGACCAGGTTGTTGAGGTAGGGGGTGTCGAGGCGCCAGGTGCCCTGGATGTCGGTCCCGAGCACCGTGTCGATCGCGTCCCGGGTCCCGGAGGAGCCGTCGTCGCCGACGGACTTGGCGAGCGTGGTCGTGGAACCGCTGTCGTCCGTCAGGGCAAGGGAGTTGGGCAGCAGGACGGTGGTGCCCTGCTTGGTGGTGGTGTTGTCGACGAGCAGCGCCGTAGAGGTGCCGCCGCCCTTCGTGTTGTGCAGGTGAACGACGATCACATCACGGTTCTGGGCACCCGTGGCCGTCGTCGCGGCGGACTTGCCGCCGGAGGAGGTGCCGGGCAGCTTCCCCGCGTACCAGAGGTAGCCGACGCCGCCGACCGCGACCAGGGCGAGCACCACGACCAGAGCGACGACCCTGCTGCGGGCGCGGCGCTTGGCCTCCTCGCGGCGCTCGGTGCGGTTCTCGGTGAAGTTGAGCCAGTCGATGACGTCTTCGGGCTCGGCTTCCTGCTCCTCGACGAAGGCGAACTGCTCGGTGCGGTAGTCCCGGTCGGCCCGGGGCTCCTTCTCCTCCGCGGGGCGCGCCTGCTGCGGGATGTACGCGGTCTGCTCGGCGACCCGGGGCTGCTGCCCGGTGCTCGTGCCCGCGGCGCCGGTCCCGCTCCGGGACTGACCGGCCTGCCCAGCCCGCCCCGTCTGCCCGGCCTGGCCGACCTGCCCCGTGTGCACCGTCTGCCCATAGGCGTCGTACGACGGCGTCGTCCCGGCGGCGCCGGACGCACCGGCTCCGTACGGGTCGTAGGCGGGGACCGCGGTCTGCTGACCGGTGTCGTACGAGGACACGGGCTGCTGCTGACCGGTGTCATAGCCCCCCGCGCCGGTCGCGTAGGGGTCGTAGCCGTAGCCCTGGTGCTGCTGCTGGGGCTGCTGTGGCTGCGCGTACGGGTCGTAGCCCTGTTGGGGCTGCTGGGGCGCCACCTGCCGGTACACAGGCTGCCCGAACTCGTCGTAGCCGACGAGCTCGTACTGGTCGCCGCCCGCGTATCCGTCGTATCGGTCGTTCACCGGTGCCCCTCTCGGCTCACTCGCCTCACTCGCCGCGGTACAGCTCACGCTTGTCGATGTAGCGCACCACACCGTCCGGCACCAGGTACCAGACGGGGTCACCCTTGGCGACTCTCGCACGGCAGTCTGTGGAGGAGATGGCCAGCGCGGGAACCTCGACCAGCGAGACGCCGCCCTCCGGCAGGCCCGGGTCGGTCAGGGTATGACCGGGCCGGGTGACTCCGATGAAGTGCGCGAGGGAGAACAACTCTTCCGCGTACCGCCAAGTGAGGATCTGGCCAAGCGCATCGGCACCGGTGATGAAGAACAGATCGGTGTCGGGGTTGAGGGCGCGCAGATCTCGCAGGGTGTCCGTGGTGTAGGTCGGGCCGCCGCGGTCGATGTCGATGCGGCTCACCGAGAACTGCGGGTTCTCGGCGGTGGCGATGACCGTCATCAGATAGCGGTCCTCGGCCGGTGAGACCTTCCGGTCGGACTTCTGCCACGGCTGCCCGGTCGGCACGAACACCACCTCGTCGAGGTGGAACTGCGCGGCGACCTCGCTGGCCGCCACGAGGTGCCCGTGGTGGATCGGGTCGAACGTTCCGCCCATGACGCCGAGGCGGCGCTTGCCCGGATTCGAGGGGCCGTTCCCGGGGCCGGTCGTCAGCCGGCTCACCCTGCCTCTCACCGGGCCGCCGAGCGCGTCACCCGCGGCGCCGCCGACGGCGCCGCTCTCCGTGTCACTCGCCGGACCGGTAGGCATGTCCTGCTCTCCCATGCGTGCAGACCCTACCGGCCCGGTCGACGGGCTCCGCCCGACAGGGGTCCCCGGGACGGTTCCGGACGGCCGAAAAGGCTCAGCGGTCGCGGTTGAAACGCGTGGTGATCCACAGCAGCAGGAGCAGCACGAACAGCGCGCCACCGCCGGTCAGGAACGGGTTCAGGCTCTCGTGGTTGCCCCCCTGCTCGCCTTCGGCGGCAACGGTGACCAAGTGTGCAGCGGTGCTGTGGAAGCTCATCTCGGCAGGACCTATCCGGTGTGGGCGGGATAAAGACGTCGGTCCATCGTATGCGGGGGCCTCGGTCGCGATCACGCCGACTCCGCCGTTGGGGACGCCGGTTGCTCCGGCCTCCCCGGCCGACACAGCCGCGGCCGTCCGGCTTGTCCCCGCCTCAGCGGTCCCGCGTCAACCGTCCTGCCGGTTCCCGCGTCAGTCGTCCCGCTTGTACCCGCGCAGCAGGAACCAGGCGGTCAGGCCCACCCCTACGATCATCACGATCAGCACGACACGGAGCAGATTGCCCGGGCCGTGCTTGTCTGCCGCGTTCGCGGCCTCGGTGAGCCAGGCGGCTGCGGGGATGTGCTCCATGGTGATGGACTCCTTCTCTGTACTGCCCGTCCACGTTATCTCCGCCTAGGCTGGGCCGTGCCTTGGGGGCACAAAGGGCACTCAGACGCACATGGGGGAACACATGTCCGACAACGGCCACCACCAGAACGGGCAGGAGAAGGGGCACGAGAACGTGCCGAGCAGGCAGCGCAGGCGCTTCGAGGGGATCTCCTCGCGCACCTACGAGCACCCCGCGGACCGCTCGGCCCTCGTGGCCCTGCGCAAGCTCAGCGGCTTCGACACGGTCTTCAAGGCCCTGAGCGGCCTGCTGCCCGAGCGCAGCCTGCGGCTGCTGTTCCTGTCCGACTCGGTGCGCGTCTCGGACGTCCAGTTCGCGCACCTCAACACGATGCTGCGGGACGCCTGCCACATCCTGGACCTGGAGAAGGTCCCGCCGATGTACGTCGCCCAGGACCCGCAGCCGAACGCGATGTGTATCGGCCTGGACGAGCCGATCATCGTCGTGACGACCGGGCTCGTCGAGCTGCTGGACGAGGAGGAGATGCGGGCCGTCGTCGGGCACGAGGTCGGCCACGCGCTCTCCGGGCACGCCGTCTACCGCACGATCCTGCTCTTCCTGACCAATCTGGCGCTCCGGGTGGCCTGGATCCCGCTGGGCAACATCGCGATCATGGCGATCGTGACCGCCCTGCGCGAGTGGTTCCGCAAGTCGGAGCTGTCGGCCGACCGGGCGGGGCTCCTCGTCGGGCAGGACCTGAAGGCCTCGATGCGCGGCCTGATGAAGCTCGCGGGCGGAAATCACCTGCACGAGATGAACGTGGACGCGTTCCTCGCGCAGGCCGAGGAGTACGAGGCCGGGGGCGACCTGCGCGACTCCGTGCTCAAGATCCTCAACACCCTCCCCCGCACCCACCCCTTCACCACGGTGCGCGCCGCCGAGCTGAAGAAGTGGGCGGAGTCCCGCGACTACCAGCGGATCATGGACGGTCACTATCCGCGGCGCACCGAGGACAAGGAGACCTCGGTCTCGGACTCCTTCCGGCAGTCGGCGGCGAGCTACGCCACGGACGTCAAGAACTCCAAGGACCCGCTGATGAAGCTGGTCAGCGACATCGCGGGGGGCGCGGGCGACCTCGGCGGGCGGGTGCGGCGCGGGTTCGGAGGCTTCGCCGGCGGCACCTCGAAGGACCAGACCACCCCTAAGGACCAGACCGCCCCGAACGACCAGACCGCCCCCGAGGACCGGACCTCGCCGAAGGACCAGCCGCCCCGGGACAGCACCCCGGAGGACGACGACTGACACGCACGGGAGCCGGGAACGCGACGGTCACGGTCAGAACTCTGAGCGTCGGACCTGCGGCCATCAGACCGTCCATCGGCCGCCAGAGCATCGACCGCCAGGCCTTCGACCGTCAGACCCTCGGCTGCGAGCTCGTCGCCAGTGAGCCGCACAGCGCCGTCGCGCTGCCCGTCGCGTACGGGTCGGTGCCGGCCGGGCCGCCCGCCTTCGCCGTCTGGCCCGCGAGCAGCGGATGCAGATGGCTCACCGAGTCCTCGGAGCACGCGAGCGGTCCGGCCTGGACGTAGGAGACGACCACCTCGGCCTGGTGCATGCGCAGGTCGTCGCGGTCGAAGCGGAACTGCAGCTCGCGCCGGACGGTGAACAGCGAGGCCTTCGCGCCGGCGTCCGAGCCGGCCGGCTTCAGGGCGTACACGAAGGTGTGATCGGCGACGACCTCAAGGGTGCTGGAGTCGAACTCGGCGGCCTGAAGGGTGCCCTGCACCCTGATCCTGGAGTCGGCGAGCTGGGCGCGGGTGGGGTCGAAGCGGACCAGCCAGCCGGTGGGCGCGTGCCGACCGTCGGCGGCCGGGTGGTCGAAGCTCTGGTCGAACTGGTCGAGCTGCTGGGGGGCGAGCAGGATCCGCACCGGCCGGTTGGTGACCCCCGTGAGCACCTCCGGGTCGAGCGAGGACTTGACCAGGTAGTCCTTGGCGGTGGTCAGGGCGGCCACGACCTGGCTGTCGGAGAAGTGCGCGGTGCGCCGGTAGGCGGGCAGCGCGATGCCGTCGGCGCCGACGGCGAACTGGGCGGCCGGGCTGTGCGCGTACAGCTCCTCGGCGCTCGTGGCCCCCGGTACGGCGGTCTGGGGCGCGAGGGGTATGACGGTCATCCGCAGCGGTTCGGGGGGCTGGGCGGCCGGGGTCTGGTACGGGTGCCGCACGCCCATGTAGATCGCGGTGCCGAAGGCGACGGCGATCAGCAGGACCAGGATCAGCGCCTGCCGGGGCAGACCTCGCTGGAGGGTGGGGCGGCGGCGTACGGCCGGGGCGTGGTCGGCCATCCGTTCCTGCGCGGAGAACTCCTGGAGGCGGGCAGCGCGGACGAACGACTCGTCGAAGACGACGGATCGGTATTCGTCCTCTCCACCAGCGGGAGCGCCCTCGGGTGTCCCCTCAGGTGGGTCTCCAGGCCCGCCCATACCTTCAGGGTAGGTCTCCGGGGGCTCAGGTAAACGCCGTGGTACACGACAACTTCTGACAGGTTCTCACCAGGATCGCCAAGGACCATCGCGATCGTCAGAATGTTCGAAGGGTAGTCAGGGACGGCGCGGGCACCATGGGTGTCAGGGCGTTCGGGGAACCGCGGACACGGCCGAATGGGAGTACTCGGCCGAAGCGGAGGGGCCGGTGCCGGTGACCTTGTCCTGGCCTTGTTCGAGGCCCGTGGAGGCGGGCGGCGGGACCTGGTCCTGGCGGCCCGAGGAGGCCCCCCGGTAGACCGCCGTGAAGGCCAGGGCGACCATGCCGACGCCCATCACGAGGGCGAGCACCCAGGCGACAGGGCGGTGCCAGCGGGCCTGTTTTCCGTAGGCCCTGCCGTATCTGCCGTATGAGCCCGGCACTCCGTAGCGGCCTTCGAGGATCTCGGTGTCGTCGAGGTCGTCCAGGTCCGGGTCATGGTCGAAATCACCAGGGCCGTCGGGCCCGAACCCGTCCTCGTAGCGCTCGTCGTCGCCGCGGGCACCCCGGGAGTGTGCCCGGCGCGCCTCGGCCTCTGAGGCCTCCGCGCGGGCCTGCGCGGCTGCTAGGAGGCGTTCGACGGCGGTCGGCTCATGGATCACCGCCGCACGTACGAAGTCCTCGTCGAAGACCACGGAGGCGAACTCTTCGTCCGCACCCCCGCGGTCGCGGTCGTCGTCGGGCTCCCAGCCGTCAGGGAACGGCGTGCCCCCCACGTCCTCCGGCACGGATCCAGAGTAGACCTGGGGGGTCATTTTGGGCAGACGGTATGGAAATTCATCCGCCTGACGAGACGCGGCTCACGCGGAGCGCGGGCTCAGCGCCGGATGTGTCCGTCGCCCGTGACGATGTACTTGGTGCTCGTCAGCTCCGGCAGCCCCATCGGTCCCCGCGCGTGCAGCTTCTGCGTGGAGATGCCGATCTCGGCACCGAAGCCGAACTGGCCGCCGTCGGTGAAGCGGGTCGAGGCGTTCACGGCGACCGTGGTGGAGTCCACCAGCTGCGTGAAGCGGCGGGCGGCCTGCTGCGAGGTGGTGACGATGGCCTCGGTGTGGCCGGAGGTCCACAGCCGGATGTGTTCGACGGCCCGGTCGAGCGAGTCGACGACGGCGGCGGCGATGTCGTACGAGAGGTACTCGGTCTCCCAGTCCTCGGGCGTGGCCTCGACGACGGTGGCCTTGGAGTCCTTGGCGTAGGCGAGGACTCGCTCGTCGGCGTGCACGGTGACTCCGGCGTCCGCGAGGGCGTCCAGGGCGCGCGGCAGGAACTCGGGGGCGATGTCCTGGTGCACGAGGAGCGTCTCGGCGGAGTTGCAGACGCTGGGCCGCTGCGCCTTGGAGTTGATCAGGATGTCGATCGCCATGCCGAGGTCGGCGTTGGCGTCGACGTACACATGGCAGTTGCCCGTGCCGGTCTCGATGACGGGGACGGTGGACTCCTGGACGACCGTGCGGATCAGCGAGGCCCCGCCGCGCGGGATGAGGACGTCGACCAGACCGCGGGCGCGCATCAGCTCGCGCACAGACTCTCGGCCCTCGCCGGGCACCAGCTGGATGGCGTCGGCGGGCAGTCCGGCGCCGCCCACGGCGTCGCGCAGCACTCGGACCAGGGCGGTGTTCGACTCGAAGGCCGAGGAGGAGCCGCGCAGCAGGACGGCGTTGCCGGACTTCAGGCAGAGGGCGGCGGCGTCGACCGTGACGTTCGGGCGGGCCTCGTAGATGATCCCGACGACGCCGAGCGGGACGCGGACCTGGCGCAGGTCGATGCCGTTCGGGAGGGTCGAGCCGCGTACGACCTCGCCGACCGGGTCGGGCAGCGAGACGACGTCCCGCACGTCCGAGGCGATGGCGCGCACACGCTCGGGCGTGAGCGTGAGCCGGTCGATGACGGTCTCGCTGGTGCCGGCCTCGCGGGCGCGCGCGATGTCCTTGGCGTTGGCCGCGACGATCTCGCTCGTACGGACCTCCAGCGCGTCCGCGATCGCGAGCAGCGCGTCGTCCTTCTCGGCCCGCGGCAGGGGTGCGAGATCGGCGGCGGCGGCCTTGGCGCGGTAGGCGGCCTGGGTGACCGGGGACATCGAGTCGTACGGCGAGAGCGTGGTCATATCGGAAGGGTAGTGCGCCGGACGGACCCGTCCCGCGGCTGTCCCACACCCCGAGACAGGGTCAAAAGGGATGGACTCCGACCGGAGTGGCCGGAAGTGGCCCATACCCCTCCGCGATCCGCTGGTGGTACGTCTCGCGGTCGATGACCTCCAGGCCGACGATCTCCCAGGGCGGGAGCTTGGCGGTCTGGCGGTGTTCGCCCCACAGGCGCAGGGCGACGGCCGCCGCGTCGTGCAGGTCGCGGGCCTCTTCCCAGTAGCGGATCTCCGCGTGGTCGTTGGCGTAGCGGCTGGTCAGCAGGAACGGGTGGTCGTGGGCCAGCTGTTCGAGGGCACGCCTGACCTCCTTCAGCGGTGCCTCGCCACCCGAGACGCTCAGCGTGACGTGCCACAGCCGGGGCTGGTCGGCCGGCCTCTCGCCCGCGTAGCTGTCACCGGCCGCGACGCTCGTCAGGGCCCGTTCCTCGCCCATCGCGCGGGAAGCCGGACCACCCGCCCGGGAGGCGGCACCGCCGCGGGACGCCGCCGCCCCAGGGCGCACTCGTCTCACGACGGCCTCCTTTTCGCAATGGTCCGCAATCGTCGTACTGCATCGGGCTGTATCGGGGTCTCCCCGCAACAAAGTTGAGCAGGTGGGGAGCCGCCGTGTGGCACTTTTACACAACGTCCCCCGGCGGGGGCCTCGGAATCGGCCTTTTACGGGTGTACTGGACAGCTGTTTCAGAGGTGGTGCGGAACAGGCGTCTTACGGATGCAGGAGCACGAGGTCGTCCCTGTGTACGACCTCGCGTTCGTACTCCGGGCCCAGCTCGCGGGCCAGCTCGCGGGTCGAGCGCCCGATGAGCTGGGGAATCTCCTTGGCGTCGAAGTTCACCAGGCCCCGTGCGACCGCCCGCCCCGTGCTGTCGCGCAGCTCGACGGGGTCGCCCGCGGTGAAGTCGCCCTCGACGGCCGCGATACCCGCCGGCAGCAGCGAGGTGCGCCGGTCGACGACCGCGCGCACGGCCCCGTCGTCCAGGACGAGCGCGCCCTGCGGGGTCGAGGCGTGCTGCAGCCACAGCAGCCGGTCGGCGGAGCGCTTGCCGGTGGGGTGGAAGTACGTGCCGGTGTCGCCGCCCGCGAGGGCCTCGGCGGCGTGCACGGCGGAGGTGAGCACCACCGGGATGCCCGCGGCCGCCGCGATCCGGGCCGCCTCGACCTTGGTGACCATGCCCCCGGTGCCGACGCCCGCCTTGCCCGCGGTGCCGATGTCGACGTGCGCGAGGTCCCCGGGTCCGCGGACCTCCGCTATCCGCGAGGTGCCGGGCTTGCTGGGGTCACCGTCGTACACGCCGTCCACGTCGGAGAGCAGGACGAGCAGGTCGGCCCGTACGAGGTGGGCGACGAGCGCGGCGAGCCGGTCGTTGTCGCCGAAGCGGATCTCGTCCGTGGCGACGGTGTCGTTCTCGTTGACGACCGGCAGGGCACCCATCGCGAGGAGCTTGTCGAGGGTGCGGGCGGCGTTGCGGTGGTGGGCGCGCCGGCTGGTGTCGTCGGAGGTGAGGAGCACCTGACCGACACGGACGCCATGGCGGGCGCAGGAGGCTGTATAGCGGGCGACCAGGAGGCCCTGGCCGACGCTGGCGGCGGCCTGCTGCCGGGCCAGGTCCTTGGGGCGACGGCGCAGCCCGAGCGGGGCGAGGCCGGCCGCGATGGCGCCGGACGAGACGAGGACGATCTCCTTCTCGCCGCCGCTGCGGTGCTTGGCGAGGACGTCGACGAGCGCGTCGACACGGTCGGCGTCGAGTCCGCCCGCGGCCGTGGTCAGCGACGAGGAACCCACCTTGACGACAATCCTGTGGGCCCCGGCCACGGCCTGCCTCGCCCCTGCCACCTGGCCTGCCATGTGCCCAGTCACCTGCCCTGCCACCTGCGGTGTGTCCCCTCGCGTCGGTCCCGCCCGGCAATCTACGCGAACGGGCGGGGGCGGCGCCCGTCGGTCCAGCCTGCGGACGGTGCCCGCCCCCTCGCGATCACCGGGGCGTAGCCGCTCGCTCACGTCCCGCGTATGCAAAAAAGGTTGTGCGGGTTCCTCATAGAACTTAAAGATGGCGCAAAGATAAGTTGACCAACGTGGCATCTAATGTTCATCCGGTGAAGCGCATACTCCTGAGATCAGGGAAAAGCCCGTACGACGTCGTCCCTGTGGAGCAGGCCCTCCACCAGGACGTCATCGCCACCAACGCGGGAAACCTGATCTTCAGCGACGCCGCGCACAAGATCCTCGAGACGCCTCGCGCCGAGGTCGTGTCGAACGGCATCCGTACCAACGTCGCCGCCGCGGGCCGCATCAACGAGGAGTACGACGCCTTCGTCGTTCCGCTGGCCAACGCGTTCCGGCCCTCGTTCGAGCCCCAGCTCAGGCGGCTGACGCAGCTGATCAGCAAGTTGCGGATCCCGGTGGTCGTGCCGGGCATCGGCGCACAGACCGGTCTGGACTACAACCCGGCCAGGCTGAAGCCCATGGAACCGGCTGTCCGAGAGTTCGTCACCGCCGTGCTCGAGCGCAGCGCGTCCATCGGGGTGCGCGGCGAGTTCACCGAGCGATACCTGAAGGACATGGGCTTCCGCGACGTCGAGGTCATCGGCTGCCCGTCGATGTTCATGTACGGCAGGGAGCTCGACGTACGCAAGAACGCGCCCGCGCTCGGTCCCGAGTCCCGGGTCGCGATCAACGGCTCGCACACTGCGGTGAAGTCCCAGGGCCTGGACGGCGTCATCCGCCGGGCGCACGCCCGCTACCCTCACCTGCGGTTCGTCGGACAGAACCTCAGCGACGGCCGCCAGTTGCACTGGCGCGACCTGTCGGATCCGAACGGTTCCGTCACCGCGATGCCCACGCACCCCGATCACCCGATGTACCGCGAGGACAAGGTCCGTGTGTACATCGACCCCGTGACCTGGATCGACGACCTGCGGGACTTCGACTTCTCGTTCGGCTCCCGCATCCACGGCAATATCGCGGCGCTGCTGGCGGGTACGCCCGCGACCGTGCTGTGCGGCGACTCGCGCACCCTTGAACTGTGCCGCTACTTCGGCATCCCGCACCGCAGGATCAACGCGCTGCCGCAGGACCTCGACCCGGCCGAGCTGTACGCGGAGGCGGACTTCGGCTCGCTCACCGGCGGCCACCAGGAGCGCTTCGACCGCTTCATGGGCTTCCTGGAGCGCAACGGCCTGGAGAACACGTTCACGCACGGCGACGGCGGCGCGGCGCACGAGAAGCGGCTGCGCTCGCTCGACTTCCCGGCCGGCATCCGCCCCTGGAACGACTCCGACATCGCCTCGCTGACCAGCCGCTTCGGCTGGCTCCAGACCCGTATCGGCGAACTGTCCATGGACAACGCGAAGCTCAAGCGCGAACTCGACAAGGCCCGCAAGACCGCCGTGAAGCCGGCGGCCGCTGCGGCGCCGCAGCGCTCCGTCTACCGCATCGCCCGGCGAGCGGTGGGGCGCCCGCTGCGGAAGGCTCTGCAGGCGGGGCGCCAGTAGCCCTTGCCGGCCTTGACCAGCCTTCATCGGCCTTGAGCAAGCCCTCATCGGCGGTCTTGGTGGCCAGGTGGTTCACCGAGCGCCCGTTCCGTAGCCCTCCAGGCCGCGGAACGGGCCTCTTCGTCAGCCCGCGCGGCGCGGTCCGAGGATCTTGCGCGCCATCTTGCGGGCGGTGCGCATGCCCGGGAAGTGGGCGGCGGGGGCGAACTTGAAGCTCTCGATGGTGACCGTCTCGCGGGAGGTCGGGACGAACCAGCCGTCCGGGAGCGGCGCCGTCTTGTCCCGGAAGTGCGGGTAGGCGAGGTAGGCCTTGCGGCTGCGCGGATCCACGTGAAGGGTGGGCGCCTTCTTCTTCTTGATGAAGTCCAGGACGTCCACCAGCAGGTCGCCCCGGCCCTGACCGGCGAGGTTCACCCGGAGCCGCTCGTTGACCTTGAGGCGGTTCGCGACCCCCTCGGTCCAGTACGCGTCGATCAGTGGCTTGGCCAGCACGAGCTTGTTCTGTCTGACCTCCTCGTCGTCTCTGAGGAAGACGGGGCCGAACTGCGGCAGCAGCGTGACGAGGAAGGGGCGGACCATCAGGCCGTCGCGGCGCTTGCCCGCGGGCACGTGCTCGGCGATCAGGCCCATCAGGGCGCGGGCGGAGTCGAAGCGCAGGGTGTAGCTGCCGCTCTTGGTGACGTGCTTGCCGTCGTCGCGGCCGACGAGGTAGTAGCAGTCGTAGTCGGCGACCACGGAGACGCCGTCGGCGCGGAGGTAGGCCTCCATGGTGAAGAGGGCGTCCTCACCGGTCTTCAGCGACTCGTCGAAGTGCATGTCGTGCCGGGTGAGCAGCTCGCGCCGGAAGAGCTTCTGCGCGCTGAGCGTGAACTTGATCTGCGAGGAGAAGACGTCCGTACGGGGCTGGTTCTTGCCCCACATCGACTTGGGGGCGTTGCGGTTGACGCCGATGACCTTGCCGAGCACGACGTCCGTGCGGTGCTCGTCGGCCATGGCGACCATGCGCTCCAGGGCCTCGGGGCCGAAGTAGTCATCGGCGTCGAGGAAGAAGACGAACCGGCCGCGGGCCTTGTCGAGGCCGACGTTGCGCGGGCCGCTGGGGCCGCCGGAGTTGGCCTGCCGGATCACCGTGACAGCCATGGCCGCACGCTCCGCGAACTCCTCGAGGTACTCGCCGGTGCCGTCCTTCGACCCGTCGTCGACGGCGATGACCTCGATACGAGCGGGGTCGAGTGTCTGGGCCTCGACCGACTCCAGGCACTTGACCAGGTAGGGCATGGCCTCGTACGCCCCGATGATCACGCTCACATCAGGCTGCGTCACGGTCACGTTTCTCCATTGTCATCCGAACATTTCCCCCGTATCACCTCAAGGGCTACCTCAAAGACGGTTGAAAGTACTGAGAGGTTGCCTCACCGGACCCCAAATGTGATGCGGTTCACAGGTTTACGGGGAACGAGACAGGGCCCGGCCCCGAGGATGCTCCTCGGGGCCGGGCCCTGTCACTGACTACTCGGAGAGGCGACTGCTCGGCGAGACGACTACACGGCGAGAGAGGGATCAGCCCTTGACGGCCGCGCCGCCCGTCTCGTCCGCCGAAGCCTTGCGCTGTCCGGGAACTCCGTTCGCGAGCTCCACGGCGGCGGCCGACGCACCGGTCTCCTGGCCCAGGTTGCGCGCCCGGGACTTCTTCGCGAGGTCGCGCACCGCGGCGTTGAACTGGTCGATCGACGCCGGCTCGTCGGGGCCGAGCAGGTACTCCTTCAGCTCCCGGCGGTCGGCGGCGAGCTCGTCCGCGGACGGGTCGGTGACCTCGGCGAGCAGTTCGCCCAACTCGCTCGCCGAGTTCGACAGGATCACGGCGGCACGCACCGCGGTGTTCTGCCGCTTGAACTCCTCGACACCCAGCTCCGCGGAGTCCGTGACCGCGTACGGCTTGCCGCTCGCGATGAAGTCGGAGACCACGGACGAGATGTCGGAGACCATCGCGTCGGAGACGTTGAAACAGTCGTACAGGCGCGGCTCGGCGCCCGTGATGACCCGGTGCTCCCAGCTGCCGAACGAGCGCCAGTAGGCGTCGTTCCACTCGGTGCGCAGCCGGGCGACCTCGGCGTGCGCGGCCGTGTCGACCATGCCGTCGCGGGTGGCCTCGGCCTCGTCGCCGCTCTCGGTGACACCGGTCAGCTTCTCGATGCGGGCCCCGATGCGGGCCAGCTCCGCCCTGGCCGCGAACTGGGCCGCCGCGTCGACGGCGAAGCGCGGGTCGGCGGCGCGCTCGGCGGCCGCCTTCTCGACCAGCGCGACGATCTTCTCGTGCGCGGTCTTGGCCTGCGGGCTGCGGGTGCCGGTGAACGGGTGCGGCTTGTACAGGACGCGGACGGGCTGCTCGGCCTTCAGCAGCGCGCGCACGATGTTGGCGCCCGCCAGCAGGATCGAGGTGTTGCCCGGGTTGTCGTCCCAGCCCTCCCAGGTGGGGGCGTACAGGATCGTGGGGATACGCCCCTCGGGCACGCCCCGCCAGGTCTGGATCGGGGCGAGCTGCGGGCGGCCGACCTCCGCTATGTCGTCGTCGCGGACACCGACGTCGGCGATGGCGTAGCGGTCGCGTCCCGCACGACCGGCGGTCCACACCTCGTCGTACGCCTTGCTGAACGGGTTGACGCTGGCCAGCTTGTCGCTGTCGCCGTGGCCGATGAAGACGTGCTTCATGGTCGGGACGCGCAGCATGTGGATGTTCTTGCCGACGTTCGCCGCGTACAGCGCGACACGCACCGTGGACAGGTCCATGTTCATCAGGTGCACCCCTCCGGGCACGCAGATGACCGGCACCGTGGTGGGCGCCATGCGCTCCAGGATGGCGCGCTCGCGCAGGATGATCAGCGGCCGGGTGTCCAGCTGCTCCATCGTCTCCAGCCACATGTTGACCTGGTACGCCGAGTCCTTGGAGCCCGAGAAGTACAGCACCGTCTCCGGGCGGTACTCGCGCAGCCAGCCGTCGACCGCCGCCAGGACCGTGTCCGCGTTCGGCGGGGTCTTCTTGCCGCGGATGTACGGGACGAGCACGACGACGTAGACGAACGCCAGCACCAGCGTGACCCCGACGCCCGCGAAGCCGTACACGTTGGTGTCGGTGGCCCCGGTGACGAGGACGCCGGCGACGGCCAGCAGGTCGAGGTGGAGCATCTTTTCGGCGGCCCGGTTGAGCAGGGCGCGCGGCGGTGCGTCCGGGATGCGGATGCGCGAGGCCAGGTCGACGTTGCGGGTGGCGACCGGCATCTTGCGGCGCAGCCGGATCATGGTGATCAGCGCGCTGTGCGGGGCCTGGAAGCCGTAGAAGGCGAGGAAGCACGCGATCGCCGCGTAGAAGACCATGCTGTCGGACAGGTCCAGGCGTGCGAGCAGCAGGACCAGGAGCAGCTGTCGGATCAGGAACCTGATGGACAGACCGGCGCGCACCTTGCTGAGGCGGTTGATCAGATAGCTGCCGCGCCGGTGCAGATAGTGGTCCGCCAGGTACGTCACAGCGGCCGCGGCGGCGAAGGCACCGACGCTCGGGAGAAGCGCGGCCAGCATCAGGCAGGGGAAGCCCAGCATCATGAGGGCCGCCGCGGCCAACTCGGCCGCACTGCCCACCCGGGCAACGCGTATAGCGGTGGATATCACGGATAAACCTGCTCTTGGGGGGTGTGTGCCGGTTTTGTTACTGCTTGAATAACGAAAAGGACCTTGCGGGCGATCGCGGACAATCCGGGAATTTTACTGACTCAGGCCTCTGTGAATACGCGGCAAACGCGCAGACTCAGAGGCCTGAATTCCAGGAAAACTAATGGGTGTTAATTATGCCACGCCGTCCTGCCGGTCCAACACGCTGGCCAGCGCCGCTTCGAATCCGGAGGCCCGTCCGGCGCCGGCAGTCGGGTCCTGCTGGCGTACGTCGATGACGTGACCGGTCATTTCGGACAGGAGGACGTCGAGCGAGGTGCGCGCGACCGCCTCGGAGGAGAGCAGCGAGCCCGCGGGCTCCTGGCCGAAGGCCTTGGTGCGCATCGGGGTCGCGGTGCGCTCGGGGTTGATGCAGTTGACGCGGATGCCGTCGCCTGCCCACTCGTCGGACAGCGCCTGGGTGAGGTTCACCATGGCGGCCTTGGTGGAGGAGTAGAGGCTGTACTCGGCGCGACCACGGGTGTAGCTGCTGGAGGTGTAGAGCAGCAGCTGGCCGTTGCTCTCGGCGAGGTACTTGTAGGCGGAGCGGGCGATCTGCACCGGGGCCAGATAGTTGACCTTCAGCGCTTCCTCGATCGTCGCGTTGTCCGTCTCCGCGAGCTTGCCTATGCGCAGCACCCCGGCGGTGTTGATGACGTAGTCGATGCGCCCGGTCTCGGCGTACGCCGTGGACAGCGCGTCGTCGACCTCCTCCGGGTTCTCGACGTGGGTGCCGGTGGTCGAGCGGCCGAGCGCGTAGGTCTTCGCGCCGTACCCCTCGGCGAGTTCGGCTATGTCCTTGCCGATGCCGTACGAACCACCGAAGACCACCACGGTCTTGCCGCTGAGCAGCTCGCGGTAGGCGGCCTCGTCGGCCTGCTCGGGGGCGGCGGTGGAGGCCAGCTGGAAGAGCTTGTCGGCGATGAAGACGTCGACGGGCTGGGTGACCTTCATGTTGTACTCGTCGCCCGCGACGACGTGGATCGGCACGTCCGGCAGGTACTTGAGCACGACCGAGCAGTCGTCGGTGGCCTGGAAGTTGGGGTCGCCCGCCGCGACCTCGTAGGCGCGGCGGATCGTGGACAGCTTGAACGCCTGGGGCGTCTGGCCGCGGCGCAGCCGGGAGCGGTCCGGGATCTCGGTGATGAACTCGCCGTCCTCGCCGTGGGTGCGGGTCACGATGATCGTGTCCGCGGAGGGGATGGCGACGTCGACGGCCTGGTAACGCTCCAGGGCCGTGACGCAGTCGTCTATGACTCGCTCGGACAGCAGCGGGCGCACGGCGTCGTGGAAGAGGACGTTGGCGTCCTCGCCCTCGGCCAGACCCTCGCCGAGCGCGGCGATCGCGCGCTCGGTGGTCTCGTTCCGCGTCGAGCCGCCCTCGATCACCTGAGTGACCTTCTTCAGCCCCGCCTTCGCGACGATCTTCTCGACGTCCGGCACATAGCCGGGAGCCATCAGCACGATGATGTCGTCGATCGACTCGGCCTGTTCGAAGGTGGTCAGCGTGTGTTCGATGACCGCCTTGCCTGCGATCTTCAGCAGCTGCTTAGGAATCGACAGACCCACGCGCTGACCGGTGCCGCCGGCCAGGATCACTGCGGTGGTACGGGGCTTGGCAAAGTGCTCAGACACAGGTGACCTACCTTGGGGCGACAGGGAACTTTGGGATGCTCCCACTTTCCGTTACTGCCATGCAAGGTGAGCGCCCTCTGCTGCTTATGTGCGCGCAACCGGCTATTCACCTTGCAGGCAGGTGTCCTTCGAGATCCCGAACCGTATTGTCCGGATTTGCTGTGAGTAACTGCACACGTTTTACGTGCGCTCTTCACGCCCGCTTCAGACGCTTGAGGACCCGGTGACCGAGAACCCGGACGAGTTCCCTGGACGGGGTCTGGTGAACCGAGCGCACGGACGCGGGGGGATACGCGGGAGTCGCGGCCGCCACGGCGAGCGCCCCGTACAGCGCATGGGCCGCCACCTCGGGATCGATCCGCGGCGTCCTCGTCTCCTCGGCGCTCGCGACGCTGGGTACGACGGACAGCAACGCCGGGTCACCGAGCACCCGTACGCCCATGGCGGCGATCCGCCCGGCCATCTCCGCGCCGATACCGGCGGCCGCCTCCAGCGCCCAGCGGGGCGTGGTGATCCGCGCGTCGTCCGGGGCCGGGAGGCAGGCGTTCTTCATATGCATGACGGCGCCGCCACGCACCATCCTGGAATACACCTCGTCGGGCAGCCCATTGCCGCGGAACTCCCTATTGAGTTTCCGCAGCATTTCGGTCTCGGCGAGCGTGAGTGAGCGATTGGCCGTGTCCGGCACCGGCACCAGGAGACCGTCGGGCAGGCCGAGGAGGGATTCGAAGGTGCGCATCAGACCGTCGCGGTCGCGGTCGTCGACCACCACGACGGTGACGTTCTCGGCACCGACGACCCGCACCCAGCGTTCGACGAGCCGGTCGTGGCGGTGACGGCGCCAGAAGCTCGGATTGGGCTTCTCGTACGGGGCCTTGCGCAGCATGTGTTCGAGCCAGTCCTCGTAGCCCATGCGCAGACCGTTCTGCACGTACTGCTGCCACTGCGAGGGCATGATCTTCGCCAGCGGCCGCAGGGTGATCAGGACATGAACCCGGCCCTGATCCCGGCCCTGGCCCCGGCCGAGGTCGTCGACGATCCGGGCGATGGCCTCGTCGTCGGGCGCGTCGGCGAAGAACTCGCTGCTGACCACCGAGGTGCGCCTGCCGGTGGCGTGCACCGCGTCGACGAGCCGCTGCCAGTGCCTCTCGGTGGGCTTGGCGTCGCCCATCATCCCGGGCCGGGCGCAGACCGCTAGGGCGGCTTCCATCGGGTGCCTGCTGTGGGCCGGGAAGTCGACGCCGTGCCCGGCCATCGCGTCCTTCGCGGCGAACAGGGCGCTCTGGATCGACGTGGTCCCGGTCTTGTGCGGGCCGATGTGCAGCAGCCGGGTGCCGGGGGGCAGCGGTGTGGGGGCGCTCTTCGGGACGGTTTCGCCGGTCTCCGCCTCCGGGGCCGCCGAGTCGTGATGCGTACAGTCGGTCTCCATGGTCAAGGGAGGTTAAATCTCTTGCCTGAGCCTTACCTGAGAATGTCCTGGGACTGACATGAGTCCCAGGAATCCCATGAGTTCTGAGAGTTCCATGAGATCTGTGAGCCCCAGAACAACGCCGCTCAGACCAGACGCACGCCCGGCTTCCCCGCCTCGACCCGCAGCCGGGCCAGCGTGCTGGACGCGGCGTCCGGCCGCAGCACGGTCTCCGGGGCGCGGACGGTGGCGTCGATGCCGTCGCGCCGGATGTCGAAGAGGTGGTAGCCGCGGTGGGCGTCGATGAACTTCCAGTGCGGGTTGTCCGGCATCCGCGGGTCCCACTCGTTGTGGAAGGCCACCTGGTCCTGGTCACCGCCGCTGGAGATGGAGGTCCCGACAAACTCGGCGCCGACGACGTCGGACTCCGGGTCGGCGAAGTCCTTCTTGAGGTCGCTGATCATGGTGAGGTGTCGGTCCCCGGTCAGCACGACGGGGTTGCGCACGGTGGACAACTCCCCCATGAGCGCGTTGCGTTCGGCCTGGTAGCCGTCCCAGGCGTCGTAGAACCAGAGCTTGCCGGGGCCGATCTGCAGATCGGTCTCGGCCATCATGATCTGCGAGGCGATCAGGTTCCAGCGCGTCGGTGAGTGGTGCAGCCCGCGCAGCAGCCAGGCCTTCTGCTCGGCGCCGAGCATGGTCGTCGAGGGGTCCTCGGCGCCCGCCTGGGTGGTCGCCTGGTCGCTGCGGAACTGCCGGGTGTCCAGGACGTTCAGCCGGACCAGCCGGCCGAAGTCGAGCCGCCGGTGCATCCGGATGTGCGGACCGTTCGGCACCGCGGTCGCCCGGACCGGCATGTGCTCGTAGTACGCCTGGTAGGCGGCGGTCAGCCGGGCCACGAACGCGTCGTGCGACTGCTTGGCCGGGTCCTGCGGAATCTCCCCGGCGAAGTCGTTGTCGACCTCGTGGTCGTCGAAGGTGACCACCCAGGGCGCCGCGGCGTGCATCGCCAGGAGGTGCGGATCGGTGCGGTACTGCGCGTAGCGGTTGCGGTACTGGACGAGGGTGTACGGCTCCCCGCCGCCCTCGTGCCGGCGGACGGCCGTCGCCGACGGCGCGGACTCGTAGATGTAGTCGCCGACGAAGAGCACGAAGTCGGGATCCTGGGCGAGCATGTCGGCGTACGGGGTGAAGTAGCCGTTCTGCCAGTTCTGGCAGGAGGCGAGCGCGACGCGCAGCGAGCCGCCGGAGCTGTGGGGGTGCGGGGCGGTGCGGGTGCGGCCGGTCGGTGAGAGCTGGCCGTCGGCGCGGAAGCGGTACCAGTACGCGCGGTCGGGGCGCAGTCCGCGGACGTCGACGTGGACGCTGTGCCCGTACTCGGGCAGCGCCTGCGCGACGCCCCGCCGCACCGGCCTTCCGAAACGGGCGTCCTCAGCGATCTCCCACTCCACCGGTACCGCGCGGTCGGGCATACCGCCGCCGTTCAGCGGGTCGGGGGCGAGCCTGGTCCACAGCACGACGGCGTCGGGCAGCGGGTCGCCGGAGGCGATGCCGAGGGTGAACACCCCGGCGGGCAGCGGGGGTTCGGCGGCGCGGGCGGTGCCCGGAAGCCACAACTGGCTGGTGGCGGCGGCCCCCAGGGCCGCGGCGCCGGCGGTGAGAAAGCGGCGTCGATCGCGCGAGACGGTTCCGGTCATCGGTGAACTCCCCTGCGTCGGTGGCCCCTTGGACATCGGGAGGCTCACACGCCGCAGTGGCCCGCTCGCTGAACGGAGTTAATCAAGAGCATGACAAGAAGGTGAAGGGCGACCTCTCATACCCAAAAGATCGCGCGGTTCCCCGCGCCCCTTTTCAGGGACGCGGGGAACCGCGCGAGCAACCCCCGCCCACCCGCAGCCGAACGAACGGCGGCAGCGGGACCGGGAACGTCGGCCTAGAACGGCTCGAAGTCGTCGTACTCCTTGTCCGCGTCGTCGCGCTCCGCCTGCTTGTCGCGGCGGCGCTGCGCGGCGGGCCGCGGGACTTCGAGACGGTGGTCCTCACCACGGCGGCCGAGCATCTCCGCACCGGCCATGACGGTGGGCTCCCAGTCGAAGACGACCGCGTTCTCCTCGGGGCCGATGGCGACGCCGTCGCCCGAGCGGGCGCCCGCCTTCATCAGCTCCGCCTCGACGCCGAGGCGGTTGAGACGGTCGGCGAGGTAGCCGACGGCCTCGTCGTTGTTGAAGTCGGTCTGGCGGACCCAGCGTTCGGGCTTCTCGCCGCGCACGCGGTAGAGGCCGTCCTCCTCCTGGACCACGGTGAAGCCGGCGTCGTCGACCGCCTTCGGGCGGATGACGATCCGGGTCGCCTCCTCCTTGGGCTTGGCGGCGCGCGCCGTGCCGACCAGCTCGGCGAGCGCGAAGGACAGCTCCTTCAGGCCCATGTGCGCAACCGCAGACACCTCGAAGACGCGGTAGCCGCGGGCCTCCAGGTCGGGGCGGACCATCTCGGCGAGGTCCTTGCCGTCCGGCACGTCGATCTTGTTGAGGACGACGATGCGCGGGCGGTTGCCGAGGCCGCCGTACTGCTTCAGCTCTTCCTCGATGGTGTCGAGGTCGGTGACCGGGTCGCGCTCGGACTCCAGGGTCGCCGTGTCCAGCACGTGGACCAGCACGCTGCAGCGCTCGACGTGGCGGAGGAACTCGAGGCCGAGGCCCTTGCCCTGGCTGGCGCCGGGGATGAGACCGGGCACGTCCGCGATCGTGTAGACCGTCTCGCCCGCCGTCACCACGCCCAGGTTGGGGATGAGGGTCGTGAACGGGTAGTCCGCGATCTTCGGCTTGGCGGCCGACAGGACGGAGATGAGCGAGGACTTGCCGGCGCTCGGGTAGCCGACGAGGGCCACGTCCGCGACGGTCTTCAGCTCCAGGACGATGTCCTGGAAGTCACCGGGGACACCGAGCAGCGCGAAGCCGGGCGCCTTGCGGCGGGCCGAGGCCAGCGCCGCGTTGCCGAGGCCACCGCGACCGCCCTGTGCGGCGACGTACGACGTGCCGTGGCCGACGAGGTCCGCGAGGACGTTGCCCGCCTTGTCGAGCACGACCGTGCCGTCCGGCACCAGCAGGATCAGGTCCTGCCCGTCCTTGCCGGAACGGTTGCCGCCCTCGCCGGGCTTGCCGTTGGTGGCACTGCGGTGCGGCTTGTGGTGGTAGTCGAGCAGCGTGGTCACGGACTGGTCGACGACCAGCATCACGTCACCGCCCCGGCCGCCGTTGCCGCCGTCCGGGCCGCCGAGCGGCTTGAACTTCTCCCGGTGTACGGAGGCACAGCCGTGGCCTCCGCTACCCGCGGCGACGTGCAGCTCGACGCGGTCCACGAAGGTGGTCATGGGATGTGCCTCCAGTTACGTACGAAAGTCCTGCGCAGCCCTGTATGCCACAGAGCCGCTTCTATTCAAAACACGCGAAAGGCGGACCCGCTTCCCGTACGGGAAGTGAGGTCCGCCTCGCGAAAGAACCGGTCAGGCGACCGGAACGATGTTCACGACCTTGCGGCCACGGTGGGTACCGAACTCCACCGCACCGGCGTCAAGGGCGAACAGCGTGTCGTCCTTGCCACGGCCGACGCCGTTGCCCGGGTGGAAGTGGGTGCCGCGCTGGCGGACCAGGATCTCACCGGCGTTGACGACCTGACCGCCGAAGCGCTTCACGCCGAGCCGCTGAGCATTGGAGTCGCGACCGTTCCGAGTGGACGATGCGCCCTTCTTGTGTGCCATCTCTCCTCAGTCCCTTACTTCGCAGCCGCGGGGATCTCAGTGACCTTGATCGCCGTGTACTGCTGGCGGTGGCCCTGACGACGGCGGTAACCGGTCTTGTTCTTGTAGCGAAGGATGTCGATCTTGACGCCCTTGTGGTGGTCCACGATCTCGGCCTGGACCTTGATGCCGGCAAGGACCCACGGGTCGCTGGTCACGGCGTCGCCGTCGACAACGAGCAGGGTCGAGAGCTCGACCGTGTCGCCAACCTTGGCAGTGGAAATCTTGTCAACCT
Organism: Streptomyces sp. NPDC096311; assembly: GCF_044763085.1. NCBI lineage: Bacteria > Bacillati > Actinomycetota > Actinomycetes > Kitasatosporales > Streptomycetaceae > Streptomyces > Streptomyces sp. NPDC096311. The sequence goes on from NZ_JBIWFN010000002.1 coordinate 652,060, forward strand.
CAACGATGTCGCCGACAGCAACCTTGTGCTGGCGACCACCGCTGCGCACGATGGCGTACACGCGGATCTCTCTCTCGCTCGGAACGGAACCCCGCAGTCCAGCCACGCGCTGCGCGAGCGGCCTCTCCCGAAGCGCACGGCACGCGAACACGCATGACACGCAGAATTACGGGAGGAAGAGGTTTACGGGGGTGCGGCGCGTCAGGGGACACGCCGACGGTCTAGATTACGGGGCCCGGCTTGAGGGGTCAAACCGGGCCACCGGCATGCTGTCGGAGCAGCGGAGCGACCGACTTCCGTCAGCCCTCCGCCGGTTCCGCGTCAGTCCTCGGTGGTCGCCGAGACCGTCGAACGGTCCTGCTGCTCGGCCGCCGCGGTCTTCTTCGCGGTGGTCTTGGCGGCCGCCTTCTTCGTGGTCGCCTTCTTGGCCGTGGCCTTCTTGGCGACCGTCTTCTTGGCAGCGGTCTTCTTGGTGGCGGCCTTCTTCGCCGTCGCCTTCTTGGCCGTCTTGCGGGCGGCCGTCTTCTTGGCCGGGGCCGGGGCCTCTGCGTCCGTCTCGACCGCGGTCTCGGCCGCCGTCTCGACCGCCGCGGGAGCCTCGGCCGGCTCCGCCGAGGCCGACGGGACGACCACGACGGCCGCCTCCTCTGACGCGGTGGGCGCGGTGGCCTTGCGGACGGCGCGGCGACGCGGGCGGGCCGGCGCGGCGACCTCGGCGGCCACCTCGGCGACCGGCGCGGGCTGCGGCTCGACGACCTCGGCGGCTGCCTCCGGCACGGGCGCCGCGACCGGCTCCGTAACCGTCACCACGGCCTCTTCCGCCGCCTTCGGGGAACCGGCCGGAGCCGACACCTTGCGGGTGGCGCGACGACGCGTACGGCCCTTGGGAGCGGCCTCGTCCTCCGGTACGGCGACCACGGGGGCCGGAGCGGCCTCAGCGGCCGGCGTGACCTCGGCCGCTTCGGCGACCGGCGCCTCGACCGCGACCGGCTCGGACGCGGCGGCCTCGTGGGACGTCAGAGCCCGCTCGGTCCGCTCGGCCCGCTCCTCACGGCGGCCCCGGGGAGCACGCTCCTCGGCCTTCGGCGCACCCGCGGGAGCCGACACGCGCCGGGTCGCCCGGCGCCGCGAACGGCCGCCACGGGAAGCCGCGGCCTCCGCCTCGGCGGCGCTGCTGTACAGCTCCTCGTCCGGCTGGAACTCCTGCTCGACCAGGGCGACGGGCGCGGCGACCTCGGCGGCCACCTCGGCCTCGCTCTCGACCGTCTCCGGCTCCTCCGCGATCTCGTGCGTGTGCTCGAGCTCGTGGTCGTGCTCGGGGACCTGCTCGGCGCCACCACGGCCGCGCTTCTTGCGCTTGCCGCCGCCTCCGACCGAGGTCGGCTGCTCCATGTGCACGATCACGCCACGGCCGTTGCAGTGGACGCAGGTCTCCGAGAAGGACTCCAGCAGACCCTGGCCGACACGCTTGCGCGTCATCTGCACCAGGCCCAGCGAGGTCACCTCGGCGACCTGGTGCTTCGTACGGTCGCGTCCCAGGCACTCCAGAAGGCGCCGCAGCACCAGGTCCCGGTTGGACTCCAGGACCATGTCGATGAAGTCGATGACGACGATGCCGCCCAGGTCGCGCAGCCTCAGCTGGCGCACGATCTCCTCGGCCGCCTCCAGGTTGTTCCTGGTCACGGTCTCTTCGAGGTTGCCGCCCTGACCGGTGAACTTGCCGGTGTTGACGTCGACCACGACCATGGCCTCGGTCTTGTCGATCACCAGCGAACCGCCGCTGGGCAGCCAGACCTTGCGGTCCAGGGCCTTCATCAGCTGCTCGTCGATGCGGTACGTCGCGAAGACGTCGACCTCGGAGGTCCACTTCGAGAGACGGTCGGCCAGGTCGGGCGCGACGTGGGACACGTACCCGTGGATGGTCTCCCACGCCTCGTCGCCGCTGACGATGACCTTGGTGAAGTCCTCGTTGAAGATGTCGCGGACGACACGGACGGTCATGTCCGGCTCGCCGTACAGCAGGGACGGCGCGTTCGAGCTGCCGCCGCTCTTCGCCTTCTTCTGGATGTCCTCCCACTGCGCCTGCAGGCGCTCGACGTCGCGGGCCAGCTCGTCCTCGCTCGCTCCCTCGGCGGCGGTGCGCACGATGACGCCCGCGTCCTCGGGAACGATCTTCTTGAGGATGGTCTTCAGGCGCGCGCGCTCGGTGTCGGGCAGCTTGCGGCTGATTCCGGTCATCGAGCCCTCGGGCACGTAGACCAGGTAGCGGCCGGGCAGGGAGACCTGGCTGGTGAGGCGGGCGCCCTTGTGGCCGATCGGGTCCTTGGTGACCTGCACGAGGACCGACTGACCGGACTTCAGCGCGCTCTCGATGCGGCGCGGCCCGTTGGCCATGCCGAGCGCCTCGAAGTTGACCTCACCGGCGTAGAGCACGGCGTTGCGGCCCTTGCCGATGTCGATGAAGGCGGCCTCCATCGACGGCAGCACGTTCTGGACCTTGCCCAGGTAGACGTTGCCGACGTACGAGGTCGACTGCTCCTTGTTGACGTAGTGCTCGACGAGCACGTTGTCCTCGAGGACGCCGATCTGCGTGCGCTCGCCGCTCTGGCGGACGACCATCACACGCTCGACGGCCTCACGGCGGGCCAGGAACTCGGCCTCGGTGATGATCGGAACGCGACGGCGGCCCTGCTCGCGCCCTTCACGGCGGCGCTGCTTCTTGGCCTCCAGGCGGGTCGAGCCCTTGATGGACTGCACCTCGTCGGACGGGTGCTCGTCCTTCTTGCCGCGCGGCTCGCGGACCTTGACGACCGTGCGCTCGGGGTCGTTCTCGCCGGGCTCGGCCTCGGGGCCGGAGTCACCGGCGCGACGACGACGCCGACGGCGGCGACGGCTGCTGCTGGAGCCGGAACCGCCCGGCTCGTCGCGCTCGTCCGCCTCCTCGGCGTCCTCCTCGGCCTGCTCGGCGGTGTCCTCGGCGTCCTGCGCGGCCTGCTCGGCCGCGTACTCGTCGTCACCGGCCTCGCCGTCCGCCTCGGCGGACTCGCCGCGGCGACGGCGACGGCCACCACGACGGCGACGGCGGCGCGAGCCCGCGGACTCCTCCTCGGACTCGTCGTCCTCGGCGCCGTCCTCGGCGGACTCGTCGGGCTCCTCCACCTCGTCGACGGGCTCCGCGGCCGGGGCCGCGGGTGCCTCCTCGACGGCCCGGCGGCGACGGCGACGGCGTCCGCCCGTCTCCTCCTCGACGGCCACGGGTGCCTCGACGACCTCTTCGGCCTGGGGGGCCTCGGCGGTCTCGGCGGCCACTTCCGCCGCCTCGGCGGCAGCCGCGGCGGCGGCCCGCTCCGGCGTCTGGAACATCGGCTCGGTGAACACGGGCGCCTGGAACACGGCGACGGCCGGACGCGCGGGCCGTCGCGCGGACTCGGCCTCCTTCGGCGCGGGGGCGGAGAAACCGACAGCGGCCTTGCGCGTGGCACGGCGGCGGGTCCGGCGCGGGGCGCCGTCCTCGGCGGTCTCGGCCTCGGCGGCGGGCGTGGTCTCGGCCTCCGCGGCGGGCTTGCTCTCGGCCTCGGCCGCGGGCTTGCTCTCGCTGGGGCTGGTCTCGCTGGTCACGGGCGCCTCCACACGCTCGTCGGCGGCGTCGCCCTCGGGCGCACCGGCGGGCGCGGAGACGCGCCGGGTGGCGCGACGACGGGTGGTGCGACGGGGCGCGGCGTCCTCGGCGGCGGGGGCTTCTTCGGCCTGCGCCTCGACGGGCTCCCTGACGACCTCAGGGGTCTCAGTGACCTCAGGGGCCTCGGGGGTCTGAGCGGTCTCGGTGGTCCGGGCGGCCTCGGCCGCCTTGGGCGCACCGCTGGGCGCGGAGGCGCGACGGGTGGCACGGCGCCGTGGACGGGCGGCGGGCGTCGCCTCCTCCTCGACGGCGGGGGCCGCTTCGGCAGCGGGGGCCTCTTCGACCTGGGCCTCGGTCTCGGCGGGCGCGGTCGCGGGCACCACGGTCTCCGCGGCCCGGTCCGCCTCGGCGGTCACCGACGCGGTGGCGGGCGCGGACACCCGACGGGTGGCGCGGCGGCGTGTACGGCGCGGAGCGGCGTCCTCGGTGGGCTCGACCGATTCGACCGGCTCGGCGACAGCGGCCTGAGCCACTGCCTCCCCTACCGTCTCTTCAGTCTCTTCGGCTTCTTCGGTCTCAAGAACCTCGGGGGCCTCGACGACCTCGGTGGTCGCCATGGCCTCAGCGGATGCCACCGGCGGTATGGCCGGAGCCGTGGTCTCGGCCACGGCCTGGGTCTCGGCCGCGCCCGTGGGCGGGCCGGCCGGACGCGACGCCGCACGGCGGCGGCGCCGTGGCGGCAGGGTGTCGCTCGGAGTGTTGTTGTTGTCGGAGCCCGTTGAGGACTCTGCGGGTTCGGTCGGCTCGAGCATGCGGGTGGATCTCCCGTCAGGCTCCCGGGCGCCGCGCCTGGTCCGGCAGTGCCGGTGACGTCCGCGGCTCGCGCGATGCGCGGTGCCGCCGTCCGGGGCGCGGGCGCCGCACGGGAGCTCTCTGTGTCCTGTCTCGCCGGTTCCGTACGCCATGTGTGCGTACGGCCTGGCGAAAGTCTTCTGGTCGGTGCGCTGCCCGACCCAGGTGGCTCCCGGATCCGAGGGCGGCGCTACGACGTCCGTCCTTACGCGGGACCTTCCTTACGCCGACGCCTTCGCGGCGGCAGTTTCGGCGGCCCCTGTGCGATCGGCTGGGGCGGCCGTGACTGCCTCGCGGTCGGGCGCGAGCGGGTCGGTCACCGTGCCGGTCTCTTCATCGAACAGCCCCTGCGCCAGCCTGGTCACCGCTGCGGCGACCGGCGGCGCCAGGTCGGCCACGGCGCGAAGACCGGACAGGACGTCGTCGGGTCGTACGGCAGGCGTCACGTGCCGAACAACCAGCCGCAGTATCGCACAGGGCTGGTCGGTCGGCCTATCAGCCTGCGGACTGTGCGCCTCGAGGCTCGCCACGGCACCGCGGGCGTCGAAGGTGCGCATCCCGTTCTTGGTCCTGCGCTGGACTTCCACCGTGTCGGCCGATCTGAAGGCCTCGACCGCACGCGCCGCGTCCTCGGGCGCCACGCCGTCGAGGCGCAGCTCCCACACCGACGCGGTGAGCCGGTCGGCGAGACCCGACGTGCGGGCCTCGACCGCCTCGATGATGTCGAGCCCCACGGGCATCGACTCGTCGAGGAGCTCACGCAGCTTCTGAGGGTCACGCGTCTGGGTGAGCGCGATCTCCAGGTACTCCGCCTCGCTGCCCGTGCCGGTGGGTGCGGCATTGGCGTACGACACCTTCGGATGTGGTGTGAACCCCGCCGAGTACGCCATCGGCACCTCGGCACGGCGCAACGCACGCTCGAAGGCGCGCTGGAAGTCACGGTGGCTGGTGAACCGGAGGCGGCCGCGCTTGGTGTAACGCAGTCGGATGCGCTGCACCGCGGGTGCGGGCGGCGGGCCTTCGGGCTGTCGCTTGCCCAGTGTCGTTCAGTCCTTCGTGAGAGCGGTCGTACTGCTACCTAGAGTACGTGTCCCGGCGGCTCCCGGTTCCCGCCGGTTCTTCGCCAGGGGCACCCGCTCGGGCTCCCGCGGCGTGCCGAAGAGCATGCGGCGGATGTCGGCGCGGGTCTGCCGCGCCGACTCGCGGGCGGTGGCCAGGGCCTGCCGGGTCACCCGGCCCACGCTGCGCGCGGCCTCGGCGGCGGGCCGCAGAACCGTGTCCCGGACGACGTGTCCGACCGGCGTCAGCACGCTGCGGTACACCCAGCGCACGGGCTCCACGAAGATCCACCGGAAGAGTCGTCCGAGGAACCGTCCGACGGCGAGCGAGAGGTGTCCGGCCACCCGCCAGGCATGCCCGAGCGCGTCCCCGACCTCCCGCGCGACGACGGCGAGGACCCGTCCGACCGGCACGAGCACCCAGCGCCACAGGGCGAGCGCGGGCAGCACGAGCAGGACGCGCAGGGTCCAGTAGAGCGCGGCGCCGATCCCGGTGAAGATCATCCGTACGAGCCGACCGACTCCGCGCGCCGCCCACGCGATCGCCCGTCCGACGGGGACGAGGATCCACTCGTACAACCACAGCGCCGGTACGACGATCAGATGGCGAACCAGCCAGGCCACGACCCGGTACACCCCGAGCGCGACCGCCCCGAACCCGATCCCGAGGCCCCTGAGCAGCCAGGCGAGGGCCCGCCCGACGGGGGTCAGGACCCAGGCGTACACCCAGGCGAGTACGGCGCCGACGCCACGGAGTACCCGGGCGAACCCGGCGCCGACACCGCGGACGACCCACCCGAGCCCGGCGCCGACGCCCCGCGCCAGCCAGGCGATCGCGTGTCCGACCGGCGTGAGCACCCTCTCGTACGCCCACACGGCGGGCACCACGAGCAGCACGTACCCGAGCCAGGCCAGCGCCTTTCCGACCGGCACCACGGCGTACCGCCACAGCGTCACCCACGGCCAGACGAACACCGCCCACGCCACCCACTGGAGCACCCGCCCCACGGGGCGCAGCACGGTGTCCCGCAGAAACCTTCCGCCGACCACCAGGGCGTCCCACAGCATGCGCACCGGCACGACGAGCACGAGGACGACGATCCGCACGGGCAGGCGGATCGCGACCGTGAGGCACCCCTCGGCCGGCACTGCGGGTCGCTCAGCAGGCGACTTTTCCAGATCCATACCGACGTAGACGCGTCGGGGCGCCATCTGGATGCACGCCCGGAGGTCGGTTGCGCTCCGCTCGGAAATTCCGTCGGCCGTGTCGCTCCGCCCGGTCCACCGTGCGGCGGCCGACCGGTGGACGCACACCTGCACGCGTAGGGCCGGCCGATCTCCGCCCGCTGGGCCTCCGCCCGCCGCTGGTACTCCCCCTGGTGGCCCGCCAGTTGCTGCCGTCGACGGGCCTCCGCCGCCTGCGCGGCTCCCAGCCAGGCTCGAAGCGGGCCCGCGTGTCCGCCCGCGCCTGGGCGCACCGGTCGGCGCCGAGCCCCCGACCGCCCTGAGCCTGGCAGTGGTTCGGGTCAGGCATGGGCGCCGAACGCGCCGGCGGCCCCTGGGCGAAGGGCTCGACCCGCTGGGAACGGGTGAGCGTGGCGGCCCGGAAGGCGGGCGCCCGGCATCCGGCGCCGGCAAGCCCCGCAAGGAGGGCGACCCGGGCCTCCGGCTTCTCGGTCCGCCGCCGCGTTTCCGCCTCCCGCGGCTGCCGACAGGCCGCCCGCTGCTCCCGTCGGCCGCGTGCCAAATCCCCCTGGAACGCGCGCTGTTGTCGCCCCTGATCCCGTCGCCGTCTGGACTGCGCCGCCAACCGGTGCTACTGCTGACGGCACCATGTGTCCCCTTGTCCGCTTATGAAGGGACCCCTAGCGAGGGAACTCCTCAAGCTCCATGCACACTTTGCCTGTCGCAGTCCCGTCTCCAAGAGGATGATCCACGCATGATTACGCTCACCAAAGAAGACGGCCCGGCGGATCTGGACGGAGTCACGCATCTGTCCATCGGAGTGTCCTGGGATCCCACCGCAGGCAGCAGCGGTGGAGTGATGGGCGTGCTCCGCCGCAAGACCGGCACCGATCTGGATCTGATCGCCATCGCGATGCAGGGCATGGATCCGGTACGCCTGGCAGGCCTCGACTCGCTCGACCCCATGGGCAACGGTTCCCTGGTCCACAGCGGTGACAACCAGACCGGGCGCGGGGAGGGCGACGACGAGACGTTGACGGTCGAGTTCGCCCGGATACCGTCCAACATCACGTCGATCGTGTTCATCGCCGCCGCCTTCAAGAAGGGCAGCTCCTTCCAGAAGGCCCGCAACATCAGCTTCAAGGTGTACGACGCGACCGGCGGCACCACTCAGCAGGTCGCCGACATCTGGCCGAGCATGCTCACCCAGGACAACGGGTGCGCCGTGGCCAAGGCCGTTCGTGTCGACAACGGCTGGAAGCTCGAGGTCATCAATGTGACGGGGAAGATCAAGCAGGGTGACGAGCACGCCCTGATGCGCTTCGCCGTCAGCAAGTAGTCCGCCATCAGCGGGTAGAACGAGGCCCGCTCCACCGCGCTGGGTCTGGGCCGAGGCCCGGGCCCGGCCCGGACGCCGAAGGCGTTGAGGAACTGGGCGAAGAGCCGGGCGCCGGTCTGGCGAACACCGCCGTCAGCAGGACCAGGCCGACCGCGGCACCGTCCGGTTGCACGGCGACGAACGGGGCGACGGAGGCGGGAGCGATCCCCGCGAACGTGTCGCTGAAGGGCCGGCCGACCGTCACCGCCGGGTTCACGAACGACGTGGAGAACGTGAACCAGTACGCGGCCCCGATGCGGGACGCCACCGCGAACGGCGCCGGAGGGGTGCGACCCGCCTGGTTCAGGCCGAGGACCAGCAGGACCAGCCCGGCCGTGGCCACGGCCTCGCCCAGCCACAGGTGACCGGGGAAACGCTCGTGCGTGGACCACTTCACCAACGGTTCGGCGAACGCCGACGATGTGACGGAGACCGGCGTCGGCTTCACGATGCCGGAACTGACGCGTGACTGCTACGACTTCGAGGTGCGCCACGGCCCCGTCGTCCACTGGCGCCCGACGATGGTGTCGACCCGCCTCCCCTGGCGGTACGCCGGTGTGGTCCGGTTGCGGGCAGATGGCCATGCACAGCCGCCCCGGCCGAAAGAAGCATCGCGGCGCCGCGCTGCCCGTGTTCCCGAAGTCACCTGTCGCACGCCGACGCCAGGGCGCTCACCGATCGGCGTACAGCGCCTCCAGCGCCCCCGAGAGCGCGGCACGTACGTGCCGGGTGGCCTCGTCGACCAGCACTTCGGGTTCGTCGGCGAGCAGCGCTGCCATGGTCTTCTCGGCCACGTCACTCGCAAGGATCTTCGGGGCGTCGATATCCGCCGCCAGGTCGGTGTCCACATAGCCGGCATGCACGCCGACCACCAGCGTGCCCTGCTCCCGCAGCGCCAGTCGGAAAGCGTTCGTCAACGACCATTGAGCGGACTTGGAGGCCGCGTAGCTCGGAAACCGTCTGTTGGCCACCCATGACGCGACGGACAGCATGGTGACCAGCGCTCCCCCACCGTTGGCGGCCAGAACGGGCGCGAACGCGCGCGAGACAGCCCAGGTACCGAAGTAGTTGACCTCCATCTCGCGCCTGGCACCCTCGAATGACCCCTCAAGGAGGGACGGACCACCGGAGACCCCGGCGTTGTTGATGACGATGCCGACGTCGGCGGCGGCATGTGCGGCCGCAGCGACCTGCTCCTCGTCCGTGACGTCCAGTCGCAGCGGGGTGAGCCCCGGGTCCCGGACGGTCTCCGGCTCCCGGACACCCGCGTACACCTTGGCGGCGCCGTGTGCGAGCAATGCCTGGGCGAAGGCCAGTCCGATGCCGCGGTTGGCTCCCGTGACAAGGGCTGCCGAACCCTTGATGTCCATGATCATCCTCCCTGCGAGCGGATGCGGAGGACTGCCTTCCTCCGACGCTAGACCCCGGACAGCGGCTGATCCACTCGTCACCCGACTGCGAGGGACCACGGACACCCGCCTCCTGTCGACCGCGCCAGCCACGACGTACCCCCTGGCGGGGGCTACCGGCCGTCCGCCGACGGCAGGTCCTGCTCGGTCCAGATCGTCTTGCCGGTGGGTGTGTAGCGCGTGCCCCAGTGATGGGTCATCTGGGCGATGATGAACAGACCCCGGCCTCCCTCGTCGTCGTTCGCGGCGTGCCGCAGATTGGGCGTGGTGTGGCCGGTGTCGGAGACTTCGCAGATCAGGGTCCGGTCGCGGATCAGGCGTACCTGGATCGGGCCGCCGACGTAGCGGATGGCGTTGGTGACCAGTTCGCTGACGATGAGCTCGCTGGCGAACGTCAGATCGTCCAGCCCCCAGTCGCGGAGCTGCTTGCTGACGGCGGTGCGGATGGTGGCCACCGCCGCCGGGTCCGGGGGCAGCTCCCACTGGGTGAACTGGTTCCGGTCGAGCAGGCGTGTGCGGGCGATGAGCAGCGTCGCGTCCTCGTCCACCGGCCCCGGCAGCAGGGTGGTCACCGCGCGGTCGCACAGCTCCTCCAGGGACGCTCGGCCGCCGGCGAGGACCTGGGACAACTGCGCGAGCCCGTCGTCACGGTCGTCGGCCGCCTGGAGGAGGCCACCCGTGAAGAGGGCGACGAGACTGCCCGGCGGGAGCTCCAGATCCGCGCTCTGGTAGGGCAGGCCACCGACCCCCAGCGGCGGTCCGGGGGGCAGTTCCGGATGGTCGACGACACCCGTGTGCGGTTCGACGACCATCAGCACCGACTCCCCGGCCCGCGCCAGACTGCACTTCCCCGAGACGGGGTCGTACACCGCGTACAGGCAGGTCACCCCCAGTGCCTCGTCGGCCCGCGGCGTCCGGTGGCCGGGGCCCTGACCGGCTCCCCGCTCGTGCGCGGTCTGCTCGACCAGGTCGTCCAGGCGGGACAGAAGCTCGTCCGGGCTCAGGTCCAGCCGGGCCAGGACGCGCACACCCGTGCGCAGGCGGCCCATGGTGGCCGCGGCGCGCAGGCCGTGACCGAGCACGTCCCCGACGACCAGGCCCACCCGGGTGCCCGACAGGGGGATGACGTCGTACCAGTCGCCCCCCACCCCGGACCCGCTGTCGGCGGGCTGGTAGCGGCTCGCCGCGTCAACGGCGGCGTGCGGCGGCAGGCGGCCCGGAAGGAGGCTCCGCTGGAGTTTGAGGGCCACGGCGTGGCCACGGGTGACCAACGGCATCAGCAGGAAACCGAGGAGCAGGGCGCCCAGACCCAGGACGGTGACCCCGCCCGTCCTGCCGATCAGTGGCAGGTCGACGCTGGTCGTGCCGTATCTGGGGTCCGCGTAGACGACGAAGGTGGCGTAGAGGAACAGCAGGAGCATGATCAGCCCGCCGAGCCCCGGCAGCACGCCCTTGAAGATCAGGTCCCTGGTGCTGCGGGTGAGGACCTTGCGGTGGTACCAGACGCAGGCGAAGCCGGTCAGTCCGTACTGGAACGCGATCGCGAGACCGACCGAGTCGATCGAGTCGGCCAGGATGTTCTGGCTGAACGACGTCAGCAGGACCAGCAGGGCGATCGACACCGCGCCCATGCCGACGGTTCCCCAGGTCGGGGTGAGAAACCTGCGGTGGACCCGGGCGAACCGGGCGGGGACGGCCTTGTGGACCGCCATGGAGAAGACGGTCCGGGCCAGGGGCAGGATGGTGGTCTCCGCGGAGGCCAACGCCGAGGTCAGCACCATCAGGATCAGCAGCCTCGACAGGAGCAGCCCCGTGTCGTCGCTCCCGAACACGGCCTCACCCAGTCCGAAGAACACGTCGCCCGAGTTCTGCGTGTTGCCGAGCCCGATGCCCGAGGCGCCGACTCCCGCGAACGCCTGCGCCGAAGTGGACACCAGCCCGTACATGATCACGAGCAGCACGGTGGACATGACCGCGGCGCGCCCGGGGACGCACTTGCTGTCGACGGTCTCCTCGTTGACCGAGAACGCGGTGTCCCAGCCCCAGTAGATGAAGACCCCCGCGAGGATGCCCGAGGTCAGCCCTGTTGCCGAGGGCACCTCGAAGGGATTGAACCAGGACGCGGACACGTGGATCGCCGTCGGGGGTGGGGCGGTGTAGACCTTGACCAGTGCGGCGACGGCGAACAGGAGCAGCATCACCACTTCCAGGCACAGCAGCCAGCGCTGGACAGCCGCCGAGAACTCGATGCCGACGTAGCAGATCGCGGTCAGCACGGCGATCCACGCGATGCCCGCCAGGGTGGTCCACAGCCGGTTCTCCGCCAGTCCGTCCAGGCCCACCAACCGGAAGCCGTAGCCGGCGGCGATCTCGGCGAGGCTCGCCATGACGATGACGTTGGCGACGATGAGGCCCCAGCCGCCCATCCAGCCCGTGCGCGGTCCGAAGGCGCGGGTGGCCCAGGTGAAGGTGGTGCCGCAGTCGGCGTTGCTCGCGTTGAGCTCCCGGAAGGCGTACGCGACCAGCAGCATCGGGATGAACGCCAGCATGGTGACGATCGGGGCCTGCAGTCCCACCCCGGCCACGATGATGCCCAGCGTGGCGGCCAGGCTGTACGCCGGGCCGGTGGAGGCCAGGCCCATGGTCACCGAGGAGAACAAGCCCAGGGCGTCGCTCTTGAGCCCTTTCCGACCGGCCCCCGTCCCGGGAGCGGGGCGGTCGGCGGACTCGACGTCGCCAAAGTGCCTCACACTTGATTCCAACGCCGGGCGACGCCCCTCCGCAACAGCGCAGGATCAGCGGTGCAGATCCGAGGCGCCTCCGGGCTCCCCGAGGGCCTCGATCACCCGATCGAGGCCCTCGCCCACCTCAGTGCGCGTGACCGCTTCCAGCGGCGGCCCGTGGGGTGTTCTTGACCGTCAGCGGCAGGAGCCGCTCTTGCGGCGGTGGTGAGGCAGCGGGCCCTTGTCGCACCCCGGGTCGCAGCCTTTGCCGTGCGGACGACCTTTCCGATCGCCTGGGCTACGACCTTCTGATCCGTAGCTCTGGCCGGAACGGTCGGCGACGGCCATACCGGCCGCTACGAGGCCCCACAGGGGCGTTACCGGAGGTCGCGTCCGCGGGAGTGGTGTGTCGACGGCCACTCGGCGATCTCGTTTTGAGGCTGTGCGGTGAGTTCGGTGAGCAGGGCGGTCCCGTCGGTTTCTGGCTCGACCGGGTGGAGGCGGGCCTTGGTCAGCAGGTCGAGTCCCATGTAGCGGCGGGCCTCGGTCCACTCGTCGTTCTGCTCGGCAGCACCGCGCCGACCAGACGGATCAACGCGGTGCGGTCGGGGAAGATCCCGACCACGTCGGTGCGACGGCAGCTTGTCCCGCAAGGAGCTCCGTTGCTCGTGCGGAAACGCTGACTACCCGGCCTTGGGGAAATTTCGGAACCTGCCGAGGACCTTCGATGGACGCCATTGATGTCGATCGGCCACCGGGCTCACGGCTGTCTGGGTGAGTCTTTCCTGTGGAGTGTTGTTCGCGGCCTCGCAAGGCGGTACGAGTCGTTCGGGGCGCCGCGGTCTGTGTGCGTGATGCCTGCGCTCCGTCCGGAGGGCGTCCAGAACGAGGGGAGTGAGCGGGCATGGTCCTGGCAGCACGGCTGGTGTTGGCTGCGGTCTTCGGGGTCGCGGGGATCGCCAAACTCATGGACCGCGAGGGACTGCCTCGCGCCATCGCAAGTTTTGGCCTGCCAGCTCGAACGGGGAAGCCGCTTGGATACCTTCTCGTCTCCTACGAGTTCGTCACAGCCCTGGCCCTTATCGTCAGCCCATGGGCCAGAATCGGTGCGCTTGGAGCGCTCGGGCTGTTGCTGACGTTCTGCCTGGCCATCGTGGTGAGCATCGCACGCGGCCGGACCCCGGATTGCCACTGCTTCGGAGGGCTACGCGCCACGCCGGTCGGGTGGGCCACGCTCGCACGCAACGGTCTCCTCGCAGCTACGGCGGGATTCGTCGCAACCGACGGGCGTGCCCCCTGGTTCTTCACGGGCCTAGGGATCATCGCAGCGACGTGTTGGGTGGTGCTGGGACTCAAGCGATCCGGGAAAGTGCGACCGGGCATGGTCACACCGGGCTTTTCACTGCCTGACGCAACGGGACAAGTATGGACTCTCGACAAACTGTTTGCCGCTGCGCATCAGCCACTCCTGCTTGTCTTCACTGATCACGCGTGCAGCGCGTGCGACGCACTGCTGCCACAGGTGGCCCGGTGGCAGCAGGCTCATGCAGAACGGCTGACCATCGCAATCGTGAACGGCGGTCCCTCCGCAGACAGCGTTGCCTTCGCACGTGAGCACGGGCTGCGGAACCTGCTGGTGGACGAAGACCGAATGCTGCTCACCACTTACGGTCTGAGCGCCACACCCAGCGCAATGCTGATCGACACCGACCGGATCCTCGCCGCCGCGCCAGCAGCTGGGTCAGCAGAGATCGCCGACCTGGTGACCAGGGCGCTCCCACCGCGTGCTAGATCAACGATCGCACGACGCGCGCTGTTGTTCGCCTCGGCCGCGATGGCACCCGCCGTCATCTCCACCCGCGCGATGGCCCGCGGCGTCACCGGGGCGAACTGGTGCCCAAAGCAAGTGAAGTTCGCTGGGGGATGGCTCTGCAAACAGCGCTACGCGCTGTGTACTAAAGCCGCCTGCAAACCCTCACCGAGCGACCCGAACGTCCTCATCTGCCGCTGCGTAGTGGAATACGGCTACTCCTACGGCTATAAGTCGTGTGCAGAACGAGCACCGGTCGACAACAGATTGGTATCGACGTTCTCGACACAGAACACGAACCACCATACCCGCACCATGACCTGCACACCTCGAGCACAATGGGCAAACTGTCTGGACGTGGTCTGCGAAATCGACCCGCGCAACCCGAGACACGCTGTGTGCCGCTGCAAGTCCGTGGAGAGCGGCGACTTTTTCACCTTCGGGGGAAACTGCGACACCAGCACCTGCACCTCCGTCATTTGGTCAGCGGCAACACCACCCGGAGTCCCCTTCCAAGCCGCGATGGAGAGCATCGGCCTATCAGTCACACTCCCCAAAGCATGCCCGACAGGCACGGACGACGATGACCTTCCGCCTAGCGGGCTGGAGCTGCTTTGAGGCGAGTGATCATGGCCCCGTAAGCTCATGGCGAGTCGGGCAGTGTGTGGACCTGCCCGTTAAAGCACGACGTCGGGGCCATGATCTTCGAGGCTCGCCCCAATGTGGCCGGCCGAAGTCGTGGAGCCGACCGCCCCAACCCAGGGCGCGCGTCGGCGCAGCGCGGGCGGAGCAGGCCGAAGGCAAGACGCCCGGCGCGGAGCCGGGAGCACGCCCGGCGGAGCGGAGCACCGCCGGGCCTTGACGACGTAGGGCAACTCGTAACTCAGCCACGTAAGGCACCCCACAACTCCAAGCCCATGGACTCCCGCGCCGACGAAAGCCAGCGAGCCCCCTTCCCTGTCAGGAAAGGGGGCTCGCGGCCACACAGTCGCGCACAAGGCGATCCGGACCTCAGGCCCCCTCCGCCTCGGAAACGATGTGCGGCGAAGTCTCAGGGCCCGGCAGCGGCGTCCGAAAGAGCGCCGCCGACGCCGACGGACGAGGTACCGAAACACCGGCCGCAGCCAGCGCGGCCGCCACCTCGTCCTCGCTCACCCACGCCAGCGCCTCAATCGCCCGATCGAGTGCCTCGCTCACCTCAGTGCGCGTGACCGCTCGGCGCCGGCGCCGCGTTCTTGACCGTCAGAGGCAGCAGCTTCTTGCCGGTCGGGCCGATTTGAATGGCCGTATCCATCTGCGGGCAGACGCCGCAGTCGAAGCACGGGGTCCAGCGGCAGTCCTCGACCTCCGTCTCGTCGAGGGCGTCCTGCCAGTCCTCCCAGAGCCAGTCCTTGTCGAGGCCGGAGTCGAGGTGGTCCCAGGGGAGGACCTCCTCGTAGGTGCGCTCGCGGGTGGTGTACCAGTCGACATCCACGCCGAAGGCGGGGAGGGTCTTCTCTGCGCAGGCCATCCAGCGGTCGTACGAGAAGTGCTCGCGCCAGCCGTCGAAGCGGCCGCCGTCCTCGTAGACCGCGCGGATCACGGCGCCGATGCGGCGGTCACCACGGGAGAGCAGGCCCTCGACGATGCCGGGCTTGCCGTCGTGGTAGCGGAAGCCGATGGAGCGGCCGTACTTCTTGTCGCCGCGGATCCTGTCGCGGAGCTTCTCCAGACGGGCGTCCGTCTCCTCGGCGGAGAGCTGGGGCGCCCACTGGAACGGAGTGTGCGGCTTGGGGACGAAGCCGCCGATCGACACCGTGCAGCGGATGTCGTTCTGGCCGGAGACCTTGCGGCCCTCGGCGATCACGTTCATCGCCATGTCGGCGATCTGCAGGACGTCCTCGTCGGTCTCCGTCGGCAGGCCGCACATGAAGTACAGCTTCACCTGGCGCCAGCCGTTGCCGTACGCCGTGGAGACGGTCCGGATGAGGTCCTCCTCCGAGACCATCTTGTTGATGACCTTGCGCATGCGCTCGGAGCCGCCCTCCGGCGCGAAGGTCAGACCGGAGCGACGGCCGTTCCTCGTCAGCTCGTTCGCCAGGTCGACGTTGAAGGCGTCCACGCGGGTGGAGGGGAGGGACAGGCCGATCTTGTCCTCCTCGTAGCGGTCCGCCAGGCCCTTGGCGATGTCACCGATCTCCGAGTGGTCGGCGGAGGAGAGGGACAGCAGGCCGACCTCCTCGAAGCCCGTCGCCTTCAGGCCCTTCTCGACCATCTCGCCGATGCCCGTGATCGAGCGCTCGCGCACCGGGCGGGTGATCATGCCCGCCTGGCAGAAGCGGCAGCCGCGTGTACAGCCGCGGAAGATCTCCACCGACATCCGCTCGTGGACCGTCTCGGCGAGGGGGACCAGCGGCTGCTTGGGGTACGGCCACTCGTCGAGGTCCATGACCGTGTGCTTGGACACACGCCACGGGACACCCGACTTATTGGGCACGACACGGGCGATACGGCCGTCGGAGAGGTACTCGACGTCGTAGAACGCCGGGATGTAGACGTTGCCCGTCTTCGCCAGACGGAAGAGGACCTCCTCGCGGCCGCCCGGGCGGCCCTCCGCCTTCCAGGCCCGGATGATCTCGGTCATGTCGAGCACGGCCTGCTCGCCGTCACCGATGATCGCCGCGTCGATGAAGTCCGCGATCGGCTCGGGGTTGAACGCCGCGTGGCCGCCGGCCAGGACGATCGGGTCGTCGAGCGTACGGTCCTTGGACTCCAGCGGGATCCCGGCCAGGTCCAGGGCCGTCAGCATGTTCGTGTAGCCCAGCTCCGTGGAGAAGGACAGGCCGAAGACGTCGAAGGCCTTCACCGGGCGGTGGCTGTCCACCGTGAACTGGGGGACCCGGTGCTCGCGCATCAGCTCTTCCAGGTCCGGCCAGACACTGTACGTGCGCTCGGCGAGGACGCCCTCGCGCTCGTTCAGTACCTCGTAGAGGATCATGACGCCCTGGTTGGGCAGTCCGACCTCGTACGCGTCCGGGTACATCAACGCCCAGCGGACGTCACAGGCGTCCCAGGCCTTGACCGTGGAGTTGAGCTCTCCGCCGACGTACTGGATCGGCTTCTGCACATGCGGGAGCAGAGCTTCGAGCTGTGGAAACACCGACACAGCGGCTTCGGCAGGCATCTCGCGAACCTTCGTGAGCTGGGAGGTACTGACAGGGGTGACCATCCAGACTAACGCGGCCGGGGCCGGCCCCCGTACGCCTCAGACGTCACCCTTGTCCTCCATCGCCTCCCACTCCCCCGGCAGCGCCGCCTCCACCGCCGCCGCCCGCTGCTCCGCGCGGCCGTACAGCACCCCGTACGTGAACGCGTTCTCGCCCGCCCCGTGCGCCTCGGTCGCCAGCTCCCGCAGGGCCTCGCGGACCATCACGCTGTCCTGGTGGTCGCCCAGCAGCGTCTGCAGGGACTTCATCGACCTGACCAGGTCGGCGGCGGGGCCGCCGAGGGCGGGGGTGGCCGCCTCGGCCGCGTAGCGCGTGCGCTTGGCCTTCTTACGGGCGTTGTGCATCGCGAGGTCACGCTCGGTGCCGGGCGGCAGCTCCAGGGCCTCACCGACCAGGCCGGCGACCTTCTTGAAGTCCTTCCGTACGGCCTTGGCGATCACCTTCTCGGGCTTCTTCGAGGCCGCCTCCAGCAGGGGCGGCCCTGCCACCAGGGTGTCCAGCGTCGTCAGCAGGTCCAGGTAGCGCTTGCCGTCCAGTACGGCGATCAGGCGTTGCCGGGAGCCGGAGCGGCGGGCCCCCGACCAGGTGTGCAGACGGGCCTGTACGGGGCCCGTGACCAGGTCGGACGGGAGGTCGTCGAGCGCCGCCGTCAGGTGCTCGGCGAGGACCTCCTGGTCGCGGTCGACGCCCAGCTCGGCGGCGAGCCACTTCAGCTCGTCGCCGATCGGATCGGTGGCGGTGCGGTCGAGAACCTTGCCGTACGAGCGGAAGGTGCTGCGGAGGCGGCGGGTGGCGACGCGCATACGGTGCACGGAGTCGGGCACGTCGCGACGGACGGCGGGGTCCAGCTCGACGATCGCGTCGCGCTGGGCGCGGACGTAGGCGAGGACGTGGTCGCCGGCGGTGTGCGGGGCCGGATCGCGGGGTTCGGGCTTCGCGGCCGCCGTCGTCGCCTTGGACGCGTCAGCGGCCTTCTCGATCGCCCCCGCCTTGTCGGCCTTCCGCTCCTTTCCTGTCTTCTCCGCCGTGCCTGTCTTCCCAGCCGTGCCTGTCTTCTCCGGCTTCGGTGACTTCGGTGACTTCGGTGACTTCGGTGACTTCGCGGACTTCCGGGGGGCCGTGTCGTCGAGTGCCCTGGCCAGTTTGGACGCGGACGCGGAGCGTGTGAGGCCCGCCTTGCGGAGCTTCTTCTCGACCTTGTCGAGGAAGGCCGGATCGCCGTCGTCGGCGAGTTCCACCTCGATCTCGGTCCATTCCGCGCTGCCCGCACCGCCGCTGAGGCGCTGCGCGCGGACGCGGTCGACGCTGACCTCCGCGAGGAGGGTGCCGGAGGCGTCGACGAGGTGGCGGACGTCGCGGGCCGACAGAAGACGTACGACGGGGACCAGTTCGGCCTCGCGGATGCGGGAGCGGACGAGGGCGGTCAGGTCTTCGGGGACGGTGTCGGAGAGGGGGGCGCGGATTTCGTCGCGGACGCCCTCGGAGACGGGGAGTTTGAGGTGCCAGCCCGCGTCGTCGCCGCCGGTGCGGCGACGGAGGGTGAGGGAGGCGGTGGCGAGCCGCTGGTCGGCCGTGTCGTAGTAGGTGGCGTCCAGTTCGGCTACGCCCTTGTCGATGACGCCCGAGACTCCGGGGACGTCGGTCAGGTCCGGGAGTGGCGCGTCGCCGCCGGCCGGGGGACCCTCGTACTTTCGCTCGATTTCGCGCTTGGTGTCCGCCATGAACTGAATCTAGTGGCTGTCGGGCAGGGATGGCAGTACCAGCCCCTTCCCGAACCTCCGGGAACGACCGGATCTCGCCCCCGCCGCCCCTACCCGTCCCCTCCCCAGGGGCTCCGCCCCCGGACCCCCACATCGCCCGAAAGGCTCGTCCTCAAACGCCGGACAGGCTGAAGGTGCGGGCCTGGGGCGGGGTAGGTGGGGTGGGTGGGTAGGGCAACGGCCCCCGCGCTCACCCTCAAACGCCGAAGGGGCTGAGGAACACCGGCCAGGGGTGGTGGGTGGACAAGGGGGTGGGGGGACGAGGGGGTGGGTGGGGCAACGGCCCCCGGCCGCGTCCTCGAACGCCGGACGGGCTGGATGGCGCGGGCCGGGGTGGGCGGCGTCCGGGCCTCGGTCTCGAGCGCCGGACGCCCCAGGACTTATAGGGGCGCGGGGAACCGCGCGACCAGCCCCCACCGACCGGCAGCCGAGGCACTACATGTGGGCGAGGTTAAGGGGCGCAGCCCCGCCCCAGGGGCGCGGGGAACCGCGCGAGCAACCCCCACCCACCCGCAGCCGAAGAACCCGCCGACAACGCACCCCCCTCCCGCCCAACCGCCGGAGGCCTACGCCGACATGGGGCGCTGGACTCTGATCGACTGCAACAACCCCACCGCCACCCACACCGCGAACATCGACGAACCGCCGTAGGAGACGAAGGGCAGGGGAAGGCCCGCGACCGGCATGATGCCCAGCGTCATGCCGATGTTCTCGAAGGCCTGGAAGGCGAACCAGGCGATGATGCCGGCGGCGACGATCGTGCCGTACAGCTCGGTGGTCTCGCGGGCGATGCGGCAGGCCCGCCACAGGACGACGCCCAGCAGGAGCAGGATCAGGCCGGCGCCCACGAAGCCCAGTTCCTCGCCCGCGACCGTGAAGACGAAGTCTGTCTGCTGTTCCGGGACGAACTGGCCCGTGGTCTGGGAGCCGTGGCCCAGGCCCGTGCCGAAGAGGCCGCCGGAGCCGATGGCGATACGGGCCTGGTTGGTGTTGTAGCCGACGCCAGCCGGGTCGAGGTCGGGGTTGGCGAAGGCGGCGAAGCGGTTGATCTGGTACTCGTCGAGGATCTTGAGCTGCCAGATCGCCACCGCGCCCAGCGTACCGGCACCGAGCAGACCGAACACCCAGCGGTTGGAGGCGCCGGAGGCGAGCAGCACACCGAGCACGATGATGACCGCGACCATGATCGTGCCCAGGTCGGGCATGAGCAGCACGACCATCATCGGGACGGCCGCGAGGCCCAGCGCCTGCACCACCGTGCGGTGGTCGGGGTACTGCTTGTCGCCCGCGTCCACCCGGGTGGCCAGCAGCATCGCCATGCCCAGAATGATCGTGATCTTGATGAACTCGGCGGGCTGGAGGGACAGACCACCCACGACGAGCCAGTTGCGCTGGCCGTTGATCGTCGCACCGATCGGGGTCAGCACCAGCAGGATCATGAAGACCGAGACGCCGTACAGGATCGGGACCGCCGTGCGCAGGGTGCGGTGGCCCAGCCAGATCGTGCCGACCATCAGGCCGAAGCCGATGCCGGTGTTCATGAGGTGGCGGATGAGGAAGTAGTACGGGTCGCCCTGGTTGATCTCGGTGCGGTTGCGGGTCGCCGAGTAGACGAGGGCCGAGCCGATCAGGGAGAGCGCGAGGGCCGAGAGCAGTATCGGCCAGTCGAGGCGGCGGGCCAGGGAGTCACGGGCGAAGAGCCGTGACATCCCGCCGCGGGCGGGGCCGTAGCCGGAGACGGAGAAGTTGTTCGCTCCGGTCATGTCAGGATCCTCGTCCCCCGCCGCTTCTTCGGGCGGTCCGTACGCCTTCGGGTGTTCCGGTTACTGGCTGTCGGGGACGGCGTGGTGCCCGCGGGCAGCTGCTGGTCGGTGGCCCCTGGCGAGGGCGACTCGCTGGCCTGGAGGTCCTTGACCGGGTCCTTGGAGATGTCCGGGGTGTCGATCGAACCGTCGGTCTGGATCTTCGGGAGGCCCTTTTGGGGGGTGGGGAGGAGCGCCTTCGAGTTGTCGATGGAACCGTCGGCCTGGACGCCGTACAGCGCGTTGTAGATGTTGCGCACGGCCTCACCGGAGGCGCCGGAACCCGTACCGGCCTGAGCGATCGTCATGACGACCGTGTAGTCCTTGCTGTACGTGGAGAACCACGACGTGGTCTGCTTGCCGTAGACCTCGGCGGTACCGGTCTTGGCGTGCAGCGGGATCTTGTCCTGCGGCCAGCCGCCGAACTTCCAGGCGGCGGTACCACGGGTGACGACGCCCTCGAGGGCGTCGTCCATGCCCTTGATCGTGGCCTTGTTGATCGGCAGCTTGCCGCTGACCTTGGGCTTGATCTCCTGGACGCTCTTGCCGTCGGCGCTGACGATCGCCTTGCCGATGGTCGGCGTGTGGATGGTGCCGCCGTTGGCGATCGCCCCGTAGATCATGGCCTCCTGGATCGGCGTGACGAGGGTGTCGCCCTGGCCGATGGAGTAGTTGATCGAGTCACCCTCGCGCATCTTGTTGCCCTCGAGGCAGTTCTCGTACGCGATCCTCTGGACGTAGTCGCCGTCCTTCTTGCCGCTCTTGCACCAGGCGTCCTTGTTGGCCTTCCAGTAGTCCAGCTTCCACTGGCGGTCGGGGACGCGGCCGGTGACCTCGTTGGGCAGGTCGACGCCGGTCTGCTTGCCGAGGCCGAACTGGTGGGCGGCCTTGTAGAAGTAGTCCTTCGGCTCCCCCTTCTTGGGGTTGATGCCGCCGTCCTTCTTCCACTCGTTGTCCGCGAGGCCGTAGAAGACGGTGTCGCAGGAGACCTCGAGGGCCCGGCCGAGCGAGATGGGGCCGAAGTTCTCGCCCTCGAAGTTCTTGAAGACCTGGCCGCCCACCGAGTAGGAGCTGGTGCAGGGGTAGCCGCCGTCCCACTCGTAGCCGGCCTCGACCGCGGCGGCCGTGGAGACCACCTTGAAGGTCGAACCGGGCGCGGACTGACCCTGTATGGCCCTGTTGAGCAGCGGGTAGTCGGAGTTCTTCCCGGTGAGTGCCTTGTAGTCCTTGGCGGAGATACCGCCGACCCAGGCGTTCGGGTCGTACGTCGGGGCGGACGCCATGGCGACGATCCGGCCGGTCTTGGCCTCCATCACGACGACGGCGCCCGAGTCGGCCTTGTAGTTCTCACCGGTGATCTTGTCGAACTGCTGGCGGGCGGTCTTCATCGCCGTGTCCAACTCGTACTCGGCGACCCGCTGGACGCGGGAGTCGATGCTGGTGACGAGGCTCGAGCCGGACTGGGCCGCGTCGCTCTTGGCCTTGCCGATCACGCGGCCGAGGTTGTCGACCTCGTAACGGGTGACGCCGGCCTTGCCCCGCAACTCCTTGTCGTACTGGCGCTCGAGGCCGGAGCGGCCGACCTGGTCGGAGCGGAGGTAGGGCGAGCTGCTGTCCTTGGCCTGGGTGATCTCGGCGTCCGTGACGGGCGAGAGATAGCCGAGGACCTGAGCGGTGTTGGCCTTGCCGGGGGCGGCGTAGCGGCGTACGGCCTCGGGCTCGGCGCTGATGCCGGGGAAGTCCTCGGAGCGCTCACGGATCTGCAGGGCCTGCTTGGCGGTGGCCTCGTCGGTGATGGGGATGGGCTGGTACGGGGAGCCGTTCCAGCAGGGCTGCGGCGTCTTCGCGTCACACAGCCGGACCTTCTGGATGACGTCCTCGGGCTTCATGTCCAGCACGTCGGCCAGCTTCGTCAGCACCGCCTTGCCGTCGTCCTTCATCTTCAGCAGGTCGGTGCGCGAGGCGGAGACCACGAGCCGGGTCTCGTTGTCGGCGATCGGCACCCCACGCGCGTCGAGGATCGAGCCGCGTACGGCGGGCTGGACGACCTGCTGGACGTGGTTGCCGGAGGCTTCCTTGGCGTACTCCTGGCCGTTGCGGATCTGGAGGTACCAGAGGCGGCCGCCGAGGGTGCCGAGGAGGGAGAGGACGAGGATCTGGATGACGACGAGTCGGATCTGTACCCGTGGGGTCCTGCCGGTCTCGGGAATGTTGGTCACTGGTGCTGCCTCCCCCTCTCAGAGTGGGTACGGGACACGGGCGCGCGAGCCGTGTGCGTACGGGGCGCCACATGCGTACGAGTCATACGAGTACACGGCGAACCTGGGGGCCTTGACCCCGGGGTGGGTCAACTGAGGTGTGCTCACAGACGCTTGACCCCCTTGATGCGCCCGGCGCGGGCGACGCGCGCGCGGGCGGCCTTGACCCGGTGGCCGCGCTGGCTGCCGATGCGCAGGCCGGTGCCGGAGGCCAGCCAGCCCGAGGAGACGTCGGCGGCCTTGGCGCTGTTGGAATCGGCGAGCGGATTGTTCTCGGAGCGCCGGGCCAGAGCCATCAGCCCCGGGACCACGAACGGCGCGAGCAGCAGGTCGTACAGGGCGGCCGTGAACAGCAGGCTGCCCAGGCCCACATGGCGGGCGGCGGTGTCACCGACGAGGGCGCCGACACCGGCGTACAGCAGGGTGGAGCCGACCGCGGCGGCGACGACCACGGCCATCGGGCCGGTCGCCGACTTGAGCTGGCCGTTCTCCGGCTTCGCCAGCCCCGCGAGATAGCCGATGACGCACAGCACGAGGGCGTAGCGCCCGGCGGCGTGGTCGGCGGGCGGGGCGAGGTCGGCGAGCAGGCCGGCGGCGAAGCCGATGAGGGCGCCGCCGACATGGCCGTAGACCATGGCGAGGGCCAGCACGGTGAGCAGGACGAGGTCCGGGACGGCACCCGGGAGATGGAGACGGGCGAGGACGCTCACCTGGATCACCAGGGCGACCACCACCAGAGTGGCGGAGAGCAGCATCCGATTGAAACGCATGGGGGTTCAGCTCCTACGGCGTCTGGCCGGTGACGGGCTCGGACGCCGAGGGGGTGACCGTCACGGTCACGGTCGGCGTGGGCGTCGGTTTGGGCTTGGCCGGCAGCACCGTGTCACGTGGGTCCTTGCGGGGGGCCTCTACGACGACACCGACGATGTCGAGCTTCGAGAACGCGACGTACGGCGTGACGTAGATCGTGCGGGTCAGGTCGCCGCCCGACGGGTCGACGCGGGAGACCACGCCGACCGGGACGCCGGGCACGAAGGGCTTGTCGGCCTGCGAGCCGAAGGTGACCAGCCGGTCCCCCTTCTTGATCTTCGCCTTGCCGTTGAGCATCTCCACCCGCAGCGGGCGGTCGCCCTGACCGGAGGCGAAGCCGAGCTCGTCGCTGGCCTCCATCCGCGTACCGACGGTGAAATCGGGGTCGTTGGCGAGCAGCACCGTGGCGGTGTCCGGACCGACGGTGGTCACGCGGCCGACGAGCCCGTCGCCGTTCAGGACCGTCATGTCGCGCTGGATGCCGTCGTTGCTGCCGACGTCGATGGTCACGGTCCAGGAGAAGCCCTGGGCGGCTCCTATGGCGATGACCTCGGCGCCCTTGATGCCGTACTGCCCGGCGCCGGCCGTCTTCAGCATCTTGTCGAGCTGGTTCAGACGGCTGCGATTGCGGTCGTCACTGCCGAGCTTGGCCTTCAGCGCCGTGTTGTCGTGCTCGAGTTGGGCGATGCGATCGTGCCGGCTGTCCGAGTCACGGACCGCGGCGATCGCGTTGCCGACGGGGTCGACCGCGGAGGACACCCCGTTCTCGATCGGGCCGAAGACCGTCGCGGCGGCCTGGCGGGCACCCTGGACCGGTGAGTCCTGTCCACCACGGATGTCCACCGTGATCAAAGCGAACGCGATGGCGATCAGCAGCACCAGGAGCAGCCGGCTCTCTCGTGTGTCCCTCACGTGCGGCGGCCGTGCCTTCCTCGTCGGTGTCAACAGGAACGCACCCCGAGCGAGTGCTGACGCCCAAGGGTGTTATGGGGGAGCTTATGCCTCGATATCAACGATCCGCCGTACGAGAAGCGATCATCCCGTACGGCGGAATCGAAGAGTTACCTCATCTGCGCGGCTGGGCGTCGAGAACCTGCTGGAGCGCCTCGAATTCCTCGACGCACTTGCCGGAGCCGAGCGCCACGCTGTCCAGCGGATCCTCGGCGATGTGGATCGGCATACCGGTCTCGCGGCGCAGACGCTCGTCGAGCCCGCGCAGCAGCGCCCCGCCGCCCGTCAGAACGATTCCGCGGTCCATCACGTCACCCGACAGCTCCGGCGGGCACTTGTCGAGCGTCGTCTTCACGGCGTCGACGATGGCGTTGACCGGTTCCTCGATCGCCTTGCGGACCTCGGCCGCGGAGATGACCACGGTCTTGGGCAGCCCGGAGACGAGGTCCCGGCCGCGGATTTCGGTGTGTTCGTCGTTGTCCAGGTCGTACGCCGAACCGATCGTGATCTTGATCTGTTCGGCGGTGCGCTCACCGAGGAGGAGGCTGTACTCCTTCTTGATGTGCTGGATGATCGCGTTGTCCAACTCGTCGCCCGCGACGCGGATCGACTGGGCGGTGACGATGCCGCCGAGCGAGATGACCGCGACCTCCGTGGTGCCGCCGCCGATGTCCACCACCATGTTGCCCGTGGCCTCGTGGACCGGCAGGCCGGAGCCGATGGCCGCGGCCATGGGCTCCTCGATGATGTGCACCTGGCGGGCGCCGGCCTGGGACGACGCCTCGATGACGGCACGGCGCTCGACACCCGTGATGCCCGAGGGCACGCAGACGACGACACGGGGACGGGCGAGATAGCGCCGCTTGTGGATCTTCAGGATGAAGTAGCGGAGCATGCGCTCGGTGATCTCGAAGTCGGCGATGACACCGTCCTTCAGCGGGCGCACGGCAACGATGTTGCCGGGGGTCCGCCCGATCATCTTCTTCGCCTCCGCGCCGACCGCGAGGATGCCACCGGTGTTGGTGTTGATCGCGACGACGGACGGCTCGTTGAGTACGATCCCGCGACCCCTGACGTACACCAGCGTGTTGGCGGTCCCGAGGTCGACAGCCATGTCACGGCCGATGAACGACATTGAGTTCCCCATCAGGATTCGTCTGGCCTTCCCAAGCGGAGCTTTGACGGCTTTTTAGGAACGGCGAGGTGGGTGCAGTGACGTGAAGGTCTCCATCGTAGACGCGCCTGCACGAACACTGCGCGAGGGTCTTCGCCATTGTCAGCATGCGTGGCGCCGCCTCGCTTGTGGAGACGACCCAACGGGGGCACGCGTTCCCCCGATCGGCACGCATATGCCGCGGGACGGCCGGAATTTCCACGGCCGTCCCTGGTCGGACATCAGGCTGGGGACGCAAGTCCTTTACAAGCCTTTACAAGCCGTTACAAGAACATCTTGGAATCGTGATGTCTGTGCGGGTCTGCCGCCACCTGGACGCGACTTCGGCCTGACTTGGACCTGGCTTGAAGGCGACTTGGAAGCGACTCGGCGGCGACTGGGGCGCAGCTCGGACGCGGCTACGAGGAAGGGTCAGACGCGGCCGGGGAAGAAGATCTTCAGCTCGCGCTCGGCGGACTCCTCGGAGTCGGAGGCGTGGATCAGGTTCTCGCGGACGATCACACCGTAGTCGCCGCGGATGGAACCGGGGGCGGCGGCGATGGGGTCGGTGGGGCCGGCGAGCGCGCGCACGCCCTCGATGACCCGCTCGCCCTCGACGACCAGCGCCACGACCGGGCCGGACGCCATGAACTCCACCAGCGGCTCGTAGAACGGCTTGCCCTTGTGCTCGCCGTAGTGCTGTTCCAGCGTGTCCTGGTCCAGCGTGCGCAGCTCCAGCGCGGTGATCTGCCAGCCGGCCTTGCGCTCGATACGGCTGATGATCTCGCCGGTCAGGCCGCGACGGACGGCGTCGGGCTTGAGGAGGACGAGGGTGCGCTGGCTCACGGTGGTGGCTCCTTCGGGTCACAAGTGTGCGGGTGACCGAGGCTACAGGGCGTGTCTGGTTGGGTGTTACGCAGAGTCAGGTGGGCGGGGGCGTTCGGGGCTGTTCGGGGCCGTTCGACCAGGGGCGGGGCCCCGGCCACGGGTGGGACGGGGGAGCCCCGGCCACGGGTGGGACGGGGAGCCCCGGCCACGGGTGGACGGGCAGGGCGGCGGGGGCGAAACGCCTATGCCGGGTTCCCGCCCGCCTCCGCCTGCGCAGCGAACCTCGCCTTGGCCTCGTCGATCTTCCGCCCGTAGTGCACCGAGGCCCACCACAGCGCGGCGAAGATCGCCCCCAGGAAGAACATCGACCCCACGAAGAACCCGCTGGCGATCAGCGCGATCTGCAGGGCCCAGCCGAGCTGGACACCCCCGGGCCGGGTGATCATCCCGCAGAGCAGCACACTCACCGCCATGAAGATCCCGCTGACCGTCCACACCGTGGTCATGGACAGATCGGGATTCTTCATGGCGACGAGCCCGGCGAAGCCGATGACGAAGAACTCGCCGATCAGAGTGGAAGCACAGAGCGTACGCACAGCGGTCAGCCCCTCCTCAGGAGCAGTCGGGCCTCGCCGACGGTGATGACGGAGCCGGTCACGAGCACGCCGCCGCCCGCGTACTCGCCCTCCTCCTCGGCCAGCGTGATCGCCGCCTCGATCGCGTCGTCGAGCCGCGGCTCCACCTGCACCCGCTCGTCGCCGAAGATCTCGACGGCGATCCCGGCGAGCTCGTCGGCGTCCATCGCGCGATGGCTGGAGTTCTGGGTGATCACGACCTCGGCGAAGATCGGCTCGAAGGCCTCGAGCAGCCCCTGTACGTTCTTGTCGCCGCTCGCGCCGACGACCCCGATCAGCCGGCTGAAGTCGAAGGCCTCGCCCACGGCCTCGGCGGTGGCACGGGCGCCCGCCGGGTTGTGCGCGGCGTCCAGGACGACGGTCGGCGAGCGCCGTACGACCTCGAGGCGGCCCGGCGAGGTGACGGAGGCGAAGGCCTTCCGCACGGTGTCGATGTCGAGCCGCTGGGCGTGCGCCGCGCCGACGCCGAAGAACGCCTCGACCGTGGCGAGCGCCACGGCGGCGTTGTGCGCCTGGTAGGGGCCGTGCAGCGGCAGGAAGATCTCCTCGTACTCCCCGCCGAGCCCGCGCAGCGTGATGAGCTGCCCGCCGACGGCGACCTGCCGGGCGACGACCCCGAACTCCAGGCCCTCCCGGGCCACGGTCGCGTCGACTTCCACGGCCTTCTTCAGCAGCACCTGAGCGGCGTCCACCGGCTGCTGCGCCAGGACCACCGTCGCGTCCTGCTTGATGATGCCGGCCTTCTCGGTGGCGATCTCGCCGGGCGTCTCGCCGAGCCGGTCGGTGTGGTCGAGGTCGATGGGGGTGACGACGGCGACGCCCCCGTCGATCACGTTGGTGGCGTCCCAGCTGCCGCCCATGCCGACCTCGACGACGGCGACGTCGACGGGGCTGTCCGCGAAGGCGGCGTACGCCATGCCGGTGAGCACCTCGAAGAACGACAGCCGGTACTCCTGCTGGCCGTCGACCATCTCGATGTACGGCCTGATGTCGTTGTACGTCTCGATGAACCGCTCGGCGGAGATCGGGGCGCCGTCGAGGCTGATCCGCTCGGTGATCGACTGGACGTGAGGGCTGGTGTACCGGCCGGTGCGCAGGTCGAAGGCACCGAGGAGGGCCTCGATCATGCGGGCGGTGGAGGTCTTGCCGTTCGTGCCCGTGATGTGGATCGAGGGGTACGCGCGCTGGGGCTCACCCAGGACGTCCATCAGCGCGGCGATCCGGCTGACGGACGGCTCCAGCTTGGTCTCGCCCCAGCGGCTGGCGAGCTCGGCCTCCACCTCGCGCAGCGCCTTGTCGACCTCGGGGTCGGCCGGGCGCGCGGGCACGTCGGCCTGCCGGCCCGCCTCGGCGCCCTGGGCGCGCAGGGTGCGGCTGCCGGCCTCGATCACGGCGAGGTCGGGGTCGCGGTCGGTCTCGGCCGCGATGATCTCGTCGAAGAGACCGTGCGGGTCGCTGGGGTCCGGCTCGTCCGGCTCGCTGCTGTCGTGCGGGGGGAGCTCACTCACGCTGCCAGTCTACGGAGCCGAGCCCACCCCGGGTCTCTCGCCCCCGCCGCCCCTACCCGTCCCGTCCCGGGGGCTGCGCCCCCGGGACCCCCGGGGTGGGTGCTTCGACTGCGGGCGAGTGAGGGCCGGTCGCGCAGTTCCCCGCGCCCCTGGGCACGGGGCTGCGCCCCGGCGCCCAGGCATTTGGGGCCGCGGGAATCTGCGCGCCAAGCCCCCACCCACCCACGGCCAAACGAATCCGGGCAGACGGGAAACGCGGGGCGAAGCCCCCGCCCCAGGGGCGCGGGGAACTGCGCGCCAAGCCCCCACCGGCCCGCGGCCAAACGAATCCGGGTGGCCGGGAGATGTGGGGCGCAGCCTCGCCCTGGGGGCGCGGGGAACTGCGCGACCAGCCCACACCCACCCGCGGCCGAACAACTCCGCGCAACCAGGGGATCGGGGGATCGGGGCTCAGCCGAGGGACGTCGAAGGCCCCCGGGACCAGTGAGGTCCCGGGGGCCTTCGTTCACCTACGGCAGAGCCGTTACGCCTCCGGGAGGCGTTCCAGTTGGGCCTGGATGCGGGCGATGTCCTCGTCCGCCTTGGCGAGCCGCGTACGGATCTTGTCCACGACCTGGTCCGGCGCCTTGGCGAGGAACGCCTCGTTGCCGAGCTTGGCGTTCGCCTGGGCCTTCTCCTTCTCCGCGGCGGCGAGGTCCTTGGCGAGCCGCTTGCGCTCGGCCACGACATCGATCGTGCCGGAGAGGTCGAGCGCCACCGTGGCCCCGGCGACGGGAAGCGTCGCCGTGGCCGCGAAGGCCTCGCCCTCCGGCTGCAGCCGCAGCAGCTGGCGGATGGCCGCCTCGTGCGGGGCGAGGGCGGTGCCGTCCAGCGTGAGGCGGGCCGGAACGCGCTGGCCGGGCTGGAGACCCTGGTCGGCACGGAAGCGGCGGACCTCGGTGATGACCTGCTGAAGCGTCTCGATCTCGCGCTCGGCACCCGCGTCGCGGAAACCGGAGTCGGTCGGCCACTCGGCGATGACGACCGACTCGCCGCCGGTCAGCGTCGTCCACAGCGTCTCGGTGACGAAGGGGACGATCGGGTGCAGGAGGCGCAGGGTGACATCGAGGACCTCGCCCAGGACCCGCCCGGAGACCTTCGCCGGCTCGCCGCCCGCCATGAACGTCGTCTTGGACAGCTCGACGTACCAGTCGAAGACCTCGTCCCACGCGAAGTGGTAGAGGGCGTCGGACAGCTTGGCGAACTGGAAGTCGTCGTAGAACGCGTCGACTTCGGCCACCGTCTTGTTCAGCCGGGAGAGGATCCAGCGGTCCGTCGCCGTCATCTCGGACGGGTCCGGCAGCGGGCCCTCCACCGTCGCGCCGTTCATCAGCGCGAAACGGGTGGCGTTCCAGATCTTGTTGGCGAAGTTCCGGGACGCCTGGACCCAGTCCTCACCGATCGGCACGTCCGTACCGGGGTTGGCACCTCGGGCGAGGGTGAAGCGGACGGCGTCGGAGCCGTACGCGTTCATCCAGTCGAGCGGGTCGACGGCCGTGCCCGAGGACTTCGACATCTTCTTGCCGAACTGGTCACGGACGAGTCCGGTGAGGGCGATGGTCTTGAAGGGCACCTCGCCGTCCATCGCGTACAGGCCGAACATCATCATCCGGGCGACCCAGAAGAAGATGATGTCGTGACCGGTGAGCAGAACGTCGGTGGAGTAGAACTTCTCGAGATCCGGGGTCCGTTCGGGCCAGCCGAGGGTCGAGAAGGGCCACAGGCCCGAGGAGAACCACGTGTCCAGGACGTCGGGGTCCTGCTTCCAGCCGTCGGCTTCGGTGCCCGGGGGCTCCTCGTCGGGGCCGACGCAGACGACTTCGCCCTCGGGGCCGTACCAGACGGGGATGCGGTGGCCCCACCACAGCTGGCGCGAGATGCACCAGTCGTGCATGTTGTCGACCCAGTCGAAGTAGCGCTTCGACATGTCGGCCGGGTGGATGCTGACCCGGCCGTCCCGGACGGCGTCGCCGGCGGCCTCGGCCAGCGGGCCGACCTTGACCCACCACTGCATGGACAGACGCGGCTCCAGCGTCGTCTTGCAGCGCGAGCAGTGGCCCACCGAGTGGACGTACGGGCGCTTCTCGGCGACGATGCGGCCCTCCGCGCGCAGCGCGGCGACGATCGCGGAGCGAGCCTCGAAGCGGTCGAGGCCCTCGAACGGGCCATGCACGGTGATGACGCCGCGCTCGTCCATGACGGTCAGCGATTCCAGGTCGTGGCGCTGGCCGATGGCGAAGTCGTTCGGGTCGTGGGCCGGGGTCACCTTGACGGCGCCGGTGCCGAACTCCGGGTCGACGTGGGTGTCCGCGACGACGGGGATGGTGCGGTTGGTCAGCGGCAGCTTGATGCGCCGGCCGACGAGGTGCCGGTAGCGCTCGTCGTCGGGGTGAACGGCGACGGCGGTGTCACCGAGCATGGTCTCGGCACGGGTGGTGGCGACGACGATCGTGTCGTCTCCCTCCCCGTACTTCATGGAGACCAGCTCGCCGTCGTCGTCCTGGTACTCGACCTCGATGTCCGAGATCGCCGTGAGGCAGCGCGGGCACCAGTTGATGATGCGCTCGGCGCGGTAGATCAGCTCGTCGTCGTACAGCTTCTTGAAGATGGTCTGGACGGCCTGTGAGAGCCCTTCGTCCATGGTGAACCGCTCACGGGACCAGTCCACGCCGTCGCCGAGCCGGCGCATCTGGCCGAGGATCTTGCCGCCGTACTCTTCCTTCCACTGCCACACGCGCTCGACGAACGCCTCACGGCCCAGGTCGTGGCGGGACTTGCCCTCCTTGCCGAGCTCCCGCTCGACGACGTTCTGGGTCGCGATACCGGCGTGGTCCATGCCCGGCAGCCACAGCGACTCGTAGCCCTGCATGCGCTTGCGGCGCGTCAGGGCGTCCATGAGCGTGTGCTGGAAGGCGTGGCCCAGATGCAGCGACCCGGTGACGTTCGGCGGCGGGATGACGATGGTGTACGCGGGCTTGTCGCTCTTCGCGTCGGCCGCGAAGTAACCCCGTTCCACCCAGCGCTCGTACAGCGCCCCCTCTACCTCGGCCGGCGCGTACTGGGTCGGCAGTTCGGGAGTGGGCTCTGATTGCGGCTGCTGAGAGTTCTCGGTCACGGGGTCAGTTTAGAGGTGCCGCGCCCGTGTCCCGAAACGCGATTCTTTCTTGACATCCTCCCCGCAGTGACCTGCTGGGACTCCTTGTAGCCCTCGATATCCACTGGAAGGCGGGCCGTCCCGGATGAGGGGTTCAGGGGTTCACGCGTGCGCCCGGCACGGGTGCGGGGCATCGCAGGCCGGGCATGGCCTGCGGGTGCGTGCTGTTCACCGCAATGTCCTGCGGCACTGGTGGTGCCCGCCGGACCACGAAGGGCACGACGGAGAATGACGACCGAGGCATTGTGATCCGCGTCGTCGGTGTGCCCGCACCCGGCACAGATGAACCTGTCGCGGCTGACGCGCGACGCAGGGTCCCAAAGGTGGCAGACACCGCATGTCTGCGAGGTCCTCGCAGGGTGCACCAGAGAGAGGTCGGATCCGTAGGCCGGGCATTTGTAGACGAGCTGGCGGCGCCGCTCCCCCGGCAGATTGTCGAGGATGGCCCGGTTCAGAGCGGCTTTCTGAGAAACGTGCACGCCGGGTGCAGCGCGCGTACCGCTCGCGCTCCGCGTCATCTGCTTCACACGAAGATCTTCGATGGCGACCAGGCCGTGGTTCTTGGCCAAGTCTGTAGTGAGCTTATGTGTGAAGTCCAGGCGTCGACGAGCCTGTCGGGCCTTGAGTTCCGCGATGGCGCGGAGCGTCCTTCGTAAGCGGTTGCTGTATCTGCCTCCTCGATGCTTCTTGGCTTGCACGATCTGCCGCTCCTTGCGGCGTTGGAGTCCGGTCAGCCTCTGCTTCTCGCCCTCGGTCAGCGTCTGGGGCATGAGCCGTGGCTCCGTCTCGTCCGACAGGTACGCCGTTTGCTTCACCCCGAAGTCCACTCCAACCGGCGGATGCCCATTCGGTGGCGTTGCCGTCCTCCCGAGGTGCACGCCGAAGCTGACGTACCAGCGGCCCGAGCTGTCTGTACGGATCGATGCGTTTTTGATCCGACCACCGAGCGGGCGCGTCAACCTGAACTTGACGTCCCCGAGCTTGGGGACGCGAACGCAGGCCCACTTGCGGTTCAGCAATCGTCACGCGCACGGCCTGCCCGGGGAGCGGGATCGCCAAGCGCGCCGTGCGCTTCTTGAATCGGGGGAATCCTGCCGGATGCCCCGCATCCCAGAAATTGTCGTAAGCCCGGTCGAGATGCTTGAGGACCTGCTGCGGCGCCTGGGAAGGCAGGTCTCCGATCCACGGCAGGTCGTGCCGCGCCCTGGTGAGGTAGCGGCACTGCTCGTCGGCCCGGAGGCGGATGCGCCGTTGCCTGTATACGTAGATCCGTTGTTCCAGGGCCACGTTCCAGACCGTGCGACAGGTATGCCCCCACTCGCTGAGCCGCTGAGCCTGTTGAGGTGTTGGGTAGAGGCGGTATTTGCGCCCGGCGTCAGCAGGATCCTTGACCGACCTGCCCGCCGCCTCGGCCTTGCTCTTCACCGTCACGCACTCCCCCATCACGGCTCGACTCGCCTCGCCTCGGCTGGAGGGACGGAGGGGCGGTCAGCGCATTCACCGTATGACAGACAAGGTGAACTTGTCTGTCATACGGTGAACCTCGTGATGGATCGTCGACTGACGCCAGTACAGGCCGCCGAGCATCTCGGCATATCGCCAGAGGCGATTTACGTCCTCAACTCCCGGAAGGGGAATGGCTTTCCGCAACCCGTGTACACAGGCCGGACTCCCACGTGGACACCGGCGGAGCTGGGCGCTTGGCGAGCGGCTCACCCCTCGAAGCGACCCGCACGGAAGCGTGAAGATCCCGGACAAGGCACGATCCGGGAGTCGCACGAGCTCCGCGTGCACCTGGCGTTGACCACGATGCGACGCCGGCCCGTTCTCACCAGCGAGCTGCTATCGCTCACCGAACACACGATGCGTGAGGCGGCGCGGCAACTCGACGCGGAGGTCGAGGAGTTTCACGGCCAGGCCGACCATATCCACGTAACCGTCAGCTATCCGGCCTGCGTTTCCGTGGCAAACCTGGCCAAGCAACTCAAAGGAGCTACAGCTAGGGCCGTACGACGTTCACGCGGCACAACAGAAGCTGTGTGGTCGAAGACGTACTACGCCGCTTCCGCCGACGCGCACTCGTCCGCCAAGTTCGACCAGTACGTCGAACATCTGGCACAGCCTGTCAACAACTAGGCATCAATAGACCCCACGTGCCCCGCACTCTTCGGCCTTCCCTCAAGATGTCAGGAACACATAAGCATCTGGAGGGGAACCCAGAGATGAGCTACAACCAGCCGGGCCCGTACGGCGGGCAGCCGCAGCAGCCGGGCCCGTACGGCGGGCAGCCGCAGCAGCCCGGCCCGTACGGCGGGTCGCCCCAGCAGCCCGGCCCGTACGGTCAGCCGGGGCAGCAGGGCCCGTACGGCCAGCCGCCGCAGGCCCCCCAGCCCGGTTACGGCTACCCGCAGCAGGCTCCTCCGCAGCCCGGTTACGGCTACCCCCAGCAGGCTCCCCAGGGTGTCCCGCCGCAGACTCCCCCGTACGGTCAGCAGCCCGCGTACGGCCAGCAGCCCCCTTACGGGCAGCAGCCTCCCTACGGCCAGCAGCCCTACAACGTCCCGCAGCCGCCCGCGCCCGGCGGTGGCAAGAAGAAGACAGCGCTCATCATCGGCTCGGTCGCGGTCGTCGCCGCGATCGCCGTGGGGGCGTATCTCGTCATCGGTGGTGGCAGCGGCAGCGGTTCGGTCGCGGACGACGGTCCGCACAAGCTGACGACGCCCGCCACGGTCATCAACGACACCTACAAGAAGTCCGACAGCTCCAGCGACTCCCCCACGATGTCCGACAGCGACATCAAGGACTTCGAGAAGTGGGGCGTGAAGAACGCCAAGGGCGTCGGCGCGGGCTACGCGAACGGCACGGGCCTGACCGCGAAGAACCTGTCCTTCAGCGGCGTGTACGGCACGATCGACGACCCGGAGGCCGTCGTCGACGCCATGTTCGCCAAGCTGAAGACGGAGTCCGAGAAGGACCAGAGCAAGGACAAGACCAAGGGCAAACTGCTCGGCAGCCCACAGGAGTTCAAGCCCTCCGGCTTCAGCAACGGCATCCTGAAGTGCCAGGCGGCCGAGATCACGAACACCGACTCGTCGACCTCGACGGCCGGCGCTCCCAAGACCGTGAAGGTGCCCCTGTGCGTCTGGGGCGACCACAGCACGGTCGCCTCCGTCACCTCGGTCGACATCGCCGCCTTCCTCACCGGCAAGAGCGGCTCGCTGGACGACGCGGCCGCCACCGCCGCCAAGCTCCGCAACGACGTCCGCGTCAAGATCTGACCGCACGCGTCCACCGCGAGCACAGCAACAACAAAGGGGCCCCGGTCGGTTGACCGGGGCCCCTTCGCCGTACGTCCGTGCGGTGGCGGTTACGCCGTCTTCTGCTCGCCCGGGCCGCGCCCGCGGGCGTCGCGCGGGATCAGCGTCGGGTTGACGTTGGACAGGACGACGTCCGCCGTGATGACGACCCTCGCCACGTCCTTCCGCGAGGGAACCTCGTACATCACCGCCTGGAGGACCTCCTCCATGATGGCGCGCAGGCCCCGCGCGCCCGTCTGGCGGAGGATCGCCTGGTCGGCGATGGCTTCCAGGGCCTCGCGCTCGAAGTCCAGCTCCACGCCGTCGAGTTCGAACAGGCGCTGGTACTGCTTCACGAGCGCGTTGCGCGGCTCCACGAGGATCTGGAGGAGCGCCGGCCGGTCGAGGTTGTGGACCGAGGTGATGACGGGCAGCCGGCCGATGAACTCGGGGATCATGCCGAACTTCACCAGGTCCTCGGGCATGACGGCCTCGAACTGGTCCTTGGACTCGAGCTCGCGCTTGGAGCGGATCGTCGCGCCGAAGCCGATGCCCTTGGCACCCGCCCTCGACTCGATGAGCTTCTCCAGGCCCGCGAAGGCGCCGCCCACGATGAACAGGACGTTCGTCGTGTCGATCTGGATGAACTCCTGGTGGGGGTGCTTGCGTCCGCCCTGGGGCGGAACGGAGGCCGTCGTGCCCTCCAGGATCTTGAGCAGCGCCTGCTGGACGCCCTCGCCGGACACGTCTCGCGTGATCGACGGGTTTTCGCTCTTACGGGCCACCTTGTCGATCTCGTCGATGTAGATGATGCCCGTCTCGGCCTTCTTGACGTCGTAGTCGGCCGCCTGGATGAGCTTCAGCAGGATGTTCTCGACGTCCTCGCCGACGTACCCCGCCTCCGTCAGCGCCGTCGCGTCGGCGATGGCGAACGGGACGTTGAGCATGCGCGCGAGCGTCTGGGCGAGCAGAGTCTTGCCGGAGCCCGTGGGGCCCAGCAGGAGGATGTTGGACTTCGCCAACTCAATGGCGTCGTCCCGGTTCTGACCGCCGCCGTTCTCACCGGCCTGGACCCGCTTGTAGTGGTTGTACACCGCGACCGAGAGGGCTTTCTTGGCCGACTCCTGGCCGACCACGTACCCCTCGAGGAACTCGTAGATCTCGCGGGGCTTCGGGAGCTCCTCCCAGCGGACCTCGCTCGTTTCCGCGAGTTCTTCTTCGATGATCTCGTTGCAGAGATCGATGCACTCGTCGCAGATGTACACACCGGGGCCTGCGATGAGCTTCTTGACCTGCTTCTGGCTCTTGCCACAGAACGAGCACTTGAGCAGATCGCCGCCGTCACCGATGCGTGCCACGGTGTGCTTCCCCTTCGCCTGGGAGACGCCTAGGTCCAGCGGCTCCTGGTGCTGCCTTATGTCCGACGGTACCTTGCCGAGCCCCCCGTTCGGGCCCCCCTTGGCGCGGTTCACTTTGTCGTGAACCGCGCCAACGGGCGACAGACGAGCGGCAGACGATACAGCGATACGTCAGACGATCGCGGAACTGTTCATCTTGCGGGTGGAGATGATCTGGTCGATCAGGCCGTACGCGAGCGCGTCCTCAGCGGTGAGGATCTTGTCGCGCTCGATGTCCTCGCGGATCTTCTCGATCGGCGTGGTCGAGTGCTTGGCCAGCATGTCTTCCAGCTGCGCGCGCATCCGGAGGATCTCGTTCGCCGCGATTTCGAGGTCCGAGACCTGGCCGCGGCCGGTCTCGCTGTACGGCTGGTGGATCAGCACGCGGGCGTTCGGGAGCGCCATGCGCTTGCCCGGCGTGCCGGCGGCCAGCAGGATCGCGGCGGCCGAGGCCGCCTGCCCCATGCAGACCGTCTGGATGTCGGGCTTCACGAACTGCATCGTGTCGTAAATGGCCGTGAGGGCCGTAAACGAGCCACCGGGGCTGTTGATGTAGACCGAGATGTCACGGTCGGGGTCCATCGACTCCAGGCACAGCAGCTGCGCCATGACGTCGTTGGCTGAGGCGTCGTCGATCTGCACGCCGAGGAAGATCACACGCTCCTCGAACAGCTTCGCGTACGGGTCGTACTCACGCACGCCCTGCGAGGTGCGCTCGACGAAGCGCGGGATGACGTAGCGGGACTCCGCACGAGGACCGGTGTACTCGGCCTGCGTGCGGGCGTAGAGGCCGCTGCCGGGGAAGTCGTTCACTGTGTCTCCTGAAGAGCCTGTAAGAGCCTGGGGCGGTCGGCTGGGGGCGCTGGAGGGCCGTCTGCGCCGCTCCGGGGCACAGGGGGTGCCCGGAGAGCGGCAGAGGGCCACACGCCGCCCTGGGGGGCGCTGAGGGGCTTACGCCGCCCCGGTGCCGCCACCGCCCGGCATACCGGCAGCGGTGGGCATGATGTCGTCGATGAGGCCGTACTCCTTGGCCTCGATCGGGTCGAACCAACGGTCGCGGTCCGAGTCACGAGTGATCTGCTCGACCGTCTGACCGGTGTGGAAGGAGGTCAGCTCGGCCATCCGCTTCTTGGTGTGCAGCAGCCGCTCGGCGTGGATCTTGATGTCCGACGCGGAGCCCGCGAGGCCGGCCGAGGGCTGGTGGATCAGGATCTCGGCGTTCGGCAGGGCGAAGCGCTTGCCGGGGGTGCCCGCGCTGAGCAGGAACTGACCCATCGAGGCCGCCATGCCCATGGCGATCGTCACCACGTCGTTCTTGATGTACTGCATGGTGTCGTAGATCGCCATACCGGCCGTGATCGATCCGCCGGGGCTGTTGATGTAGAGGTAGATGTCCTTGTCCGGGTCGGAGGCAAGGAGCAGCAGCTGCGCCGTGATCTTGTTGGCGATGTCATCGTCGACCGCCTGGCCGAGGAAGATGATCCGCTCGCCGAGCAGTCGGTTGTAGACCTGGTCGCCGAGGCCACCACCGAAGGGTTCGCCGGCAGCTGTGGGCATCAGATTCGTCACGTATCCACCTGCTCGTCTTACGACGGCGCCGGGCCGTCTCACGTCTTCTGCTGGGGGCGTGGGACCCCGGTGCGACAACCGCCCGGGGCGGCTTCGGGGACTCCCCTGCCCTCGTATTCATGGACCCTAACGCGCGGGTCCCTCCGGGGAATCCCGCAGAAGGAACTGTTCGCTGTGAGCGCATGCGCTCCGCTGGGTTGGACAGGGGGTTTGGCGGGGCCGCGCCCTTGCAGGGGCGCGGGGAACTGCGCGAGCGACCCACCACAAGCCGCACCCGCCGATGGACCGTCCGTGGCAGACGCGCCTGCGGCTCTGTGGGGGCTGAGCGCGCAGTTCCCCGCGCCCCTGAAGGCCGACGGCCCCCGAGGACACAAGTGTCCTCGGGGGCCGTCGTACAGCTGCTGAAGCGCCGCTGGCTTACGCCTCGGGCTTCTCCTCGGAGGCCTCGGTGGAGGCCTCGTCACCGTCGGTGACCTCGGCGACGACCTCGGTGGCCGACTCGGTCTCGTCCTCCTCGTCGTCGAGGTCGACGACCTCGCCGTTGGTGTCCTTGACCGTGGCGGCCTCGACGACGACCGCGAGGGCCTTGCCGCGGGCGACCTCGCCGACCAGCATCGGGACCTGGCCGCCTTCGACGACCGCCTGGGCGAACTGGTCGGGGGACATGCCGGAGGAGGCCGCACGCCGCATGAGGTGCTCGGTGAGCTCCTCCTGGTTGACGTTCAGCTTCTCCTTGTTGACGAGCTCGTCAAGGACGAACTGGGTCTTGATGCCCTTGATCGCCGCTTCCTTGGTCTCGGCGTCGAACTCCTCCTCGGTCTTGCCCTGGATCTCCAGGTACTTCTCGAGGTCGAGGCCCATCTGGCCGAGCTGGTGGTGCTCGAGGTTGTGCTTACGGGTGTTGATCTCGTCCTCGAGCAGCTTCTCGGGGACCGGGACCTCGACCAGCTCGAGCAGCTTCTCCAGGACACGCTCCTGGGCCTGCGTGGCCTGGTCGTACTGCTTCATGTTCTCGAGGCGCTTGCGGCTGTCCGCCTTGAGCTCGTCGAGGGTGTCGAACTCGGAGGCGAGCTGGGCGAAGTCGTCGTCGAGCTCGGGCAGTTCGCGCGCGGCGACCTGGGTGACCTTGACGGTGACCTCGGCCTCCTTGCCGGTCGCCGAGCCGCCCTTGAGCTCGGAGGCGAAGGTGGCCTCGCCACCGGCCTCCAGGCCCTTCACGGCCTCGTCGATGCCGTCCAGCAGCTCGCCGGAGCCGATGGTGTAGGACACGTCGGAGGCGACGCCGTCCTCCAGCACCTCTCCGTCGACCTTGGCCTCCAGGTCGATCGTGACGACGTCGCCGTCCTGGGCGGCGCGCTCGACCGGCGAGGTGGACGCGAAGCGCTCACGGAGCTCCTCGACGGCCTTCTCGATGTCCTCGTCGGCGACCTCGACTGCGTCGACCTCGACCTCGATGCCGGAGTAGTCCGGGATCTCGATGGTCGGGCGGATGTCGACCTCGGCGGTGAAGTTCAGCGTTTCGCCGTCCTTCAGCTCCGTGATGTCGACCTCGGGCTGGCCGAGGACGTTCAGCTCAGCCTCGTTGACCGCTTCGGTGTAGAACTTCGGGAGCGCGTCGTTGACGGCCTCTTCGAGCACGGCGCCGCGACCGAACCGCTGGTCGATGACGCGCGCCGGGATCTTGCCCTTCCGGAAGCCCTTCACCGTGACCTGCTGGTTGATCTTCTTGTACGCCGCGTCGAGGCTGTCCTTGAGCTCCTCGAAGGGCACCTCAACAGTGAGCCGAACCCGAGTCGGGTTCAGGTTCTCCACGGCGCTCTTCACGGTTCGGTCTCCTTGTGGCTGACTTCTTGGGGGTACTGCTGCGGGGTTCTGCTGTGTGTTTCTGCCGAGATCAGGCAGAGCCTCAGCGGATTCGCGGCCCTTGAGAGACGTAACAGTGCAGACACACGGGCGCGCAACCTGCATAGTAACCGCAGGCGGTACACGCCCCAAAAGGCGATCTTGCGATCCCGGCCATCGACTGTCGGGCATCTGTTCTCTCGCCTGATCCGTCGCCTGACGTGTCGCCGGAACCGGCTGGTGGTCGGGGTGGCGGGATTTGAACCCACGGCCTTCCGCTCCCAAAGCGGACGCGCTACCAAGCTGCGCCACACCCCGTCGGTGCGACACGTAGGGTACATGCACGGAGACAGCGCGGCTGCCGCATTTCACGAGCGCCCGTGGGGTCGCGGAACGGGGTGTGCGGGGACGGGGTGCGACCCGCTACGATGCCTCCTGTGCCGGGGTCACTGACCTGCGGTGCTCTCTGTGCGGGCGTAGCTCAATGGTAGAGCCCTAGTCTTCCAAACTAGCTACGCGGGTTCGATTCCCGTCGCCCGCTCCATACGGCTCAGGGCCGGGCCGGAGGATCACTCCTCCGGCCCGGCCCTGATCGTTTTCCGGGCGGGTCGGATCGCCGGTCGGTTTGCCCACCGGTCGGATCACCGATCGTTTCGCCGGTCGTTTTGCCGACCGATCGGATCGCCGGGGGATTTCCCGGTCGGTCGGATCGCTGATCGAGCCGGCATGGAGAGCGCGGTCGGCCCGGGGCGCGGCCGTCGCGTCCGCGTCCACGAATGGGGGCGGTGAAGGCGTCGGCCCGTCCCGCCCGGAGATCAGAACCAGGGATCAGAAACTGATCGAGTTGATCGTCTGCGCTATCGAGTCCAGGAACCGCTGGATGGACGGAGCCATTCCGGTCGATGCGAGGAAGAAGCCGAAGAGCACCGCGACGATGGCGGGCCCCGCCTTGATCGACCCCCCTCGGATCAGCACCACGAGGATGATCGCCAACAGCAGTACCACTGACAGCGAAATGGCCACAACTGATCACACCCTACGGTCGGTCCGCTCTCCCGGCCCGGGGGTGCAGCCCCGCACACCCCCGCCAGAACCATCGTGCCACCAACGCGGCCCCCGTATGCCGCAGGTGACACATCGTCGGTCGGGGCCGTCCGGGAACCGCACTCCCCCACCCTCCCGTGACGGACCAACTGTGCGACCCCGTACGGTAATTCGACCGTGCGCCCGCAGGGGAAATTCCGAGGGATCGTTGCCGTGTCCACACATCCCGTTCGCAGGAATTTCCAATTGTTGCCACAGGCGCGGCGAAGAAACCCCAGAGGGCGCCCGGAAGATGACCTCGAAGACACCGAAGACTGGACATTTCACCAGAGTCGCCCGCGAGTGTTATGCCCCAATTAGTCGTGACGAATACGGACAGAACGACGCCACAACTGTCGCACGCGGTAAGGGGAAATCCTCAAATCCGGGGTACTCGAAACGTTACTCACGGACGAACTCACACGTGATAAGCAGGAATAACGCCAGGAGTTTTACGAAGACACACAGACAACGCTAGGGTGCCTCAGATGTTCCACGCCGCCTCGTCCCCCGCAAGAGCAGCAAGGTCCTGGATCGTCTCCTCCGCTCCCTCCGCTCCCCGCGGTTTCTGGTGGGAGGCTTCGTGACGAACTCGCTCCACCCGAACGGTCCCCGCCGAACGCCGCTCCCCCCGGCAGAGCGGCCGGTGGAGGGGGTGCCGACCGCGCGCTCGGCCCCGAGCCTGCCGTCCGACCGGACTTCGAAGCCGGCCGGCGCCACGGCCGCCACCGCCCCCACGGCCGCCACCGCCACCCAGCCCGGCACACCGCGTGACGCCTTCTTCGACAACGCCAAGTACCTGGCGATCGTGCTCGTGGCCATGGGCCATGCCTGGGAGCCCCTGAAGGGTCAAAGCCGCGTCCTCGAAGCCGCGTACATGGTCGTGTACGCCTTCCACATGCCGGCCTTCATCATCATCTCCGGCTACTTCTCCCGCAGTTTCGACATGCGCGCCGACCGGCTGAAGCGCCTGGTCACCGGCGTCGCCGTGCCGTACGTCGTCTTCGAAGTGGCGTACGTCCTCTTCAAGCGCTGGGCCGACGACGATCCCTCGCTGCCGGTCAGCCTGCTCGACCCCTGGTTCCTCACCTGGTTCCTGTGCGCGCTGTTCATCTGGCGGCTGACGACGCCGCTGTGGAAGCTGGTCCGCTGGCCGTTTCCGCTCGCGCTCCTCGTGGCCATGCTGGCGACCACCTCACCGTCCATCGGTGACGACCTGGATCTGCAGCGGACCCTCCAGTTCCTGCCGTTCTTCGTGCTGGGCCTGTGCATGAAGCCCGAGCACTTCCAGCTGGTGCGCCGCCGCGAGGTGCGCATCCTGTCGGTGCCGGTGTTCGCCACCGCGCTGGTCGTGAGCTGGTGGGCGGTGCCGCGGATGAACCCCGGCTG
Source organism: Streptomyces sp. NPDC096311 (assembly GCF_044763085.1). NCBI lineage: Bacteria > Bacillati > Actinomycetota > Actinomycetes > Kitasatosporales > Streptomycetaceae > Streptomyces > Streptomyces sp. NPDC096311. The sequence goes on from NZ_JBIWFN010000002.1 coordinate 694,774, forward strand.
GTTCTACCACCGCGACAGCGCCCAGGAGCTGGGTGTCCCCTGGTGGGTCGGCCCCGTGATGGTGCTCGCTCTCCTCGGCTGCTCGCTGGTGCTCACCGCGTGCTTCTTCGCCTGGGTGCCGCGCCGCAGGACGTGGTTCACCGCGCTCGGCGCGGGCACGCTGTACGGCTATCTGCTGCACGGTTTCCTGGTCAAGGGCGGCGACTACTGGGGCTGGTTCGACCACAAGTGGCTGCATCGGCCGCTCGGCGAGATCTTCGTGACCCTCGTCGCGGGCGTGGCCGTCACCCTGCTGTGCACGGCGCCGGTCCGGCGGGTCTTCCGCTTCGCGATGGAGCCCAGCATGGAGTGGGCGTTCAAGCGGGACGCCACGGAGCTGGCCCGAGAACGAGCCAGGACCCCGGCGTAGCCACCGTCGACCCGGTACGGCCGCTGTCAGCCCGGCGGCAGTCCCAGCAGCGCCCGCATCGCGGCGTACTTCTTGGTCAGCCGCGCGCGGGTGTGCTCGTCGAGGACCGCGAGCCGGGCCGGATCGGCGTTGTGCGCCAGGTCCGAGGCCTTGACCACGAGAGCTCCCGGAGTCGTACGAATGCGTTTCGCGTACGACTCCGGGAGCTCTCCCTCGCGTTTGGTCAGCGCGAGCACGATGTCCTTCGTCCGCCCGGTCAGCGCGGCCTCGCGCAGCCAGTCCTCGGAGAGCACGTCGTCCTCGACGGCGTCGTGCAGCCAGGCCGCCGCGATCTGCTCGTCGTCGCCCCCGCGCTCACGGACCCCGTCCGCGACGGCCTGCAGGTGCTCGGTGTACGGCCGCCCCGCCTTGTCGGTCTGGGCGGCATGCGCCGTACGGGCGAGGGCCTCTATTTCGGCCAGGGTCAGGAGAGTCTGCGTCACCCCTCCAGTGTCTCCCGCCGCAGCGCCGCGCGGGCGGGGACGGTGACCGCCGTCAGACCGAGCATGACAACCGCCCCGGCGAAGGACCCGTACAAAAGGGGCGGGATGTACGGTCCCTGCCCGGTCAGCCCCTTCATCATCGGCACCAGCGTGGCGAGCGCGATGGCCGTGCCGAGGACGATGCCGGCCAGGGCGACCAGCAGGGCCTCCCAGCGGATCATGCGCAGCACCTGGCGGCGGGTGGAGCCGATCAGCCGGAGCGTGCCGAGTTCGTCGCGCCGGTCGAGAACCGTCATCACGAGGGTGTTGGCGGCGGCGACGGCCGCGAATCCGCCGAGCACCGCCGCCATCACGGTGTTCGCCCACGCGTTGAGCGCACGGTCCCGGGACTCGGCGATGGTGTGCTCGGCGCGGTCGAGGACCGTGCCGAGCCCGGAGAGACCGGCCGCCGTGCCGCCCTTCGTCCAGATCTCGCTGTCGAAGGAGTCGGTCACGTGACGCGCCAGGTCGGCCCGCGCGAACGTGACCTGGGACAGCCCCAGGCCCCGGCCGTACGTCGCCACGAGCCTCGGGGACACCCTGGTGCCGTCGGGCAGGCGGAGCGTGAGCCGGTCGCCCACCCCGGCGTGGGCGCTGTCCGCGAGCGAGGCGTCCATCGCGACCTCGCCCGGCTTCAGGGAGAGGGTGCCGTGCCGGACGTCGAGGTCCTGGACGGCGGCGAGTTCCCGCACGGATCCGGTGACCCCCTGGGCGGTGGCCGACTCCAGTGAGCCGCTCACCGGCACCAGTACCGCCGTCTTCAACAGGCCCACGGCCGAGGTGACGCCGGGCGTGCGGGCGGCCCGTGCCACCGCGTCCGGGGCGAGGCCGGTGTCCGAGGTGACGATGTGATCGGCGACGATCCCGCGGCGCTGCTGCTCCTGGGTGGCCCGCTCCTCGCTCGTGTGCATGAACACGAGCACCGAGGAGAAGGCCATGGCGAGCACGATCGGGGTGATCGCGGAGGCCAGCCGGCGAGCGTTCGTACGGGAGTTGGCGGCGGCCAGCACGGCGGAGGCGCCCGCGCCGCGCAGCGGCAGCCCGAACAGTGCGGCGCAGACACGCGCCACCAGCGGCCCGAGCAACGCACCGCCAGCATGAAGAGCATGACCACGCCGAGCGCCGCGTTGGCCGCGTCCTCCCCGGTCAGCGAGGCGGCGAGGCCCGCGCAGACAAAGCCGCCGGCCGCCGCCGCGAGCCCCAGCGGCGTACGGATCCAGCCCGGCCGCAGCCGTTCCACGGATGCTTCGCCGAGCGCGAGCCCCGGTTTGATCCGCGAGGAACGGCGGGCCGCCATGTAGCCCGCGAACAGCGCGGTGAGCAGCACGGTGCCCACGGCGGTGAGCAGCGGGATGTACGAGACGGACAGTTCGACGGCCTCCGGGACCGCGCCCTTGTCCTTCAGCTGTCCGAACCACCAGTGGGCGAGGCCGATACCGGGGAGGCAGCCGACCACTCCCGCCGCGGGGGCGACGAGCAGGGCCTCGGTGGCGATCGTGCGGCGGATCTGCCGCGGGGTCGTGCCGATGGCGCGCAGCAGCGCGAACTCACGGCGGCGCTGGCCCACCGAGAGGGCGACGGTACCGGCCGCGGTGAAGACGGCGACCACGGTGGCGACGCCCCCGAAGGAGCCGCCGAGCCCGGTGAGCAGTTCCCTTGCCTCGGCGAGCGAGGCGTTCTCGACGGCGCCCCGGTCGTCGCCGGTGTGCACCCGCGCGTCCGAGGAGGCGCCGAGGACCCGCGCCACCTCGGACTTCAGCGTCTCGGCGCGGACGCCGTCCTTGGGGAGGACGGCGATGGCGTCGACCCGGCCCGGGTACGTGGAGAGGCGTACGGCCTCGGCGTCGGTGAACCAGACGGTGGGCGTGGGCTGTGGGGCGGTCGTGCCGGAGACACGGAAGGTGTGGGGTCCGTCGGCGGTGGTGAGCGTGACGCGGTCGCCGACGGCCCTGCCCCGGGCGTCGGAAAGGACGACCTCACCGGGGCCTGGGGCGCGGCCGGCCACGACCTTCTCGCCGGTGAAGGCCGTGGAACCCCAGCCATGAGCGGTACGGGCCTCGTGTGCGGTACCGGTCTTGTGCGCGGTACCGGTCTCGTGCGCGTCGGCCTGGACGGGGAAGGTCACATCGGCGATCGCCGTACGCGCTCCCGGTACCGAAGCGGCCTTCGCCACGAGGGAGTTGTCGAGGCGGGCCCGGTCCGGGACCTGGGTGGTCTCGTCCTCGCGGTCCTCCCCGTGGCCGCTGACGAGATGGGCCCGCTGGTCGGCGGCGACGACGACCGGGGCGTGGGCGTAGCGCTGGGGCGGCACGGATGCCCGTACGCCCGTCTCCAGGAGGATGCCGCAGGCCGCGACGACGAGTGCGGCCATCGCGAGCGCGACGAACGTGCCCACGAAACCGGCGGGCCTGAAGCGGAGGGCGGCGCGGGCGAGACCGTTGGGGAGGCGTGCGGACCTGGTCATCAGGCTGCCGCTCGGGCGTACGCGGGGGTGGTGAGCGATGTCATGCGGGCGGCGATGTGCTGGGCCGAGGCGCGTTCGAGGTGGTCGGCGATCGAGCCGTCGGCGAGGAACAGGACGCGGTCCGCCCAGGCGGCGGCCGCCGGGTCGTGGGTGACCATGACGACCGTCGAGCCGAGGCCGTCGACGGCTCCCCTGAGCAGGCCGAGGATCTCGGCGGCCGTGGTCGTGTCCAGGGCTCCCGTCGGCTCGTCCGCGAACACCACGTCCGGGCGGGTGACCAGGGCGCGGGCGATCGCGACGCGTTGCTGCTGGCCGCCGGAGAGCTGGCCGGGGCGGCGGCGGGCCTTGTCGGCGAGACCGACCTGGGCGAGGACCTCGGCGGCGCGGTGGCGGTCGGGGCGGTGGCCCGCCAGGCGGGTGGGGAGGACGACGTTCTGTTCGACCGTGAGGGAGGGGAGGAGGTTGAAGGCCTGGAAGACGAAGCCGAGGCGGGTGCGGCGCAGGGCGGTCAGCTTGTTCTCGCTCATGCCGGTGATGTCCGTGCCGCCGAGGTGGACGGTGCCGGCAGTGGGGCGGTCGAGGCCGGCCGCGCACTGAAGGAACGTGGACTTTCCGGAGCCCGAGGGGCCCATGATCGCGGTGAAGCTGCCGCGGGGGAGGGCGAGGTCGAGGCCGCGCAGGGCGTGGACGGTGTTGCCGCCACGGCCGTACTGGCGTCGGACGCCGCGGAGCTCCACGGCCCAGTCGGTGGTCGGGCCCGGGCCGGCCGCGACCGCGTTCGCGTGTTCGTGGCGCTTCTTCCGCAGGCCCATGGTGGGTCCGTCCTTCCGCCGCATTCGTCTGTTCGCTCGGGTGATGTCTCGAACGTACGGATGTGGAGGGGGGTGGGACCATGAGGCGGACCGCCGACTCAGGGTGGGGAGAACCCCACCCGCCCGCGGGCGGGACGCGGAGTCGTCAGCGGGTTGCCGTGGCGCCGTCCCGGCAGATCAGGAGGAGGGCTCGGTCGTCGTTGACGTCCTTGGCGACCGCCTCGATGAGGTGCCACGCGGCGCCGTGGAAACCGCCCGCGACATAGCGGTCGGCCTCGCCGGTGAGTCGGTCGATGCCCTCGACGATGTCACGGTCGGAGGTTTCCACCAGACCGTCCGTGAAGAGCATCAGGACGTCCCCGGGCCGCAGGGAACCCTTGACGGGGTCGAACTGGGCACCGTCGTACACCCCGAGGAGCGGACCCTCCGCGGCCTTCTCCTCCCAGCGCCCGCTGCCCGCGCTGAGCTGAAGGCCCGGCGGGTGCCCGGCGGAGAAGAGTTCGTAGTCGCCGGAGTCCAGGTCCAGGACCAGGTGGATCGACGTGGCGAAGCCCTCGTCCCAGTCCTGGCGCAGGAGGTAGCCGTTCGCGGCGGGCAGGAAGGCGTGGGGTGGGAGCGATCCCAACAAGCCGCCGAATGCTCCGGAGAGGAGCAGGGCACGCGACCCCGCATCCATCCCTTTTCCGGACACGTCGGTCAGAACGACTTCGAGCGTTCGGCCGCTGTTCGTACGTGCGGCCACGACGAAGTCCCCCGAGAACGACTGACCGCCCGCCGGGCGCAACGCCATCTCCCGGTGCCAGCCCAGCGGCAGGCCCGGCAGCTTGCTCTGCACCCGGATGCGTTCGCGCAGGTCGAAGAGCATGGTGCCGCCGCGCCGCCAGGGCACGCCGACCCGGCTGCGGAACTGGGCGATCAGGAGGCCGAAGAAGCCGCAGGCCGCGACCACCAGGACCACGCCCGGGGTGACCCGGGAGGGGCCCTCGGTGTACGGGCCCAGCTTCACCGACTCCACTATGAGCGCGGTGGCGGCGGCCGCGTACAGACCGAGCAGGCTGGCGGGGCGCAGCAGAAGGCCGCCCGCGACGATCGGCAGGACCAGCGCGGCCGGGGAGCACCAGACCGAGTTCATCAGCGTCGTGGCCGCGATCACGGGGATGGTCAGCAGCAGACCGGCCAGTGCGATCCAGTCCGAACCGTCGCCGCGGAAGTAGTCGACGGCGGATCTGCGCACGCCGGTGCGGGCCCGGTGCCACTGCTTCTTCAACCGGGCCGTGAACGTCTCGGCTTCCGCGCGCCGCTCTCGTCCTGCTGCCATTAGTTCGGGACCCTATCCATCGGACCAGGTGCTTGGCACGGGAGGTCCCACTTGTCCCCCGTCCGAGCGCTCAACATCACAGTGAACGCCGCCTCCGGAGGTGGGGGAAATTCCCTCGCTCGTACCGCATTGCCCTGGTAGTCATGGCGTATGACGACTGACTTGCGGGTGTTGCGGCAGCCCGAGTGGGACACGTGGTACGACAACCTGGTCCGCGCGTTCGGGGGCGTACCGGAGTCGTCCGAGGAGCGCGAGGTGATGAACGCGCTCACAGAGTACGACCGTTTCCTGGGGATCTGGGACGGCGACCAGTGTGTGGGCACCGCGGGGGCGTTCTCCTTCCGGGTCACCGTCCCCGGCGGCACCTCCGTACCGGCCGCGGGCATCACGATGGTGAGCGTCGCGGCCACCCACCGGCGGCGCGGGCTGCTCAGGTCGATGATGCGGCGGCAGCTGGACGACATCCGCTCGTGGGGCGAACCGCTGGCCGTGCTGACCGCGTCGGAGCCGGTGATCTACGGCCGGTTCGGCTACGGCATCGCGACCCACCAGTACAACGTCGAGATCGACACGACCCGGGTACGTCTGTCCGTACCGCCCGGCACCGATGACGTACGTCTGCGGTACGCCGCGCCTGCCGATGTGCTCGACGCCTGCGAGGCGGTGTACGCGCGGCTGGTCCCGGGCCGGCCCGGGATGCTGGCGCGGCGGCCCGACTGGGACCGGGCGATGCTGCTCGACCCGGAGAGCGAGCGGGACGGGGCGTCGCCGTTGCAGTGCGTGGTGGCCGAGCGGGACGGCGAGGTCGTGGGCTACGCCCGGTACCGGATCAAGCAGGACGGCGACCACCGCGGGGCCGGGTTCACCGTCCGCCTCGACCAACTGGAGGCGCTCGACCCGGCAACGCACGCGGCGCTGTGGCGGTTCCTCTTCGAGATCGACCTGACGTCCACGCTGCACGCGTATGGTCGCCCCGTCGACGAGGCGTGGCAGTACATGGTGTCCGACATCCGCCGCTGCGCGGTGCGGATGCGGGACGCGCTGCATGTGCGGCTCGTGGACGTCGGTGCCGCGCTGGAGGCGCGGACGTATCAGGCGCCGGTGGACGTGGTGTTCGAGGTGGCGGACGTGTTCTGCCCCTGGAACGAGGGGCGTTGGCGGCTCACCGGGGACACCAAGGGCGCGACCTGCGTGCGTACGTCGGACGCCGCCGATCTCGCGCTGTCCGTACGGGAGTTGGGGGCGGCGTATCTCGGCGGGGTGTCCCTGGCCTCGCTCGCGGCGGCGGGGCGGGTGCGGGAGTTGCGGCAGGGCGCGCTCGCGGAGGCCTCGGTGGGCTTCTTGTCGGCCGTCGCGCCCTGGCTGCCCCACGGGTTCTAGGGCCCAGGGGGCAGTCCCGGTTCAGCTGTTCTGGCAGGTCGGGCACCAGAAGAGATTGCGGGCGGCGAGACCGGCGGTGCGGATCTCGCCGCCACAGATATGGCAGGGCAGGTTGGCCCTGCGGTACACGTACACCTCGCCGCCGTGGTCGTCCACGCGTGGTGGGCGGCCCATGGCCTCCGGGGTGTGTTCCGGGCGGACGGTGTCGATGCGATTGTTACGGACGCCCTCGCGCATGAGTGCCACCAGGTCCGTCCAGATCGCGTCCCACTGCGTCGGGGTGATGTCCTTCCCCGTGCGGTACGGATCGATGCCGTGCCGGAAGAGGACTTCTGCGCGGTAGACGTTCCCGACGCCCGCGATGATCTTCTGGTCCATGAGGAGGGCGGCGATCGTCGTACGGCTGCGGGAGACGCGGTGGTACGCCGCCGACGGGTCCGCGTCGGCGCGGAGGGGGTCCGGGCCGAGGCGGGCGTGTATCGCCTGCTTCTCGTCGTCCGTGATCAGGGCGCAGGTGGTGGGGCCGCGGAGGTCGACGTACGACGTGGCGTTCGCGAGGCGGAGGCGGACCGTGTCGGTGGGGGGTGGGGCGGGGGCGTCGCCGAAGTTCACCTTGCCGAAGAGGCCGAGGTGGATGTGGATCCAGTCGGCGGCGCGGAAGGCGAGGAAGAGGTGTTTGCCGTGGGCGTCGGCGTGTTCGAGGGGGGTGCCGTCGAGGAGGGCGGCGGCGTCGGTGAACTTGCCCTGGGGGCTGGTGACGCGGGTGGGCCCGCCTGCGAATCTGGCCTCGTAGTCCTCGGCCAGCCGGTGAATCGTGTGCCCCTCGGGCACGGGGTCCTCCTCGTGCGGCAGTGTCTTCCACGGCGTCGACGGCTCGGGGGTCGCTTCGCCCCCTCCGCCCCTACCCGTCCCATCCCCAGGGGCTCCGCTTGGAGATGCGGGCCAGGGTGGGTGGGCTTGCCCTCAAGGGACGGGCCGGGGTGAGGGCTTTCAGGGGCGCGGGGAACTGCGCGTCCAGCCCCCACCGGCCCGCGGCCGAAGAACGAAGGGCGGCCGGGGGATCCCGGGCGCAGCCCCGATCCCCTAGGGGCGCGGGGAACTGCGCGGGCAACCCCCGCCCGCCCGCGGCCGAAGGCTCAGGCCTGCTGGGGGTGGTGGGGCGGGACGGGCGGGAGGTCGCCGGTCTTTTCGTAGGCCGACAGCATGTCAATGCGGCGAATGTGGCGTTCGTCACCGGAGAACGGCGTGGAGAGGAAGACCTCCACGAACTTCGTCGCCTCCTCCTGCGAGTGCATCCGCGCACCCACCGCCACCACGTTGGCGTCGTTGTGCTGCCGCCCCAGCGACGCAGTCTCCTCGCTCCAGGCGAGCGCGGCACGAACCCCGTCCACCTTGTTCGCCGCGATCTGCTCCCCGTTTCCGGAGCCGCCGATCACGATGCCGAGCGCCTCGGAATCGGCCGCCGTACGCTCCGCCGCGCGGAGGCAGAACGGCGGGTAGTCGTCCTGGGCGTCGTAGATGAGGGGCCCGCAGTCGACGGGCTCATGCCCGGCAGCCTTGAGCCACTCGACGAGGTGGTTCTTGAGTTCGAAACCGGCATGATCAGAGCCGAGATACACGCGCATGGTCCGAGTGTGACACGGCCGTTTCGGATCGACCTTGCCGGGTGCCGCCAGCGAAAACTGTGAGCAACACTACAAACCTCAAGGAAACCTCAAGTAACGATCCGGATTCAAAGGTTCACGAATCTCTTTGCCTCCGATTCACTGGACCGGCTCGTTACAGGGTCCCTACAAGGACCCGCTCGGGCCCGTACACCGCTCGTACGGGAATCTGCTCACCCGGCGCAAAGGAATCCCCCCTCATGACCTCGCAGCCGACCCCCACAAAGGCCGCAAGCGGCCCCGGAGGCCCCGGAGAACCCGGTTCGGGCCTCCAGGCCGGCCTCAAGAACCGTCATCTGACCATGATCGCCATTGGTGGCGTCATCGGAGCCGGCCTCTTCGTGGGCTCCAGCTCCGGTATCGCCACCGCGGGCCCCGGAATCCTCCTCTCCTACGCCCTCGTCGGCACGCTCGTGGTGCTGGTGATGCGGATGCTCGGCGAGATGTCCGCCGCGAACCCGACCTCCGGTTCGTTCTCCGCGCACGCGGACCGCGCGCTCGGACGCTGGGCCGGTTTCTCGATCGGCTGGCTGTACTGGTTCTTCTGGGTGGTCGTGCTGGCCGTCGAGGCGACCGCGGGAGCCAAGATCCTCGAAGGGTGGATGCCCGGCGTACCGCAGTGGGGCTGGGCGCTCATCGTGATGGTCGTACTCACCGCGACCAACCTGGTCTCCGTCGGCTCGTACGGCGAGTTCGAGTTCTGGTTCGCCGGGATCAAGGTCGTCGCGATCGGCGCGTTCATCATCGTCGGAGGGCTCGCGATCTTCGGCGTGCTGCCGGGTGTCGACGCCCCGAAGGCCGGCCTGGGGAATCTGAGCGAGCACGGCGGCTTCCTGCCGCACGGGCCCGGCGCGATCCTCACCGGTGTGCTCCTGGTCGTCTTCTCCTTCATGGGCAGCGAGATCGCGACCCTCGCCGCCGGTGAGTCCGAGGACCCGCAGCGGGCCGTCACCAAGTCCACCAACAGCATCATCTGGCGCATCGGCGTCTTCTACCTGGGCTCGATCCTCGTCGTCGTGTCCCTGCTGCCGTGGAACGACCCCTCCATCAAGGACAAGGGCTCCTACGTCGCCGCCCTCGACTCCCTCGGCATCGCGCACGCCGGTCAGATCATGAACTTCATCGTGCTGACCTCCGTGCTGTCCTGCCTGAACTCCGGGCTCTACACGGCCTCCCGGATGGCGTTCTCGCTCGGCGAGCGCGGCGACGCGCCCAAGGTGTTCGCGAAGACCACCTCGCGCGGTGTCCCGATGGCCGCGATCGTCGTCTCGGTCGTCTTCGGCTTCGTCGCCGTCTTCTTCAACTACAAGTTCCCGGACTCGGTCTTCCTCTTCCTCGTCAACTCCTCCGGCGCGGTCGCCCTGTTCGTCTGGCTGGTCATCTGCTTCTCGCAGCTGCGGATGCGGAAGATCATCCAGCGCGAGGCGCCGGAGAAGCTGGTCGTGAAGATGTGGCTGTACCCCTACCTGACCTGGGCGACGGCCGCGCTGATCGTCTTCGTCCTCGGCTACATGCTGACCGACACGGAACACGACGGACGCGAGACCGTACTGCTGTCGCTGCTCGTCGCCGCGATCGTGCTCGCGATCGCCTTCGTGAAGCAGAAGCTCGGCGGCTCCGCGGCGACCGAGCCCGCGGGCGACGGCGCGCCGGTGGGCGCCAAGGAGCCGGTCGACGCCGCGTCGGAGGCCTGAGCAGGCGGACGCGGATTCCGGCGGAATCGGTAACGGGGAGGGGCCCGGCGGCCCCGGGCCCCGGGCCCCCCCCCCGTCACCCCGGGGGGGCGCGGGTGTGTTCCCCC